>NZ_BSSY01000008.1:65638-411377 GCF_030269225.1 Actinoplanes sp. NBRC 101535 | reverse complement strand
AGGCGTGTTGACTTCGGGCGTCCAGCCCGCCCGTAATCACCACACCCCCACAGGCGTGTTGACTTCGGGCGTCCAGCCCGCCCGTAATCACCACACCCCCACAGGCGTGTTGACTTCGGGCGTCCAGCCCGCCCGTAATCACCACACCCCCACAGGCGTGTTGACTTCGGGCGTCCAGCGCGCCCGAAGTCAACACGCGGAGGGCTCTGACCACGAAACGTGACTAGGCGTCGGCGCGGTCCAGGAGCTGGGCCAGATGCACGGCCGGACGGTCACGCAGGTCGGCGACCTGGGTGCGGCACGAGAAGCCGTCGGCCAGGACCGTCGCGCCGGGCGCCGCGTCCAGCGCCGGCAGCAGGTTCTGCTCGGCCACCGCCACCGACACCTCGTAGTGGCCGATCTCCACGCCGAAGTTGCCGGCCAGGCCGCAGCAGCCGGCCAGCCGTTTCACCGTGGCGCCGGTCGAGGCCAGCAGGTCCGCGTCGGCCTTCCAGCCGAGGACCGCGTGGTGGTGGCAGTGCGGCTGGGCGACCACCTCGACGCCGGTCAGGTCCGGCGGGGTCCAGCCGGGCGTCTTGGCGAGGAGTTCGGCGAGGGTGTGCACGGACTCGGCGACCAGGGCGGCGTCCTCGTTGCCGGGCAGCAGCTCGTGGATGTCGGAGCGCAGGACCGCCGTGCAGGACGGCTCGATGCCGACGATCGGCACGCCCTTGCGGGCATCAGGGGCCAGAGCGTCCACGGTACGCGTGAGGATCCGCTTGGCCGAGTCCAACTGTCCCGTGGTGATCCAGGTCAGGCCGCAGCACACCGAGCCGCTGGGCAGCTGTGGTTCGTAGCCGGCTGCGCGCAGCACGCGTACCGTCGCTTCGGCCACCTCGGGTGAGAAGGCGTCGGAGAACGAGTCGGCGAAGAGCACCACGGGGGTGCGGCCCTCGGCCGCGCCCCGGGTGAAGGACCGGTGGAAGGGTTTGGCGGCGAAGGCCGGCACCGACCGCCGCTTGTCGACGCCCGCGATCTTCAGGGCGAGGCCGCGCAGCCCGGGCATCCGGGTCGCCATGTTCGCCAGGCCGGGCATCCAGCCGGCGAGCCGCGCCCAGAGCGGCAGCCTACCGAGCGAGTAGTGCGACCGGGGGCGGATCTTGCCCTGGTACGTCTGGTGCAGCACCTCGGACTTGTAGGTGGCCATGTCGATCCCGGTCGGGCAGTCCGACGCGCACCCCTTGCAGGCCAGGCAGAGGTCCATCGCGTCGTGCACGGACGGGTCGCTGAACGCCAGTTCGCCGCGCACCACCTCCTGCAGCACCCGGGCCCGTCCGCGGGTGGAGTCCTTCTCCTCGCGGGTGGCCAGGAACGACGGGCACATCACGCCACCGGCGGCGGAGTTGTCGGCGCGGCACTTGCCGACGCCGGTGCACCGGTGCACGGCCTGGCCGAGGTCGCCGTCGTCGTGCGGGTAGGCCATCGCGAGCATCGGCAGCGGGAACCGGCCGGCCGGGCGGATGTCGGCGTCCACCGGGTCCGGGTCGACCAGCACGCCCGGGTTGAGCAGGTTGCCCGGGTCGAAGGCGTGTTTGATGGCGGCGAACAGGGCGATGGCGTCCGCCGAGTACATGTGCGGGAGCAGTTCGGAGCGGGCCCGGCCGTCGCCGTGCTCGCCGGAGAGCGAACCGCCGAACTCGCCGGCCAGTTTCGCCGCGTCGATCAGGAACTCGCGCATCACCGTGGTGCCGCCAGGCTGGTCGAGCGGGAAGTCCAGGCGCACGTGCATGCAGCCGTCGCCGAAGTGCCCGAACGGTGCGGAGGTCATGCCGTACTGCGTCACCAGCTCGTCGAAGCGGGCCAGGTAGGCGCCGAGCTTCTCGGGCGGGACCGCGGCGTCCTCCCAGCCGGGCCAGGCGGGCTTGTCCGAGGGCGCCCGGCCGGCCAGGCCGGCGCCGTCCTCGCGGATGCGCCACAGCCGGGCCTGTGTGGCCGGGTCCTCGACGACCAGGGCGTCGTCGGCGATGCCGTCGGCGGCGAGCTTGCGGGCGCGGGCGGCCACCTCGCCCAGGTCGTCGCCGGCCAGTTCGACGAAGAGCCAGGCGCCGCCGCGGGGCAGCGGCGGGACGGCATCCGGTCCGCGGCGGGCGCGCAGCACGTCGAGCAGGCGGGAGTCGAGGCCCTCGCAGGAGGTGGGGCCGTGGGCGACGACGGCCGGGGAGGCCTCGCCGGCGGCGACGATGTCGCGGAAGCCGAGGACGACGACGACCCGGACCGGGACGTCGACGACGAGCTTGACGGTGGCCTCGGTGATGACCGCCAGGGTGCCCTCGGAGCCGACGAACGCCTGGGTGAGGTCGAAGCGTTCGGGCAGGAGGTGGTGGACCGCGTATCCGGAGACCTGCCGTCCGAACCGATCGAATTCGGTCCGCGCGACCGCAAGGTTCGCGCCCATCACCTTCTGGACATTTTGAATCATCTCGTCGGGTCCTTCGGCGAAGGCCTGATCGTCCCGGTATCCCGTGACAATCGTTGATCCATCCGCCGTCATGAGCCGCAGACCGGCCACGTTGTCCGACGTGCGGCCATAGGCCAGCGATCGCGAACCACAGGCGTTGTTGCCGATCATGCCGCCGATCGTGCAGCGCGGATGCGTCGACGGGTCCGGCCCGAACCGCACGCCGTGCGGCATCGCCGCCTTCTGCAGGACCGCGTGCACGGTCCCCGGCTCGACCACGGCCGTGCGCGACTCCGGGTCGATCGACAGCACCCGGTTGAGGTGGCGGGAGAAGTCGAGCACGATCCCGCGCCCGACCGCGTTGCCGGCCACCGACGTCCCGGCGCCGCGCGACGTGATCGGCACCCCGGTCTCGCGGGCCACGGCCAGCGCCGCCGCCACCTCGTCGACGTGCCGCGGGCGGACCACGGCCAGCGGTGGGATGCGGTAGAGCGAGGCATCCGACGCATACATCCCCAGGGTCGCCGGATCACTCCGCACCTCGAGGCCGGCCTTCGCCAGGGCACCCACCACGCCGTTCACCTGCTCGCTCATGAGTAACATGTTACTCATGCCTGAGCTGGTCCTGCCGCCGGACGCCCCCTCCCTCGCCGACGCCGTCGCCCAGGCCGTCCGCGACGGCGTCGCCGCCGGGGAGTTGCGCCCGGACACCACGTATTCGGTCTACCAGCTCGCCGACCTGCTCGGGGTCTCGCGCAGCCCGGCCCGCGAGGGTCTGCTCCGCCTGGCCGAGGCCGGGCTGATCGAAATCCGCCGCAACCGCGGCTTCCGGGTCCTGCCGCCCCGCGCCGACGACATCGAGGAGATCATCGGCATCCGGCTGGCCCTGGAGCCACCGGCCGCCCGGCACGCCGCCGTGCACGGCACCGACGCCCAGCACGCAGCGATCCGGTCGGCTCTGGCAACGATGGCGTCGGCCGCCGCAGACGGCGACGAGCAGGCGTTCTGGCCGGCCGACCGCGCCCTGCACGACCTGCTGCTGCACACCGCCGGCAAACCCCGCACCGCCACCATCGTCGACCGCCTGCGCACCACGACCGCCCTGCTCGGCCCGCCCACCACGGCCGGCGGCCGCACCCTCGCCGAGATCCACGCCGAGCACGAGCCGCTGGTCACCGCGGTGCTGGCCCGCGACGGCGCGGCGGCCGAGGCCGCCATGCGGGTCCATCTCTCCTCGACGCTCACCCTCCTGACCGGCATGACCCCGGCCCCGGGCGCCCGGTGAGCAACGGCCGAATCATCCAGGCCCGGCCCGCGCCTTCCCGATCCACACTCGTTGATCAAGAACGCTATCCTCCTCGCCGTGTGGCCCTTCCGGAGGCGTACGGCCTTCCACCCCGAAAACGTGTCGGTCGACGAATTCCTGCACGACGACGACGCCGAGTCACTGCGGACCGCGTTGCGGCGCAAGGACTGGCCGGCGGCCCGGCTGATCCTGTCCACGAAGGACCCCGAGCACCGGATGTTCTACTGCCGGATCGCCGGGGAGACACCGGGCCTGGAGGAGTGGATCGACGCGCCGTGCCACACCGACGAGTCGACGCTGCCGCTGCTGATCCGCGGGGCGCGCTACATCTACTGGGCGTGGGAGGCCCGCGGTTCGGCCGTCAGCGCCGAGGTCGCCGCGAGCGCATGGCCGACGTGGTTCGAACGCCTCGATCACGCCGCGAAGGACCTGACCGAGGTCCTGCGGCGCGACCCCGGTGACGCCGACGCCCTGCAATACATGATCATGCTGTCCCGTGCCCGGCAGAAGGGGCTCGACGAGTCGCAGCGCTGGTTCGACCAGCTGCTCGACGTCGCGCCGACCCACCTGTACGGCCACACCGCGATGCTCAACGCCCTGATGCCGAAGTGGCAGGGCAGCACCGAGCTGATGTTCGCGTTCGCCCGGAAACGGGCCGCCGCCCACCCCGGCACCCACCTGCCGGTCCTGGTCGCCAAGGCACACATCGAGCACCACTGGACGAACGGCCGCGAGAGGTGGCTGGAGCGTGACGAGGTGGGCGAGGAACTCCACCAGGCCGCGCACGCGTCGGTCTTCCACGACGACTACGTGAACACGCTGATGACGCCGGTGCCGTGGAACGATTTCGCGTACACGCTCAGCAATGCCCTGTATTTCTCGGCGTCCTGGTCACTGTACGAGGTGATCGGCGAAGACTGGGTGACCACACAACCGTGGGGCAGCGTCCGGAACTTCCTGCGGGAACGCGAGTACGCCGCCCGCAACCGCAGACACTGACCGCCACATCGCCGGCACCCTCATGATCGTTTCTCTCGGCAGAACATCGAATCGGGAGAATCGAACTCATGAAACGCCTGTTCAGCATGGTCGTCACCGCGATGCTCGCCACCGGCGGCATCGCGGTGACGACGGTCGCCGCCGAGGCCGCGGCATGCACCCGGACGACGGCCACCATCGGTGTGCCACTCGACGCCGAGGACCACCGCGACATCCTGCGGCACGCACGGGACGCCATCGCCAAGGGCTATCCGGCCGTCCTCGTCCTGAACCGTCCCGGCGCCGACGAACGCCGCCGGAAGGCGCTCACCACGATCCCCACGAAACGGGGGTACGACCGGGACGAATACCCACCCGCGATCGGCCGCGCCGTCGTCGCCGCCGACGTGCGTCACGTGCCCAGCGCCGAGAACCGTTCGGCAGGCGCCCTGATGGGCAGCACGCTGCAGAGATACTGCGACGGCACGAAGTTCGCCTACAGCGTGCGGTCCACCGCCGTCCCCACCCTCGCGCCGACGGCCGGCACCGACCCGCGGTTCCGTACCTGCGCGGAGGCCAAGCGCAAGGGCTACGGACCGTACGTCCGCGGCACCGACCCGGAATACCGCTGGTACACCGACCGCGACGGCGACGGCACCGTCTGCGAATAGGCCGATCCACGGTCGCGGGGACCGCAGGACGCCGCCGCTCCGCACGGGTGGCGATTGATCACCAGTACGCGGACGGCACCGGCGTGCGGATCCACCGGGCGTTCGGCGGCCCGCAGTGCAGGTGCCCGCAAAGCCGTGCTCCCGAAAGGTCAGCACGGCCGCGCGCAGGAGCAACCGGCGGAACGATGCTGCGCGCCTGGAACTTTTGGTAGTACGGTCGTACCATCAAGGGCATGGAACCCTACGGACGGTTCGTCAGTGACACGGCGCGGCGGGCGTTCCTGGCGGCCTACGACCGGGCACTGCTCGCCTGGCCGGAGCCGAGGACGTCGTGGGACCTGGAGACGCGGTTCGGGAGCGTGCACGTCCACCGGTACGGGCCGGCGGACGGCACGCCGATCGTGCTGCTGCACGGCGCCGCCGGGAACGCCACCAACTGGTACCCGCACGTGGCTGCTCTCGGCGTACACCATCAGGTCTTCGCCCTGGACACCCTCGACGAACCGAACCGCAGCGTCGCCCGGCAGGCCCTGACCGGTCCGGACCAGACGGCGTCCTGGCTCGACGAGACCCTCGGGCTGCTCGGACTGGACGCGGTGCACCTGGTGGGCTTCTCCTACGGCGGATATCTGGCGCTGAACCAGGCCGTGCACGGGCCGGACCGCCTGCGCCGGGTGACCGTCATCGATCCGGGTGGGCTGGCGACGGTGCCGGCCCGGTTCTACCTGTCCATGCTGGCCGGGGCGTTCGCCATGATCCTGCCCCGGCGCTGGCATCCGTGGCTGAGCCGGGCCCTGGCCCAGCGGGCGCTGCTCGAACCGCCCGACCAGCTCGCGCTGATCAAGGCGGCGGCGACGTCGTTCCGGACCCGGCGGCCCGCCGCGCGACGGCTCACCGATGATGAATTACGGTCGATCCGGGTGCCGGTGCGGGTGCTGCTGGCGGGCCGCAGCGTGCTGCTCGACCCGCAACGCACACTGGCCCGGGTGCACGCCCTGATCCCGGACGTCCGTGCGGCGATCGTGCCGGGCGCGGGACACGGCCTGCCGCTGGAACAACCCGGCCTGGTCACCGCTCGCATCCTGGCGGACGACTGACATGCCCCGGCTCGCCGACCACGACGAACGACGGGCGCACATCCTCGACGCGCTGCTGCGGATCGCGGCGTCCCGGGGGCTGCACGCCGCGAGCATGCGGACGGTCGCGGCCGAAGCCGGCGTCACGGTCAGCACGGTGCAGCATTACTTCCAGGACAAGGAGCGCCTGTTGTACGCGGGACTCGAGCGCCTGTCAGTGCGGGTGGGCGAGCGGGCGCTGCGGTCGGTCGCCGGAGACGGTCCGCGGGCGGTCGTCCGGGCGTGGCTGGGACAGTTCATCCCGGTCGACGCGGAGCAGCGGGCGGCGTACACGGTGTTCGCCGCCTATCACGCACTGGCGCT
Source organism: Actinoplanes sp. NBRC 101535 (assembly GCF_030269225.1). Taxonomy (NCBI): domain Bacteria; kingdom Bacillati; phylum Actinomycetota; class Actinomycetes; order Micromonosporales; family Micromonosporaceae; genus Actinoplanes; species Actinoplanes sp. NBRC 101535. The sequence continues at coordinate 404,546 of NZ_BSSY01000008.1, read as the reverse complement.
CACCGACGACAGGCTGGCCCGGCTCCCCTATGGACGGCGGACGGGAGCTTTGGAGCGTACCCTCGCCGGGAATTTGATCGGCTCCTGCAACGACCCGGACGCGGCCGCGGCCATCGCGCTCGCCCTGGCCACCGGGTTGGGCGACAGCGTGATGGCCGGGATCCGCACGCCGGAGGCGGCCCTCGCGCTTCTGGAAAGGCACCTCGACGACGTTCTCGGCGGTGACGTGGCGTGACATGCTGGGCGGATGGGGCCGGTGGTTCGGTTCGCCGCCACGCCCGCGGGCCGGGTCGCCTACACGGTGACCGGCAGCGGGCCGCCGTTGCTGTGCCTGGCCGGCTGGGTGTCGCATCTCGCGCTGATGGCGGAGAACCCGCAGCACGAACGGTTCTTCGACGGGCTCGCCCGGTCCCGCACGGTGATCCGGTACGACAAGATCGGCTGTGGCCTGTCTGATCGTTCGCGGACCGACTTCAGTCTCGACGTCGAGCTCGCCACGGTTCGGGCGCTGACCGCGCACCTGGGTCTGGACCGGTTCGCGCTGTTCGGATCGTGCGAGGGCGGACAGGTCGCGGCGGCCTACGCGGCGGCGCATCCGGACGCGGTGTCGGCGCTGATCGTCTACGGCAGTTGCGCCCGCGGCGGTGACCTCGCCCCGCCGGCGGTCCGCGCCTCGGTGCTGGACCTGATCCGGGCGCACTGGGGACTCGGGTCGCGGGTGCTCACCGACATCTGGCTGCCGGCCGCACCGCCCCCGCTGACCGCGATGTTCGCCCGGATGCAGCGGGCCGCGGCGGACGCGGCGACGGCGGCCGCACTGCTGGAGATGTTCTACGGATGCGACGTCACCGCGCTGCTGCCGGCGATCCGGGTGCCCACCCTGGTGGCGCACCGGCGCGACAGCCGGGCGGTCCCGTTCGAGCGGGGGCGGGAACTCGCGTCGCTGATCCCGGGCGCGCAACTGGCTGCCTTCCCCGGACGGATGCAGCCGATCTACGCCGAGGAGCCGGGGGCCGCGCTGGCTGCCCTCCTGCCCTTTCTGGGGTCGGCCGGTTCGCTGCCCGGGCCCCTCACCGCCCGGGAGTTCCAGGTGGCGGACCTGATCGCGGACGGTCACACCAACCCGGAGATCGCCCGGCGGCTGGGCATCTCGGCGCGGACCGTCGACGCCCATGTGGAGCATGTCCGCACCAAGCTCGGGGTGCGGGCGCGTACCCAGATCGCGGTCTGGGCCCGTCGCCCCGCGTAGGTGTGTTGACCGATGCGGGCTCCCGGCCCGCGAATTTAGCGTCGACAGCATGGACCTCACCACCACGCGGCGCGGCGTCGCGTTCACCCCGATGGAGACCCGGCCCGACGTGCTCGTCCGGGCCGCGGCGCTGGCCGACGACCTCGGCTACGAATCGTTCTCGGTCGCCGAGGGCTGGGGGCTGGACTCCGCGGCCCTGCTCGCCACACTCGCCGGCGCCACCCGGCGGATCACCCTGATCGCCGGTGTCCTGTCGGTGTGGGGACGCACCCCCGCCACGATCGCGATGACCGCTGCCACGCTGCACCGGCTCTCCGGCGGGCGGTTCGTCCTCGGGCTCGGCGCGAGCACGCGGCGGCTGGTCGAAGGTTTCCACGACGTCCGCTACGAGCGTCCGGCCGTCCGCCTGCACGAGGTGACGGCCCGGGTCCGCGCCCTGCTGCGCGGCGAGCGGATCCCCGGCAGCCTCCGGTTGGGGCAGCCGCCCGCTCCGGAAGTGCCGATCTGGCTGGCCGCGACCGGTCCGCGAACCCTGCGGACGGCGGCCGAGCTGGCCGACGGGTGGTACCCGCTCTACCTGCGGCGGGACCGGATCGGGGACCTGGCCGGCCGGATCGCCCGGCACCGGATCCGGAGTCTCACCGACGGGCTGCCGCAACGGCCGATCACCGTGGCGGCCGGGCCGTTCACGGTGGTCGACCCGGACGCCGCCGCGGCGCGGACGGTCGCGACGGCGTGCACGGCCGCCTATCTCACCACGATGGGTGAGGTGTATCCGCGGCTGGTCGCCGGGCAGGGCCTGGCCGAGGACGTGGAGCGGGTCCGGGCCGGAGGTGAGGTGTCCGAGCGGCTGCTGGACGAGTTCACCGCGTACGGCGAGGAGAAGACCGTCCGGGACCAGCTGGAGCGCTGGGATGCCACGGTCGACGTCACGATGCTCGGGATCCCGCCGGGCCTGCCCTGGCCGATGATCGAGGCCACGATCAGGGCCGGCCGTCCGTGACCTGCACCCGGTCCCCGGCTTCTCGCCGTCCGACCGGCAGAGCGGTGCTGCGCGCCTGAGGCCCGGTTCAGGGGTGGAGCCGCCGGAAGGCCTCGCCGCAGGCGTCCACGCAGCGGGCCAGAACCACGTCGGCGGTCAGCACCTCGGGCACGGTGAGGAGGAAGACCTCACGGTCGGCCCGCTCGACCGCGGTGATCCAGGGCTGGGCCGCGAGCACCTGTTCGAGGGTGTCGGAGCCGGGCCGGGACAGGTCGAAGACGACGAGCATCCCGTCGTCGAAGCCGAACGACCACTCCCGCCCGTCCCGCGTCGCCACCGACAGGTAGTCCGGCAGGTCGGCCAGTTCGGGGTGGTCCGGCAGCCGCCCGGCCGCCGCGGTCACCGCCGGGCGGGCGGCCAGGCTCTCCCCTGCGAAGCTGTACCAGCCGTTGCTGCCGCGGTCCAGCTCGACACCGTCGACGGCGAACGCCGGCCGGGACTTCCGCAACCAGTTCATGGGTATCACTCTCCCCCGGGCCGGGCCCGGTGTCGCCACCGGACCCGGCCTGCGGACGTGTCAGGGCCAGTAGGTGTCGTTCGACGGGTGAAGAGTGAACGGAATCCGGTTGCGGCGCAGGCAGTCGAGCAGGTCCTGCGGGATGCCCTGGGATCCGTTGGCGTGCGGCAGGAAGTGCCACAGCACGTCACCGACCTGGCCGGTGTCGAGCAGGTGCCGGTCCTGATCGCACTGCTTGAGATAGGACTCCTTGTGGCCGGGCTCGCCGGTCTTCACCTCGTGCAGTTTCAGCGGTGGCCCGTCCTCCAGGAAGTCGGGTTCGCGGGCCGAGTTCGGCTTCGGCTTGCCCGGCATCGGGATCCGCGCGTCCCGGTTGCGTTTGCCGGGGATGCCGGCCAGCAGCACGTCGGCCAGGTAGTCCTCACCGGCGGGCCAGCCCCGCAGCCACGGCACCGAGGCCGCGCCGGGCACCGCGTCAGTGAGCGCGTCGGCCAGCCGGGCCAGGCTGTTGCTGGACTTGCGGGCCAGTCGCAGGATCACCGTGTCGGACATGCCGGCGCCGGTCAGCTTGCCGTAGTTGCCCAGCATGATCGCGCGGATGGTCAGCGTCTTGACGCTGTCCGAGATCTTGTCGTACTTGGCGACGAACGTGATCACCTTGTCGAGCCGGTGCACGTACTTCAGGACGAACTTGGCGGCCTTGCCGGGGATGGCCACCGCGTCTCCGGCGTACGGAACCAACCCCATCACCGACAGCCCGGTGCCGACCCAGTCCTGGTGGATCACTCCGGCGACGGCGTCGCGCAGGTCTGCGAGGCCGCCGAGGATCCAGCCGACCACCGGGATCAGGCTGAGTCCGCCGGAGCACAGGTATCCGGCCAGCCACGCCATCGAGTCGATGGGCTTGAAGTCGCCGGCGATCAGGCCGACCACGAAGTCGGTGACGTAGGTCCACTTGCCGACCCGCTCGTCCGGCACCAGCGGGTCCAGACCCTGGTCCTCGGCGTGCGCGATCTCGTACGCGTCGGCGATCCCGTCCCCGTCGGTGTCCCCCTGCAGCGGGTTCGTCAGGTGTTCGCTGATCTCCGCACCGTCGGACAGGCCGTCGCCGTCGCTGTCCGGGTTGGCCGGGTCGGTGTCGGTGTCGTCGGTCTCGGTGGTGTCCGGGATGCCGTCGCCGTCGGTGTCGACGTCGGTCGGCGTGGTCGGCACCGGCCCGGTGGGCTCGCTGACCGGCGGCGGCGGGTTGTCCGCGACCAGCGGGTCACGACCCTGTGCCACCTCGGCGCCGTCGGCAAGGCCGTCGCCGTCGGTGTCCGGGTCGGTCAGCCTGGTGCCCAGCTCCTGCTCGCGCAGGTTGGTCAGGCCGTCGCCGTCGGCATCCTCGGCGCCGTCCGCGGTCCCGTCGTCGTCGGAGTCCGCGTCGTTGGGCCGGGTGAAGGTGGCGAGCTGTTCGATCTCGGTCAAGTCGGTGAGGCCATCGCCGTCGGAGTCGGCGATCAGCGGGCTGGATCCGAACCGCAGCTCGGTCAGGTCCACCACACCGTCGGCGTCGTGGTCGCCCTCGTAGGTGATGCCGAACCGGCCGAGCACCGCGAAGCCGTTCCTCCAGGTGTCTCCGGCGTACTCGACGGCGTCCTCGGGGTCGGCCTCGCGCAGCTGCTCGTCGGCGTTCGCGAGGGCCCTCGTCGCCTTCGTGATGTCCTCGAGGGCCTTGTCGAGCCCCGTGGGCGTGGGCGGCGCCGGGCTGATGATCTTCCAGGGGCCGACGATCGCCTCGGCGTCCTGAATCGAGGCGTCGGCGAGCAACCGGACGCCGGTCAGCGACCCGACCAGCGCGTCGAGGTAGGGCTGCCGCTCGTCTGCGTCGTCCTCGAGCTCGTCCTGGATCTCCAGGAGGTGCGCGAAGGTCTTCTGCGCATCGGCGGCGCTCCGCAGGCGGGCCCCGTCGAAGTAGCGGGTGCCCAGGTCCTCGCGGATCGGGGTGAGCTTCTCCGCGACGTCCTCGTCGTCGAGGTACGGCTCGACGCGGTCGGCGGCCTCCCGGACATAGGTGGGCGCGTCGCGGGTGTAGGTGGCGGCCGGGATCTTCCGGACCGCGGCCTCCCAGTCCAGGTCGGCCGCGTACGCCGGCGACGCGACCAGGAACGTGGAGGCCAGCAGGGCGGCGGAGCCGAGAACCGCCGTCCTTCGGGCACGATGCATGAACACTCCCCCGTATCAACGACCGCCGATCGACGGCCACGGCGAGAGTATCGACGTCAATAACTTCGCTCAACCCCGTTCCCGGGCCCTACGATCAGGTGGATCCGGCCGTCCCGCGAGGCGAACCGCACCCGGTCCAGACCGTCGACGACCAGGTCGGCCTCCTTGAGCTCCGCCGCTGCCGATGTGCCGGTGACCGCGAGCACCGTGCACCCGGCCGCCAGCGCGGAGCGGATCCCGGCGGCCGCGTCCTCGACGGCCAGGCAGCGGGCCGGATCCACGCCGAGGCGTTCCGCGGCCAGCAGGTAGGGCTCCGGGTCCGGTTTGCCGGTGCGGACGTCGTCGGCGGTGACCGTCACCGGCGGCGTCACCAGTCCGGCGGCCGCCATCCGGGCCCGGGCCAGCGGCGCCGAGCACGAGGTCACCACCGCGCGGCGGCTGTCCGGCAGGCTGCCGAACAGGTCCAGGGCGCCGGGCGTGGGCCGGACCGTCACCGCGTCCTCGATCTCGATCGCGGTGATCCGGGCCAGGCCCGCCTCCGCCTTGTCGGCGGGCAGCAGCAGGTCGATCAGGTGCCGGGCCGGCCGTCCGTGGTTGTCGGCGACGGCCTTCGCCGGGATGCCGTGTTCGGTGGCGAAGCGCCGCCATGACCGGAGCACCGAGGCGGTCGAGTCGGCGAGGGTGCCGTCGATGTCGAACAGGACCGCGTCGAAACCGGCCGCGAACAGCGGGTTCGGCGCCTCGACCGGGCTGCGGCGATCGAGGGCGACGAGGACGCGTAGCAGCTGCTGTTCGGTGGTGAGCTCGGCGTCCACGCTGATCACCGGGATCGACGGTGGGGTGGACGGGCCGTCCGGAGCGCGGTGCCGGTCGCGGTCGGCGCCGCGGTCGGCCCGGCGTTCGGCGAACAGGTCGGGCGCGCCGGTCAGGTGCACGACTCGCACGTCGGCGACCGTTCTCAGCCGGTTCCACGCGTCGTCCTTCTGGAGTTCGGCGGTGAACGGGGCCACCAGGACGGCCGTGCCCGCGGTGGCGACGACGTCCACGGCCACCGTGAGCAGGGCCGCGTACCGGCCGTCGCGGATCGTGGCACGGTGCGGCGACGCCAGCCAGTGCCCGCCGAGCGCCTCCGCCGGGAGGCTGTCGAGCAGCGGATTCGTCATCGTGTCGAGGTCGAGCAGGGGTGCCCCGAGGGTTTTCGCGAGGGCCCGGCCGAGCGTGGTCTTGCCGCTTCCGGCGACCCCGGCGACCGCCACCACGAGGGGTCGGACCTGTTGACAATCCGTTGCTGAGCGCCACATCATGGCTGCCATGTTACCGGTGTCATGGTCGATCGCGACACCGGTGACATGCTCGGATTCCAGCCGCTGGGGAGAACTCCTGTGACAGAACGCGCGGACACCACCGGTCGCTTGATCGCGGGCGTCGACCTCGGCAGCACCGCCATGAAGATGCTGGTCACGGATGAGTCCGGGATCGAGGTCGGCGCAGCCCAGGTCCCGACGCCGTGGCGATCGGGCCCCGGCGGCACCACCGAGATGGACGCCGCCGCCCTGCTCGCGGCGATCCGGACTCTGGTCGCCACTGCCTGTGACCGGGTCGCCCGGTCCACCGGCGCCCCGATCGAGGCGGTCGCGCTCTCCGGGATGGGCGAGACCGGCATGCTGATCGACGCCGACGGCAGCGCCGTCGCACCGGCGTTCGCCTGGTTCGACCCACGCGGCGCCGCGCAGGCCGCCGCGTTCCCGGCGACCGTCCGGGACGAGTTCGCCGGGCGCACGGGTCTGCCGCTGGGCGCGCAGGTCAGCGTGGCGAAACTGGCGTACCTGCGGGACCAGGGACTGCGGCTCGACGGGTTGCGCTGGCTCAACCTGCCCGAGTTCGTCGCCGCCGCGCTCGGCGGGCGGACCGCCGTGGAGTACTCACTGACCTCCCGGACCGGGCTGATCGACCAGGACACCGGCGAGCCGTGGACGGCGATGCTGACCGAGCTCGGCGTCCGGGAGTCCTTCCTGCCCCCCTTGCTCGACGCCGGCGCGCCGTTCGGTGTCACCGGTGACATGGTCCCGGCGAACCTGGCCGGCGCCCTGCTCACCGTCGCCGGGCACGACCACCTGGTCGCCGCCGAGGCCACCGGCGGGCTGCCCGCCGACCACTACCACGTCTCGCTCGGCACCGCCGAGGTGCTGCTCCGGGTGATCGACGAGCCGCTGGGCTACGAGGCCCGCCGCCGCCTCGCCGAACACCTGATCAACGAGGTACGCCACGTCGTCCCCGGCAAACACGTGCTCGTCGCCGGGGTCAAGACCGGGCTCCTGCTGCGCCGGGCCCTGCAGGCCGCCGGGATCAGCGACCGGACCGGCCGTGACGGGCTCGACCTGGCCGTCATGCGGCTGCCGTACGAGGGCGCCCTGCCCGCCGACGCCATCGACGTCTCCGGAGCCCGCAACGACGACGGCGTCCTGAAACTCACCTACCACACCGACGGTGTCACCCCGGCCGAGGTCTTCGGGGCTGTGCTGCGGCACAGCAACGACGAGATCGGCCGGCTCATCCGGGCCATGGACCGGGAGTTGCCGCCCGCGGTCACCTCGACGCTCACCGGCGGCTGGGCCGGCATGGCCGCGGTCCGCCGCGCCCGCGCCCACGCCCTGCCCGCGATGACGGTGTCGTCCCGCGAACAGGAGACCGCGTACGGGGCCACCCGCGCGGCCGTCCGATTGCTCAGCACCATCCCACCGAAGATTGGAACCGCCCCGTGAACCCGCTGACCACCATCGAACGCCGTGGCATGTCCGCCATCTCCACCCCCGGCGGCAAGATGCTGATCGTCGCCGCCGACCAGCGCAACGGCATGAAGGCCGCGATGAAGGACGCCCCCGGCGGCGCCGCGGCGATCAGCAAGGCCGAACTGGCCGAGGCGAAGGCCGACCTGCTGCGCTACCTGGCGAACAACGCCCCCGCCATCCTGCTCGACCCGGAGGTGGCGCTGCCGGGCGTCGTCGACGACGGGGTCCTCGCCCGCGGCACGTCCCTGGTCGTCGGCCTGGACGCGTCCGGCTTCGAGACGGTCGACGGCCTGCGCTACACCGGTCTCGTCCCCGGGGTGACCGCGAAGACCGTCCGCGAGCTGGGCGGCGACGTCGCCAAGATGCTCTGGTACACCCGCCCGGACCGGCAGGACGTCACCTCCCGGGTCGCCGACGAGATGCGCAGCCTGATCAAGGAGTGCACCGACGAGGGTGTGCTGCTCATCGTCGAGCTCCTCACGTACCAGCTGGAGGGCGAGACCGACGAGGACTACGCGGCGAAGTTCGCCGGCCTGGTCGCGGACGGCGCGAAACTGGCCGTCGAGTGCGGCGCGAAGGTCCTGAAACTGCAGTACCCCGGCTCGGCCGAGGGCTGCGCCGCGGTCACCGCCGCCGCGAACGGCGTCCCGTGGGCGGTGCTGTCCGCCGGCGTCGACCACGAGACCTTCCTGGGCCAGGTCGCCACCGCGATGGCCGGCGGCGCCGGCGGGGCGATGGCCGGACGCTCACTCTGGAAGGACAGCCTGTCCATCTCCCCGGACCTGCGCAGGGACTACCTCACCAACCGCGCCCTGCCCCGCCTGCGGGAACTGGCCGACGTGGTGGACGGCGCCAACCGACCCTGACAGCGGACCGGGCCGCCGCGGCATCTCCGATATGCTGCGGCGGCCCGGGTACGGACATGCGGAGGTGACATGGCAACGATGCGGGACGTCGCTGCCCGTGCCGGGGTGAGCGCCAAAACGGTCTCCCGGGTCTTCAACGGCGACCCTCACGTGCTCCCGGAGACCCGTTCCCACGTGGAACAGGTGATGCGCGAGCTCAACTACGTGCCGAACATCCTCGCCACCACGTTCCGCTCCGGCAACTCGTCGGCCATCGGTGTCGCCGTCCCCGACGTCGTCGACCCGTACTTCGCCGCCATCGCCGGCGCGGTCGACGACGCCGCCCGCGACCACGGCGTGGCCACCCTGCTCACCAACCTGAGCGACGACCCGGCACGGGAACGCGGCATCCTCGAGTCCCTGCTGAGCCGCCGCCTCGCCGGCCTGGTGGTGGCGCCCACCGGCACCGACCACTCGTGGCTGAAACGGTGGAAGGACAGCACCCCGATGGTCTTCGTCGACCGGGCCCCGATCGGCCTGTCCGCGGACACCTTCACCGACAACGACGAGGCCGGCGGCTACCTCGGCACCCGTCACCTGATCGATCACGGGCACCGCCGGATCGCGTACGTCGGCGACCAGGTCCACCTCTCCACCGAGGTCAACCGCCTGGCCGGTTACCGCCGCGCCCTCACCGAAGCCGGCATCGACCTGGACGACGCCCTGGTCGCGGCCTACGTGAGCGACCGGGACACCGCCGCCGCCGCACTGCACCGCATTCGAGGCCTGCCCGACCCGCCCACCGCGATCTTCTCGGCCAACGCGCGCAGTTCCATGCTTCTGGCGTACGCGAAAGCGCCCGCAACCGTGGCCATCGTGGGTTTCGGCGACTTCCCGATGGCCGACCTGCTCACCCCGGCTTTGACCGTCATCGACCAGGACCCCGGTCAGCTGGGCCGTCTCGCCGTCGAACGCGTCTTCGAACGCGCCGAACACCCGAAACGCCGCCTGCGCCGCACCACCATCCTCGACGTGACCTTGATCGAACGCGACTCCTGCAAGGTCACCCCGCCCGGCCACGGATAGCACCCGGTCGATATATCTGTCAGCATGCGAATCCCGTCCGCGTGGTGAGCAGTGGACCGTGGTGACAGGTGCGCTGTCACCACACGCAGTAGGGCGTGGTGAATTGAGGCGCGCTGGACGCCCGAAATCACCACACGCAGCAGGGCGTGGTGAATTGAGGCGCGCTGGACGCCCGAAATCACCACACGCAGCAGGGCGTGGTGAATTGAGGCGCGCTGGGCGTGTGGTCGGCCGCGCGGAGGAGTCCGCAAGGTTCGTCGATCAGGCGGCGGCCAGATGCCCGTCCGGCCGGACCAGACCGGCCGGGGTGGGCACGAACCCGCCGTCGCGGAGCCGGGCAAAGAGCGTGCCGCCCTCCGGTAGTTCCTGGTCGGGCACGCGCGGTCCGGTGGCGTAGGAGGCCGCGAGCCCGGACAGCCGCTCCGCGAGCCGCCGGGAGAAGTCCGGCGCGGTCGTGATCATCTCGCTCAGCACACGGCGCAGCGCCTGGCCGTCGGGAGAGTAGGCGGTCATCAGCGCGGTCTGTGCCCGCGTGTGTTCCAGCAGTTCCGCGCCGACCGGCCACCGCTCCTCGTGATAGCTGTCCAGCAGCGCGTCCGGCGCCCGCCCACCCGCCACGGCAGCGAGCTTCCAGCCGAGGTTGTGCGCGTCGGCGATGCCCACGTTCATGCCGACGCCACCGGCCGGGAAGTGCATGTGCGCCGCGTCGCCGGCCACGAACACGTTTCCGCGCCGATACGTCGCGGCCTGCCGGGCGGCGTTGCCGAAGCGGGACAGCCAGTCCGGGTCGCGCATGCCGAAGTCGGATCCGGCGATCCGGACGACGGTCGCGCGGACCTCGTCCAGCGTCGGCGCGCCACCACCGGTCGCCGTCGCGTCCGCGCCGACGAGCCGGTGCCGCCCGCCCGGCATCGGCACCACCATCAGCCCGCCGTGTTCGCCGGTCAGCGTGAGCAATCCGCCGGCCGGAGGCGCGTCCAGCACGACGTCCGCGAGCCAGCCCCAGGTCGTCGCGTCCGTGCCGGGGAAGTCGATGCCGGCCGCCTCGCGGATCGTGCTGCGGGTGCCGTCACAGCCCACGACATATCGTCCCTCGACTGTCGAACCGTCCTCGAGGAGCACTCCGCCCGGCGCCAGCCCGGCCACCCGTACCCCGCGCCGGACATCCGCCCCCAGCTCCCGGGCCCGCTCCTCCAGCAGTTCCTCCGTGCGTGCCTGCACCAGGATCAGCGTGAAGGGGAAACGCGTCTCCAGCAGCGAGAAGTCCAGCCGGTCCGGGAGCGAGGCGAAATGCCCGTTCGGCACGCGCAGCCCTTCGGCGAGGAACCGGTCCGCGAGCCCGCGCGAGTCCAGGATCTCCAGCGTGCGCGGGTGCACGGTCAGCGCTTTCGAGTGTCGGTCCGGCGCGTCCCGGCCTTCCAGCACGGTGACCGTGGCCCCGCCCAGCCGCAGCTCTCCGGCCAGCCACAGCCCGGTCGGCCCGGCACCCACGATGACGACGTCCATGTCTCCTCCTTGGTCAGTGACCAAGAGACTAGACTAGGTCAGTGACCAAGAGTCAAGAGGATGTCGTACGCACCGCACTCGAGGTGCTCCACGACGAGGGCGCGTCCGGCGTCTCGATGCGCGCGATCGCGGCCCGGCTCGGCGTCCGGATGAACACCGTCGTCTGGCACGCCAAGTCCAAGGCCCGCCTCGAGGAGCTGATGGCCGACGCGATCGTGGCGGGCGTACGCCTCGACGATCTCCCGCAGCCGGGCCGGGACCGCGCCGCCGAGATCGCCGCCCGCTACCGCCGCGCACTGCTCGCCCACCGGGACGGCGCGACCGTGGTCGCCGGCACCTACGCGGCCGAGCCCGCCACACTCGACGTGGCCGAGGCGCTGGCGACCGCACTGCTCGACGCCGGCCTGCCCGCACGCGAGGCCGCATGGACCCTGTGGGCGATCATCTACTTCGTCCTCGGCCTGGTCCAGGAGGAGCAGGCACTCCCGGCCCGCACCACGCCCGCGTTCGACCCCGGCGACCGCCCCGCGCTACGGCGCCTGATCCCCTCACTCGCCGAGGACTCGTTCGACGCCCGTTTCACCCACGGCCTCGACCGCCTGCTCAGCCCGCCCGCTTGACCGGCCGGGCAGTGCCTGCAGGCCCTCGCCGATGGCGAGCATGGTGCCCGGAGCGGCTTGCCCGGAGCGGCGTCGACTCCGGAGATCCGGATCGCGTACGACGACGGCGGCCCACGCCAGATCCTGCATCTACGCCGCCGCAATCGACTCGGCACGGATCGGCTGGGCCTGACCGCGTCGACATCACGAAATCGGCAACACCCCCGACGGCGGCGGTCGGCGCACCGCCGGTCGCGCCCAGGGCGGACTCAACCGCACCGCCGCCGAAACCCCTACCGACGACTCGGCATCACTTCTGAGCTGTGATATCCGCCGGCACGGCGACGGCTGTCCCTGCGTCTCGGGCGGCGTGTCAGCGTGCCTGAGGGTGCAGCTGCCCGGCGAATGGTCAGGAATGACGTTGCGGCCGTCACCGCAAGGAGCCCTCCGCTGATCAGGAAGCCCGGACCCGGGCCGAGCGACTCGGCGACGACCGGCACGCATTGATTCTTGAGCATCGATCGATCACCACCTAGATTGATGTGCGGCGATGTCCATTGTGGAACGGATGCGCTCAAGGAACGGGGGTTCCATGAGAACAGGCACGGCAAGAAGACTGGCTGCGGGTGCCGCAGCGGCGGCCCTGGCGGCCGGCACACTACTGTCGGCGGCACCGGCCACGGCAGCACCGGACGAAACCGGACAGGAAAACCGCGGGATGCGCCTGACCGCTTTCGACGCACGGGTCGCAGAGGCTCACGGCTACCGGATCGTCATCCTTCCGGACGGCGCTACCGCCTCGGTGCCGGCGTCCCTCGCCGCGGCCGCGGAATCCGGCACCTACGTCCCGACGAGCGGCGTCATCCCCGCCGAACCCGCCGAGGGCGACATGTCGACGTCGGACTACGGCGCGGCGGATGGCGACTGCGGGATGTCCTGGGTCTCCCTGGAGGCCCGCGGCGGCTCCAAGGCGACCCTGCTCACCGGCATGGCTCTGCGGCCTGACGCCGGCGATCCGTGGGACGTGCACTGGAACGTGAACATCAGCGACCCGGGCGGCTCCTCCACCCAGAGCTACAGCGAGGGCCAGGGCACATCCGGCTTGCTGACCTGGACGGCGTACGCGCGCATCCTCGGCCTGACCAAGGGGTACGCCTTCGCCACCGTGGTCTGGTACAGCAGCTACACGGTGACCGACAACGGCTGGGTCTGCTGGTCGGCAGGCCCGACCACGTCCGAGAAGATCACCTGATCACCCCCGCGGACCGGGCTCTCGCCCGGTCCGCGGTATCGGCCGGTCCACGGGGTCGGTCAGGGCCGGTATCGACGTTATGCCCGCCCGAAGGCGGATTCGGCTCAGGCGGTGTGCGGTCGGACGGCGGTTGAGCTATGCGCGGCCCGTCCCCCGCGGCGACGGCTGCCGGGTTACGGTTTCCATCGACGTCGACCTGTCGCCGCCTGCTGCGGATTCGGCGGGTTCTTCGGGGCTTTCGGGGCTGGAAATGTTCGACCGGCTTGGCAGGGCTCGAACGGGAGGTGACGGGATGGCGTTCGGACCGGCCGCGGGTGGGGACAGGCAGGCTGGGCTTCGGGACGAGCTGGCGCGGCGGGAGCTTCCGGTTCTCGTTCTGGCGCAGGCTGTCGACAGCGCGCGGCTCGCCGGTACGGAACGCTTCGACGGGGTGCCTACCTGCGTTCGGGTGCGGCATGACGGGCCGGACGGCTGGCTTGTGGTGGAGAGTGCGCGATGGGCGGGCACCCGAGTTTCGTCCGGCTCGCTGCGCGAGATGATCGAACATCATATGAGGCTTTCCGGGGTACGGTTCGCGGACTTCGCCTGGTCCGAGGAGCCTGCGACGCTGGTCGTCGACGGTCGTGAACTGTCCGGGCGCCGGGTGCGCGCCGGCGCCGACTGGTGGGCTACCCGGGTCACCGACGGCGAGCTGGAGATCAGCGCGGTGGCCTTCTGCTGGGCGGAAGGGATCACTCTTCGATCCCTGGCCGGGGAACTGCCGGCACCGTACTCGAGAAAACGAACACCTACGTCCACCACTGAACCACCTGCCGGAGAGCCGAGCGGACAGCCTTCCGGAGAAGACGGCGGACAGGCTTCCGGGGAACCGTACCGGGCACTGGTCGACGCTGCCCTGCGGACCTCGCTGCGGCAGGCGGAATGGCTGGCCGAGGGCGGGCCGGTGCCGGAGCTGCCTGCGGACTGGCGACGGCTCTGGCAAGCGACGGTCGATCGTCAGGCCGGACTGGCGGACCAGTCCCCCGAGTCTGCGCGGCGGGCGGTGCAGAGCATGCTGGGCCAGCTCACCGCGCTGCAACGGGAGGCGACCTGGTTCCGCACCGACGCGGCGTTGCGGGAGCGGGCGATCACAGAGACTCTGCTGTACGGCTCCGGACTGACCGAGTCGGTGCCGAGCCGGGCCGCCCAGGAGGCGTGGACCCGCTGCGAGCCGTCGGACAGCCCCGACACACGGAACCACTGGATCGACCACTGGCACGCCTGGACCCTGGAACATCCCTGAACCGGTTGGGCGCAACCACTCACGCAGGTCGCCCGGTGGGCCGAGTGGTTTGGACGCGGAGCGGCCAGCTCGGGCCGGCGGGCCCTCGGCGGGAGCGACGGTCTGTACCCACCACCTCGCTACGACATCGGTCTTATGATCTTGATCTTTTTCGGGCACGGCGAAGCCGGACGACTGTTCGTCGCCCGGCCTCCCCCCGTTGAAATGCCCGATCAGCAGGTGCTCTGGTAGGCCGCCTTCGCGCCTTCGGTGGCCAGGTTGTCCTTCGTGATGGTGCTGAAGCCGGTCTGGACCTTGGGGTTGACCGTGCTGCCGTCCAGGGCCGCGACCGCCGAGTCCACGCCGTAGGCGCCGATCGTGCCGGGCTGCTGCGCGACCAGGGCGTTGACCGTGCCCTCCTCGAGGGCCTTGATCTGGTTGGGGCCCGCGTCGAAGCCGACGATCTTGACGCTTCCGGTCTTGCCGGCCTGGCGGACGCCGGTCGCGGTGCCCTCGGCGGTGAAGAGGTTCGCGGCGAAGACGCCCACGATGTCGGGGTCCTTCTGCAGGGCGGCGCTGATCAGGTTGGCGGCGGTGGCAGCGTCGTTGTGCGAGTACTGGACGGGCAGGTAGGTGAACTTCGCGTCGGCCTCGGCGGCGTCCTTGAAACCCTTGACGCGGGCGTCGGCGGTGGAGATGCCCGGGTCGGTGGACATCACCATGACCTTGCCGCCGTTCGGGTTCAGCTGCTTGATCGCGTCGAAGGCGGCCGCGCCGCCGCCCTCGTTGTCGGAGGCGATCGCGGCGGCGGCGTAGGACGGGTCCTCGGTGCTGGTGTCGACCAGGACGACCTTGATGCCGGCGGCGGCCGCGGCCTTCAACGGGGCCTGCATCGCGGTGACGTCGGTGGGGGCGATCAGGATCGCGTCCGGCTCGGCGGCGACGATCGAGTCGAGGATCGGCTTCTGCAGGGTCGGGTCGAACTTCTGCGGGCCCTGCGTGGTCAGGGTGACGCCCAGCTTCGCGGCTTCGGCCTGCGCACCGCACTGCATGCTGATGTAGAACTCGTCGCCGGCCACGCCCTGGATGAACTGGACGGTGTAGTTCTTCTTCGCCTTGTCCGGGACGACCGCTGCCGTGGCGGCGGGGGCGTTCGGGTCGGCTGCGGTGTTACTGGCGACGTTCTCGGCCGGCTTCGAGCTGGTGCAGGCGGAGAGACCGGTGACGAGGGCGAGACCGGCGGCGGTGACCGCGGCGAACTTCTTCATGAGGGGGGTCCTTTATCTGCGCGTGAGGAAGGAGAGGAGCGGCTTGCGGGCCGAGCCGCGGAGCATCGCGGCGCGGCGGGACTGGTCCACGTAGACCGCGGCGACCAGCACGGACCCGACGGCGACGCCCTGCCAGAAGGACTCGACACCGATGATCACGAAGCCGGCCTGGAGGACCGCGGGGATGAACAGGCCGATGACGGTCCCGAAGATGGAACCCTCACCGCCGAAGATCGAGGTGCCGCCGATGACGACGGCCGCGATGACGTTCAGGTTGGTGAGCGACTGCCCGGCGATCGTGGTGGTGCCGAACTGTGCGAGGGCCAGCACCGCACCGAGTCCGGCCATCGCGCCGGACAGCGCGTACACCAGGATCAGGTGCCGGTCGACGTTGATGCCGACCCGCCGGGCGCCGAGCTCGTTGGAGCCGACCGCATAGGTGTAACGCCCGAACCTGGTCTTGTGCAGGAGGATCCCGCCGAGGACCACCACGATCAGGGCGACGAACGGCAGCGCCGGAATGCCCAGGACCTTGACGTAGATGTTGAAGTCGGTGAGCACCTCGGGCACCGATCGGATGTCGATGCCACCGGTGACGACCTGCGCCAGACCGAGGGCCACGGACAACGATCCGAGCGTCACGATCAGCGCCGGGATCTTCGCCTTGGCGATCAGAAAACCATTCAGAAGCCCCCACAGTACGCCGGAAGCCAGCGCGGCCAGGACACCGGCGAACGCCGTCGACCAGCCGTCGCCGCCGACCGCCTGCATGGTCTTGGCAGCGATCACGGAGGAGAAGACGAGCACCGAACCGACCGACAGGTCGATGCCGGACGTGATGATCACGAAGGTCATGCCGACGCCGAGCACCGCCCACACCGCGATGTTCTGGGCGATCAGCGAGAAGTTGCCGGCCGACAGGAACTTGTCACCCGCCGCGGCCGAGAACGCGACGATGATGACGAGCAGCACCCCCAGGATCCACACCTGCTGCATGTTCGCCAGCCGCTTGAGGACCGGCTCCGGCGCCGGGTCGCCGGTCACGGTCTTCGGGTTCGCCGGGGTCGTCATGACGCTCACGCGGGGCCTTCCTTGCCGGTGTTCGCATGGTCCAGGGCGCCGGTCATCGCGCCGACCAGCTGCTCCACGGTCGTGCCGGCGGCCGGCAGGGTGGCGACCCGGGTACCGAGGCGCATCACCTGCACCCGGTCGGCGACCTCCAGCACGTGCGGCATCGAGTGCGAGATCAGCACCACGGCGATGCCCTTGTCCCGGACCCGCTTGATGGTGTCCAGCACGTTGCGGGTCTGCACCACGCCCAGCGCCGCGGTCGGCTCGTCCAGGAAGACGACCTTGCTGGCCCAGCTGATCGCCCGGACGATCGCGATCTGCTGCCGCTGACCGCCGGACATCGCGCCGACCTGCGCGGTCAGGGAACGGACAGTGCCGCCGAGCTCCCGGAAGCCCTCTTCGGCGCGTACCCGCATCGTCTTGTCGTCCATGAAGCCCAGCCGGCCGAGCAGCCCGCGGCGCGGGATCTCCCGGCCGAGGAACATGTTCTGCACCGGGTTGAGGTGTGGGGCCAGCGCCAGATCCTGGTAGACGACCTCCATGCCCATCGCGGACGCCTGCTGCGGGGAGGTGACGGCGACCGGGCGGCCGTCGAAGAGGAGTTCGCCCTCGTCCAGGTCGAGGTTCCCGGTGAGCGCCTTGACCAGCGTCGACTTTCCGGCGCCGTTGTCACCGATCAACGCGACCACCTCGCCGGCGTGGATGTCGAACGAGGCGTCGGTGAGCGCGCGGACGTGTCCGAAACTTCGGCAGAGGCCGCGCGCCTCGAGAAGGGGTGCCATATGACTGTCACCTTCCGGTGTGGGGGGCTGAGCAGGTCGCGGGGTGGATCGGGGGGTTATGGCGACCTTCGTTCCTGATGAGCGATCCAGGGCCGGTATCGAAGTGGGGCGACCGTCACGCGAACCCCTCTCCTGGCCTGTGAGCAGAGCCACTTGTTAACTCGGCTGAAACGCACAGTAAGCCATGTCCCCGGTGCGTGTCACCGGTGTCATGGCAATTTCTTCGAGCGGATGTCATCGGTGACATAGCCGGGTGGGATGGGTATCCTCCGCAGGAAGCGCCGATGTCGGTGCTGCTCAGCGCGGGTGCCGGGGTTCGGAACCCTTCACCCGGGGGCGACAGCGGCCGATAGGGAGCGGGGGAAGCGGACACGGCGCGAGGGAGCGGGCACGGCGCGATGACAGACGACCTCGGCCGCGGCAGCAGCCTCGCCACCGACCCGGGCGAGGCCGGTGAGCAGTGCGTCCGCAAGGCCATCGGCGGCCGGACACCGTCCGCGGCCGATCTGGTCGTCGTCTTCCCCAGCATCGACTACGACCCGCACACTTTCTTCGCCGCCGCGGCCCGCGCCGCCGGTGACGCCCAGGTGATCGGGTGCAGCTCGTTCGCCGGGTTCACCGACGCCGACACCGTCGACGGCGGGGCGGTCGCGCTCTACCTGCCGGCCGCCGACCTCACCTTCGGCGTCGCCGTCACCGACCGGATCAGCGACGACCTGTACGCCGCCGCCCGCGACGCCGCCGAGACCGCGCGGGAACGGGCCGGTGGCGACGCCGACCACTCGGTGCTGATGATGCTCACCGACGGCCTGGCCGGGGACCAGCGTGAGGTGGTGCGCGGCGCGTACGCGGTGACCGGCGCAACCGTCCCCCTGGTCGGCGGTACCGCCAGCGAGAGGATCTCGATGGTGGTCACCTACCAGTTCGGTGCGGGACGGGTGATGTCGAACGGACTGGTCGCCGTCTGGATCAACTCGCCGCGCCCGCTCGGAGTGGGCGTGGCGCACGGCTGGCACCCGATCGGCACCCCGATGGTGGTGACCCGGGCCGACGGCAACATCATCCTCGAGCTCGACGGGCGGCCGGCCGTCGACGCGTACCTCGGGCAGCGGGGTTCGGACATCACCGCGGCGACGATGGAACGGCTGTGGGAGACGCCGTTCGCGCAGGCGGCACTGGGCCATCCGCTGGGGTTGGCGACCGCGTCCGGCGGGTTCGAGGTGCGGCATGTGCTGGGGGCCCGGCCGGACCGGAGCCTGGTCATGTTCGCGCACGTCAGTGACCAGTCGGTGATGCAGGTGATGGCCGGTGAGCCGCGGGATCTGCTGGAGGCGGCGGCGCGGGCGGCTGCGGATGCGGCCGGCCAGCTGGTCGCGCCGTCGCGGGGCGGCCTGGTCTTCAGCTGCGCGGCCCGGGTGGAGCCGCTCGGCGAGGACGTGCCGCGGGAGGCCGCGGCGATCGGGTCCGGCCTGGGCGGGATGCCGCTGGCCGGGTTCTTCACGTACGGGGAGTTCGCCCGGGTCACCGGGTCGACCGGCTTCCACAACGCCACCGTGGTGGCCCTGGCGCTATGACCCGCACACACAGCGAGCAGCCATGACCCGCACACACAGCGAGCAGCCATGACCCGCACACACAGCGAGCAGCCATGACCCGCACTCACGTCGAGCAGGAACTCGAGGAGGTGGTCCGGCTCCGCGCCGAGCTGGCCGAGTCGCGGGTCACGTCGGTACGGGCACTGGCCCGGGCCACCCGTCTCGCCCGCCTGATCAGTGCGCTGGGGCAGCTCGTCGACGTCGACGACGTGTACGACCGTGCCGTCAGCGAGGTCGCCGATCTGTTCGGCGCCGACGTGGCGATAGTGCTGACTCCCGATGACGAATCGAGGAGAGTCAGGCTTGCCGCCCAGTGGGGTATCGCCGCTCGCCACCTACCCCCGGGCACCTGTGACCCACCGGAGCATCCGGCCCGGTTGACCGCGGAGAACCCGGTCACCGCCGGCCCGGCCGGCGACTTCACCATCCCGGACTGGCTGGCTCCCAGCGGTCCGCGGCACGTCGCCTGGGGCCTGCTCACCGTCCGCGACGAGCATCTCGGCCACCTGCTGCTGGTTCGCCGGGCGGACACCCCGTTCGACGCCGCCGAGGTGCAGGAACTGGCCGCCGTGGTGAGCCGGATCTCGCTCGCCGCCGACAACGGCCTGCTCTACCACCGGACCCAGGAGCAGCTGCGCCGGTCCCGGCTGCTGCACCGGCTGACCGCGGACCTGGCCCGGCTCCTGGACGTGGACGAGGTGGTGCGGCGCGTCATCAAGACCCTGATCGAGTACGTGCCGGTGGCGTCCGCCGCGGTCTACCTGACCGGCGGTCGTCCCGTACCCGAGAAGTTGCCGGAGGGAACCGAGCGGCTGGCCCTCGGCCATGACGACACCGAGGTCGGGACGCTGCTGGTGACGGGTGCGCCCGCCCCGGACAGCGATGCCCGGCTGTTCCTCGACCATCTGGTCGATGTCAGCGCGCTGGTCCTGGAGAAGGCGCTGTTCCTGGAGCGGATGCGCACCCAGGCGGAGACCGACGCGCTGACCGGGTTGCCGAACCGGGCACTCTTCCGGCAGCGGCTCGCCACGGCGGTGGCCCGGTGCGAGCCCCGCGGCGCGCCGCTGACCGTGATGTTCGTCGACCTGGACGGTTTCAAGGCGGTCAACGACACGCACGGCCACGACGCCGGTGACCAGCTGCTGATCGCGGTGGCCGGACGCCTGGCCGAGGCGTCCGGCCTGACCGCGTTGTGTGCACGGCTGGGCGGCGACGAGTTCGTGGTGCTGTGGGAGGGCGGCGTTCCGGCGGGGGTGCTGGACCGCATCCAGCGCGCCCTGGACGAGCCGTTCACCGTGGAGACGCCGGACGGGCCGGTGACCGTGACGGCCGGCGGCAGCCTCGGGCTCGGCACCGCCGCGAGCAGCGGTTACGACGCGGAGGCGGTTCTGCGCGAGGCCGACACCGGCATGTACGCGGCCAAACAGCACCGCCGTGCCCGTCCGGCGACCGGGGCCGGCTTCCGCGCCTGACGTGCCGGGCGGGCGCGGCCCGATGTCCGACAGTTTCTTGCGGTGGTGCCATTATGGTGCCACAGTGATGCCATGGACTTGACGTCGTACGTGAACAACCTCGGACGCGAGTTCGCCACACTGGCCGGCGCCGGCGGCGAGGAGGCCCGCGCCCTGGCCGAGCGGCTGAGTGGCGCGCTCGAGTCGGCGATCCGGCTGACCCTGCTGGAGACGCTGACGGCGGCCACCGACGAGATCACCCGGGAGATGGCGCCCGGGTCGGTGGAGGTGCGGCTGCGTGGCCGTGACCCGGACTTCGTGGTGACCGCGGCACCCGCCGAGCCGGATGGTGCCACCGTGGCACCGACCGGCACCACGCCGGACACCGTCGAGGACGGTCCGGCCGCCCGGATCAATGTGCGGATGCCCGAACAGCTCAAGGCGGCGATCGAGGAGGCCGCCGCCCGGGAGGGCCGCTCGGTCAACGCCTGGCTGGTCCGGGCGGCCGCGGCGGCGCTGCAGCCGACCGACCGGGTGCCACCCCGCGAGGCCAGCGGTGCGAAACGTGCCAAGCAAGGCTTCACCGGCTGGGTCCGCTGACCTCGACAAGGAGACCAACCATGCCCACATTCGAGACCCCCGCCCCCATCAAGGTCACCGTCGAGATCGCCAACGGCAGCATCCGGATCGCCGCCGGCGACCGGCTGGACACCGTCGTCGACGTCCGCCCCGGCAATGCCGACGACAGGTCCGACATCGAGGCGGCGGCCCAGATCAGCGTCGACTACATCGACGGTGAGCTGCGTGTCGCCGGCCCCCGGCGGATGCTCGACTTCGCCCGCAAGAGCAGGTCCGTGCACGTCTCGATCGAGGTGCCGTCCGGTTCCCGGGTGGCCGCCGACACCTGGGCCGGGGACATCCGCTGCGCCGGCCCACTCGGCGACTGCCGGCTCAAGACCGGCTACGGCACGGTCCAGACCGGACAGACCGGCTCGGCGAACCTGCAGACCGCCTTCGGTCACATCACCGCCGAGCACATCGCGGGCGACGCCGAACTCGCCACCGGCAGCGGCGACATCGAGGCCGACCGGATCCAGGGGGCCGCCGGCGTCAAGAACTCCAACGGCGGCACCGTGATCGGCACGGTCGGCGGCGCCGTCCGGGTCCGGTCCGCCAACGGCGCCATCACGATCGGCCGGGCCGGGGGCGCCGTCGACGCGAAGACGTCCAACGGCGCGATCCGGGTCGGCGAGGTGGTGGCCGGCACCGCCGTGCTCACCACCGCCTCCGGTGACCTGGACATCGGCATCGCCGAGGGCACCGCCGCCTGGCTCGACGTGCACACCGCGTACGGCCAGGTGCACACCCGGCTGGACAGCGCCGCCCGGCCGGAGGACACCGACGAGACCGCCGAGGTGCGGGCCCGCACCTCGGCCGGTGACATCACCATCCATCGTTCCGCGGGGAGAACCTCATGACGATCACCGCCACCGGTCTGCGCAAGTCGTTCGGCGACCATCTCGTCCTGGACGGCATCACCCTCGACGTGCCACGCGGGACGGTGTTCTCGCTGCTCGGCGCGAACGGCGCCGGCAAGACCACCACCGTGCGGATCCTGTCCACACTGCTGGCCGCCGACGCTGGCACGGTCCGGGTCGCCGGGCACGACCTGGTCCGCGAACCGGACGCGGTCCGCGCCGCGATCGGTGTCACCGGCCAGTTCTCCGCCGTCGACCGGCTGCTCACCGGCTTCGAGAACCTGATGCTGATGGCCGACCTGCACCACCTGCGCCGCGCCGACGGCCGGCGACGGGCCGCCGAACTGCTCGACCGGTTCGGCCTGACCGACGCGGCCGGCAAGCCGGTGTCCACCTACTCCGGGGGCATGCTGCGCCGGATCGACCTGGCGATGACCCTGGTCGGCAGCCCACAGGTGATCTTCCTGGACGAGCCGACCACCGGTCTCGACCCGCGCAGCCGGCGCGACATGTGGAGAATCGTCCGGGACCTGGTGGCCGGGGGCGTGACCGTCCTGCTGACCACGCAATACCTGGCGGAGGCCGACGAACTGGCCGACCGGATCGCCGTCCTGGACGGAGGACGGATCGTCGCCGAGGGGTCCCCGGAGGAGCTGAAACGGCGGATCCCCGGCGGCCACGTCCGGCTGCGGTTCGCCGACCCGCGGGGGCGGGACGCCGCTTCGGGCGTACTCGAGGAGAGTTTTGCGGAGAGTGACCCTCTGGCGCTGCGCGTGCCCAGCGACGGCAGCCTCCCGGCGCTGCGCGCCCTGATCGGACGACTCGACGACCACCACGTCGACGTCGACGAGTTGTCCGTGCACACCCCCGATCTCGACGACGTCTTCCTGGCCCTGACCCACGGAAAGGCACACACGCGATGACGACGATGAGCCTGGCCGCCCGCGACTCGAGAACGATGCTGCGGCGCAACCTGAAACGGATGATCCGCTACCCTTCGATGACCGTCGTGCTCATCGGGATGCCGGTGGTCTTCCTGCTGCTGTTCGTCTACGTGTTCGGCGGCACCATGGGCGCCGGGCTGGGCGGCGGGCGCGGCGACTACATCGACTACGTGACCCCGGCGATCCTGCTGATGACGGTGATGTCCGCGGTCCAGGGCACCGCGATCTCGGTGGCGATGGACATGACCGAGGGCATCATCACCCGGTTCCGCACCATGCACATCGCCCGCGTCTCGGTGCTGACCGGGCACGTCCTGGGCAGCATGATCCAGGCGGCGCTCGCGGTCGTCGCGGTGCTCGCGGTGGCGCTGCTGGTCGGGTTCCAGCCGGACGCCGGGCCGCTCGGCTGGCTGGCGTTCGCCGGTTTCCTGGCCGCGGTGACCTTCGCGTTCGTCTGGCTGTGCGTCGGCATCGGCCTGGCCAGCGGTTCGGTGGAGACGGCGAGCAACGCACCGATGCCGCTGATCCTGCTGCCCTTCCTCGGCAGCGGTTTCGCCCCCACCGACTCGATGCCGGCGGCGGTGCGCTGGTTCGCCGAGTACCAGCCGTTCACCCCGATCATCGAGACGCTGCGCGGCCTGCTGATGGACCGGCCGCTCGGCAACGACCCGTGGATCGCGCTGGCCTGGTGCGCGGTGGTCGCCCTGACCGGATACCTGTGGTCGAAGCGCCGGTTCACCCGGTCATAGGTGCGCCGAACCGCGCCGAACCGTGATCCAGCAGATAGCCCGTGGACGGCAGCTCTCCGACGCCCGGGCCGCGAACCACACCCCGCAGAAATACCGGGCCGTCGCCGACAGCTGGAACCCGGTCGGCTGACCCGCTCGGGGCGACGGCGCGAACTCCCGAGCCGTCGCCCACCGCGGCCACCCCGGCAGGCGAACGGTCCGACGACACATCGCCCGTTCGGTCAACGCCCTGCGCGGTCGCACCTCACCGGCGTCAGTCCCGCTTCAGGGTGGTTCCGGACGACGGCGTTCCGCGGCACCTTGGGTTCTCGACGTAACCTCTCCGAGGAAGCAGGGCCGACGACATGCTCAGGAGAATCAGTCGCTGGCTGGCCGGGACGGCTGTGGCGACCACCGCACTCGTCGCCGTCAGTGCCGCGCCGGCGCAGGCGGTCCAGCACCAGAACGCCAACATCGCGGCTCGATGGAACTTCAACGGGGCGACCGGCTTCTGGAACATCGACCAGCGGGTCCAGGTCACGCGGAAGGCCAGGAACTCGTACTGGGCCATGCAGTGGGGTTTCACCTCCACGCCGAACGAGGCCGGCTACATGGGACTGCAGACCGACGCGCGGCGCCCGAACGGCAGCACCGGCGATCTGGCGATCTTCTCGTTGTGGAACGCCACCAACGCCCGGGGCAGCAGCTGCGGGCGTTTCGGCGGTGAGGGCACGGGGTGGAGCTGCCGGTTGCCCTACACGATCGACGTGCGGACCGACTACCGGTATCGCGTGTGGCGGCTGGAGGCCGACGGCGGCGGCCAGTGGTGGGGCGCCTGGGTCCTCAACGTCCGGACCGGCGTCGAACAGCAGATCGGCGCGATCCGCGTGGCCGGCGGCAAAAACCTGATGACGCCGCCGCTGAACTTCAGTGAGTATTGGGGTGACGCCGTCAGCTGCGACGCTGTGCCCCGGTCGGTGGCCGTTTTCACCCAGCCCGCCGCGAACCAGCAGCGGCCCGGCGTCTACCAGCACGGATCACGCTTCGCCGGTTCGACCAGGGGCGCCTGCACCGGGGGCGACGTCCACGTCGTCGATCTCGGCTGGACCAGAGCCGCCCAGACCACGCTGGGCGGTCCCCGCTGATCAAGGAGGCGACCGATGCCCGCACGTGAAGTGACGCTGCCATCGGGCTACACCCCCTATGCGGTGGCCGGTGACCTGTGGACGACGATCCTGAACCCGCCGGGACTGCTGATGGTGCTGCCCACCGAGAGGTTCGAACCCCTCGAGGGCACCCCGATGCTGCTGGCCGTCGCCACCGACGGCGCGCTCTGGTGCACCCGCACCGACGATCGGCTGGTCCGCCGGGACACCGGTGGCGACTACACGGTGATCGAGCTGGAGCAGGGCTCGGCGCCGTACGGGATCGCCGCCGCGCCCGACGGCGGTGTCTGGTTCACCGCGCCGGGCCGGAACCGGATCGGCCGGGCCACCGCGACGGGCGGCCTGACCCTGTTCGACCTGCCGGTCCCGGAGGCCCGGGCGGCGATGCTCACCGTCGACGCCGACGGCCGGCCGTGGACGGCGCTCAACGGCGCCGACGCCCTCGCCTGTCTGGACGACGGCACGATGCGTCTCGTCGAGCTTCCGGGCGGACGGGCCCCGGCCGCCCCGGTCGGCATCGCCGCGGCCGCGGGCGGCGACCAGGGCGTCTGGTACGCCGACATCGCCGGCGGTTGCGTGGGGCTCGTGGACCCGTCGCACACCGTCCGGCAGATCGTCTTCGAGGATCCCGGCTGCTGACCGCACGCCGTCGCCGCCGACCGTGACGGCGGCTGCTGGGTGACGTTGTGGGGTTCCGGTCAACTGGCCCGGGTCACGTCCGGCGGCGACGTCACCCTGCACGACCTGCCGGGCCGGGAGCCGCACGGCCTGTGGGTGGGCGACTCCCTCGTCTGGGTCGCGATGGAGAGCGGTTCGCTGGTGGCCGTGCCTACTTCACCGCCCCGCTCGTGATGCCCGAGATGATCTTCCGTTGGGCGACCGCGAAAACCACGATCAACGGCAGGCTCATCATGATCACGTACGCGAAGATCAGGTGCCAGTTGTTCAGATAGAGGCCCGCGCTGGCGACGCGGAACAGGTTCAGTGGCAACGTGTCCAGCCGCCCGCCCACCACGAAGAACGCGTAGAACACGTCGTTCCACACGTACAGGCAGATCAGGATCGTCGCCGTCGCCAGGACCGGCCGCAGCAACGGCAGCACCACCCGCAGGAACACCCGGACCGGGCCCGCCCCGTCGATCTGTGCCGCCTCCTCCAGCGACGGCGGGATCGTCCGCACGAAGCCGGTCACGAAGAAGATCACCGTCGACAGGTAGATGCCCATGTAGACGCCGATCATGCCGGTCGCCGTTCCGGCCAGTCCGAGCTGGCGCAGCAGCAGGACCAGGGTGACCACGGCCGGCGGCAGCACGATGCCGCTGATGCCGACGGCATACAGCACCGCGGCGGTCCGGCCGCTGCGCCGGGCGAGGATCCACGCCGCCATCGACCCCAGGACCAGCACACCCACCACGGCCGGCGCCACCACCAGCACGCTGCCGAGGAACGCCGCCGGGATGCGCCCCTCGGTCCACACCGTGCCGAGGTTCTCCAGCAGGCGCCAGTCCGAAGGCGGGGTGAGGTCCGGAGTCAGCGCCTCCCCCCGGGACTTGCCGGCGGTGACCACCACCAACCACAGCGGGATACCGATCACGACGGCGACCAGCAGGGTCGTGACGACGGGCTGGATCCGAGTCCAGATCCGCGAGTCGCTCATACGATCTCCTCACGTTTGCGCAGGAGCCGGATGACCGGGAAGGCCAGCAGCGCCACCATCAGGAACAGGATCAGGCTCATCGTGGTCGCCTGGGCGAACAGTCCCTGGCCGAACGTGCGGTAGATGAAGATGTTGAGGATCTCGGTGGTCCGCGCCGGCCCACCGCCGGTGGTGGCCTGCACGATGTCGAACCCGTTCATCGAGCCGAGCAGTGCCGTCGCCACGTTGAAAGTGATCGCCGGGGCGAGCAGCGGGAACCGGATGCGCCAGAACAGTCTCCAGCGGGAGGCGCCGTCGATGCGGGCCGCCTCGGTCAGCTCCAGCGGCACGGTCTTCAGCCCGGCCAGGTAGATCAGCATCGACAGCCCCATCCACTTCCACGCGTGGATCACCGCGACCGTCAGGATCGTCCAGTCCGGATCGGCCAGCCAGGCGTAGTCGATGCCCAGCAGCGTGTTGACGCTTCCGGTCGGCTTCAGCAGGGCCTGAAACACATAGCCGACCGCCAATGCCGACATCAGCACCGGGACCAGCATCAGCACCCGGGCGATCCGGTTCACCGTGGTGTCGCGTTCGAGAAGGACGGCGAGCAGGAATCCGAAGACGTTCTGCAGGATCGCGACCAGCACGGCGTACACCAGGGTGATGCGCAGGGCGCGCAGCAGCGTGCCGTCGGCGATCAGGTCCTGGAAGTTCTCGGTCCCGACGGGTCTGATCTCGGCGTGGAAACTGGACCAGTCGGTGAACGCGTAGACGAAGTTGAAGACCGTCGGCAGGAAGAAGAAGACCAGCAGGATCGCGAAGGCCGGCGCCAGGAACCAGAGCGGATGGGTGTGCCGGCCCCGGTCGAAAGCCTTAGAACCCCGGGACACCGGCGGCCTTGGCGAGCTGCTCGAACTGCGTCTGGGTCGCCGCCGCCACCTCGTCCGGCGTCATCGTTCCCGTGATCATGTCGGCGAGGTTGATGTACAGATCGGGATTCGCCGCCGCCGATGCCTGCATGGATCCGACCGCGGTGCCCAGCGATGCGTGCACGTCCTTCAGCGCCTGCGGCACACCGTCGGGCGTCGGCACCGAGGGCTCCAGCGAGATGGTCTTCCGGTCCGCGACGAAGGACGGATAACCCGGGCCCATCCAGTACGCGAGAAGCTGCCGTGCCGCCGCCTCCCGTTTCGCGTCCCCGGTCCGGAACGCGACGAGCGCGTTGGACTGGTCCGGGATGAAGGTTCCCACGTTGCCGGTCGGTGAGATCGGGAAGAAGCCGACCTTCGCGTCCAGTGCGGCGGTGTCCGCGCTCGCCTGCAGCTGGCCGAAGAACGAGTTGACCTGCACGACCATCGCCGCCTTGCCGTCCAGCAGCGCCCGGCCCTGGTCGGCGAACGTGGCCGTCTTGATGTCGCTGTTGAACAGACCCTCGTCGATCAGCGCCTTGTATTTCTTGATGGCGTCGACGACAACCGGGCTGCTGAACGTCTCCTGCTTGGTGTTGACCTTCTCCCAGAACCCGTCCTTGGCGGCGTCGGCCAACTGCACCTGCACCCACCACTGGGTGGCCCACCGGTCGGCCGCCATCTCGTGGAACGGCGTCACGCCCTTGGCCTTCAGCTGCCGGGCGACCGTCACCATCTCGTCGAAGTTCTTCGGGGTGGTGGTGATGCCGCCCGCCGCGAAGACCTCCTTGTTGTAATAGACGCCTTCGACCGCCGGACTGGTTACCAGCGCGGCGTATCTGGTGTCGTCGAGAATCCCGGTGATGTCCTTGAGCTCCGGGGCCAGCTGCGGCAGCCAGGGCACGTCGGTCAGCGGCTGCAGGTTGTTCTTCGCATTGAGGGCGGTCAGCATCGACGCGGTCGGCTGCCAGAACGCCAGATCGGGTTTGTCGCCGGTCGCCACCCGGGTCTGCACGCCCTGTTCGTAGGGGTCCGGAATGGTGACCACCTCGACCGTCGCACCGGTGGCGGCCTGGAAATCGGCGATCACCTTCGCCGGCACGGTGTTGCTGTTCTGCGCCGCCCAGAGGGTGAGTGTGACGCCGTCGAGTCTGCCGGCCGGATCCGCCCAGGTGGCCGGCCCGGTCGTGGTGGTGGCGCCGCCGGAACCGGGATCGGTGCAGCCGGCGACGACGAGAGAGGCGGCAAGGACGAGGACTGTTCTGCGGGAGAGAGCCGTCACGACGTTCCCTTCTGAGAATCGATACGGATCAGCCGGGCCGCGAGAGGAGCCGCGCCGGTGTGGGTGATGGTGAGTTGTCGGGCCGCCGTGTCGAGGTCGAGGTCGAACGGCGGCAACGAGGCCGGATAGAGGGTGTCGACGGCCAGGTGGTCCCCGGTCAGGTGGGGGAGGTCCAGCCGGGCGGTCCCCCGGCCGTCCCGGAACCACACCCAGAGGTAGGTGGTTCCACCAGCCACCAGACCGAGGGCGATGACCGGATCGGACCATCCGGGAAGGCCCAGCGGCCAGACCGGCACGGCGCGCGCCAGGTCGTGCCGGATCTCCCGGAACACCGTGACGCCGGAGCGGACCAGGTCACGGTGACCGGAGCTCATCCGGTCCAGGTGGCCGGAGAGGTAGAGCCGCCCGGGCAGGCCGGTGCAGAGCGCGACCGCGATCTCCTCGTCGGACATGCCGGGCTGCGGGTACGCCCAGTTCGCCGCCTGCTCCGGCAGGATCGACAGTGGCGCGGCGGCGGCGATCGGCGGGTAGTGGGCGAGGTCCTGCTGGTCGCTGGTGGACTGCAGGTTGAGCCGGGACAGCATCGCGTAGTCCATGCGCATCGCTCCGGACGCGCAGTTCTCCAGGATGAGTCCCGGATGCCGGTCGAGCAGGGCGTCCAGCCAGGCCAGGTGCGCCCGGTTGTGGGCCAGCAGTCCGGCGCCGGGGCTGTCGGCGTCCAGGTCGGTGCCCGCCCCGGGGTCGATGTTGTAGTCGAGCTTGAAGTAGCCGACGCCGTACTCGGTGACGAGACGGTCGACGGTCTCGTCGAGGTGGGCGATCGCGGCCGGGTGGCGCAGGTCCAGGTGGTAGCGGTCGTGCTCGACGACGCGGACACCCCGGCGTTGCAGGAACGCCTCGGGTGGCAGCTTGCCGGCGAGCGGGCTGCGCACGCCGATCACCTCGGGTTCGAGCCACAGGCCGGGCACCATGCCGTGCCGGCGGATGTGGTCGAGCACCACCTCGAGGCCGCCGGGGAACCGGGTGCGGGACGGCTCCCACGCGCCGACGCTGTCCCACCACCGGCCGTCCTCGTCGTACCAGCCGGCGTCCACGCAGAACACCTCGGCGCCGGTGTCGGCCGCGGCGTCGATCAGGGGCAGCAGTGCGGCCGTGGTCGGGTCGCCCATCAGCGTGTTCATGTAGTCGTTGAAGATCACCGGAAGGGCGGCGCGTTCGGGATGCGTACGCCGCAGGGCCCGGCGATGTGCGCTGAGTGCGGCCACCGCGCCGTGCAGTCCGTCGCCGGAGACCGCGAGGGAGACCGGCACGCTGGTGAAGCTCTCCCCCGGCCGCAGCACCTGCTGCCACTGGTGATCGATGTCGGTCGGGCCGGAGAGCGACACGTATGCCCCGCCGAGCCGTTCGCCGACCTCCCAGCGCCAGGGTCCGTTGTGTTCGACCTGCCAGAGCCAGGTGTCGCCGCTCTGCCGGTCGATCAGCGCGCCGGTCGGCAGGGTCTGCCCGGTGGACCAGGTGCCGGTGCTGATCGCGGCGTGCCGTCCGCGGCCGTCCTGCCCGTGGGCCGGCAGGGCGATGTCCGGGACGCCCTGCTCGCGCAGGGGCCGGCGCTGCCAGCGGCCCTCGCCGAGCCACTCGCTGTCGCCGCGCAGCAGGTCGAGGCGGTCGGCGGGGATGTCGACGGCGACCGCGAGCGAACTGACCGCGAGCAGGGTGAGCGGCGCCTCGCCGGTGTTGGTGACCGTCGTGGTGGCCTGGACGGCGGGGACGCCGCCGGTGGAGCGCAGCAGCACGGTGACGGCCAGCCCGTCGTCGGTCAGGTGCAGTCGCCGCTCCTGCCAGTCGCCGTCGCTGGTCTGTTCGGTATCGGTCAGGGTGAGACGGCGGCCGATGGCGGTCCCGGCCAGGCGGTGCGAGGCGCGGGCCCGGCCACTGCCGGGCGTGAGGATCTCCACGCTCAGCGAGACCGGCGTGCCGACCACTTCGACCTGCAGATTCGCATGCATCGCGCCCCACCTCTTCGATCGACATGTGCCGGTGTGACCGGTCACACGATGCAGGAAGTGTGACCGGTCACACCCATCGATGAAAAGAGGTGGTTACCAGTTCGTTACAGAATCGGTGGCGGGGCCGTCGACTCGCGCAGCACCAGCTCCGGCGCGGCCAGCGACACGTCCCGGACCGGAACCCCGTCCAACTCCCCCACCAGGGCCGTCACGCACGCCCGGCCCAGGGCCACGAAATCCATCCGCACGGTCGTCAACGCCGGTGTCCAGTAGGCGGCGCCCGGCACATCGTCGAACCCGATCACGCTGACGTCCTCCGGCACCCGCCGGCCCGCGTCGTAGAGCGCCCGGCGTACCGCGAGCGCGGTGTCGTCGTTGCCACACAGGATCGCGGTCACCGACGAATCCCCCGCCAGCCGGCGACCCGCCGCGTAGGCCGACGGCGCGTCCCAGCCGGCCGGCACCACCTCGGGGATCTCCACCCCGGCACCGGCCAGCGCCTGCCGCCAGCCGGCCTCCCGGCCCCGCGTCCCGGACTCGGACGGGATCGCGATGTGGTGCACGGTCCGGTGCCCCAGACCCAGCAGGTGCCGGGTCGCGTCGGCCGCCGCGAGACGCTCGTCCAGGCAGATCGTCGTCCGGCTCACCGGCAGCACGTCCGGTTCGATCGCCGCGACGGCCGGCACCCCGGCGGGCAGCGCACGCAGCACCGCCACCCCCTCGGCATCGAACGCCACCACGATCACGCCACCGCCCGACGGGTCGCTGACATCGTCGACGGCACGGCGGACCTCCGCGTCGCGAACCGAGTCGATCACCCGGATCCCGACCGCGAGTTCCTGGTCACGTGCCGATTCCTCGATGCCCTGCAGCGTCGCGGCGTACCCGTAGAGCGTGGTGTTCGCGGTGACCACGGTGACCGCGCGGGCCCGGCCCCGGCCGAGGGTGCGGGCCGCCCGGTTCGGCCGGTAGCCCATCCGGTTCATCACGTCCAGGACCTGCTCGCGCGTCTCGGTCCGCACCTTCGGCGAGCCGTTGAGCACCCGGGAGACCGTCTGGTAGGAAACCCCGGCGGCAGCCGCGACGTCCCTGATACTCGGCAAAGGATCTCCTCGACGGGCCGTGGGCGCAGCGATCAGATCCTACGCCCACGGCTGTTTCGATCGTCTTACCGCTTGCTACCGCGCGGTCGTCGTCGGCGTTCCGGCGACCAGCCGGGCCAGGCTGACCGTGTCGAGGTCCGGCGCGTAGGCGGTGGCGTTGCCCAGGGTCAGCGCGCCGCTCGCTGTGGTGGTGGTGACCGGAATGGATTTGTCCCAGAAGTTGGTCCACGCATACGTCGTGCGGACCGCGCCCCGGGTGGTGCCGCCGCCGGCCTCCGTGACGTCGATGAACCGGTCCACCACCTGCGGGTTGTAACTGTGGCTGCCGCTGCGCTCCGCGTTGGCCGCGCCGACGGTCAGCACGTAGTCACCGGCGCCGAAGCTCGACGGCCGGTTCAGCGTCACGGTGTTCCCGGCGCCGAGTCCGACGAACCCGACGTAGCTCACCGTGCCGCCCGCGTCCTCGGACCCGAAGACGCCGGTCGACTTCGGATAGCTCGCCACTGCCGCGGTTCCAGCCCGGGGCAGCGACTCGGCCTGCGCCCGGTAGACGTTGGCCTGATCAGAATCGGCCGCGGCGGCACGGGCGGTGGTGATCGACGAGAGTTGCGCGCCCGCCGCCGCGGTCACCGTGATCTCGCTGATCCCCTGCGGGAGGAAGACCCGCGCGGTGGAGACCCAGGAGCCTGCGCTCTTGCTTGCGGGCATTTTGAGGGTACGCCCGTCAGCACGCACGTCGATCGCGGCGGCGTTCTTCGTCCCGTACCCGACAGAGAGATCGTGATATCCGGTCTCGGCCGCCGCCACGAAGAACGTCGCCTTACCGCTTCCGGACAGCGACGCCGCGCCGTCGACCAGCTTGGCCCCGCCGGAGAGCCGCGCCTGGAGCACCGGATACACGGTCCTCTCCGAGTCGGTGACGTCGTAGAGGTCGAACCGGTCCACCGCGATGTCCACGTTCGGCAGGGCGGTCACCCCGTCGGTGGAGCCCTTCAGCGCGAACGTGTGGGTGCCCGCGGTCAGCCGCAGCGTCACGTCGGCGTTGCCCCGGTAACCCCACGCCAGCGTCGCCGGATAACGCACCAGCTGGTGGTATCCACCGTCCACGAACAGCGCGTGACGACCCGGGAGGCTGTTGGTCCCTGCCAGCACCGAGAGCCGGTACGTGCCGGTCCGCGCGACGGTCGCCTGCCAGGTGATGCTGGAGGTCGCCTTCTTGAAGTCGCCGACGTCGTGCCGGTTCGAGGCCATCTGGGTCCAGCCGTCGTCCCGGTTGAACACGGTCGCGTCGACGAGCGTGCCGGTCTCCGCCTCCACACTGCTGACCAGCGGGTTCGCCACCGGTTCGCGGCGGGGCAGGACGGGCGTGACGATCGCCTGGTACGCGGTGTGCTGATTGTCGTTCGGCACGGTCACGCTCACGGTGCCGTCGGTGACGGTCGCCCGCGTCGACAGCACCACCGGCGGCTGGCCGGTCGCGCCCTCGGCCCCGTTGAGACGGACTGCTCGCACCTGCACGTCGACCTGCGAGCCGGTGACGTTGCGCAGCACCAGGTTGACGCCGTTGGCGCCGCCGCCGAACAGGACGGTGGTCCTGTCGTTAGCGGCGTCCCGGGCGGCGATGCCCTGCAGGGTGGCGACCGTGTTCGGCCGTGGCGGCGTCACCTTCACCGTGCGGGAACCGGCGAGGTCCCCGTACCACTTGAACATCCACCAGCCGCCGTTGGCGCCGTTGGTCCGGGAGATGTTGTCGCTCAGCCCACCGGCGTAACTCCAGTACGCGGTCTGCGCATCGGCCTTCACGTCCTCGAACATGGTCAGCCACTGGATCAGGCTGCCGGGGGCGCCCATGTCGCGGGGCAGCGCGTACTCGGTGATGTTCACCGGGATCGCCGCGACGCCCAGGCTCTTCTCCAGGTCCCGGTACGCCGCGAAGTTGCCGCGGAAGGTGGCGAGATTGTCGATGCCCAGCTCGTGCCAGATGAACACGTCCGGCAGTTGGCCGTTCTTCTGCGCGTACCCCAGGAAGTCGGCACTGCGATCGGCGTGCCAACGACTGTCACCGGGACCACCGATGCGGGCGTGGCCCAGACCGTGGGCCGCCCACACCTCCTGGATCACCCGGTAGGCCGCGGACCAGTCGGCCAGGAACTGGTCGCGTTCGGTGGGCCAGTCCTGGTACCAGATGCCGTCCGGCTCGTTGAACGGCAGGAACACGTAGTCCTTGGGACGGGCCGACCTGGTGGCGACCTTCTCGACGGCCTCGCGCAGCAGCGGCAGGTAGTCCCACACGCCGTCGCCGTCGGCGTCGCCCGGCCGGGTGCCGGCGGTGTAGGGCCAGTCCGGGTACATGTCCTGCAGGTAGACGTAGAGGTCCTTGCCCGCGCCGGCGAAGAACGACCGTTCGACCTTCAGCGCGTCGCCGGTGGGGTGCTGCAGTCCGTCGGGCGGCCGCTGCGAGGTGTTGGTGACGCGGGCGCCGTTGAGGACCGCCTGCGACGGAACGCCCTCGCTGGACAGTCCGTAGAGGGTGCCGGTCGCGCCGCCCCGGAACGCGCCGGTGTCGGCGGCCAGGTCGACGGTGAGGGTGTCGGTTGCGGCGGCGTGGGCCGCAGTGGCGATACCCATGGTCAGAACGATGGGGACGAGAGCCGCGGCAAGTGTTCTTCGGAGACGGGGCATGGGAGCTCCTTGCAGGGGATTTGCGGCATGTGCACTGGTGTGACCGATCACATAGAGGGAAGTGAACGTTAGTGTGATCGGTCACACAGCGAGGCCGGAAGTCCTGTTACCGGTTTGTTACCGGCTTAGAACGCTTGCAGGAGAGCCAGGCTGCCCGGACGCGCCACCAGCACCCGGCCGTCCTCCGCGACCGCGATCGCCATCGATGCCGCCTCACCCTCGTAGACGTCGAGGGGCATACTCGTGCAGTCGACGCCGGAGCAGCGCCACACGGTCTGCCGCCAGGCCGGTGTCGCCCCCTCGGTGCCGACATACACACCCTTCGGGCTGGCCGGTACCGAGCCCGCGACATAGACGTCGTCACCGGCGAAGACGGCGCTGCTCCCGGCACCGTTCTCGGCGCTGCTCCCGGCGCTGCTCTCGGCGCTGCTCTCGGCACTGCTCTCGGTGCCGACCAGCCAGGCCGCGGCCTCGACCTCCGGCTCCGCACCGGAATCCACCGGCGTGCCCGCCTCCGTCTCGGCACCTGCCTCCGTCTCGGTCTCCGCATCCACCGCCGCCTCCGCCTCCGGGGCCGGGTAACGCAACTGGCCGTGCTGCACCGTGACGCCGCGGGTGCCGTCCGTGGCCCAGATGGCGTTCGGGAATCCCGCGAATCCAGATTTCTTGGGA
The DNA here is from genome assembly GCF_030269225.1 of Actinoplanes sp. NBRC 101535. Taxonomy (NCBI): domain Bacteria; kingdom Bacillati; phylum Actinomycetota; class Actinomycetes; order Micromonosporales; family Micromonosporaceae; genus Actinoplanes; species Actinoplanes sp. NBRC 101535. The sequence continues at coordinate 369,480 of NZ_BSSY01000008.1, read as the reverse complement.
TTCACGCAGGTGGTCGGGTCGCACGTCAGCCGCGTGATCCACATGCCCTCCCACCAGTCCGCGCGCGGCCGGCCGTCGGCGTCGATCGACAGCCGGGCCCGTTCACCCCGCTGATAACCGTCCTCCTCGATGTGGTCGAGGGTGCCCATCTCATGCCGCTCGGGTGTGGCGCACGCGACATCCGCGCACCGGATCAGAACGAACCGGTTCCGGCCATGCGGACCACCGTCCGCCGGCAGCGACACGAAGAACCAGAGCGCGCCGTCCGGTGCACTGGCCGGCGCCACCTCCATCTCACCGGTCCCCTGCGTGCTGAGCTTGTCGTTCGCCGAGGCCCGAACCGGCAGATACTTCTCCTCGCATCCGGTGCGGACACACCGCGCGTAGTGGATGAACGGGCCACCACTGTCCGGCCCGCCACCGATCGCCGCGGTGACGACCGTCCCGTCCCGCCCGATCGCCGCCTTACCGAACCCCCTCATCAACGCCGGCCCGCCGTCGACATCGGTATGCCGCTCGCAGAGGTCGTCGTCGCAGAACATCACCGCCCCCAGCGAGGCGATCACCGGATGCTGCCCGGCCGGCCAGGCCATCGCGGCCACCGGCCCCACCCCGTCCCGGGTGTGCACGACCGGCGCGCCGACCGGATTCACCACCGGCAGCCCGGTCGACACCACCAACGACAGGGCCAGTGCCGCGACGCCGGGCCAGGCGCGGATCTTCCGGTCCGTGCCTTCTCCGACGGTACGCGGTAACGACCGCGTCGCGAGTGCCGCCTGGGCGCCGACCGTCACCGCGAACAGGAGGACGTACCCGACGTTGTCCACATACCACGGCGTCTCGACGGCACCCCACAGGGCCAGCGCGGCGAACGGCAGAGCCAGGCCCGCCAGCACGAACATGACGACCTCACCCCACGACGGCGGCGCCGTGTCACCGGACACCGACCACCGGACGCCGACGAGCAGCGCGCGGACCGCGAGCAGCCCGCACACCACCGCCAGCACGACGATCCCCGGCAACCCGGTCGCCGTCACACCGCCCACCGCAACGAACGCCCACAACACCCCGACCGTCACGGCGCACGCCGCCACCGCGCCGAACAGCATCACCGGCAGGTGCCGCAGCGCATCCCAGGCCGCCTCGCGCGCACCCACCACACCGTCGCCGACCTCGATCCGGCTGCTCGCCAGCAGGGCGAACAGCCAGGCCAGCACGACCACCGCGAGATTCACCCAGCCCAGTGGGGCGGACTCGACCAGCTCGACCCTGCCGTCGACGATGACCAGGCCGTCACCGCCGGCCGCCAGGGTGACCAGGTTCGGCAGGAGCAACGCGACGGCCACCGCGGGAAGAATCACGGCCGCCGACAGCCACCGGGCGGGGTTCATTGACATCCGGCCAGGGTAAGACCGGACGCCAAGAGCCGCGTCGATCAGTCACCGGGATCACGCCAGCATGCGGGCGAACTCCTCCGGATCGATGATCGGAATCTCCAGTTGCGCGGCTTTCTTCGCCTTGCTGGTGGTCGTCTCCGCCGTCACCAGCGCCGTCGTCTTCGCCGACACGCTGCCGCTCGCCGTGCCACCGAGCGCCTCGATCCGCTCGCTCACCGTCGTACGCGTATAACCCGGGACGCTGCCGCTGACCACGAAGGTCTGGCCCGCCAGGGGTTTGTCACCGCCGTCGTCGAGCACCTCCATCGTCACACCCCGCGCGGCCAGCCGGTCGATCACATCGGCCATCGCGACCAGCCCGTCGACGATGTACCGCGCCTTGATCAGACCCAGCTTCTCGATCTCGGCGATCTCCTCGACGCTCGCCGCCCGCAGCGCCGTCATCGACTTGAACCGCGACGCCAGCCACCGGCCCACCGAACGACCGGTCATCCGGATGCCCAACGCCGTGATCACCCGGTTGAACGGCTGCGTCCGCCCCGCCTCGATGCCCGCCATCACCCGGCCGGCGATCGCCGTGCCGACCTGCCGGTTGCCGTCACCGGTCCGCAGCGCGGCGACCTGCTCGACGGTCAGCGTGAACAGGTCGGCGAGGTCCTTGACCAGGCCGGCCTCGACCAGCGCGACGACGATCTCCTCGCCCAGGCCGTCGATGTCCAGGCACTCCCGGCTCGCCGCGTAGACGATCCGGTTGACCACCGCACACGACGGCGTGTGGCAGCGCCAGAGCAGGCTGGACTTGTCCCACGCCTCACCGCACTGCGGGCACTGCTCCGGCGGCGCCCACGGGGTCAGCCCGTGCGGCTGCTCCCCGACCGGGGAGGTGACCCGCGGAATCACGTCGCCGGCCCGCCACACCGCGACCGTCTGCCCGATCGCGAGACCCTGACCGACGACCCAGTCCGGATTGTGCAGGGTGGCGCGGGCGACGGTGGTGCCGGCGACATACACCGGGTCGATGATCGCCCGCAGGCTGATCCGCCCGGTCCGGCCGATCCGCACCTCGATGTCACGCAACACGGTCGACGCGGTGTCCGGCGGGTACTTGAAAGCGGTCGCCCAGTACGGCGTCCGGCTCGCCAGTCCGAGCCGTCGGCGGGTGGTCTCCCGGTCGGCCTTGAGGACCGCGCCGTCGATCGGGAACGCCAGCCCCGCCCGCCGGTCACCGATCGCCTCGATGGCCGCGATCACCTCCTCGGCGGTCCGGCACACCACCGCCGCCTCCGGCACCAGCCCCCGGGCCGCCGGGAAACCCAGCTGCGCGGCGTGCGCCATCCGCTCCTGGTGACTGTCGTCGGCGGTCACCCCCTCACCGCTGATCTCGTACGCCGCGAAGCTCATCGGAGTCTCGTAGGTGCGGTCGACGCTGCGGATCGCGCCGGCCACCGCACCGCGCGAGTTCACGAACGCCTTGCCGCCCGCCTCGACCCGGTTGGCGCTCGACGTCTCGAAGTCGTCGACGGTCATGTAGACCTCGCCCCGGACCTCGCCACTCCACGCCGAAGGCAGCTCCGCGGGCAGGCCGGCCACACCCCGGCGGACCTGACCGGTCACGTCCTCACCGGTCGAGCCGTCACCACGCAACGCGGCCAGCACCAGCCGGCCCGCCTGGTATTCGGCCCGGATCGCCAGCCCGTCGAGCTTCACCTCGACCAGGCACTCGTCTCCACCGAGCGTCTCGACGAACGCGGTCACCTCCTCCGCCGTCTTGATCTTGTCGAGGGACAGCATCGGCGTCGGGTGCCGCACGTCGCCACCGGCCGAGGCACCGGCCGCCACCTCGGTGGTGACCCCCTGGTCGTCCCACTCGGGATGCTCGGCGACGGTCGCGGCGATCCGGTCGGCGACGAGGTCGTAGTCGGCGTCGGTCATCTCCGCGTCGCCGGTGTCGTAATACGCCCGGGCGGCCCGGCGCGCCAACGCCACCGCCTCAGTGAACTCGTCGAGGGTGGGGTACGGGCTCACGGCCACGGGCGAACTTTCGATCATGGCGGTGAGCCTAGAACGGCCGTACGACACTTTCCGGCGGGCCCGGAAAATGTCAGTGGTCCCGGCTACCGTGCGGGGTGGCTCTTCAGCCGGGCACGATTCGAGTTCGTCTGCTGGGCACGTTCAAGCTCGTCTGCTGAGCGCGTTCAAGCTCGTCTGCTGAGCACGTTCGAGCTCTTCAGTCCGGCGTGTTCGAGCTCGTCTGCTGGGCACGTTCGAGCTCTTCAGCCGGGCAAGTTCAAGATCCTCAGTCGGGCAAGTTCAAGGAGGAACCGATGGCTCTCGTGACCGCAGGATTCGCCGTCTCCGCCGACGGGTTCACCGCCGGACCCGGCCAATCCCTCGACAAGCCGTTCGGTGCGGGCCCGGTCAGCGAGCTGACCCGGTGGATGTTCCAGACCCCCGACGAGAACAAGGCCGAGATGGACGCCCTCGTCCAGGCCGACGCCTACATCATGGGCCGCAACATGTTCAGCCCCGGCCGCGGCGAGTGGGACCTGTCCTGGCGGGGCTGGTGGGGCGAGGAGCCGCCCTACCACGGCCCGGTCTTCGTCCTCACCCACCACGAACGCGACGACCTGCCGATGGACGGCGGCACCACCTTCCACTTCGTGACCGGCGGCGTCGAGGAGGCCATGTCCCGGGCCGCCGAGGCCGCCGGCGACGGTCGCGTCGACATCGCGGGCGGCGCCGCCACCGTCAACCAGTTCCTGGCCGCCGGCCTGGTCGACGAGCTGACCCTGAGCATCACCCCGGTCGTCCTGGGCGAGGGCGAGCGCCTCTTCGCCGGAGTCCCACCCCTCAAGCTCGAGCAGATCTCCAGCCGAGCCGCCTCCCTGGTCACCCACATCACTTATCGCGTCGTCCGCTGAAAAGTCGCCCGAACCCACCACACGGAGCCGACTGACAGCCCTCGACGATGAATGAGCCTGGACGGCTCGGGCACCTCGACGACTCGGCATCTCGATGGCTCGGGCACCTCGACGACTCGGGCACCTCAACGGCTCGGGCACCTCGACGGCTCAAGCTACCGTGGGCGACGGCTGGCCGACCCCGAGCCGTCACTCACGGCTGGTTCCCGCCCTCCCGAACAGCCGTAGTCGACGGCTCGACCGGCTCGGCCGTAGACTACGGTCCATCCGCGAGCCGAAAACGACCGTGAGCGACGGCCGACGGTCGCACCATGCCACTCAGCTTAAGTCGATCAAGAGTCTGCCCGTCGACTTCGCTGCGGCTGCGATCACACCTGCCGGGCGCCGCCTCCGGTCGCCCCGCGCGTCAGGCGCCGTTCAGCAACGCGCGGCCACACCAGAGCCGTCACCGAGATCGGAATGGGTTCGGTGGCGTTCCGGCTACCCCCAGCCGTCGCCCACGGTCCACCCCCAAGCCGAAAGCAACCGTGGGCGACGGCCGGGCAACCCGAGCCGTCGGCGATGGCTGATTCCCGCCTCTCGAACAGCCGTAGTCGACGGCTCAACCGGCCCGGCCGTCGACTACGGCCCATCCCCGAGCCGAAAACAACCGCGAGCGACGGCCAGGCAACCCCGAGCCGTCGCCCACGGCTGACTCCCACCCTCCCGAACAACCGCAGCCGACGGCCCGACCGACCCGGCCGTCAGCTGTCGTCCATCCGCCGCATCCCGGCCGCTCAACCGCATCGCTCAGCCATCCGCCGCATCGCTCAGCCATCCGCCGAGTTGAGCAGTCATGCGCCGGGTTGAGTAGTCATGCGCCGGGCCGTTCAACGACGTGCCGGGCGCTCGATGCCGTGCTGTCCGGGTCAGCTGGGTGCCGTGTAGGTCAGCGCGACCAGCCCGTCGATCTCGACGCGATAGGTGACGCCGGGTCGCAGCGGGACCGCGTCGGTGAGCGCCCCGGCCAGGACCACCGAGCCCGCGGGCAGCGACTGGCCCTGGCGGTGCAGGTGTTCGGAGAGGTGTACCAGCGCCAGCCAGGGGTCGCCGAGCACCGCGTCGCCCGTCGCTTCCAGCAGCGTCGTGCCGTCGGCGGAGAACACGCAGCGGGCGGCGGCCAGGTCGCCGGCGTTGGTGGTGGGTACCCATTCGCCGGTCAGGAAGCCGGCCGCGCTGGTGTTGTCCGCGACCACGTCGGGCAGGCGGAAGCCGAAACCGGCGAAGCGGGAATCGATGACCTCCACGGCTACGGCTACCGCGTCGGCGATGCCGCGGGCCTCGAGGGCCGTGATCGGGTGGTCCAAGGCGCGGCCCAGCCGGAATGCGATCTCCGGCTCGATGCGTGGCTGCACGGCCCGAACCGTCCGGCCGATTTTCACACGGGGATCGCCCCGGCCGGCATCCACCGGCGGCTCGTCCACGACGGTGTCCGCCGACCGGCCCACATGATCGGGGTTCACCGGTGGCTCGGAGCGGCCGGTACCTGCCTGCGCGGTGTCCGGCCGCGGGTCGGGCGGGGCGGACAGGTCCATGGCGTCGGTGAGAAAGCCGGCCACGGGCTGGTGCACGCCCATCGTGACCTGCTTGGCGCGGCTGGTCAGGCCCAGTTTCGCGCCTACCTGACGTTCTCCGGCGGCCAGCCGTGCCGCCCGGTCGACGTCCTGCACACGGTATCCCCACTGTTCGTCCAGCAGCGGATCCATGTCGGTGAACGGCGGCCGGGTCCGGCCCGCCGCCCGCGCCTCGGCCAGTGCCTCAGCGGCCACCGACGCCGACAGGAAGGCCGCCGACGCCGACGCCGACGGGAAGGCTACCGAAGCCGATGGGAAGGCCACCGAAGCCGACGGGAGGACAGTGCCCGAACCGGGCACCCCGGCCGGAGTACTCCCGGAGCCGGGAGTTCCATCACCGTCCTGAGCTGGACTTTCGGCAGCGCCCGGAGTGTCCGTCACCGGTCGGCCTGCAGCCAGGCGGCGAGGGCCTTCAACGCCTGCGGGGCGATGCCGTGGCCCACCGGATCGCGGCGGGCGGTCGCGTCCGCGCCGGAAGCGCCGGTCACGTACTCCCATGTCCGGTCCAGCAGTTCGCGCGGGATCACCGTGTCGAAGTCGCCCTGGGCCACGAACACCGGCGTCCCCTCCAGGTGCCCGGCTGTGGTCGGGACGCCCGCGTCGAACGGCAGGGTGCCGTAGAGCACGGCCACCCCGGTGTAGCGGCCCGGATCGTCCAGGAGCAGGCCGCCCGCGAATGCCGCGCCGCCGCTGAAGCCGACCAGGAAGACGTCGCGGGTCGGCGGCGCCACGGTGTCCAGCCAGGTGCGGAACCAGTCCATCCCGGTGCGTAGCGAGGACGTGACCGGCCGTCCGATGCCACGGTTCGCGAACCAGGCGTAGCCGCCGCCCTCGGCGATCGGTGCTCTCACGGAGGCGTACGCCGAAGACCGCGGAAGATGCTCACTCAGGGTGATGATCTCGCGTTCGTGCGAGCCGCGCCCGTGCAGCAGCACCACCAGTGGCGCCTCGGGGTCGGTGGAGCCGGCGAAGGCAACGGTCGGGGTGTCCATGGAGGAAACGTAGAACCCGAGATGTTGAAACGTCAACTAAAAGCCGATCGTGACGACAGCCACAGCAATAGTTGTTGCTTCAACCTAAGTCCCTCTAGATAGTTGAAGCGGCAATCAATCCTGCGAGAGAGGCTCCCATGAACAACGGCACGATCCGTGACGTCGCCACCCTGATCGCCCGCGTCGCCGTCGGGGTGGTCTTCGTCGCCCACGGGTGGCAGAAGATCAACGAGTGGGGGCTGGACGGCACCGGCGCCGCGTTCGGGCAGATGGGGGTGCCCCTGCCGACGGTGAGCGCCTGGTTCGCGGCGATCGTCGAGCTCGCCGGCGGCGTGCTGCTCATCGCGGGGGCGCTGGTGCCGGTGGCCGGACTGCTGCTGGCGCTGAACATGCTCGGCGCGGTGCTGCTCGTGCACATCGGCAACGGCGTGTTCGTGGCCGAGAACGGCTTCGAGCTGACGGCCGCGCTCGGCGCCGCCGCACTGCTGATCGCCGCCGTCGGCGCGGGCCGATTCAGCGTCGACCGCCTGATCGCGCCGCGACTCTCCACCTCGGGCGCCCGCCACGCCTTCTCCCCCGCGGCCTGACGAGCGATGTGAAGAGGCCCGGCCCGCGGATCCGCGGGCCGGGCCTCTTCACATCGCGTCACACGGAGATCAGGCGCCCGCGGTGTCCGCGAACTGTTTCAGGTCGATCTGCTTCGCATCGGCCGGCGCCTCGATCTTCTCGCCGGTGGCCACCTCGAGACGCGCCGCCACCCGGCCGGTCGCCCCGTCCACGAACTGCAGCACGTTCAGCTCGGCCGCCGTCAGCTCGCCGTCCTCGATCCACAGGTCGAGCGTGATCGGCTTGTCGGCCGGCGCCTCGCCCAGGTCGCCCGCCAGGCCCGGGTCGACCGCCGTCACCAGCCGCTTGGCCTCGGTGTACGCCTTCGCCGTCGACGACGTGGCGATCAGGTGCGTCTCGTCCGCGCTGTCCCGGGTGATGGTCGCACCTTCGAGCAGGTTGGTCGCGCCGGCTGTCACTTCCGCGGTCAGCTTCTCCGACTCGAGGTCGTCGGTGGGCACCCCGAAGCCGCCCTCGGCGAACTCACCGAGCTGGTCCGCGGTGACCTTGACCCAGTCGCCGTCCACGAAGTCGATCACGCCGGGCATGGCGGTGACCTCCTTGCGCAGGTCGGCGAAGTCGGCGTCGGTCGCGCCGACCTTCTTGATCACGTCCTGGACCGGCATCTTGGCGTAGAGCACCGCGTCCACCCACCGGATCTCGGTGCCGGTGACGCCGCTGATCGTCGCCGCGAGCGAGCCGCGGTCGTCGGCGGTGCCCTCGCCGGCCTTGTCGTAGGAGATCGTGAACGACGACGCGAACAGCGCGTCCATCGCCATCCTGTCCTCGCCGTCCGCCGACACCTCCTCGCCGGACGCCTTCAGCGCGGCGGCCAGGTCGTCGGCGCTGCCGGTGACTTTGAGAGTGAAGCCGGCCTGCTCCGCCTCGGCGAGTTTCTGCATGGCGTTGCGCAGCTCCAGCTTCGGCTCGACGGCCGCCGCGATCTGCTGCCCGCAGGCGCCGATGAGAGTGAGGGTGGTGACACCGGCAAGGGTGCCGGCGATGAGACGCGAGGCGCGCATGAATCTCCCCGTATGAATGAACGACCGGCCCAGGGTAGAAGGGGGGATCAACTCATGCCGCTGCCCTCCCGGCCGGCACCGGCCGCGCGGACCGCCGGGTCCGGTGGCCGAGCCAGCCGAAGCCCACGAGCAGCAACAGGTCGGCGAGGTGCACCAGCGTCACCTCCCGGGTGATCCGGCTGAGCGGGAAGACGAGGCCTCCGAGCAGGAGGAGAACGCCGAGGGGTACGGGCGCCGCCCGGTACCGCAACAGCACCGCGCCGAGCGCCGTCACCGTCAGCGGGAAGAGCGGCCCGCAGATCCAGTAGAGGGTCCAGGCCGGCACCGGGTAGGCGTCGAGCAACGCCACGGCGGCGGCGTGCGGCACATCCATCACCTGCTCCTGGACGGCCTGCACGCTGAAGGCCATGCCTCCGGTGACGGCGAGCGCGGTCACCGGCGGGGCGACGGTCGCGTACCACGGCACCAGTGGCCGCAGCCGCTGGTAGACGTCGAGCAGACCCAGCATCCAGCAGGCCAGGCCCAGGGTGGCGAGGGTGCCGCCGGTGGCGTCCAGCCCGTCGCCCTTCCAGAAGAATCCGGCCGCGGCGTTCAGCACGGCCCCGAGGATGAGATACATGCCGGCGACGCTACGAACGATCGACGCCGATGGAGTTCCACCGGCGCGGCAGCGGGACTACCGCGGTCGTGGCAGCCGGGCCAGCCCCCAGCGGTACGCGTACACCACGAGTTGTGCCCGGTCCCGGACGCCGAGCTTGGTCATCGCCCGGTTGGTGTGGGTCTTCGCCGTCGCCGGGCTCATCCCGAGACGGTCCGCGATCTCGGCTGTCGACAGGCCGTCCGCGACCATCGCGACCACCTCACGTTCCCGGACGGTGAGGGCCTCCACGGCGGGCGGGGCCGGTTCGCCGGGGACGGCGTAGGCGGCGATCAGCCGCCGGGTGACCGACGGGGCGAGCAGCGCGTCGCCGGCCGCGACGACCCGGACCGCGTGCCGCAGTTCGTCCGGGCTGACGTCCTTGAGCAGGAACCCGGAGGCGCCGGCGCGCAGGGCGGCGTAAACGTATTCGTCGAGGGCGAACGTGGTCAGCACCAGGACCCGGACGCCGGGCAGCCGGTCGTCGCCGAGGATCCGGCGGGCCGCGGTCAGGCCGTCGGTGCCGGGCATCCGGATGTCCATCAGCACCACGTCCGGCCGGTGCGCGCGGGCCGCGGTGATCGCCGCGTCGCCGTCGGCCGCCTCGGCGACGACCTCGATCGCCGGGTCGCGGTCGAGCAGGGCCCGGAACCCGGCACGGATCAGGGCCTCGTCGTCGGCGATCAGCACGCGGACGCTCATCCGGGGATCCAGCCGCGGACCTGGAACCCGCCCGCCGGTCCCGGGCCGGCACGCAGCCAGCCGCCCAGCCCGGTGGCCCGTTCGACCATGCCGTGCAGCCCGTTGCCCGGTGGCCCGCCGGCGTCCCGGCCGTCGTCGCCGACCTGGATCGCCAGACCGTCCGGCCGGTATCCGAGGCGGACCTCTATCCGTCCCGCCCCGGAGTGCCGGATCGCGTTGGCGACCGCCTCCTGCACGATCCGGTACGCCGCCGCCTCCACCGCCCGGGGCAGCCGCCGGGGCGTACCCTCGCTGATCAGCACCGCCCCGGTGGCCGCGGCCAGATCCGGCAGCCGGTCCAGGGCCGGCGTGGGTGGTGGCGGACCGGATTCGGGGCTGCCGTCGCGCAGCACGCCCACCGCCGCCCGCAGTTCGCGCATCGCGTCGCCGGCCGCCTGGCGCACCGCCTCGAGGGCCCGCCCGGAGCCGTCCGGGTCGTCCTCGCGCAGGTCGGCGGCGACCCCGGCCTGCACCGCGACGACCGCCAGGGTGTGCGCGGTGACGTCGTGCAGTTCGCGGGCGATCCGGACGCGTTCGGAGATCAGGCGCTGCTCGCGGTCCGCGGCGGCGGTCGCCAGCCGTTCCCGTCGCCCGCGGACCACCTCACCGAGCAGCAGCGCACCGAGGAAGACACCGGTCGAGCCGTCGAGCCGGGCGTCCAGCAGACCGAGACCGGTGGTGGCGGCCCGGCCCTGGATGTCGACGGCCAGCAGCAGCCCGGCGACGACGAACCCGGCACGACGGCGGGACGCGGCGCCCACCGCGAACAGGGCCACCCAGAGCGGCGGGGCGGGCGCGCCGCCCGGATAGCCGAGCACGTGGTACACCAGGAACAGCACCCCGACCGTGGCGAGCGTGATCGCCGGGTGGTCGTCGCGTACCGGCAGGGCCAGGCACATCGCCGCGACCAGGGCGTACGCCAGCAGGTCCGGGGGCCGGTCGGTGAACACGACCGGGGCGGCCGCCACCCGTGCCACGGCCAGAACGAACGCGAGCGGGGGAAGCCAGCGACCCATGCCGTCACGGTACGGAAATTCGTTCGGCGGCATGTACCACGATCGTTGTATGCACCCGCTCTCTCCACCCTCCGGTATAGCGTGACGTCGGCCCGCGGTGAGATCCGCCGACGGTCGGCGACTGCCAGACTGGCCACCATGGACAGTCAGAACTCCCCCGCCCGCCGCGTCTGGCTCCGGCGGCTGGTCATCGCCGTCTCCTGCATCCCGTTCGCCGCGGCCGGGTTCCTGGCCGCGGTGGGGCGTTCCGGCGACCACGGTGTGCTCGGCGAGTGGTACGTGCTGGTCCCGCTGGCGATCGTGGGTTTCTTCAGCTGGGACCTCATCGAGAAGGCGATCGGGACGACCAGGGATGAGTGACCTTCCGGACTGGGGCCCCGCCCCGCAGCGCGTCGAGGTCGGCGCCGATCAGGTCCGGCGGCTGGTGGCCGCCCAGTTCCCGCAGTGGGCCGGCCTGCCGGTGACGCCGGTGGCGCGGGGCGGCTGGGACAACCGGACCTTCCACCTCGGTGACGGCATGTCGGTGCGGCTGCCCAGCGCCGCCCAGTACGCCCGCGCCGTCGAGAAGGAACACCGCTGGCTTCCGGTGTTCGCCGAGCGGCTGCCGCAGCCGATCCCGGTCCCGCTGGCCCAGGGCGTACCCGGCGAGGGTTATCCGTTCGCCTGGTCGGTCTACGGGTGGCTGGCCGGGGAGACCGCGAGCGTGGAACGGATCGCCGACCCGGTCCGGTTCGCCGGTGACCTGGCCGAGTTCGTCGCCGCGATCCGCGGGTTCGACCCGTCCGGCGGCCCCGGTCCCGGCCTGCACAACTGGTTCCGGGGCGCCACCCTGCGGGCCTTCGACGGCTTCGCCCAGGACGGTCTCACCGCCCTGGACGGCCGGATCGACACCGACCTGGCGGCCCGGGTCTGGGCGGACTGCCTGGCCGCACCGTGGGACGGCCGGGTGACCTGGTTCCACGGCGACCTCGCCCCGGGCAACCTGCTGCTGCGCGACGGTGAGCTGGGTGCGGTGATCGATTTCGGCACCTGCGGCGTCGGCGATCCGTCCTGCGATCTGGCGGTCGCGTGGACGTTGCTGACCGCCGACGGCCGCGAGGTGTTCCGCAAGCGGCTCGGGGTCGACGACGCCGAGTGGACGCGGGGCCGTGGCTGGGCGCTGTGGAAGACGCTGCAGATCTGCGCGAGCGACGGGTCCGGCCCCGGCGCCTGGCGTGCCCTGTCCTCGATCCTCGACGACTACCGCTGACCGGTCACTTGCCGGCCTTTCCGGTGGCCGCGCCCATCCGGTCGATCGCCTCCCGGCTGACCGTCAGGCCCTCGCCCAGTTCGAGCAGTTGGGCGCGGGTGATCGGGACGTCGGCCTGGATGGTGGCGGAGACCCGGTCGGACACCGCGATGATCAGCTGCGTGGTGTCGCCGATCGGGTGCACGACCGCCGGTCGCCCGGCGACGGTCACCGTGTCGCCCTCCTGCGGCCCGCGATAGTCGGACCGTTCCAGGAAGATACCGATCTTGTCGGTGTAGAAGCGCGGGTCGTACAGGGTGTCCTTCGACGGATCGACGTCCGGCCCGGGGTTGCGCGCCCGGTCCGGGGCGATCATCAGGCCGGTCTCGTCGTCGTTCTGGATGAAGTAGCCCTCCGGCACCTTCGCGATGGTGAAGTACTTCGGCTGCTCCCCGCGGTAGTCGACCAGCGCCAGGCCGCCCGTGACGCTCTCCGCGGTGCTCCGCGCGCCCGGGACGGCCGGTTGCCCCGCGACGGTGGTGAAGGTGAACGCCGCGACGGCGGCGACGGCCGCACCGGTCGCGGCCTGGGCCGCACGACGACGGCGGACGGCGCGGCGTCCCCGTACGATATCGGCGGCGATCATTTCCGGCACGGTGGTCTCGACCGTCCCTCCGAAACGCCGCAACCGCTCCTGCAGGTCCATCATCGACTCACTCCCTGGTGCTGAAGTTCCGGAAAGTTCTCGAGGGCGGTACGCAACTTCTCCAGCGCACGGGCGGTCTGGCTCTTGACCGTCCCGGCGGAACAGCCGAGCGCGACCGCGGTGTCCGCCACGTCCATGTCCAGGACGAAACGGAACACGACGGCCGCGCGCATCCGCGGTGGCAGTTCCCGGAGGGCGGCGGCGAGCGCCGGGTCAGTGTCGGCCGCCGTCGAACCGGGGCGTTCCGGAACGTCGGCGACGGTACGCTCGAAGCGCCGCCAGATCCGCCGGCGTTCGTCCATCAGCGCGTTGAACAGCGCCCGCTTGACGTAGGCGTCCGGTTGTTCCGAGCGCCGGAACGCCGCCCACGACACATACAGTTTCGTCAGCGCCGTCTGGACGAGATCCTCGGCCAGGTGGCCGTCACCGGCGGTCAACAACCGCGCGGTGTGCAGCATCCGGCCCCGGCGGTCGGCCACGAACTCGTGGAACTGTCGGTCACGCTCGGATCGACCCGAGCCGCTGTCTACTGTCACGTACCCCTAGACCGTCCGGTGCGGGGAGAAGGTTGCACGGGGCTTCACCGCGTACCCGATGACGGGTTTCTCCTGGGGTTGCGAGAACCCGCTCTCACCAGGGACCCCGGTCACGCTCCACGAGCGTCCGCAGGTCCGCGGCGGTGACCTCCTCCTGCAGGAAGACCACCCGGTACACCAGATATCCCAGCCAGGTGTGGGCGGTGACCGCGTCGCCGGTGGTCGCGCGGATGCCCTCGAACCAGGGGTGCAGGATGTCGCGCAGGTCGGCCAGCCCCGCCTCTCCGCGCGAGCTCATCGCCGCCGCGACCACGCTGGCGTCGCCGTATTTCGTCAACGTTCCGAGCAGGCCCTCCAGCCAGGCCAGCGCGTCGCCGGCAATCGAGCCGGTGTCCGGCACCGCGGTCGGCGCCAGGCTGCCGCGGACGGCGTCGGTCACCACCGCCGCCTTGTTCGGCCACCAGCGGTAGAGGGTCATCTTCGCCACCCCGGACCGTTCGGCGATCTTCTCCATGGTGACCCGGTGATAGCCGATCTCGATCAGCAACGCCTCGGCCGCCGCGAGCACCGCCCGCTGTGCCTGCGGGTCCCGTTTGCGTCCCGCTCCGGGACGCGCTCCTCCGACTGCCATGCGGGGCATTCTGCCTCCTGTCACAGGGACCGAGATCACAGGATCCAGAAACCTATACGAGACGTATCGTTTACTTATCAAGGGCCGACCAGCCCTAGTCAGAAGAGCAAGGACAAGATCATGGCTCGATTCGATGGCAAGACCGCGCTGATCACCGGAGCAGCGAGCGGCATCGGCCGGCAGACCGCCCTGCGCGCGGCCGCCGAAGGCGCGACCGTCGTGGTCGCCGACGTACAGGACACCCTCGGCGCCGAGGTGGTCACCGAGATCGAGAAGAACGGCGGCACCGCCCTCTTCCTGCACCTCGACGTGACCTCCGAAGAAGCCTGGGCGCAAGCCGTCAGCACCGTGCAGGAGAAGTTCGGCGGACTCGACATCCTGGTCAACAACGCCGGGCTCGGTCACGCCGAAACCCTCGAGGACACCACCCTCGCGCTGTACGAGAAGGTCGTCGCGGTCACCCAGACCAGCGTGTTCCTCGGCACCAAGGCGTTCGCGCCCCTGCTCAAGGCGGCACCCGCGGCCAGCGTCGTCAACATCAGCTCGATCTTCGGGGCGTCCGGCGGGTTCGGCACCTCACCGGCCTACCACGCGGCGAAGGGCGCGGTGCGTACCCTCACCAAGAACATCGCGGTCGAGTGGGCGCCCCTCGGCATCCGCGTCAACAGCATCCACCCCGGCTTCATCGAGACCCCGATGATGGGCGACACCGACCAGGAGCCGTACGTGACGACGACGCCGCTCGGCCGCGTCGGGCGCCCCGCCGAGGTGGCCGCGGCGATCCTCTTCCTGGCCAGCGACGACGCCTCGTTCGTCACCGGCGCCGAACTGTTCGTCGACGGCGGCTACATCGCCCGCTGAACACCCGCCCGTCGGAGCCCTTCTAGACTGCAGGTCCTCCTGAAAGGTGGATCCCGTGGAGCTGGTGTCCGGCGACCTGACCGAGCAGCACGTCGACGCGATCGTCAACGCCGCCAACTCGTCCCTGCTGGGCGGTGGCGGCGTCGACGGCGCGATCCACCGCAGGGGCGGCCCGGACATCCTGGCCGAGTGCCGAGCCCTGCGCGCCAGCAGGTACGGCCGGGGCCTGAAGGTCGGCCAGGCGGTGTCCACCACCGCCGGCCGCCTCCCGGCCCGCTGGGTCGTGCACACGGTCGGCCCGGTGTGGAGCGCCGACGAGGACCGTTCCCCGCTGCTCCGCGACTGCTACCTCAATTCCCTGGCGGCAGCCGCGGAGCTGGGTGCCACGTCGGTCGCCTTCCCGCTGATCTCGTCGGGCGTCTACCGCTGGCCCAAGGACGACGCCATCCGCCAGGCGCTGCAGGCCGTCGCCGATTCCGGAACGACCATTCCGACGGTCCGCCTGGTCCTCTTCGACGCCGAGACACTCACCGTGGCGAAGCGCATCGCCGCCCGGTCCGGCACCTGACGGAATCAGGCTGGGCGGCGGGCCCGCAACGCGCCGGCCACCACGTCGACGGCCAGGAAGGCGAGCAACGGGATGCCGAACAGGGGCATGAACCAGGCCAGCGCGAACACCGCCGGCACCCCCACCGCGATCAGCCACGCCGGCAGTCGCAGCCAACTCCCGCGCGGCGGCGGGGTACCCAGGATGGACCGGCGTCCGCCGCGCTGCCACCACATCCGGTACCCGAGGACGATCATCCCGGCCAGGACGAGCGCCAGCGCGACCAGTGCCAGTTGGTTGACCAGGCCGAACATCGTACCCATGTGCAGGTCGACGCCCCAGCGGGCCATCTTCGCCATGAACGGGTAATCGCCGAACCGCACGACGTCCGTCACCTCGAACGAAGTCGGGTCGACGGCCGCCACATCCACCGACGTCGGGTATGCCCGGTGGATCTCGGTGACGACCCAGGTCCGGCCCTCCCCGGACGGCGGGCTGATCTCCACCTGGTCGGAGTCCACGTCGGCGGAGCGGGCCGCCGCCAGCACCTGATCGATCGTGGACAGGTCCACCGTGGACGGGGTCGTCACCACGCCGCCGCCGTGCCCGGAGTGTTCGCCGCCGGTGACCGCCGCCGCCTGCGCCACGGTCGTCGAGACGGCCGGCGTCGACCAGTCCAGTTGCGAGCGCAGCTCCGTCACGTTCTCGCCGGCCAGCTGCGACCAGGTCAGTCCGGTGGCCGAGATGCCGAGGAAGCCGACGGCCGCCCAGATGCCCAGTACCCCGTGCCAGGTCCGGCTGCGAGCCCGGCCGGTGGCTCCCCGGTCGATCACCAGCGCCGCCCGGGTGCTCCGGGACCGCATCACCCACATGGCCAGGCCGCCGAGGGTGACCACCCACAGCCACGACGCCGCGAGTTCGCTGTAGTACCGGCCGACGTCGCCGAGGTGCAGCGACCGGTGCAGTTCGTCGATCCACGAGCGCAGCGGCATCGCCCCGGTCGTGCCGTAGACGGTCGCCTGCCCGAGCACCGCACCCGTTCCCGGGTCCACGAACACCGCGTGCCGGTACGACTCCGCGAACGTCCCGTCGTCGAAGATCACCCGGGTGGTGCCGCCGTCGGGCGCGGGACGGACCGCGGCCAGGCCGGACACCGTGGTCACCTGCTCCGCGGCGGCCACCTGCTGGGCCAGTGGCACCGCGGGGGCGTCCGGGTCGGCCGGGGTCAGCAGGCCGGCGTACACGATCTTCTCGATCTGTGGGCTGATCGCGTAGGCCGCGCCGCTGAGCGCGGCGATCATCAGGAACGGCCCGATCAGGACGCCCGCGTAGAAGTGCAGGCGTAACAGCAGGGGCCGTACCGAACTCATCGTGGTCAGGGCACTACTCCAAGGCTCCGGAATGATCTTGTCCCTGACAAGTCGTCGCGGAGTCCCGAGTAGTTCCCGGAGATCTTCTACAGCCGGCGGAGCACCGAGACGACCTTGCCCAGAATCACCGCGTGATCGCCGTCGATCGGTTGATAGGCCGGATTGCACGGTTCGAGCAGAACGTGCCCGCCGCGGCGCCGGAAGACCTTGACGGTCGCCTCGTCGTCGAGCATCGCCGCCACGATGTCCCCGTTGTACGCCTCCTGCTGCTGCCGGACCACCACGATGTCCCCGTCGCAGATCGCCGCGTCGATCATCGAGTCGCCCTGGACCCGCAGGCTGAACAGGGTGCCGCGCCCGACCAGGTCCCGCGGCAGCGACAGCACTTCCGCGTCCTCCTCGGAGGACGCGGCCAGAATCGGAGCGCCCGCGGCGATCGTGCCGACGAGCGGCACACCGACCGTCGAGGAATCCGACGATTCGGAAACATCCAGGAACATCCGCACATCGATCGGCCGCGCCATCGACGACCCCCGCCGCAGGAACCCGAGATCCTCGAGAACCCGCAGGTGACGGCTCACCGACGACACCGACCGCAGGCCGGCCGCGTCCCCGATCTCCCGGGTGGACGGCGCGAACCCGTACTCCACGGCGTGGTCGCGGATCACGGCGAGGATCCGCCGTTGCCGTTCGGTGAGAACGGACGTGTCGAGGTCTTCAGGCAGGTACACCCGACGATCTTGACCTATCGGACGGTCTGGTGCCCAGCGGGCACCCCGGATTCACCCGCCGGATCAGTACACGAACCGGGACACCGCGGCCTGCAACTCGACGGACATCCGGGACAGTTCGGCCGCCGACCGCTGCGCGTCGCCCACCGACTCGGCGGTGGTCCGGGCACTCTCCGCCACGCTGGTGATACCGGTGTTGATCTGCCCGGTGGCGTTGGCCGCCTCGTTCACGTTGCGGTTCATCTCCGCGGTCGTCGCACTCTGCTCCTCCACCGCCGACGCGATCGTCGTCGTGTAGTCGCTGATGTGCCCGATGATCTCGCTGATCTCGCCGATCGCGCCGACCGCCTGGTTGCTGTCGTTCTGGATGGCCTCGACCCGCTTCGCGATGTCCTCGGTCGCCCGCGCCGTCTCCTGGGCGAGGTCCTTGACCTCACCGGCGACCACCGCGAAGCCCTTGCCGGTCTCGCCGGCCCGGGCCGCCTCGATCGTCGCGTTCAGCGCCAGCAGGTTCGTCTGCTCGGCGATCGCGGTGATCACCCGGATCACGTCGCCGATCTGCCGGCTCGAGTCGCCGAGCGTCGCGATCGTCTCGTTGGCGGCGGCCGCCGCGGTGACCGCCTTGCCGACCACCTCGGCACACGAGTTGGCGCTCTGGGCGATCTCGGCGATGGCCGCGCCCATCTCCTCGGACCCGGCGGCCACCGTGGTGACGCTCGTCGACACGTCGCTGGACGCGTCCGAGACCATGCGGGCCTGCTCGGAGGCGGTCGCGGCACCCTCGCTGATCTGGTTCGCGATCACCGACGTCTCCTCGGCGGCCGCGGCCAGGCTGTGCGCGGCGGAACCGACCGACGCCACCACCTCGCGGGTCTGTTCCTGCGCCTGCTTGAGCGCCCCGGCCATCTGCCCGACCTCGTCGCGTCCGTGTACGTCCACCGGGTGGGTGAGGTCGCCCTTGGCCATCGCCATCAGCGCGGCCTTGACCTTGTCGAGGCGCCCGACGATGGCCCGGCCGACGATCAGGCCCAGGACGACGGCGGCCAGCACACCGACGACGAGGGCGACGATCTGCAGTATCCGCGAGGTGGAGGCAGCGGACGCGCTCTCCTGCGCCCGTTGCTTCGCCTGGGCGAGCTGGGCCTCGCTCTCCGCGTCGATGGTGGTCGACGCGGTGTCGAGCAGCGGGAGCACCTCGTCGTGGTAGACGGTCTCGAAGGCGACCAGGTTGCCCTTGTCCGCCAGCGGGATCATCTTGTTGTCGCCGATGTCGATGAAGCTCTTGTAGGCGGCCTCGAACTGGTCCACCGAGTCCTCGTTCACCGCGCCCTCGCGGTAGGTGGCGAGCGCGGCGGTGACGCGGTCCTGCCGGACCTCGATCTCCTCGAGGAGCGTCTTGCGGTTCGCCACGGTGGCGATGCCGTACTCCAGGTACCGGCCGCGCAGCGCCTGGTAGGTGCGTTGCACCAGGGACAGTTCGGTCAGCGGCGCGACGTTGTCCTTGTACAGCAACTGGGTCCGCTCACCGAGACTGCTGATCGCCGTCAGCCCGGCGATCCCGATGATCACAGCAGCGATCGCGGCGACCGCGATGCACCCCTGGATCTTCACGTTGACTTTCAGGTTGGCGAACCAGCCACCATCGTCCCCGCTGGCAACGTCTGTCATCTCGAGCTCCCCGCGACGAGTCTCACACCCTTCTGTCGACAGGTTCCGTCAGGCACTGAGCCGCTTTGGGGGCTCCAGGCGTGTTTCTTACGCTTTTCATGAGGTACGTGCCTCCACTCCCCCACCGCACCACGACCGTCCCGGGCCCTACCCACGGATCGGCCCCGCCCCGGAGGTCCGTCCCCCGTCCCGGGCGCGGTCCGTTTCCGATCAGAACCGTGTCCAACTGCGTGAATGCCCGGCCGTTTCCGGATTGCTACCGTCGCTGAGACCTTCACGGCGCATTTCCAGCGTTTTATCGGAGGTATCAGTGAGACGCCCTACGATTGCCCTCGCCCCGGTCGTCGCCATCGGCGCGGCCCTGCTCACGACGCCGGCCGCAGCCCTGGCCTCGTCCGCTCCTGCGGCCGCCGCGGCGGCCGACTACTGGGTCACCGTGAAGAACTGGCGAAGTGTGAAATGCCTGGAACAGAGTGCCGGGACCCCGGACCTCACGGTGGCCGCCTGCACCGGTGACGACAGCCAGCAGTGGGCGTACACCTTCATCGACGTCAACAGCGCCATCGCGACCGTGAAGAACAAGAAGAGCGGCCAGTGCCTGGACCAGATCTGGGCGGACGGCGTCGAGACGACAGCCGTCGAGGCGGCCGCATGCACCGGCGGCCTGAGTCAGCAATGGCAGGTCTTCGCCGCGGAATATCAGGTGACCGGATATTTCCTCACCAACAGGAGCAGCGGCAAGGATCTGCAGCAGACCTATGTGAACAACGTCCAGACACCCGATGTCAGTGTCGTCCAGTATTCCAGCATCGGCGATTACCGGAACCTGATCTGGCGCCGATAGGGCCGGCGCAGGGTGGAACGGCAGCGGCTCGGCCGTCGCCCAGGGCACGCCACCCGAACCGGGTGGCGACCGTGTGCTCCGGCCGAGCCGAGTTACTGCTTCTACTGCTTCTACTGCTTCTACTGCTTCTACTGACGAGTTGCTGCTTTTTACGGCCGCGCGCTACGCCGGGCTGCGATCAGGCGCGCTACGCCGGGCTGCGATCAGGCGCGCTTCGCCAGGCTGCGGCCGGCGGCGGAGGCGGCCTCGTGCGCCGTCTTGCGCATGTCGGCGGCCATGTCGGTGAAGGCGTCAAGCGCCGGGTTCACGCCGACCAGGGTGAACTCACGCTCGATCAGGGTGAGCTCGCCGCCCCAGATGTCGGAGACGATGCGGCACAGGAAGTCGGTGTTGTGGTCCCAGCCCTCACGCGGGGTGCCCGGGCCGTACGCACCGCCGCGGGTGGTGAGCACCACGACCGGCTTGCCGTCGAGCAGCTTCTCGCCCTGCTCGCCACCGACGATGGCCAGGTCGATCCAGGTCTTGGCGTGCTGCGAGACGCCGTAGTTGTAGAACGGCAGGGCCAGGATCGCCGCGTCGGCGTCGCGCAGTTCGGCGGCCAGTTCGCCGGCCAGGGCGACGGCCGCCTTCTGGGCCTCGGAGCGCTGGTCCGCGGGGGTGTAGCCGGCACCGACGGCGGTGGCCCACGCGTCGGCGGGCAGCGGCGCGACACCCAGGTGGCGGCGCACGACCGGGGCACCGCCCAGCTCGGCCTCGACCAGGTCGGCGAGCTCGCTGCTCGCGGACTGCGGGCCCAGGATGCTGGCGTCGATACGCAGTACGGCCATGAAAACTCCTCAGGAGCTGGGGACTTGAATGTTCAACACGAGAGTGCCACCACTCGGGTTGAATGTTCAAGTCGCTGATCGGGTATCGTCCTCACTCGTGAGCGATCCCACAGATGACGTCCCCTGGCTCGAGGCCTGTGAACGCCATGCCTGGGTGGCCCTGCACTCCCTGCTGACGACCCTGCCCGCCGCCGTCGACGCCCAGCTCAAACGGGACTCCGGGCTGAACTCGTTCGAGTACACGATCCTGGCCTCGCTGTCCCAGTCCGAGACCCGCAGCGTCCGGATGAGCGACCTGGCACACTTCGCCTCCGGTTCGCTGTCCCGTCTGTCGCACGCGGTGACCCGCCTGGAACGCCAGGGCTGGGTCCGCCGCCGCAACAGCGACGGCCACGAGGCCCGCTGCGTCGAGGCCGTCCTCACCGACGAGGGGATGGAGGCGGTCGTCGCGGCGGCACCCGGTCACGTCCGCGAGGTCCGCCGACTGGTCTTCGACGTGCTCACCCAGGAGCAGGTCCAGCAGTTGGAGGAGATCGGCCGCACGCTGGTGAGCCGGGCCGCCCCGCACCTGAGCCGCTACATCGAGCAGGCGATGCACGCCGACTCGCCGCGCACCCCGTCCTGCTGACCCGGCCCGCTCGACCCGTTTCGTGGTCAGGCTGCGAAGCCCATCCGCGTGGTGATTTCGGGCGCGCTGGACGCCCCAATTCACCACACCCCTGGTGGTGTGGTGAATACGGGCGCGCTGGACGCCCCAAATCACCACGCTGTTGTGGGCGTGGTGAATACGGGCGTGCTGAGCGCCCCAAATCACCACGCTGTTGTGGGCGTGGTGAATACGGGCGTGCTGAGCGCCCGAAATCACCACAGAGGCAGACCCTGACTGCGATTAGGTGCCTAGACAACCGCGGCAAAGCCCCTGATCCGACTCTTGATCAACACAGGGCTGAGTGGCATCGGGCCGGCCCGGCCGTCGTTGCGGGTTGTCCTGCGAAGATCGGCAGGCGGGTAGGTACGTCGTAGTTGATCGATCGCCTGCCGCCAATCCGCGGTTTCCTGGCGCTCAACCCGCAGAAGGCCGGCGGGCGTTCGATCAACACCGTGCCGCGGGTGACAAGGCGCCCCGGAGAGCCGTGGGTGACGGCTGGCCTGGTGGGAGCCGAGCTACTCCGCGAGCAGGTCCGCCGTCGTGTCATGGCTGCAGCGCAGAAGTCGAGCCGTTACCCGGCCGTTGCCCACGGCTCTGCCCGCAACACCCACCGGCCGACCATCGACAACGGCTTGGCGCCACTGACGGGGCCTGGAACCGCTGACGACGGCTTGGAACCACTGGCGACGGCCAGGGAACCACTGACGACGGCTCGGAACCAGTGACGACGGCTTGGAGCCGCCGGCCGTCGCCCGCGGTCGCTTTCGGCTCGCGGGCGGGCCATAAGCGACGGCTGTGACGACCGAGCCGTCGACCACGGCTGCCCAGAGAGCGAAAACCAGCCGCCAACGACGGCCCGGCATCACCCAGCCGTCGACCAGGGTCGCCTTCGACTCGCTGACGAACCGTGAGCGACGGCCGGATGGCCGTCCTCCCACTCAACTCACTTCGATCACGGCGGCAGCCCCGCGGAGGCCACGGCTGCCTGCACTACGCCGACGCACGAAGCGGGCAGCGGACAAAACGAGCAGCGGGCAGCGATCAGCGATCCAACGCTACGAGAGCCCGGATCGCCCAGACTCGCCGCACGCGGGCAGACGGTGTGGTGGGCCAAAATCATCCGGCCCGCCACGTGGCCAGGATCGTCCGGCCCACCACGTGTGGGGTCAGGCGGTCCGGTGGTGCCGGATCCAGGCCGCCTGCCCGCCGTCGATCAGCAGATCGGTGCCGGTGACGTACAGCGAGGAAGGCCCGGTCAGGAAAGCCGCCGCCTCGGCGATCTCGGACGGCGTCCCGGACCGGCCCGCGCCGCACGCGTCGAGCATCGCCAGCATGTGATGGCCGGACGAGGATTCGGCCTCGGCCCGCGACATGGCGGTGGCGATCACCCCGGGGCTGATCGTGTTGATCCGCGCACCCCGGCGGTTCCAGGCGAGGGCGGCGGCCTGCACCCGCACCTGGTTGGCCCGTTTAGCAATGATGTAGGCCCCGGTCGCATCATCCGGAGCCGACGTCACCACCGGCAACGACAGCAGGTCGGCACTCGGCGTAGAAGCCAGCCCCCGCTCGTCCTCCGCCGACAGCTGTGCATAGTGCCCCGCCATGCTGGCGACGCAGACCATGGACGTACCCGGCCCGGCAACCGCCTCCATCGCGTCGATGACGTAGGCGGTCCCCGCCAGGTCCACCTTCATGATGGTCTCGACGCTGGACGTGGCCGCCGAGACACCCGCCGTATGCACGATCGCGGCAACCCGTCCCCCGCCTGCGGCTTGCGCAGCTGCAGCCGCGAGCCGGCCAACCGACTCGGGGTCGGAGACGTCGGTCAACTGCCCGGTGACGGTATGCCCGTCCGCCCGCAGTTCCGCCACCACCTGGTCAAGCCGTGCCACGGAGGCGTCAGCAAGCAGCAGCTGCCGCCCACTGCCGAGCCGCCGCGCCACGGCGACGCCCATCCCGCCGGCCCCGGTGATCACGACAACGTCGCTCACGCCACACCCCCACGTTGTACGCCGGCCGCCTCGGACTCAGCAGCCGTCCCAGTCACGCCATCGGGTCCGGCCTGCCCGGCATCCGCTTCGGACTGGACAACAGCCGCGGACTCGCTTTCGAAGCCGCGCGGCCCGACAGCCGCCCCAGGCGGAGTGCCGATCCTCGCCACGTCACCGGGTCCGGCTGGAGTGCCGGGTCCAGCCGGAGCACCGGGCCCAGCCGAAGCACCGGGCCCAGCCGAACTGCCGGGCCCAGCCGGAGTGCCGGCTTCGATGATGGCCTTGCGCCACGGGCGGATCGCCTTCGGTGGCATGCCGACGGCGAGGGCACCGACGAGCCGACCGTCCTTGTAGTAGGCGGCCAGAAAACGGCGCTGCTGCAAGTCCCCCTCGACGACCTCGACGGTGTCGTGGCCACGGAGGTAACCGTATGCGTGGATCTTCAGGTCGTATTGGTCGGACCAGAAGTACGGCACCGGGGCGAACGGTTTCGCCGCCTCGGGGTGCAGCAGGTTGCGGGCGGCGGCCATCGCCTGTTCCGCGGCGTTCGTCCGGTGCTCGATGCGCATCGACACCCCGAACAGCGGGTTGTGCCAGCGGGCCACGTCGCCGGCCGCATACACCCCCGGGGCTGCGGCGCAGAACTCGTCGCACACCACGCCGTCGTCCACGGTCAGGCCACTGCCGGCCAGCCACTCGGTGTTCGGGTGCGAGCCGATCGCCACCACCACCTCGTCGCCGGCGACCAGGGTGCCGTCGGCGAGCAGCACACCGCCGTCGACCACCTCGGACACCGCCACCCCGGTGCGCAGATCCACCCCGTTGTCGCGGTGCACGTCGGACAGCATCCGCCCGATGGGCTCGCCCACCGCGTGAGCGAGCGGCACCGGGGCCGGCTCGAGCAGCGTCACCCGGCAGCCCAGGGCACGCGCGACCGCCGCGCACTCCGCCCCGAGGAACCCGGCACCGACCACCACCAGTTCGCGAGCGGGCGTCAGCCTCTTTCGCAGGTCGAGAGCCTCGTCGAGCGTACGCAAAGAAGAACCCCCGGAGAGCGACCTGGGCCGCACGCCGGTTGCCACCACCAAGCCGTCGTAAGGCACCTCAGTGCCGTCGGCGAGGGTGACCACCCGCCTAGCCTGATCCAAACCGGTCGCCGCCACCCCCAATCGCAGATCCAGCCCGAGCGCGCCGATGTCGGCCGACGACCGCAGCGCCACCCGCTCCGGCTCCCAGTCGCCCGACAGTATCTGTTTGGACAACGGCGGCCGGTCATACGGAAGTAGGGGTTCGTCCCCTACCAAAGTCAGTGTTCCGGTGAAGCCTTCCCGGCGTAGCGTTTCGACCGCGGCCAGTCCGGCCGCGGACGCTCCGACCACGACGATCCGATTCACGCCTGCACCAGCCGGATCGCCGCCGCCGGGCACACCGCCGCGGCCTCCCGGGCCTCGTCCTCTTGATCAGGAGCCGGAGATGAGTTCAGCACCACCGCCACCCCGTCGTCGTCTCGCTGGTCGAAGAGGTCGGGCGCGACCATCACACACTGACCGGCCGCGACGCATTTCGGCTCGTCGAGTTCCACGCGCATGTCTTCTCCTTCAAGAGAGCGGGTTCACCAGGTGACCGGGAGGGATTTGAGGCCGTAAGCGACGCCTTCCATCGCGAACTCGACCTGGTCGGCCGGCACCGCGAGGGCCAGGGTCGGGATCCGGCGATACAACGTGCCGTAAACGACCTGGAGCTCGACGCGGGCCAGCGACTGACCGAGGCACTGGTGCACGCCGTAACCGAAGGCGTGGTGCGAGCGGGCAGCCCGGGTCAGGTCGAGACGGTCGGGCTCGGGGAACTCCGCGGGGTCCCAGTTGGCGCCGGACAGGTCGAAGATGACGCCGTCGCCGGCACGGATCGTCTCGCCGTGCAGTTCGATGTCCTCGACGGCGATGCGGCGCACGCCGGTGTGCACGATGGTCAGGTACCGCAGGATCTCCTCGACCGCGGCGGAGACGAACTTCGGGTCGTCACTGTTCTCGCGCAGCAGGGCGAGCTGGTCCGGGTTCGTCAGCAGGGCCAGCGTGCCGAGCGAGATCATGCTGGCGCTGGTCTCGTGCCCGGCGATCAAGATGGCACTGCCCATCGTGACGGCCTCGGCGTGGCTCATCTCGCCGGCCTTGACCCGCTGGCCCATTTCGGACAGCACGTCGTCGGCGGGGTCGGCCATCTTCGCCACGAGCAGATCGCTGAGGTACGCGCCCAGAGCCTGTCCCGCCGCGGCCGCCTCCTCCGGGGCGGTCTCGTGGCTGATCGCCTTGCTGCTCGACTCCTGGAAGAACTTGTGGTCGGCATACGGCACACCGAGGATCTGCGTGATCACCAGCGTGGGCACGGGCAGGCCGATCGCCTGGACGAGGTCGGCCGGGTTCGGTCCGGCAAGCATCTCGTCGACGAGGGAGCCGATGACCTCGAGGATGCGCGGGCGCAACGCCTCCACCCGTTTGACCATGAACGGGCCGTTGACGGTGCGCCGCAGCCGGGTGTGCTCGGGCGGGTCGGTGTTGGTGATCAGCGACGGGATGTGCGGTGCGGCGGCGGCCCGGCCCGCGGTCATGTGCGGGTACCCGTCGAGCTTCTCGTCGATGCTCAGCCGCGGGTCGTTGAGCAGGGCCCGCTGGTCGGCGTGCCGGGTGATGAACCACGGTGTGCTGTCGTCCCAGATCCGCACCCGGGCGACCGGCGGCATGGCGCGCACCTCGGGGGCGGGGGCGAACGGACACCGCGATTCGCGCTGCATCGGGTAATAAGGGGCTTCTGTCATGAACCCATGCCAACAAACCGATCTGACGCGACCCGGACACGAACCTGACAGAACCCTGACGTGACCCAGGTCACCCCAATCGGTATCCGAAGCCGCGGAGCGTGTGGATCAGCGGCGGGCCGGAGACGTCGACCTTGCCGCGCAGCCGCGACACCAGCCGTTCGATCGCGTTGACCTCGCGCGGCTCGTTCCACACCTCCAGGGCCAGCTGGTCCTTCGACAGCACCCGCCCGGCGTTCAACAGCAGATGGCGCAACAGACGGTATTCCGCCGGGGTCACACCGAGCAGCCGCTCACCACGCCACGCCTGACAGACCACCTCGTTGAGCAGCAGGTCGTCGTGACGCAACACGGTGTTCCGGCGCCCCCGCAGCAGCACCCGCACCCGGGCCAGCAGCTCCGTCACCCGGCACGGCTTGGTCACGTAGTCGCCGACCGTCGTGCCCAGCTCCGGCAGCACCGTCTCGAGGATCGCGCACTCGGCCACGGCCAGCACCGATGGCCGGTCGGTGAGCACCGGCCGGTTGCGGGCCAGCTGGTGGAGATCGGGTATGTCCAGGTCCACCACGATCAGGTCGACCGGCCGGTCGTCCAACATCCGCACCGCCTCCGCCCCGGTCGCGGCCGCGGACACCGCGTAACCGGCCAGGCTCAGACGGGACGCGAGCAGGCCCCGGACATCGTCGTCGGCGGCCACCACCATCAGCCCATGCATACCCCTCAGCATCCCGCTCGGATCGAGCCCCGTCATCAACCCGCCGCAGTATTCCGGCACGGCGTCCTCATCATTGCGGCACGGCGTCCTCATCGACCCCGCACAGTCCCGCCCGGACCGAACGCCGCCGTCGACCGTCGCGGTGTTCCCGTACGGCATCGTCACCGGTCCCGCAGGATCACCAGCTGCTTCGTGGCGCGGGTCATCGCGACGTAACGGTCCACCGCGTCGTCGATCGTGTCCTCGAGGAGCACGACCAGGTCGAACTCCAGCCCTTTCGCCAGCTCCGGGGTCAACGACCGGACCCGGTCCCGGCCGGGACCACCGCCGCCGGGAAGCTCGCCGCCGAACAGGCCGCCGGGAAGCTCGCCGGCACCGATCACGCACGCCACGCCCTGATCGTTCTCGGCCAGCCAGGTGTCCAGGATCGACTCCAGTTCACCGGCGGGGCCGTGCCGGACCGGGATGCCGCTGCTCCGGATGGAGGTGGGCACGTTCGCGTCCGGCAGCACGGCCCGGATCACCGGTTCGGCCTCGGCCATCACCTCGGCCGGCGTCCGGTAGTTGACGGTCAGCGGCGCGATCGTGACCCGGTCCACGCCGACCCGGTCCAGGCGCTCCGTCCACGACTCGGCGAAGCCGTGCCGCGCCTGGGCCCGGTCGCCGACGATGGTGAAACTCCGCGACGGGCACCGCGCCACCAGCATCCGCCATGCGGCGTCGGAGAGTTCCTGTGCCTCGTCCACCACGATGTGCGCGAACGGCCCGGCCAGGCTGTCGGTCACCGCCGGCCGCAACGCCGCCTCGTCGACCAGGGCATCGTGGAAGTCCTCGCCGCGGAGCATGGTGACCAGCCCGGTGCTGTAGGCGTCGTCGGCGACCGCGATCAGGTCGTCGACCACGCGGGTCATGCGCTCCCGTTCGGCCGTTGCGGCGGCGGCCCGGCGACGTTCCCGGCCGGCCGCGTCCGGGTCGCCGAGGCGGTGCCGGGCCGCGTCGAGAAGCGGCAGGTCCTCGACGGTCCAGGCGTACGGGTCGGCCCGCTGCAGCAGGCGGATCTCGTCGGTGCTGAGCCAGGGCGCGCAGCGCCGCAGGTAGGCGGGAACGGACCACAGGTCGGCGACGACGTCCGCCGCTTCCAGCAGGGGCCAGGCGCGGTGCAGCGCGGCGCGGAGTTCCCGGCCCGCGGCGTGGCCCGAACGGTGCAGCGCGGTGGGGAGTTCCCGGCCCGGCCGTTCCGCCAGGATCGCGGACAACTCCTCCTCGATCTGCTCGCGGGCCTCGTTGTGCGGCAGGCCGGCCGCTGCCTCGAACGCCTCCGCCCAGTCCCGGGAGGTCACGTGCACCTCGGCGTCCTCGGCGGCCACCGTCGTTCCGGCGGGCGGCTGCTCGTGGAACCGGATCGCCGCCTCGATCGCCGCGACCATCCGCACCGACGACTTCAGCCGGGCGACCTCCGGATCCGGCTCGGGTGCCGCTCCGGCGCCCTCGGCCACCAGGTCACGTACCGTGCAGGTCCGCACGTCGTCCTCGCCCAGGCCGGGCAGGACGTCCGCGACGTACGCCAGATAGGGCTGGTGCGGGCCGACGACCAGGACCCCGCCCCGCCGGTGTCCCAGCCGCGGGTCGGAGTACAGCAGGTACGCCGTCCGGTGCAATGCCACGACGGTCTTGCCGGTACCCGGGCCGCCGTCCACGACCAGCGCGCCCCGCGACCCGGCCCGGATGATCGCGTCCTGGTCGGCCTGAATGGTGCCGAGCACGTCGCGCATGCGCTCCGATCGTGCGCCACCGAGACTCGCGAGGAACGCCGACTGGTCGTCGAGCGCGGCCCGTCCGTCCAGGCCTTCCGGGGTGAACACCTCGTCCCAGTAGTCGGTGATCCTTCCCCGGGTCCACCGGTACCGCCGCCGGCTGGCCAGCCCCATCGGGTCGGCGTGCGTCGCCCCGAAGAACGGCGCCGCCGCCGGTGACCGCCAGTCGATCAGCAGCCGCTCCCCCGCGTCGTCGGTCAGCCCGATCCGCCCGACGTACACCGTCGCCCCGCCGTCTGCCGCGACCATGTGGCCGAGGCAGAGGTCGAGGCTGAATCGTCGCAGGGTACGCAGCCGCGCGCTGATCCGGTGGACGGCCTGGTCCCGGTCGAGCGCCTGCTGCCCGATCCCGCCCTCGGCGCGCCGTTCGGCGTCGAGCCGTGACTCCAGTTCCGCGATGGACCGGGCCGTGCTCGCCGCGACGGCCGCGAAGTGCCGTTCGTCGGCCGCGATCAGCGCCGGCCCGGCCTTGTCCGACGACGCCGCGGACAACGCGAAAACGCCGTCCGGAGCGGCGGGCGAGGCGGACGCGCCGTCCGGAGCGGCGGGCGAGGCGGACGCGCCGTCATGGGTGGAAAGCATGGTTCTGGTAGCCCCCGAAGCTTCGACATCGCTCACGAGCAGCGATTTTGCGCCCTCACCCGGGTCTTGCCACAAGCCCCCGACCCTGCTATAGCTTGGAGTTGGAGAGAGGCACACCATCGCCCGGAACGCCGAAGAGGCCGGGCGGTGTGCACCGCCCGGCCTCCCCGGAGATCCCGCCTCAGCTCACCGCAGTGCGCGGAGCGTGAAGTTCAGGACGTGGTCGCCCGCCGTGAGGATGTACGGCGGCAGCGGCCCCGTCCCGCAGGATGCGGTGCCCAGACCCCGCTGAGCCAGGTCCAGGTTGACGAACACCTGGTCCCGGGCCGGGATGCGGGTACGCCGGCCCGCCTCCTCGAGGTCCTCGTCGGTGTGGTTGCGGGCGGTGAACCCGAACGACGGCCCGCCCAGCACTTCGAGTCCGGCTCCTGACGCGTCTCGCAGGGTGAGGTTCCGGACGTCGGCCCGGTGGCCGTTCTCCTGCGGATAGACGTAGGGGGTCTGCAGGTCGTCGACCGTCGACGTCCACGCCCCGACCAGCGCGGCCTGGATCGAGTCCGAGTACGCCTCCCCGGGTCCCCGGCCGAACCAGGACACCGAGGTCAGCGATCCGGGCAGGGCCAGCCGCACGCCGATGCGGGGCAGCGTCAGCGTCCACCGTTCGTCGGCGACGAGACGCCATGTGGCGTGCAGGGCGTCGTCCGCGTACGTCCACCGCACCGTGCTGGTGAAGCCGACGTTCGTGCCGGCCGGGGCGAACCGGGACTCCACCTGCAGGCCGTCGGCCGACGGGGTGATCGCGACGAGGCGTTCCCGCATCCGGTGCAGGCCGGCTTCCTTCCAGGAGCGCAGGAGGCTGCCGGTGCCGCGGTCGTCCATCCGGTCGTTGTCGGTCGGTGCCCGCCAGATGTGCGGCCGCGGACCGTCGAGTTCCAGGTCGCCGAGTTTGACCAGTCGGCCGTGTACCGGCTCGAAGACGGCGGAGCCCAGGCGGAGGCCGTCGGCCGGGACCGGGGTGGAGCGCACGACCGGGGCAGGTTCGTGAACGACGGCCTGGCCGGCGCCGAGTACCAGTCCGGCCGGCACCCCGGGCAGTGCCTTGGCCGCGGTGGCCGTGACGGTCAGCCAGGTCTCGGAGGCGGGCCCGGAGGGCAGGGGCAGATCCTTCAGCGGGATCTCGGCGGACGTACCGGCGGGCACCGGCGGCAGGCTGAGCGTGCCCGACGCGACCACACCCGACCTGTCCCCCAGTGACCACGCGAGCGCGACATGCCCGAGGTCACGGTAGGTGTAGGTATTCTTGACGTCCACTTTGTCGGGATGGACGCCGATCAGTACCGGCGCGAACACCGCGGCGAACTCCGTCAGGCCGGGAGAGGGTGTCCGGTCCGGGAACACCAGGCCGTCGATGACGAAGTTGCCGTCGTGCAGCGGCTCCCCGAAGTCGCCACCGTAGGCGTAGAAACCGTCCTGCCGGATCCCGTGGTCCAGCCACTCCCAGATGAAGCCGCCCTGCGCCCGCGGGTACCTGTCGAAGATCTCCCGGTACTCCAGCATGCCGCCGGGCCCGTTGCCCATGGCGTGCGCGAACTCGCAGAGGATGTACGGCAGCGACCGCCGGTGCCCGGACGGGTCCTCTCCGCGGCCGATGAGGGTGCTCTCGGCGTGGTCCGCGTACATCCGGCTGTAGACGTCCACGTACTCGCAGGCGTGGTCACCCTCGTAGTGCACCGGTCGCGACGGGTCCCGGTCGCGTGACCAGTTCGCCATCGCCGCCAGGTTGCGGCCGGTACCCGCCTCGTTGCCCAGCGACCACAGGATGACGCTCGGGTGGTTCTTGTCCCGCTCGATCATGCGGGAGATCCGGTCCAGGTACGCGTCACGCCACCGCGGATCGTCCGACGGGTTGTCGCGCCAGCCGACGAACTCGAACCCGTGGGTCTCCAGGTCGCACTCGTCGATCACCCAGAAGCCGAGTTCGTCGAAGAGGTCCAGCACCCGCGGGTCCGGCGGGTAGTGGCTGGTGCGGACCGCGTTGACGTGGTGCCGCTTCATCAGTTCGAGTTCGGCGCGGACGACGTCCAGTGGCACGACGCGGCCGGTGTCCGGGTGGTGTTCGTGGCGGTTCACGCCGTGGATCTGGATGCGCCTGCCGTTGACGGTCAGGATGCCGTCGACGATCTTCACGGTCCGGAACCCGGCGCGCAGCGACACGGTCTCGGCGTCGGTGGCGACCAGCACGTCGTACAGTGCCGGGTCCTCGGGTGACCACGGGCGGACCTCGCCGACCTGGTGGGTGACGCCGGTGGCGAGTCCGGTCAGGCCCAGTGCGGGCACGCTGACCACGGCGTCCTCGGGGCCGTCGACGAGCAGGGTGCCGGTGCCCGTGGTGTGGTCGTAGTCGGCGTGCAGGAACAGGTCGTCGATGCCGCCGGCCGGCCGCAGGCGCACGGTGACGCTGCGGAAGATGCCGGGCAGCCACCACATGTCCTGGTCCTCGAGGTAGCTGCCGGAGGACCACTGGTGCACCCGGACCGCGAGGACGTTCTCGGCGCCCGGGCGCAGTGCGGCGGTGATGTCGAACTCGGCGGGCAGCCGGCTGCCGTACGTGACGCCCAGCTGGACGCCGTTGAGCCAGACCACGCCGCACGAGTCCACCCCGTCGAAACGGATCACGGCGCGCTGGCCGGACCAGTCCGCGGGGACGGTGAAGGTGACGCGGTGATCGCCGGTCGGGTTCTCGGTCGGCACGTTGGGCGGGTCGATCGGGAAGGGGTAGACCACGTTCGTGTAGGCGGGTTTGCCGTGACCGTGCATCGGCCAGTTCGACGGCACCGGCAGGTCGGTCCAGCCGGAGTCGTCGTAGTCGGTCGCGTGGAAGCCGTCCGGTGCTTCGGCGATGCTCGGCGCGAGATGGAAGCGCCACGTCCCGTCGAGCGTCAGGACCGGCGCGTCGGACGACATGTCAGCCCTCGGGGGCAGCGTGCCGGACGGGCGGGCGAAGTCAGTCAAGTAGCGGGACACAGGCTCTCCCCACGATCGGTGCCGGTCTTACCAAGATCAACGACCATTGTCTCAGCGGAATTCATACGATCAAGTAAAAGTGAGCGATTTTGTTCTAGGGTGTTCGGACATGAAAGCTCTGATCGTCCGTGGCGGCTGGGAAGGGCACCAACCGGTCGCCTGCACCGATCTGTTCCGTTCCTCCCTCACCGATCACGGCCTCGAGGTCGTGATCTCGGATTCCCTGGACGTCTACACCGACCCCGCCGCCCTCGACGGCGTCGGCCTGATCGTGCAGTGCTGGACCCGCGGATCGCTCACGCCCGCCCAGGAGGAGGGCCTGGTCGCGCACGTCGGCGCGGGTGCGGGCTTCGCCGGCTGGCACGGCGGCGTCCTGGCGATGGGTTACGAGGCCGCGAGATATCAGTACATGGTCGGCGGCCGGTTCGTCTGCCATCCCGGCGGAATGGTCGACCACACCGTCGACGTGACCGGCGACGACCCGGTCACCGCGGGCGTCACGTCCTTCGCGGTCCACACGGAGCAGTACTTCTGCCACGTGGACCCCACCCTCGACGTGCTCGCCACCACCACCTTCACCGGCGATCACGGCGCTCCGGAGACCGCCGGAGCGGTGATGCCGGTGGTCTGGAAACGCCGCTTCGGCCAAGGCCGCGTCTTCGTGAACACTCTCGGACACGCCCCCGAGGACCTCCTGCGACCGGAGACCTGGGCGATGACCGAGCGCGGGTTGCTCTGGGCGGCTCGCTGACGCCTTTCCCGGCGTACGCGAAAAGCACGGGGAACGAACGGCACCGCAGTGACGCGTACCCCTGAGGAAACGCCCGGATCCTCGCCGAGTGGGCGAATCGCGGGGTTGCGGAAAGCGCGATGTGCTGATCTCAGAACTGGCACCGACGGTTCCGGCGTTTGTCCAGGTAGCGGGATTGTGGTTGCGCGAAGATGAACACACCTAGCAGGATCTTCACATTGAGTTGCCGAATCACTACTCGAAATCGCGTCTGCGATCAACATCCAAGAGGGTGAAAAAGTCGGCGATCGGATGACAAAGCGTGGGCAAATCGTCCGTAGAAGACGATCTTCGGATGGATCATGCCCGATTTCGGCTCACTTGAGTGTTCAAGCAAACCCGGGCGTGCGAGCCTTGCCGCAGGCCCCTTTCACGGGGCCGCTCGTCTGTCATGCGTAGGTGACGGGCGGGATGCTCGAGAACAACGGAGGAATCATGGCTGGCATCGACATCTCCCTCAAGGAGGCGATGAGCATCTCCGGCGCCATCGGCGTCGCTCTGGTGGACTACACCAGCGGCCTCACCCTGGGCGTCATGGGTGGCGGCGCGATCATGGACATGAACATCGCGGCGGCCGGCAACACCGACGTGATCCGCGCCAAGGTGCGCACCCTCGAGATGCTGGGCCTGCAGGACGGCATCGAGGACATCCTGATCACGCTCGACTCGCAGTACCACCTGATCCGCCTGCTCCAGGGCCGGCGCAGCGGCGAGGCGCTCTTCCTCTACCTCGCCCTCAACAAGAGCCAGGCCAACCTGGGTCTCGCCCGGCACCAGCTCCGCAAGATCGAGGCCGAGCTCGACTTCTGAGCGACGTAGTCACCGGCTGATCGCACCATGAACACTGACGTTACGGAGCCAGCAGTGCAGAACGCCTCCACCGACCCGTTCCAGGCCGTCCGTTTCGAGATGGCCTCGCTGCGGCAGCAGGTGCCCGGCGTCCTGGGGACCGTCCTCGGCGGGGTCGACGGACTCCTCGTCCTCGACGACGTCCTGGAGGGTGTCCGCCCGCACGACATCGCGGCGCTGGCCGCCGGCGCCCACGGCATCAGCCGTACCTGCGGTAACGCGCTCGGACAGGGCCAGTTCTCCGAAGTGACCATCCGCAACCTGGGTGGATCCCTGGCCGTGTACGCGGTCGGCGAGCTCGCCCTGCTGGCGGTGATCGGCGACGGCACCCTGAACGTCGCCCGGCTGCACATCGAGGCGCGGCCCGTCATCGGGCGCATCGCCGCTCTCCTGCAGATCCGTTCGGTGCAGGACGCCAACCCGCGTTTCTGAGCACGGACACCGGCCCGGTGGGACCCGAATCCCACCGGGCCGTCGTGTGCCCGGAGCCTTTCCCGGCACGTGGCGTTCACCCCGGCCGGAACGGCCTCCGGTGTTACCGTGGCCACGGCGAGGGAGGACGTTTTGCCGCATATGTCGCGCCGGAACGTGCTCCGGCTGAGTCTGGCCGGCGCCGCCGCGACCCTCACCGGGTGTGCGAGCGAGGAGACCACCGCCGCCGGCACTCCGGACACCGTGCTGTGGACCTGGCCGGGCGGCCTCAGCACCGCCGTGGTGACCGCCGCCGCCGAACAGTTCGCCAGCCGCACCCGGCTGGAGACCAGGGTGATCGAGGGCGACTACCGCCCGCAGCTCGCCGACCTGCTCGCCCAGGGCGGTGACCTGCCCGGCATCGTCGGCATCAAGGGCGAGGACATCGCCTCGCTGCTCCCCCGCGCCGACCTCTTCGCCGACCTGCACGACCTCGGCGCCGACGAGGTGACCAGCCAGTACGCCTCCTGGAAGTGGGACCAGGCCAGCGCGCCGGACAGCCGGCTGATCGGCTTCCCGATCGACATCGGCCCGACCGCCACCTACTACCGTTCCGACCTGTTCGCCGCGGCCGGCCTGCCCACCGGCGTGGCGGAACTGAGCGCGAAGATGGCCGACTGGGACGGGTTCTTCGCGGCCGGCGCTCAACTGCACGACAAGCTGCCGAAGGTCGGGTTCACCCGCAACGGCGCCGAGCTGTTCACCATCCTGATCTGCCAGGGCACCCAGCGCTTCGTCGACGAGGGCAACCACTACATCGGGGCCGGCGCACACATCCAGGAGTCCTGGGACCTGTCGGTACGGCTGATCGACGAGGGCCTGACCGCCCGCATCCACACCGAAGACCAGGACGCCTGGCAGAAGGCGCTGGCCGACGGGACGGTGGCCACCGCTCTGGGCGCGGCCTGGCTGGGGTACGACATCAAGACCGCAGCCCCGGACACCGCCGGGAAGTGGGGCGTGGCCGGCGGCGCGACGACCGGCGCGAACTACGGCGGCTCGTTCCTGGCGATCCCGCAGGCCGGCACCGGTCACGAGCTGTCCTTCGAGATCATCCGATGGATCCTGTCACCGGAGAACCAGGCCGCGGCGTTCACCGACGCGGCGCTGTTCCCGGCGGCCACGGCGGCGTACGACACCACCGCCCTGACCACGGCGGACGCCTTCTTCGGCGATCAGAAGACGGTCGAGGTCTTCGCCGCGTCGGCCCGCAAGGCCCACCGGGTGTACGAGGCGCCCGCCGACACCGAGATCCACCAGGCGTTCGTCGAGCAGCTCGGCGAGTACGAGTCGGGCCGCAAGGACCGGGCCACGGCCTGGACGGACGCCGTGGCGAACGGCCGCAGGGTCGCCGAGTCGATGGGCGTCAACTAGCCTCGTCCAGCGGGCGCAGATGCTCGTCGGTGTGGTCCGCCATCTCCCGGCCCTGTCGCCGGAACCAGTCCAGCCGCGACTGCTCGGTCTGCTGCCGGGCGATGATCTCCGAGGCGTTGGCCTCGTCCACGATCACGGTCGGCGTCTCCAGCCAGCCCTCCGGCAGCGGGGTGCCGTACCGGGAGCTGCGCGCCTGCACCACCCCGGCCAGCCAGCCGATCAGGAACGGCTCGGTGGAGGCCAGCACCAGACCACCCTGCCGGGCCTCCTCCAAGGCCAGGTCACCGATGCCCATCGCCCCGTCGGTCCGGGCGATGCCGGGCCGGCGCAGCTTGGCGAGGCTGAGACTGTCCTGGCCGGCGACGCCGATGTAGGCCACCGCACCGGGGTTCGCCTTCTGCAGGACGGTCCAGGCACGCAGGTTGCCCTCCACGTCCTGCTTGGTGTCGAACGGCCCGATCACGGTCAGGTCGGGCCGCAGACGTTCCATCTCGGCGCGGACCCCGGCCACCCGGTCGTCGAGCACCTCCACCCCGGGCGACGGCGAGCCGATCACCACCACGCCGGTGGCGGCGTCCGGGATCCGCCGGGCGACCGCGGCGGCCAGTCTCGTACCGAGCGCCGTGTTGTCCGGGCCGACGTACAGGCCGACACCGGAGCCGACCGACGGCAGCGAGTGCAGCGCCATCAGCGGGGTGCCCGCCTCGGCGGCCTGGTGCAGGGAGTCGGCGAACAGTTCCGGGGCCAGGGTGAAGAACGCGACCGAGCCGTGCTCGCCGTCGCGGTACCGCTGGAAGTTGCGCAGCTGCTGCATGCTGTCGTCGGACTCGGGACCGATCTGCGCGATCTCCACGCCACCGATCTCGGTCACCCCGTACCCGAATCCCCGGGCCATGTCCCGGACGAACGGGATCTGACGGCCGGCCATCAGCAGCACGGCGGTGGGTGGCTTCCGGTCCGGTTC
Source organism: Actinoplanes sp. NBRC 101535 (assembly GCF_030269225.1). Lineage (NCBI taxonomy): Bacteria > Bacillati > Actinomycetota > Actinomycetes > Micromonosporales > Micromonosporaceae > Actinoplanes > Actinoplanes sp. NBRC 101535. Next base: position 332,551 of record NZ_BSSY01000008.1, on the reverse strand, counting down.
CGGCACCCGCTGGCAGCCACCGAGCAGTCCCAGCGACGCCAGGGCGAACGCCGCGGCGAGCCTGCTGACCCCGATCACTCCTCCCCCATCGGCGACGGCGGGCCCGCACCTGAGCGCGCCGCTCAATCCGCCGGATTCGCGGTCGATAGGTAGGGGCGCGGGGAGCGAGGGGCTTGGGTCATGCGGCAATGGTTACGACGGCGGGTGGTCGCGCGTATCGCCGTCGGCGCGCTCACCGTCGGCCTGTCCCTGCTCGCCGGCCTGGCGGTGTTCAGCAGCCGCAGCACCGACCGGGCGGCGACGACCGCGGCCGCCACCCAGCAGGTCAGCCAGCAGTGGAACGAGATCTACCTGAAGATCAATCTCGAGTACGAGCTGCTCGAGGACTTCCTGGACACACCGAACGAGAACGGCAGCCAGCTGCTCCTGTCCTCGATCGGGTCGGCGGAGGGGAACCTGCGCTGGCTGACCGCCAACGGGGTGGACGACGACCGGCGGCAGGCGCAGACACTGCAGAACGCGTACGGGGGTTACACGTACACCCTGCGGAATCTGATCGACGCGGTCGGCGACCACGACGACGCGCGGATGCTCGACTTCGCCGAACAGGCCGCCCTGAGCGCGTCCGCGTTGCGCCGGCAGGCGTCGGCCAACGTGGCCCGCAACAACCTGGCGATCGGGGTGACCCTGCGGGTGGCCCGGGACGCCAACGCCAAGATCCTGCTGGCCGTCGAGGTGATCTCGCTGGCCGACCTGGCGCTGGTGCTGTTCTGCGGTCTGGTGCTGCTCACCTACCAGCGGCGCACCGAACGGCAGGCCGCCGACAACGATTACCGCGCCTCGCACGACGGCCTGACCGGGCTGGCGAACCGGCGGCTGCTCGGCGAGGGCATCGACCAGGCCATCACCGGCGCCGACCTGGAGGGGCACGGGGTGGGCCTGCTGCTGCTCGACCTCAACCGGTTCAAGGAGGTCAACGACACCCTGGGCCACAACTCCGGCGACCTGCTGCTGATCGAGGTGGCACGGCGGCTGCGGGCGTCGTCACGGCCGACCGACCTGGTGGCCCGGCTCGGCGGTGACGAGTTCGCCATCCTGCTGCCGCTGATCGGGGCCGCCGAGGACCTGCCGGACATCGCCCACCGGGTGCTGACCGACCTGTGCGGGCCGGCCGAGATCGGCGGGCTGGCGGTGGACATCACCGGCAGCATCGGGTTCGCGTTCTACCCCGGGCAGAGCAGCAACGCCGAGGAGCTGCTCCAGCACGCCGACATCGCGATGTACCACGCCAAACGCAACCATCTGGGTGCGGCGCCGTACGACGCGGAGAACGACCGGAACAGCTTCGAGCAGCTGACCCTGCTCGCCGACCTGCGCGGGGCGATCGACCGCGACGAGCTGGAGCTGCACTACCAGCCGAAGATCCGGGTGGGCGGCGGCGGGGTGGCCGGGGTGGAGGCCCTGGTCCGGTGGCGGCACCCGTCCCGGGGCCTGCTCGGGCCGGGCGCGTTCGTCCCGGACGCCGAGCAGAGCGACCTGATGGTGCCGCTCACCGAGGCGGTGCTCCACCTGGCCCTGCGCCAGCAGCGCACGTGGCGCGAGGGCGGGCTGGACCTGCCGGTCGCGGTCAACATCGGCGCGGCGTGCCTGCGCGAACCCGGGTTTCCCGGCCGGATCGCCGACCTGCTCGCGCTCTACGGCGCCGTCGACGGCCAGCTCACCCTGGAGATCACCGAGACCGTGCTGATCAACGATCCGAAGGCGGTGGCCCTCGCCCTCGGCTCGATCCGCCGGCAGGGCGTCCGGGTGTCCATCGACGACTTCGGCGTCGGCTATTCGTCGATGAGTTACCTGCAGAGCATGCCGCTGGACGAGCTGAAGATCGACCGGAAGTTCACCATGGAGATCCGGACCACCGACCGGGGCCGGGCCATCGTCGGTGCGATCGTCGAGCTGGCGCACGCGCTCGGGCTGTCCGTCGTGGTCGAGGGTGTGGAGGATCAGGAGACCCTGACCGAGATCGGTGAGCTGGGCTGCGAGCTGGCCCAGGGCTATCTGATGTGCCGCCCGCTGCCGGCCGCCGAGATTCCGGGATGGATCAGCGCGTGGCGGCCCAGCTCCCCGCAACTCGCCGGGTGATCACCGGCACAGCCCATTGTGATCATCTCGGGGTGGACGGCCGCTTGAAGTAAGCCTTACCTTACCTGCGTGCAACCCAGGACCATCGGAAGACTCGGCGTCTTCGTCGTGGCGATGGTCGTGCTCGGCGGCGTCATGGTGCTCAGCCTGATGATCGGCCGGCAGTCGATCTCCCCCGGCGACGTCGTCGGCGCACTGCTGCCCGGCGCCCGCGGCGAGATCGCCGACATCGTGCGCGGGCTCCGTCTGGAACGGACGGTCGTCGCCGTCGTCACCGGCGCCGCCCTCGGTGGTGCCGGCGCGCTGATGCAGGCGCTGACCCGCAACCCCCTCGCCGACCCCGGCCTGCTCGGGGTGAACGCCGGGGCGGCGGCCGCGGTGGTCACCGGCTTCACCTTCTTCGGCGTCGCCAACGGTTTCGCCCAGTCCGGGCTCGCGCTGGCCGGGGCGGCCGCCGGGTCCGTCGTGGTCTACCTGCTCGGCAGCGGCTCCCGGTCGTCGGCCACCCCGGCGCGACTGGCGCTGGCCGGGGCGGCCCTGACCGCGGTGCTGTACTCGTACCTCAACGCGCTGGCCATGCGCGACCAGGACACCTTCAACGAGATGCGGTTCTGGGTGGTCGGCTCGGTCGTCAACCGCGGGTACGACCGCCTGCTCATCGCGCTGCCGCTGATCCTGCTCGGCGTCCTGATCGCGCTGCTGACGACCCCGGCGCTCAACGCGCTCGCGTTCGGCGACGAGACGTCGCGCTCGCTGGGCCTGAGCGTCGGCAAGGCCCGGATCGCCACCGCCGTCGCGGTCACCCTGCTCTGCGGGGCGGCCACCGCGCTGGCCGGGCCGATCGCCTTCGTCGGCCTCACCGTGCCGCACGTCGCCCGCGCCCTGGTCGGCGCCGACCAACGGAGGGTGGTGCCGATGGCGATACTGATCGCCGGGGCGTTCCTCGTCCTCTCCGACACGCTGGGACGTGTCGTGTCCAGCGGCGCCGAGATCGAGGCCGGCATCGTGACCGCCGTCATCGGCGCCCCGGTGTTCATCGCGCTCGTGCGCCGGCGGACACTGACCGCGGCATGACCGGCGTCCCCGTCCTGGCGGCCGGTTCCCTGTCGATCCGCTTCGGACGGCGCTCGGTCGCCGTCTGTGTCCTGCTCGGCGTCGCGGTGGCCGCGATGGTCGTCGTCTCGCTCGCCGCCGGCGTCAACGCGTTCCCCCCGGACCGGGTGTTCGCCGCGATGACCGGCGCCGGGACGCCCGCGGAGAACCTGATCGTCGGCGAGCTGCGCCTGCCCCGGGCCGTCACCGCCGCCCTGGTCGGTGTCGCCCTCGGGCTCTCCGGTGCGATCTTCCAGACGCTGACCCGCAACCCGCTCGGCAGCCCCGACGTGGTCGGCTTCGGCACCGGCGCGTCGACCGGCGCGCTGGTGATGATGCTGCTGGCCGGTGGTGGCCTGCTCGCCACCTCGATCGGCGCGGTGGCCGGCGGCGCGATCACCGCCACCGGCGTCTACCTGCTCTCCGCCCGGCACGGGGTGTCCGCCCCGCTGCGGCTGGTGCTGGTCGGCATCGGCGCGAGCACCATGCTCGCCTCGCTGAACTCGCTGCTCATCGTGCGCGCCCAGGTCTACGACGCGCAGAGCGCCTCGATCTGGATGGTCGGCAACCTGGTCGGCCGGGGCTGGGCGGACGCCCGCCTGATCGGTGGCGCGCTGCTGCTCGGCGTGGTGGCGTGCACGCTGCTCGCCCGGCCGCTGGCGCTGAGCGAGTTCTCCGACGAACGCTCGATGAGCCTGGGCCTGCCCGCCGGGCGGATGCGGATGTCCGCGGTGGCGGTCGGCGTGCTGCTCGCCTCGGCGGCGGTCGCGGTCGCCGGGCCGATCCAGTTCATCGCGCTCACCGCGCCGCAGGTGGCCCGCCGGATCACCGGCGCGTCCGGGCCGAACCTGGCCGCGTCCGGACTGACCGGCGCCCTGCTGCTGGTGATCACCGACTTCGCGGCCCGGGAGGCCTTCGCGCCGCGCCTGCTGCCGGTCGGCGTGCTCACCGGCATCGTCGGCGGCGCCTATCTCGCATGGCTGCTCGGCCGTGAGTGGCGAAAGGGACGCATATGAACACGCCGCAACGGCTACGGGCGGAGAACGTCGCCCTCGGGTACGGCGGACGCCGCATCGTGCACGACCTGGACCTGACCGTGCCGGACGGCTCGTTCACCGTGATCGTCGGCGCCAACGGCAGTGGCAAGTCGACACTGCTGCGCGGGCTCGCCCGGCTGCTCGAACCGCGGACCGGCACGGTCGTGCTGGACGGCAAGGACATCCACTCGCGGCCGCCCAAGGAGGTGGCCCGCCGGCTCGGCCTGCTGCCGCAGTCGCAGACCGCCCCGGACGCGATCAGCGTCGCCGACCTGGTGGCCCGCGGACGCTACCCGCACCAGTCGCTGTTGCGGCAGTGGTCGCCGGCCGACCAGGCCGCGGTGACCTCGGCGCTGGAGCTCACCGGCACCACCGACCTGGCGCAGCGACCGTTCGACGAACTCTCCGGCGGCCAGCGGCAACGGGTCTGGCTGGCGATGGCCCTGGCCCAGGAGACCGGCATCCTGCTGCTGGACGAGCCGACCACGTACCTCGACATCGCGCACCAGATCGAGATGCTCGACCTGTGCGCCCGGCTGCGCACCGAACGTGGCTCCACCCTGGTCGCGGTCCTGCACGACCTCAACCTGGCGGCCCGGTACGCCACCCACATGGTGGCCATGAAGGACGGCACGATCGTGGCCGAGGGAGCCCCCGCCACGATCATCACCGCCGAGCTGATGGCCGAGGTGTTCGGTCTCGCCTGCCGGATCATCGCCGACCCCGAGTCGGACACCCCCCTCGTGATCCCCCTGCACCAGAAGAACGGGAAGGAAACCTCATGATGAGCAGCCGTTTGAGTACCGTCGCCGTGGCCGTCGCCGCGTCGCTGGCCCTGGCCGCCTGCGGTGGCGGCACCGAGACCGCCACCCCGGGCGGCAGCTCCGCACAGGCCGGTCCCTTCGAATACGCCGACGCCCTCGGCAAGAAGATCTCCCTGGACAAGACCCCGGGTGTCGTGGTGGCGCAGAGCAGCGTCGCCGCCGCCCTCTCCGACGCCGGATACCAGGTCGCCGGGGTGTACGGCGAGCTCCAGCCGGGCGCCGACGGCAAGCTCAGCTACCAGGTCGGCTCGCTGGACGTCAGCAAGGTCCAGGTCATCGGCAAGACGTACGGCGAGTTCGACACCGAGAAGTACGCCCTGATGAACCCGGAGCTGCTGGTCGACTACACCTTCGACCAGAAGGCCCTGTGGTATGTCCCGGCCGCCCAGTCCGAGAAGATCCTCGGCCTGGCCCCGGCGATCGCCGTCCCCGGTGACTACGAGAACACCGACGTGGCCATCGCGACCTTCGTCGAGCTGGCCGGCAAGCTCGGTGCGGACACCAAGAGCGCGGCGCTCACCAGCGCGAAGGCCGACTACGACGCGGCACTCAAGGCAGTCGCCGAGGCCGCGTCGGCGTCCGGCCTCACGGTGGCCGTGATGTCCCCCGGCACCGACAGCCTGTACGTGGCGAACCCGTCCTACCTGCCTGAGCTGACCACGCTGAAGAACCAGGGCCTGGACGTGATGGACCCGGTCGAGCCGGACGCCCAGGTGTTCACCCAGTACAGCTGGGAGAGCGCGACGGACTACAAGGACGCCGACGTGATCCTGGTGGACGCCCGCACGTACGACGCCTCGAAGGCCGACCTCGCCAAGATCGCGACCTGGGCGAACCTGCCCGCGGTCAAGGCCGGCCAGATCTACCCGTGGTACGCCGCGGCACCGTACTCGTACACCTCCTACGCGAAGATCTACCAGGAACTGGCGGGTCAGCTGACCGCCGCGAAGAAGCTGTGACGCCCACCCACCCGCTCCCCCGCGGACGGCACGTGACAGCGGAAGGGGCCGGTCACAGCGTGATGCTGGACCGGCCCACTCCGGTGATCGAGGAGATCGTCCGGGCGGTCACAGGCTGAGACCGGCCACGAATCCGGCCACCGCCGCGAGCAGCGCCAGACCAGCGACCTGAACCACGAAGAGGAGACGCTGCCGGCGTGCCCGCGCACGGCTGGCACGCAGCAGCGCCCTCATCTCCCAGGGGCCCCACTCGGCCTCCACGATCGATGCGAAGTGTTGCCGCAACTCGTCCACACCTCCAGAACGCATCCCGGACCGGGATATGTTGCATTCACAGCAGGACGACCACTCCCCGGGCGGGCAGTTCCCCGGTCGCGCCGTCGACGTCGGCCAGGTCGACCGGCTCGTCGGTCCGGTTGATCAGGAACCACACCGGGCCGCGCACGGCCGGCTCGACCCGGCCGCGCAGCGCCACCGGCAGCTCGCTCGACACCCCGGCCCGGCGCAGGAGATCGTCGAGGACCGGTTTCCGGCCGTCCGCGGGCAGAACACATGAGGTGTACGCCGCGGAGCCTGCGCGCAGTGCCCGGCGGGTCACGGCCGGCCCGCCGTCCGGATACGTCAGCAGGACCTCCACCGCCGGATCGGTGACCGTGACCCGCTCGGTCCACACCGTGGCGGCCGTCCCGTCCGACAGGGTGACCGTCTCGCCGTCGAGCAGCGGGGCGAACTCCTCGACCCGGACACCGAGCAGGTCACGCAGCGCCCCCGGATAGCCGCCCGGCCAGAGGTGGTCGTTCTCGTCCACGGTCCCGGAGAAGTAGGTCGCCAGCAGGTGCCCGCCGCCGTGCACATAGTTCTCCAGCCGGTCCCGGAGCCGCTGCGGGACGACGTGCAGAATCGGGGCGACCACCAGGCGATAACCGGACCAGTCGCCGCCGGCCGGCACCACGTCGGCCCGCACCCCCAGGTCGAGGAAGGTGGAGTACCAGTTCAGGGCCTCACCCCGGTAGTCGAGCCGGCTGGTCGGGTGCGAGTCCTGCTCGGCGGCCCACCACGAGTCCGCGTCCACCAGGATCGCCGCGCTTGCCCGCGTACGCGAAAGCCCGGAAACGGCCGAGAGGGCGGCAAGCCGCGCACCCAGGTCCGCGACGTCGCGGAAGACGGCGCTGGAGACACCTCCGTGCGGCAGCATCGCCGAGTGGTACTTCTCGGCGCCCGCCCGGGACTGCCGCCACTGGAAGAAGCAGACGCCGTCGGCGCCGTGCGCGACGTGGGTGAGCGAGTCCCGGGCCAGCTCCCCGCGGCGTTTCGGCACGTTGACCGGCTGCCAGTTGACCGCGCCGGTGGAGTGTTCCATCAGGAACCAGGGCCGCCCGCCGGCGATGTTCCCGGTCAGGTTGGCCGAGAAGGACAGCTCGTCGCGGGCCTGCGGGCCGGGCCGCACATAGTGGTCGTTGGCGACGAAGTCCACCCCACTCGCCCAGTCCGCGTAGTCCATCTCGTTGATCGGCCCGGCCACCATGAAGTTGGTGGTGACCGGCACGTCCGGGGTGAGCTCACGCAACACGGCCCGTTCGGCGCGCAGGTGGTCCCTCAGCGCGTCCGAGGAGAACCGTTTGAAGTCGAGGGCCTGCGTCGGGTTGCCCGCGCCGCCGAGCAGCCGGGGCGGCAGGATCTCCGCCCAGTCGCCGTACCGTTGCGACCAGAAGGCGGTCCCCCACGCGTGGTTCAGCGCGTCCAGTGTCCGATAGCGATCCCGCAGCCACGACCGGAAAGCGACCGCCGCGTCGTCGGAGAAGTCGTACACGTTGTGGCAGCCCAGCTCGTTGCTGATGTGCCAGGCGGTCAGCGCCGGATGGCCGCCGTACCGGGTGGCCACCGCCCGGACCAGGCGCAGCGCGTGCTCGCGGAAGACCGGCGAGGTGGGCCGCCAGTGCTGCCGGGCGCCCGGCCCGACGGTGTGCCCGTGCCGGTCGACCGGCAGGATCTCCGGGTGCCTACGGGTCAGCCACGGCGGCGGCGAGGCGGTCGGGGTGGCCAGGTCGACGAGGATGCCGTGGCTGTGCAGCAGGTCCATCACCTCGTCCAGCCAGCCGAAGTCCCACTGTCCCTCGGCCGGTTCCAGCCGCGCCCACGAGAAGATCCCCAGCGACACGACGGTGACGCCGGCCTCCCGCATCAACCGCACGTCCTCCGGCCAGGTCTCCGGCGGCCACTGCTCCGGGTTGTAGTCCGCCCCGAACTCGATCCGCGGCGGACCGTCCCGTCTGATCCACCGGCGCCGTCCCCGGGCGAGACCGGCGGCCAGGAACTCCAGCGACTCGGCGACGCCGGTGTCCTCCAGCGGACGGTTCAGGTGACCGTGCGCGGTGCCCGCCGCCACGAAGACGGTGGCCGCCACCCCGGCCTCGTGCAACTGGCGGACGATCAGCTCCCCGGACGGCCGCAGATGGTCGTTCTCGGACAGCAGCACGTGCACCGGCGGCAGGCCCTCAAGCCGGGCGTGCCCGGGGAAGGCATCGGCCGGGACGTCGCTGATCCGCCCGACGTAGTTGCGGACCATCTCCTCGACCCCGTGCTCGTAGGGGCCGGGGTTCGGGAAATGCAGGAAGGGATAGGCGAGCAGGATCGTGTCGGGCGCCCGCCCGCCGCCGTCCCGCGCACCGCCGTCCCGCACAACGTCGCCCCGCTCGTTTTCGTCCCACCCGCCGCCGTCCCGCTCGTTTTCGTCCCGGCTCCGCAGCGCACTGGCCAGCGCGAGCGCCGCGCCCGCACTCGCACCACCGATACCGGCCGTCACCGGCTGGTACTTCCCGGTCATCCACTGCCAGGCGGCGTGCACGTCGTCGACCGGAACCGGATGCCGGACCCCGCCGACGGCCAGGCGATAGCCGACGGCGACCACCAGCGCACCCGCCCGCCGCGAGATCTCCGCGGCGACCATGTCGGACTCGCGCATGTCCAGGTCACCGTGCCGAAAACCGCCGCCGTGCGCCCAGAGCAGCGCGGCACCCGACGGCTCGCCCGGATCGTAGACCCGGATCGGGATCGGTCCGTGCGGTCCGTGGATCGTGACGTCCTCGATCGAACTCATGATCTGGTATTACCGAGTCCCGACGGCAGCGGCAAGCCCTCGGATTCACCAGTAGGGGAACAGTCGTGGCGGGGCCCCACCGAGCCCCTGGACGGTGACGCTCGATGCCGCATGGTCGCCCTGCCCGAGTTTCTCCGGCGACGGCCTCCCCGAGCTACGCCGTCGCCGCTCCGTCCCCTGGCCCGGTCGCCGACCGATCCGTCGGCGCCGGAACCCGGGTACTGTCGGCCCGCGCCGCAACGAGGACGCGGAGGGCGCCTGCCACCCCGGCCACGAACAGCACCGATCCGCAGGCGATGTCGGCGAATCGGCTCGGCCAGGGCAGGATCGCGAGCGGGGTGAACCACCCCAGGTAGAAGGGCTGGATCACGGCCCCGGCGGGGACGACGAGGCGGGCCGCCACGCCCCACCCGTCCGTCCGGCGGGCGACCGCGCCGATCAGGCCGAGCGGACCACCCAGGATCAGCGCGGCCAGGAACCACTCCCGGTTGTCCGCGAAGACACTCGCGTCGAACATGCCGACGGCCCGGCCCACGCCGTAGTGCACGAGGCAGGCGATCAGCAGGGAGACGATCCCGGCCGCGGCGGCCGGGACCGGGCGGCGGACGAGCCACCCGGACAGCACGCCCAGCCCGGCCCACAACGCCCCCGCGTTGATCAGCCGGCTGACCGTCATCCGGGCGGCGAGCAGTGTGTTCGCGTCGCCTTCCATCTGGCTGGTGGTCGTCACGTTGGAGGCGAGCGCCACCAGCGCCAGCGCTCCGGCGGCACCGGCGACCGCGCCCCATCCCCGCAGATTCACCGCCGGAGTCTACGGGGACGGGGGTCTGGTCAGGCCAGCAGTTCCAGCTCGGCCACGGTGGCCGGACCGGTGAACTCCAGGCGGTAGTGGGTGTAGGCGCCCGGCGTCGTCACCGTGAACGGCCGGGTCTGCCGCCGCCACGGGAACGCCTGCTCGGACCGTACGTCAAGATCGGTCCATGTGTTTCCGTCGGTGGAACCGAGCAGCTTCCACCCGGCCGGGTCAGCGCCCTCAGCGGCCCCCGACGTGATCGTGTACTGCTTGACGGTGGCCGGCGCGTCCAGCGTCCACTCCTGCGAACTCACCGTCGCCGGTGTCGCCGAGGAATCGTCGGCCAGGGCGGCCGTGGTGACCGTGCCGGTCACGTCCTTCTGCGGGGTGGCGACCGCGTCGCCCGTGGTCAGCGACGGCGGCAGCGCGTTCGCCCCGGTCGCCCACCTCGACGGCTGGGACCCCATCGTGAAGTCCAGGGTCGCGCCGCCGGACAGCACCGCGTGCGGGAGCGACGCCGACTTCCACGCCTTGCCGTTGATCTTCAACGACTGGACGTAGACGTTCTTGGCCGAGTTGCCGGGCGCCCGGATGACGACCTTCCTGCCGTTCTCCAGGTTGATGGTGGCCTTGGTGAACAGCGGTGACCCGATCACGTAGTCGGCGCTGCCCATCTGCAGCGGGTAGAACCCGAGGGCGGCGAACACGTACCAGGCGGACATCTCACCGTTGTCCTCGTCGCCCGGGTACCCCTGGCCGATCTCGCTGCCCAGGTAGAGCCGGTCGACGATCTCCCGGGTCAGCGCCTGTGTCTTGGCCGGCTGCCCGGCGTACGTGTACATCCACGGGATGTGGTGCGACGGCTGGTTGCTGTGGCCGTACTGGCCCATCCGCACGTCCCGGGCCTCGGTCATCTCGTGGATCACGCCGCCGTAGGAGCCGAACTTGAGGCCGGTCTCCGGTTCGGAGAAGAACGTGTCCAGCTTGCCGGCGAGGGCGTCCCGCCCGCCGTACAGGTTGGCCAGGCCCTGGCCGTCCTGCGGCACGTGGAAGGCCATGTTCCAGCCGTTGGTCTCGGTGTAGTCGTAGCCCCACACCTCCGGGTCGTACTGTTCCGGGGTCCACCGCCACTGCCCGGCGCTGTTCTTGCCTTGGAAGAAGCCGACCGACTCGTCGAAGTGGTTGACGTAATTCAGCGCCCGCTGCCGGTAGTACGCAGCCTCCTCGGTGTAGCGTGCCGCGTCCGGACCGCCCTTCTTCGCGAGGGCGGCGGCCATGTTGGCGATGCCGAAGTCGTTGATGTAACCGTCCACCGCCCAGGACATCGCCTCGCCGGTGGCGTCCAGCGGCGTGTACCCCTTGAAGATCGACGTGGTCAGGCCCTTGCGGCCGACGTTGTCGTTCGGTGGCGCGACCGTGGCGTTCTTGGTCGCCGCCGCATAGGCATCCTCAAGATCGAAACCTTTCACGCCTTTGAGGTACGCGTCCGCGAACGCGACGTCCGAACTGGTGCCGACCATCAGGTTCGCGTATCCGGGTGACGACCACCGGGAGATCCAGCCGCCGTCGCGGTACTGCTGGACGAACCCGTCGATCATCTCGCCGGCCAGTGACGGGGTGAGCAGCGAATACGCCGGCCAGGTGGTGCGGTAGGTGTCCCAGAAGCCGTTGTTGACGTACACCTTGCCGTCCCGGATCGGGGCTCCGGTCTCGGTCGGGGTGCTCGGCGGGGTGGTCGTCGACGACTGGACCGCGTGCCGCCACGCCGGGGACGCTGCGGTGCCGGTGTTCTCGTGCGCCGAGTTCGGGTAGAGGAACAGCCGGTACAGGCTGGAGTAGAGCGTGACCAGCTGGTCGCGGCTGGCGCCCTCGACCTCGACGGTGCGCAGTTTGGCGTTCCAGGCCGCTTCGGCGCGGGACCGGACCGACTCCAGGGTGTCCGCGGCGCTCAGTTCCAGCTCCAGGTTGTGCCTGGCCTGGGCGACGCTGAGCAGCGAGGTCGCGACCCGCAGGTTCACCGTCTCGGCGCCCACCGTCACGTACCCGGTGGAGGGCCGGTTGCCGGCCGGCAGCATCCCGCCGCCGAGGATCGGGGCGTCGACCGTCGCGTACAGGAACATCCGGGACGCGCCGTTGGACAGGCCGCTGCGCACGTCCGTCCAGCCGGTGATCGTGCCGGTGGCGGCGTCGACGGTCAGCCCCGCGCTGTCGTTCACGTTGTCGAAGATGATGTTTCCGCCGTCGCCGGTGAAACCGAACCGCAGCAGCGCCGCGTGATCGGTCGGCGCGACCTCGGCCGTGAGTCCGCTGTCGAACGTGACGCCGTAGTAGTGCGGCTTCGCGGTCTCGTTCTCGTGGTGGAACGGCAGGGCGCGGGCGGTCCGGTCGGCGTTCGGCACCCCGGTGCCGTCCTGCGGCATGAACTGGAACGTCTGCCGGTCCGCCATCCACGGGCTCGGTTCGTGGCTGACCGACAGCGCCTGCAGCTCCGGCAGGTTCGCCGCGTTGTTGCCCTTGTGGTACTCGTACAGCCAGCTCAGCGTGGACGCGTTGGTCACCGGCGTCCAGAAGTTGAACCCGTGCGGCACGGCGGCGGCCGGAATGTTGTTACCCCGCGAGAAGCCTCCGCTCGACTGTGTTCCGCGGCGCGTCTCCACGTACCCCGCAAGGCTCTTGGAGGGTTTCTGATCCTTGACGTCGGTCAGGGTGATGTCGTCGAACCAGGCCCGCCATGCGCTCGGCGGACCGGACGGCTTGTCGTAGGCGACCAGGATCCGGTCGACGGTCTTGCCGCGGGCCACGTCGCCGATCCGGGTGATGATCTCGTTCCACTGATTGGCGGACAGCTTCTTGGCCGCGCCCTGCGCCTGCGGGCTGACCACCGTGCCGTGCTGGTCCTTCGCCTTCAGCCCGCTCAGGAACGTGCCGTCGGTGAACGCCAGGTCGACCGCGGTGTAGGTCGCCGGATAGGTCAGGTCTCCGCGGGTGAACTCGGGGAACACGAGATAGGACAGCTCGGTGTCCGGCCCGATCTTCAGATCGACGTCATAGATCCTGTTGTACGTGTAAGCACGCCCGTCCACGGCGTGCCGCCCGGCGAACTCCAGCGAGGCCAGGCCGGAGTATCCGACCCGGGCCTTGGCGGCCGGGGCGTTCGACGGCCCGGTCCCGATCGCGCTGCGGGCCGGCTCGGCCGGGGGCGGTGTCTCGTCGCCGTTCGACAGTTGCAGGTCGGCGAGCTGCACGATGGTCGCGCCACCGTTCGCGGTCACGGACAGCCGGTAGAAGCCGTAGTCGCCGGGTGTGCTGACGTCGTAGGTGGTGGTGTCGCCCCGTTCGCCGAGGGTCTGACCGGTGCGGGTGTCCACGGTCGTCCAGGTGCTGCCGTCGGCCGAGCCCTCGAGCCGCCAGTCGCGCGGGTCCCGGGTGGGCGCGTCGTTCGCGGCGGTCAGGGCGTAGCGGGCCACCCGGACCGGCGCGTCCAGCTGGTAGGTCACCCACCCGGTGGTGGCGAAGACCAGCCACTTGGTGTCCGGGTCGGCGTCGAGCAGGTTCTCCTTGACCTCGCCGCCGCCGGTGTTCTCGCCGGAGGCGGTGACCGCGGTGACCCGGCCGTTGACCGAACCGGGGATCCCCACCACCAGCCGGCCGTCCACGCCGGAGGCCCGCTCGGCGGTGTTCTGCCAGGTGGGAGGCGGGTCGCCGGTCTCGAACGAGGTACTGAACCGCGGCGCCGGAGCGGCCTCGGCCGGCCTGCTCACCATCACCGATCCTCCGGCCAGGGTCAACGACAACAGGGCGGCGAGCGGCGTACGACGCATGAGGCCTCCATCGATGAGGATGATCACCTGCCATCTTCGATCGCCCGATATCGATCTGTAAAGGTCTCTTAACAGAAAGGGTGGGACCTCCCGCCCCTTGCTGCCGGAGGGGAGGTCAATAGGGTGAACATCGTGACGACTCCTCGGCGCCGGGACGCCGCCTCCACGCGGCAACTGCTGCTCGACGCCGCGCGGCGCCGGTTCGCCGCCGACGGCTACAGCGCCACCTCGGTCCGCGACATCGCCGGCGACGCCGGGGTGAACGTGGCCCTGATCAGCCGCTACTTCACCTCGAAAGAGGGCCTGTTCCGCGAGTGCCTGCGCGACACCGGCGACGACCTGCGCCGCAGCGTCACCGAGGGCCTGACGGTCGCCGACGCGCCGCGGATCATCGCGGAGAAACTCGCCGGCCCGCCGTCGACCCAGTTCCCCAACCGGCTGCTGCTCCTGCTGCGCACCTCGGGCGACGAGGCCGCCGAACGCATCCGCCTCGACATCCTGACATCGTTCGCCGAGCGGCTGGCCGCCGTCAGTGGCGACGTCTCGGACCGGTCGCTCCTGAACGCCCAGCTGGTCATCGCCACCGCCCTGGGCATCGTGATCCTCCGCGCCGCGGGCGTCCAGCCACTGGCCGGCGCCGACGAGGAGAAGCTCACCGAGCCCCTCCATCACCTGATCACCGCCCTGCTCGGCCGGAACGGCGCCTGACCGCCGTCATCGCCGGTGGAACGAGGCATAGGGTGGGCGCATGCGCGATCGCCCGCTGACCCTGATGGCCGTGCACGCCCACCCCGACGACGAGGTGACCAGCACCGGCGGCACGCTCGCCCGGTATGCCGCTGAGGGCGTCACCACAGTGGTGGTCACCTGCACCGACGGCCGCTGCGGTGACGGTCCGAACGGTGTCAAGCCCGGCGAGGCGGGGCACGACCCGGAGGCGGTGGCGGCCCACCGGCGCCGGGAGCTGGAGGCGAGCTGCGCCGAGCTGAAGGTGACCCACCTGGAGATGCTCGGCTACCACGACTCCGGGATGCTGGGCTGGGACACCAACGCGGCGCCGCAGTCGTTCTGGGCCACCCCGGTGACCGCCGCCGCGGAGCGGCTCGCCGGGCTGATCCGCCGCTACCGGCCGGACGTGCTGCTCACCTACGACGAGAACGGTGGTTACGGCCATCCGGACCACATCCAGGTGCACCGGGTCACGATGGCCGCCGTCGAGCTGGTCACCGACAGCTCGGCGAAGGTGTACATGAGCGCGCTGCCGCGGTCGGCGTTCCAGCGGATCGGTGAGCGGATGCGGGAGATGGGCATCGGCACGGACGGTCCGGACCCCGCCGCCGAGCAGCCGATGGGCTGGCCGGACGAGGAGATCACCGCCCGGATCGACGTGACCGGGACGCTGGAGCAGAAGTTCGCCGCACTGTCGGCGCACGCCAGCCAGGGCGACGGCGCGTTCTTCCTCAGCCTCGGCCGCGAGGTGTTCGGCGAGATCATGGGCGTCGAGTGTTACGTGCGGGTCCGCGACAGCACCGGCGCCCCAGCGGTGGAGCACGACCTGTTCTCCGGTCTCCGGTGAGGCGGCCGGAGAACCGGTCCTACCTGATGACAGGGCAGGCCGTCGCCTAGGCGCATCGTCAGTATTCCTGCCCGTGACCCGAGGCTGGACGGCTTCGCCGGCGCATCCCGTATCCGCCCCGGTGCGGTCACCCAACCGAACCGGACAGCCAGCGCCCCCAAACCGCTGATCGGGTGCGGTCACCTGCTCGGAATGGGCGGCAAGCCCGCCCGACAACGCGATCGGGTACAGCCACCACCGTCAAGGACGGCCAGCGCCCCCAAACCGTTGATCGGGTGCAGTCGCCTGTTCGGAATGGGTGGCAGGCGTGCCCGACAACGTGATCGGGTGCTGTCACCACCCGCCAGGACGGCCAACGCACCCAAGCCGTTGATCGGGTGCGGTCGGTCGTCCACAAGGGATGGTCGGTGCATCCGAAAACGATGCGATCAGGCGCACCGTGCTACGGGCGAGGCGTGCGGAACCCCCGTCAGGCAACTCCCAGACGACGGCGCAGCTCGGGCAGGCCGTCGCCGGACAGCTCCGGCAGCACGATCGTTCGGCCGGTCAGGCCCAGCATCAGCGGCTCGGCATCACCGCGGACCACCGGGCCGGAACCCCACGACCAGCCCAGGTCGATCGCCTCGAAGCGCAGGCCCGCCACCCGCTTGCGGGGCGTGAACCCGACCGCTCGCCCGCCGACCAGGAAGTCCAGCCCGACCCGCATCCGTTCCGGGAGCAGCGCGTGCGGCAGCCCGAGCGGCCGCCGGATGTCCTGCCCGTGGATCAGCAGGTCGGTGAACGGTCCGCCGTAGCCCACGATCGGCGGCTGGAACGGATTCTCCGCGTTGGCGCGCAACTCCCGCGCCATCACGTCCTGCCCGCGCGTTGCCATCCGCTGGGCGATCGCCGCGTTGGTCCGGTGTATCGAGAACCCGTTACGCACCGCCGCCGGCAGCAGCCACGACCGGGGCGCCGCGACCGCCGCCACCAGGTGCCCGATCACCTCGCCGACCGTCCACTCCCCGCACAGGCTGGGATGCGCCCACTGCTCCGGCGTCAACGTGTCCACGAGGTCGGCCAGCCGGAGTCGTTCGTCCGCGATCATCGCTCTGATCTCCACACGAGAAGCCTAGGGCTCGGGGGCCGGAACCCTCAGGACCAGAATGCGCATGGCAGGACCCGGCGGGGAGACTGGGCGGATGAGCGACAGGGAGAGCGCATGACCACGTTCGAGGCGCTGGTGGAGCGGGCCCGCGCGCTCGCCGCCGGTGGGGAGCGGGCCGTCCTCGGGATCACCGGCGCCCCCGGATCGGGCAAGACCACTCTCGCCGAGGAGCTGGTGCGGGCGCTCGGCTCCGACGCGGTGGCGCACGTGCCGATGGACGGGTTCCACCTCGCCGACGTGGAGCTGGACCGGCTCGGGCTGCGGGACCGCAAGGGCGCGCCGGAGACGTTCGACGCTCTCGGGTACGCCTCGCTGCTGCGCCGCATCCAGGAGGACGAGGACGACGTCGTCTATGCGCCCGGTTTCGAGCGGACGCTGGAGCAGCCGATCGCCGGGGCGATCCCGGTGCCCCGCACGGCGCGGCTGGTCGTGACCGAGGGCAACTACCTGCTGCTGGTCGAGCCGCGTTGGGCGAAGGTCCGGCCGCTGCTGACCGAGGTCTGGTACGCGGACCTGGACCGTGACGAACGGCTGCGCCGGCTGATCGAGCGGCACATCCGGTTCGGTAAGGACGAGACGGCGGCGATCGACTGGGCGACCGGCACGGACGAGCGCAACGCGACGCTGATCCGGGCCACCCGGGACCGGGCCGACGTGATCGTCCCGGCGGAGCTGTTGTGCGGCATCGGCACGCCGCCGCGGCGCCGATCGTCCGGCTCCTGACGCAAGGGCACGCGACGGCCTGCATCCGATCGACGAGCCACGGGGAGGTGCAGCTCGTACCCTATGAATGGTCTCAGGATCCCGGGCCGTGGGCCGATATCAGGCGGTGTGGAGACGCAGGCGGGAGCGCACGGCCGGGTGACCGGCCGGCCGCGGTCCGCGCCCCCGCCGAGGCCGCGGAGCACCGCGGACCGGCTGACCGGCTGGGCGGTGACCACCGCCGGGGCGATCGTCGCCGCCTACCTGGTGTTCTACGTCAGCGGCCGTGGTGGCGAGGAACTGCGGACGGTGATCGCCGACGGCGTCTACCTGCCGATCTCGCTGATCTTCACGGTGCTCGTGGTGCGGGTGGTCCGGCTGCGGCGGCAGTCCCGCCGGTCCCGGATCGCATGGGGGTTCATCGCCGGGGCCTACGTCTGTCAGCTGGTGGCGCACACCTCGTGGTTCGTCGAGGACGCCGTCCTGCACGACGCCGCCTACCCGTCGTTCGCGGACTACTGGTTCCTGGCGTTCGTGCCGTTCATGCTGGTCGGGCTCCTGCTGCTGCCCGGTTCGCAGCGGACCCGCTCGGACCGGGTGCGGCTGGTGCTGGACGCTCTGACCGTGGGCGCCAGCGCGTTCATGGTGTTGTGGTACCTCGTGCTCAGCCCGATCTTCGGCACCGACGGTGCCTCGCTCTCCGGGGTGCTGTACGCGGCCGCCCTGCCCGTCGGTGACCTGCTGCTCGTGCTGGCCCTGGCGACGCTGCTGCTGCGCCCGTCGACCGCGGTCGACCCGGCGGTGCGGCTGCTGGCGGGGGCCGTGTCGATGTTCGTCGTCGCGGACATCTGGTACGGCTGGATCCAGCTGCACGACGGTTTCGTCGGTGGCACCTGGCCGGACCTGTTCTGGGTGTTCGGCTGCTATCTGCTGGTGTTGGCCGCGGACCGGCGGCTGGTCGACGCGGGCCGGGAGGCGAGCAGCCGTCTCGCGCACCGGCTGGCGACCGACTGGCTGCCCTACGGGGCGATCGCCATCGCGTACGGCGCGCTCGGCGTCATCGCCCAGCGGGAGGGCCTCTACCCGCTCGGCGGCATGATCATCGGGGCGGTGGTCCTGACCGCCCTGGTCGCCGGCCGGCAGATGTACGCCCTGCACGAGAACCACCGGCTCGCGGTGACCGACCCGCTGACCGGGCTGTCCAACCGCGCCCACCTGAACGAGCTGATCACCCGGATGGCCGTGCAGACGCCGCGGGACGACCGGCAGGGTGCGGTGATGCTGATCGACCTGGACCGGTTCAAGCCGATCAACGACGTGTACGGCCACGACGCCGGTGACGCGGTCCTGCAGGCGGTGGCGGTGACCCTGCGGTCGGTGATCCGGTCCACCGACGTGGCCGGGCGTCTGGGCGGCGACGAGTTCGCGGTGGTCCTGCCGTACCTGCCGGACCGGTCGGTCGCCGAGCGCATCGCGCAGCGGCTCGTCGACGCCCTGCGCACGCCGGTGATCTTCGGGGAGCACCTGCTCAGCGTGGAGGCGAGTGTCGGTGTCGCGTACCACGACTTCGACACCTTCGACGCGCAGACGCTGCTGCAGCACGCGGACATCGCGATGTACGCGGCGAAACGTTCCGGCCGTGGCCGCTACCAGGTCTACACGCCCGAGCTGGACACCCGGGCCCGGGACGCGGAGCTGCGCCAGGCCGTGGAGAACGGCGAGATGGTGGTTCATTTCCAGCCGGCGATCGATCTGGTCACCGGCGGCGTCTCGGCGGTGGAGGCGCTGGTCCGCTGGCAGCATCCGCACCGCGGCATGCTGCCCCCGCACGACTTCGTCGACCTCGCCGAGGAGACCGGGGCGATCGTGCCGCTCGGCACGTGGGTGCTGCGGGAGGCGTGCACGCAGGCGGCCTCGTGGCGGGCGGCCGTTCCGGAGCTGCACGACCTGCGGTTGAGCGTCAACCTGTCGCCGCGGCAGGTGGTGCAGCCGGGGATGCTGGAGACGATCCAGACCGTCCTGGACGAGACGGGTTTTCCGGCGGACCGGCTGATCCTCGAGCTGACCGAGGGGGTGGTGCTGGAACCGGACGCCCGGACGGTGACCTCCCTGGAGCAGTTGCGGGCCGTCGGCATCCGGATCGCGGTCGACGACTTCGGGACGGGCTACTCGGCCCTCAGCTACCTGCGCCTCCTGCCGGTCGACATCCTGAAGATCGACCGCTCGTTCGTGACCGGCATCGACGTCGATCCGGAGGCGCGGCGGGTGGCCGAGGCGGTGGTGCACCTCGGTGTGGCGTTCGGGATGAACGTAGTCGCCGAGGGCATCGAGACGGCCGAGCACGCGCGGCTGCTGACCGAGATGGGCTGCGGGTTCGCGCAGGGCTACTTCTTCTGCCGGCCGGTGCCGGGCGGCGAGTTGCTGGAGAAGTTGCGGGACGGCGTCGGAAAGGCTTCCTTCACCCCCCTTTAGGTTTTCTTCGGTACGGGGGTCAGAGGTCGATGGTTATCCGCTGTCCGAGCGCCCGCGAGACGCAGAGCATCATGCACCGGTTGGCGGCCTTCTCGGCGGCGGTCAGGACGTAGTCGCGGTGGTCGACCTCGCCGGCGAGGACGCGGGTCTCGCAGCTGCCGCAGATGCCCTCTTCGCAGTCGCTGAGCACGTCGAGTCCGGCGTCGTTGACGACTTCGAGGGCGGACTTGTCGGCGGGAACCACGAGCTCCACACCCGACTTTTCCAGTTTTATCGTGAAACTTCCGTCGTCGGTGGTCAGCGTCTCGGGGGCCTGGAAGTACTCGGCCCGCAGACGGTCGGCTTCGCCGCGAGCTTCGAGCGCCGCACTGACGGCGTCGATCAGGGTGGCGGGGCCGCAGACGTACACCAAGCCCGGTTCTTCCAGATGTCTCGCGAGATCCGGCCTTCCGCCGGTGGCGGTCTCGTGGACGGTCACGGCGCCGCCGAGCGCGCGGACCCGGTCCAGGAACGGCATCCCGGCGGCCGCCCGCCCCACATAGACCAGCCGCCACGGCCGGTCCCCCGCCGCCAGCCGCTCGGCCATCGGCAGCAGCGGGGTGATGCCGACACCACCGGCGATCAGCACGATCTCGGCGGCATCCTCCAGCGCGAAGTGGTTCTTGACGCCGCGCAGCGTCACCGGATCGCCGGGGCGCAGCGTCCGGTGCACCCAGGACGAGCCGCCGCGGCCCGCCGGGTCGTGCCGGACCGCGACGGTCAGCGTCCCCGGCCTTCCGCAGATCGAGTACTGCCGGACCGTCCCGTCACCGACCACGAGGTCCACGTGCGCGCCCGGCTCCCACTCCGGCAGGGGCGCGCCGGACGGGTCGGCCAGGTCGACGGTCAGCACGCCGTCGGCCTCGAGGACGAGGCCGCGGACCATCAGCTCCCGCGCCGTCACGGCTTGAACACCACGAAGACCTTGCGGAGCCGCTCGGTGACGACCCATTCGCCCTGCCAGCCGATCGGGAAGTAGGCCGTCGAGCCCGCGGTCACCTCGACCGGCTCACCGCCGTCCTCGGTGACGACCATCCGGCCGGCGATCACGTGGATGATCTCGCCGCGGGTCAGGAACTCCCAGCGGGACGTACCCGGCTCGGACTCCCAGATGCCGGAGACGACCCGGCGGTCCTCGGTGGCGAAGTCGACCCGGCTGCGCACCGGGATCTCGCCGCTCAGCGGTTCAGCGCTGGGCTGCCCCAGCAGCGACTCGTTGAGGCCGGTCACGTCCAGCGGGCGATTGACCACGGTCATGATGGCTCCACTTCCTTCAAGATTGGATCCCAGAACTCTATCCCTGGATCCCCACTGCGGTAAACCCCGAGATCGAAAGCATTGATGACCTTGGTACGTTGACCGATCAGCGAAGGGAACGACGTCATGAGTGGCGAACTGGTCCTGGTGACCGGCGGCTCCGGCTTCATCGGCGCGCACTGCGTGCTGCACCTGCTCGAGCAGGGCTACCGGGTCCGCACGACAGTACGATCCGCCGACCGCGAACCGCAGGTGCGCGCCATGGTCGAGGCGGGCGGGGTGACACCCGGCGACCGGCTGACGTTCGCCCACGCCGACCTGACCGCCGACGACGGCTGGGCCGCGGCGGTCGACGGCTGCGCCTTCGTGCAGCACGTGGCCTCCCCGTTCCCGGCGAAACTGCCGAAGCACGAGGACGACCTGATCGTCCCGGCCCGCGAGGGCACCCTGCGCGTCCTGCGGGCGGCCACCGACGCGGGCGTGCGGCGGGTCGTCCTGACGTCCTCGTTCGCCGCGATCGGATACGGACACGCGGACCCCACCCGGGTGTTCACCGAGCACGACTGGACGGCGCTCGACGGGACGCCGCTCGTGCCGTACGTGAAATCCAAGGTCCTCGCCGAACGCGCCGCCTGGGAGTACGCCGAACGGGAGAACCTGGAGATCGCCACGGTCAACCCGGTGGCGGTGTTCGGCCCGGCGCTCGGCCCCGGCTACTCCGCCTGGGTCGAGGTGATCGAGCAGCTGCTGAACGGCAGGTTCCCGGCCCTGCCCGACCTGGACTTCAACGTGGTCGACGTCCGTGACGTGGCCGACCTGCACCGCCGCGCGATGATCGACCCGGCCGCCGCCGGCGAACGTTTCCTGGCGATCACCGGCCGCCTGCCGCTCACCGAGGTGGCCGGCATCCTCCGCGCCCGCCTCGGCACCGCGGCTCACCGGGTGCCGGTCCGCACCCTGCCCGACTGGGTGGTACGCCTGGCCGGCCGTTTCGACGACCGCCTGGCCCAGATCACCCCCGACCTGGGCATCATCCGCACCGGCTCGGGCGACAAGGCCCGCAGTCTGCTCGGCTGGTCACCGCGGCCGGTGGCCGACACCTTCACCGACACCGCCGTGAGCCTCTCCGCCGTCGGCCGGCTGCGCACCCCGATCACCGCATAGGGCGGTCAGCGCCGCCAGGAAGGCCGCCACGGCGGGCGTCGTCGTGCCGGCCCGGGTCACCACCATCAGGCGGCGGCCCAGGTCCGGACCGGCCACGTCCCGGACCGCCAGCGCCGGATCGTCGTGCCGGGGCAGCGTCAGCACCGGCAGCAGCGCCACCGCGCCGAGCCGGCGGACCAGCTCCAGCTGGACGTCCGCGTCGTTCGAGCGGTGCCGCAGGTCCGGCTCGAAGCCGCCCCGGGAACGGCACACACCCGCCACCATCGCGTGGTGGCCGGTGCCCGGGTCGGACGTCGCCCACGCCGCGTCCCGCAACTCCTCGAGGGGGACCGGGCCCCCGCCTGCCGCCAGCGGATGCGCCGCCGGCAGGACCACCTTGACCGTCTCGGCGAGCAGCTGAGCGAACCGCAGACCGGACGGCCGCGGGCGGGGATGACCGTCGTACTCGTCGCCGATCACCACGTCGACGGCGCCCAGCCGCAGGTCGGGCAAGGCCTGCTCCAGTTCGAGCTCGGCGATCTCCGGGCGGACGCCGGGATGCGACGCGACCACCGCGGCGGCGGCCGGGACCAGCAGCCGCCGGGCGGCCGACTGCAGTCCACCGGCGCGGACGGTTCCGCGTACCCCCGCGAAGGTCTTCAGATCGGCCTCGGCGACCTCCGCGGCGGCCAGGATCGTCCGGGCGTGCCCCGCCAGCAGGCGCCCGGCGTCGGTGAGGCGCACGCCCCGCCCGGCCTTGGCGAACAGGCGGACGCCGACGTCCTTCTCGAGCAGCGCCAGCTGCTGTGACACCGCCGACGGGCTGTAGCCGAGGGCGGCCGCGACCGCCCCGAGCGTGCCCCGCTCCTCGAGCTCGCGCAGGAACCTCAGACGCCGCAGATCGAGCACGACCATCCATGAATCCTAACCATTCACCTCCAGGAATCATCACTGGACGTGACGGGTCGGCGACCTGATGCTCGAACACATGGGTGCGATCCTGTGTCTCGTCTCCGCCGCATGCTTCGGCGCGATGGCCGTCTTCGGCAAACTCGCGTACGCCGCCGGCGTCACCCCGCAGACCCTGCTGCTGATCAGGTTCGGTCTGGCCGCCGTCACGCTCGGCCTGGTGCTCGCCGTTGCGCGCCGGCCGGTCACCGCGCCCCGGCGCACGCTGGCGGCCGCGTTCGGCATGGGCGCCATCGGGTACGCCGCCCAGGCGTCACTGTTCTTCGCCGCGCTGGAACGGATGGACGCGTCCCTGCTGTCGCTGATCCTCTACACCTATCCCCTGTTCGTCACGGTCGGCGCGGTCCTGCTCGGACGGGACCGGCTGACCCGGGCCCGGGCTGCGGCGCTGCTGGCCGCGTCCGCCGGCACCCTGCTGGTCCTGCTCGGCGCGGGCACCGGCCACCTCGACCGGGGCGGCGTGGTGCTCGGATTCGGGGCGGCTCTCACGTACACGGTCTACATCCTGGTCGCCGACCACGTCCTGCGGGACCTGCCGCCACTACTGCTCACCGGGCTGGTGATGGCCGGCGCGGCCACCACCTTCACCGTGCAGGCCCTGGTCACCGGCGGTGTCCGCACGGATTTCGCCGCGGCCGGCTGGCGGTGGCTGATCGCCATCGCCCTGATCTCCACCGTGCTGGCGATCCTCACGTTCTTCGCCGGGCTGCGCCGCACCGGACCGTCGACGGCCGCGATCCTGTCCACCTTCGAACCCGTCGTCACCACGATCCTGGCCGCCGCCACCCTCGGCGAGAACCCGACCGCGCCGCAGATCGCCGGCGGCCTCCTGATCATCCTGGCCGCCGCCCTGCTTCACCTGCGCACGAAGCCCAGTAAGGTGGCCCTCGGAAACCGCACCCGGAATGCCGAGACGAGATCATGAGCCGCAACACCCAGGACGTCCAGTCCGGACGAAGCGTGCGCGGGGAGCAGGTCGAGCTCACCCGGACCCGGATCCTGGACACCGCCGAACGCCTGTTCGCCGAACACGGCGTCTTCTCGGTGTCGAACCGGCAGATCAGCGAGGCCGCGGGGCAGGGCAACAACACCGCGGTCGGCTACCATTTCGGCACGAAGGAGGACCTGGTCCGGGCCGTCGTGCGCCGCCATGCGACGCCGATGGAGGAGATCCGGCGCAGGCTCTTTCTGGGGTACGCGGAAAGCACCGCCCTGCGAGACTGGGTGACCTGCATCGTCCAGCCGTTCACGGACCACCTGGCGTCGCTGGGCACCCCCAGTTGGTACGCCCGTTTCGGCGCCCAGATCATGACCGAGCCGAAACTGCGCGACCTGGCAGCCATCGAGATGCACGGCGCTCCCCTCCTGCGGGAGGTCACCGAACGCCTGCACGCCTGCCTGCCGGGGCTGTCCCCGGAACTGCTGCGCGAGCGCGACTACATGGTCCACGCGCTGGTCGTGCACTACTGCGCCCGCCGCGAGCAGACGCTGCCACCCGGCACCGAGGGTGACTGGCCGGCCACCACCATCGCCATCATCGACGCTGTCGAGGGCCTCTACCGCGCACCCAGCAGTCGCTGAACGCGCCGTTCCCCTTCCGGAACGCGGCTCCTTCGCCGACGCGGCTCCATCGTGAACGAACGCGGCTCCTTCGCGAAGCCGGCCGCTTCGTGAACGCGGCTCCTTCATGTAGCTGGCTCCTTCGCGAACGCGGCTCCTTCGTGAAGCCGGCTCCTTCGTGAACGCGGCGACGGCCGCCCCCGGGTCGGGAGCGGCCGTCGTCGTCGTGTCAGCGGCGGGTCAGCCGTTGCAGATGGTGGTCATCTCGTCGCGGGGGACGACCTTGACGCGCTTGCGGCCGTGCGGCTCGCCCAGCGCGATCTCGTGCGCGTCCAGCTGCTGCCAGCCTTCCCAGGTGGTGTACGGCAGTCCCCGCTGCGCCAGGTAGGTGAGGACGTCGTTCGCGTCCCGCTCCGCGGCGGCGGGCAGGTTCTCCCGGTCCTCGAGCAGGCACTTCACGGTCTCGCCGGCGTCGCCCTTGGTGTGACCGATCAGGCCCACCGGGCCCCGCTTGATCCAGCCGGTCACGTACATGCCGGGGATGTGTTCCCCGTCCAGGTCCAGGATCCGGCCGGCGGCGTGCGGGATGGTGCCGGTGGTGGTGTCGAACGGCAGGTCCGGCAGGGCGGTGCTGAGGTAGCCGACCGCGCGGTACACGGCCTGCACGTCCCAGTCGGTGAACTCGCCGGTGCCGCGGACCCAGCCGTCGCCGGTGAGTTCCTGCGTCTCGGTGCGCAGACCGGTGACGTGCTCGTCGCCGAGCACCTCGACCGGCGCCTGCAGGAAGTGCAGGTGCAGGCGGCGCGGGCGGTCCCGCTCGTCGCGGACGGCCCAGTTCTGCAGGATGTCCACGCACATCTTGATGTGCCGGGTCTTGCGCATCGCCTCGAGGCTGCCCTCGTCGAACTCGATGCCCTCCGGGTGGACGATCACCTCGACGTTCGGCGAGTGGTCCAGTTCGCGCAGCTCCTGCGGGGTGAACTTGACCTGCGCCGGGCCGCGCCGGGAGAAGACGTGCACGTCGGTGACCGGGCTGGCCAGCAGACCCTGGTAGACGTTCTCCGGGATCTCGGTGACGAGCAGTTCGTCGGCGGTCTTGGCGAGGACGCGGGCCACGTCGACGGCGACGTTACCGGCGCCGATCACGGCGACCTTCTGCGCGGTCAGCGGCCACTCGCGGGGCACGTCGGGGTGCCCGTTGTACCAGGACGCGAAGTCGGCGGCGCCGAAGCTGCCGATCTTGTCGATGCCCGGGATGTCCAGGGCGCGGTCCTTCTCGGCGCCGGTCGCGATGATCGTGGCGTCGTAGAAGCGGGAGAAGTCCTCCGGCTTGACGTCCACGCCGTACGCGACGTTGCCGATGAAACGGATCCGCGGGTTGTCCAGGATCCGGAACAGCGCGGTGATGATCTCCTTGATCCGCGGGTGGTCCGGCGCCACGCCGTAACGGATCAGGCCGTACGGGGTGGGAAGCTTGTCGAGGATGTCGACGGTGACGTCCGGGTCGGCCTTGATCAGGTGGTCGGCGGCGTAGATTCCGGCCGGGCCGGCGCCGATGACGGCTACCCGCAGGGGGCGATCCATGCATGCATCCTTTGACTCGTCGCTTCGCTCTGACACTCCAGCCCAGCCATGATCGACAACAGGCTGTGACGACTCTAAAACTTCAACCTAGGTTCAGATCAAGTTGCGACCAACCGGCGAGAACCCGGCCGATCCCTCCCGACCTGCGCCGGAGCGGGTGTTTCGGCAGGTGAGGTTAGGGTTACCTACCAGTCACCGGCAAGGGGTGCACAGCGCGGACGTGAGGCGCCTCACCCTCCGACCGTGATCCATTCACCCTTCGGGGTACGCACCTCGAGCCCGACCACCGCATCACCGTGCCGCCGGAACCGGACATCCGGGCAGCCCTCCACGACCGGCCCCCACCCCCGCTCGGGGTCCAGGACGGCATGCCGCCGACAGTGCTCCTCGTCGACGAATCCCCAGGCCCGCAGCACTTCCCGGCCCCCGTACGAGTAGCAGCCCACCGACGCGATCCGGTCCCCGTCGGGCCGCCGGTAGAAGTCGGCACGCAGACCGGGCACCGGGGTTCCCTCGAAGTCGGCATCGGGCGTGGAGCGGTGCGGAACGTACTCCGCCAGGTCAGGAAGGGACACCGTTGTTCCTCTGGTCGCGGGCACCGGTTGTCGGCGCCACCGCAGACAAGTCGTGATCCACCCCCGTTTGGTTCCCGCCATGCCCGAAAGCGTTCAGCCTTCCGCCCGCCCGCGCTCCGAGCCGCCGGTGCGGACGCGGCTGACGGCGCTCAGGCGGCCGGCCCTCTCCACGCCTCTCGCACGCATCACCCTGCCCAGCGCATCCCCGCAACCCGCATCCCGCAGCTCGGCACACCCCTGCAACCCGGCGCGCCCTGCAACCCGGCGCGCCCCGCAACCCGGCACACCCCCCGCAGCCCGACGCGCCCCGCAATCCGGCACACCCCTCACGCGACACCTGCTCCGCGGCCCGATCGGCATCTCCCGCACGCACGCGTGGTCAGGCGGTGGGGGCCGGGCCCGCTGTTCCGCGGACCACCAGGCGGGGTGGGACGACCACCTCGCGGTGGGGCACCGGGGCGCCCTCGACGCGTTCGACCGCGCGGGCCACGGCACGCGCGGCCATCGTGTCGACGTCCTGGGCGATCGTGGTCAGGTCGATGTGCGCGAGGCGGCTGAAACTGCTGTCGTCGAAGCCGACGACGCTGATCGCGCCGGGGACGTCCAGGCCGTGCCGGCGCAGCACGTCGAGCAGGCCGGCGGCGCTCAGGTCGTTGAAGGCGAACACCGCACTCGGCGGATCGTCGAGCAGCGCCCCGGCGGCCCGCGCGCCGTCCTCCTCGCCGGAACCACCGGAGATCACCCGGATGTGTTCGCCGAGACCGTGCCGGCGCATGGTGTCCTCGTACCCCTGCCGACGTTCGGCGCTGCCGTGCAGGGTGCCGCCGTCGACGTGAGCGATCCGCCGATGACCGAGTCCGATCAGGTATTCGACGGCCTGCCGAGCCCCGTCGAGGTCATCGGTGTGCACCACGTCGACATCGCGTTTGCGTACGCTGCGCATCATCGCCACCACCGGGAGGCGGGCGGCGAGTCCCGCCAGTTCGGCCGGCCGCATCTTCGGGCTGAACAGCACGAGCGCCTCGCACCGGTCCTGCAGCAGGTCGGCGACGGCCGCGTGCTCGTCGCGTCGCGGGGTCACCGCACTCAGGGTCAGCTGGTAGGCCGCGGCGTCGGCAGCCGCGTAGAGCCCGGTGAGCAGGTCGGAGTGGAACGGGTGCCGCACGTCGAAGACGACCCCGAGCAACTGGCTGCGGCCGCTGCGCAACAGGCGGGCCCGGCTGTCCGGACGGTAGTCGAGCCGCCGCGCGACCTCGAGAACCCGCTCCCGGGTGGCGGCGCCCGCCCCGGGCGCGCCCCGCATCACGATCGACACCAGGGCGACCGAGACACCGGCCTCGGCCGCGACGTCCGCCAGGGTGGTCCGCCGCTCCGCTGACTGCATGATCCGATCGTACGCTGTGACGACTAGAACGTTCTATGTCGCCGAGCTACTAGAACGTTCTAGAGTGTGCGCCGTGGATACCCTCACCACCGGCCGTCGCTGGGCGGCCCTGACAGCCCTCGCCATGGGAGGCTTCGGCCTCGGGCTCACCGAGTTCGTCGCCATGGGCCTGCTGCCCGAGGTCGCCCAGGACCTGTTCCCCGCCG
The DNA here is from genome assembly GCF_030269225.1 of Actinoplanes sp. NBRC 101535. Lineage (NCBI taxonomy): Bacteria > Bacillati > Actinomycetota > Actinomycetes > Micromonosporales > Micromonosporaceae > Actinoplanes > Actinoplanes sp. NBRC 101535. The sequence continues at coordinate 304,175 of NZ_BSSY01000008.1, read as the reverse complement.
CCTACCTCCAGTCCCCGTCCGAAGCGGTGGCCCGGGCCGGATGGCTCATCACCGTGTACGCGCTCGGCGTCGTCGCGGGCGCACCCACCATCGCGGCGCTCACCGCCCGGGCACCCCGCCGCCGGCTCGTCCTCGGACTGCTCACCCTGATGGCCGTCGGCACCGTCGCATCCGCGGCCGCGCCCACCTTCGAACTCGTCCTCGCCGGGCGGTTCGTCGCCGCCCTCGCCCACGGCGCCTACTTCGGCGCGGCGGGACTCATCGCCGCCCACATCCTCGGACCGGGCAACCACGGCAAGGGCATCGCGATCGTCCTCGGCGGGCTCACCGCCGCCAACCTGATCGGCGTACCGGTCATCACCGGCATCGGACAGAATCACGGCTGGCGCGTCGCGTACACCTGCGTGGCCCTCGTCTTCGCCCTCACGCTGATCGCCGCGGCAGTGACCGTGCCCCCGATGGCGGCCGCGCCCGGCGGCTCACCCCGCGCCGAACTGCGCGCCTTCCGCTCACCGCAGGTGTGGCTGGTCGCGGCCGTGGTGGCGATCGGCCCGGCCGGCTTCTTCACGGTCAACAGCTACATCGCACCGGTCACCACGAGCGTGACCGGGCTGTCCGAGAACACCGTGCCGTGGGTGCTGGCCGCGATGGGCCTCGGCATGACGGCCGGAATCGCAGCCGGCGGCATCGCCGCGGACCGGGACCTGCGCCTCAGCGTCCTCGCCGGCCTGCTCGGCAACGTGCTGGCGGTGGCACTGTTCGCGGTGACCGCCGGCAACCCGGTCGGCCTGTTCGTGAGCGCGTTCCTGGTCGGCGCGGTGAGCCTGTTCATCGTCCCGGCACTCCAAGCACGCTTGATCATGGTCGCGCCCGGCACACAGCTGATGGGCGCCGCGGTCAACCAGTCCGCGATCAACATCTCGAACAGCCTGGGGGCGGCACTGGGCGGCGCGGTGATCGCCGCCGGATGGGGATACCTGTCGTCGGCGTGGCTGGGCGTGGGCCTCGCCGTGATCGGCCTGCTCCTGGCCCTGCTGAGCTTCCGCGCCGCGGCTCCAGCCACGATCTCCTCGCCGGCCGACTCTCCCGCCCCGGCGGACGCCGATTCTCCCGGCCCGGCGGACGCCGATTCTCCCGGCCCGGCGGACGCCGATTCTCCCGGCCCGGCGGACGCCGATTCTCCCGCTCCGGCGGTAACCGATCCCCCCGGCCCGGCGGAAGCCGATCCTCACGCCCCTGCGGGAGCCGATTTTCCCGTCCCGGCGGAAACAGCATCGGCACCGCCGGAATCTTCGCCGGTGCGGTCCGGCGCGTCGCCGCCATCCTCAGAGGGCGCACTGCTCTGATAGGCCGGACGTCATGGGCTGCGGTCGCACCACCGCCGCCCATGACGTCCTCATCTTCGGCCGGTTCCCGTTCACCCTGATCAACACGGTGGCCGCCGTTGTCGGCCCCGTCGATACCGGCCGTCTTCGCACGGCTGGTATCGCTCTCGCCGGCGCCCACTTCTCACCCATCGCGCCGACCTCAGTGGCCGCCGCCGTGCCCGTCGCCCGGATCGCCCTGGCGATTGTCGGAGTAGGCGCCACCACCGGCGGAACCCACCCTTTGGAGACGCTGCTTCGGATCCTCACGCGGATCCGCCGCATCGTGAAGCGGGTCGTCGCCGTCAGCGACGGACTGCCCTCCGGCCTGGTCCGCGGACGACTGACCTCGGTCGTCGATATCTGTTTTCCGCATGACTCGGAGTACCCCGGAATCCCCGGACCACTCCCCACCAAGCCACATTCTCCCAGTTCAGGGCGGTGCAGCCGGTCCGCCGCGGTAGATCCGGCCGCCCAGGTCCAGGCAGCCCAGGTCCAGGCAGCCCGGCCCGGCCGACCCGGTTGAGGCAGTTGGACCCGAACGGCAAGATCAATGCGATTTGAGCTGAATGACCATATTAGGATTGGTCCAGCCAACCGGGGTCGGCGATTCGATTAGGCCAGCCGTGATCAGACCCGGTCCAGGGATGTCGTGATCGGGCCGGCCAGACAGGTTCGGTGAGCCTTCGGTCAGGCGGGTTCGGGAACGGCGTCGGGCGGGGTCGGCTCCGGCTGGGCCGGCACGCCCGGGTCACCGGGGTCACCCGGCTCGCCGGGCATCGGCTCCACGGGCGGCGGCGGCAGCGGATCCGGGCTGTCCGGCGAAAGTTCACCCGGGTCGTCGGGGATCGGCGCACCGGGGTCGAGCGGCGGATATTTGTCCGGGTCGGACGGAATACGCGAAGTCGCCATCGGAATCTCCTCTCGCCGCACTCCCCGCCTTCGCGGGAATCGGCAGAAAAGCCACCTACCCCACTCCCCGGTGATCAAAACAGCTCACCCGGGATCACCCCGCCCAGCAGCGCTCGCAAACGCGCCCCACACACTCACCGCTCGACGCCAAAGCGATCTCCAGGCCACAGAGCAGTCGCACCCGATCAAGCGTTCGGGCGCGCCCACAATCCCGAAACGACCGGCATCCGCGCCCAAACACTTGATCGGGTGCGGACACCCGCCAAGCCGGTGCAGAGACAACCGCCCGAGAGGCAACCGCACCCGATCAAGCAACTGGGAGCGGCCGCAGCCCCAAAACGACCGGCAAGCGCACCCAATCGCTTGATCGGGTGCGGACACCCACCAGGCTTGAACCCGAGACAACCACCCGGCAGGCAGGCGCACCCGATCAAGGAACCGAGCGAAGCCAGGGAGACAGCCGTACTCGATCGAGCAGACGGGCGGCGCCCGAGACACGGCCGCACTCGATCGAGCAGACGGGCGGCGGCCAGGACACGGCCGTACCCGATCGAGCAAACGGGCGGCGCCCGGGACACAGCGGTACCCGATCAAGCAACCGGGAACGCTCACCGCCACAAAACAACCGGTCACCGCACCCAAACACATGATCAGGTGCGGACACCTACCAGGCTTGAACCCGGAGTATCCGCTCAGGGGCCACCGCACCCGATCAAGGAACTGGGTGCGGCCGCAGCCCCGAAACGACCGGCGAACGCACCCAATCGCTTGATCGGGTGCGGACACCGGCTGGCATATCCCCCAGCGAAACCGCCGAAATCGGCCCGGCGAAACCGGTGAAACCGGCTAAATAGATAAAAACAATAAGTCGAATTAATGCTGCTAAGTCATTAAAACAATCAAAAAGTTTGGCCAACTCGAATTGGATCAGCAAACCCGACAGACAGCCGTGATCGGCGAAGACTGCCGACGGACCCGCCCCACCCCCGGCCCGGCTGGCCGCCCCGGCCCGGCCCGGCCCGGCCCGACCAGCGAAGACTGCCGGCGAATTCGACGTGCGAACCTGGGGCCGAGGACCGAAGCGTGGGCCGCGGGTCAGAAGAGGTAAGGACGCATGGGGTACGTGTAACCGGGCGCCCAGTACGGCGACAGCCCGTAGTGCCCGTACACGTTGGCGTAGTAGTCGTCGTCGTGGTCGACCAGGTCCGGGTCGTAGCCGGGTGTGCCCGCCACGTGCCCGCCGGTCCGGTCGATGCGGACCTCGTCGGCGGTCACTTCGACGACAGCGTCGACCGGGATGTAGGACGGGGTCGCGCCGAACCCCAGGATGCCGCCGTGTTCGACCAGCAGGAATCGGATCCGCTGTTCGTCGGCGTCGATCAGCAGGTCGTCGATTCGGCCTACGTCACTGCCGTCGATGTCCTTGACGATTCGGCCGCGGATGTCGAGCGACGGGTCCGCCACCGCCTTGTCGGAGTCGCTCAGCCTGATCATCGTTGCGTTCCGGACAGTCATGGCACTCTCCTCTCGTCCGTGAACCGGTGTCCCACCGAGATCGCGAGCCACAAAAAGCCGCAAAAAGCCGCAAAAAGCCACAAAAAGCAACTAGACCGCGACCAAAGCCGTGAGCCGGACCGCAAAAGCGCCCCGATCACGTAGCGACCGGCCCGTGAACTCGGTGAACTCTGGAACTGACGAGTACCCGCTTGTGGAGACGATCAAACGATGCTCGTATTGATCTTATTCGAACACCGGGACGGGGACCGACCACGGAAGCCGAGGGACGATCGTGACCATCGACCGGCAGCGCCTGCTCGACCACTCGCCCTGGACGTTCTGGCGGGACGCCGACGAGACGAACCGGCGACGACAACTCGACGCCCAGCGGGACATGGCGGACGAGCGCGGATACCGGTTCGGAACCGACTGTTTCGTCTCGGCGCTGGCCTCGGTCGACAACGACGATCTCACTCTCGGCGACCGGACCTATGTGGCGGCGGGCGCCTACCTGACCGGTTCGCTGGTCGCCGGGCGGGACTGCAGCATCAACCCGTACACCGTGGTGCGGGGCGATGTCACGCTCGGTGACGCGGTCCGGATCGGCGCGCACACCTCCATCATCGGATTCAACCACACGATGACCGACCCGGATGTGGAGGTGTTCCGGCAGCCCTTGCAGTCGCGAGGCATCACCGTCGGCGACGACGTGTGGATCGGTTCGCACGTCGTCGTCCTGGATGGTGTCACGGTCGGTGACCGGTCGGTTGTCGCGGCCGGCGCGGTGGTGACCAAGGACGTCCCGGCTGGGGCGGTGGTCGGCGGCAACCCGGCCCGTGTGCTCCGCCGCCGCGTCCCCGAGCCCCGCATCGGCGGCGAACCCGGCGGACTCGAAGCCTTCGCCGAGAAGGTTCGCGCTCAGGCATCCGTCGTCCTGGACCGGGTCTGGAATCCGGCCACCCGCCTCTTCACCGACCGCCCGGGAACCGGCGCGACGGTCAGGGCACAGTGCGACGCCGTCGAGATCGCCGACCTGCTGCTCGGCCGGGCGCCCGGCCAGTTGCCGCCCGGCGAGCAGGTGGCGCGGCTGCGGGGCTGGCAGGATCCGGCCTCGGGACTGGTGCCCGAACTGGACGGCACCACCACTCTGGCGCTGAGTGACGGGACGGCTGTTTACCACGTACTCTGCGTAGGTTATGCCCTGGATCTTCTGGGCGGTGAGTTTCCGGAACCGGTGCACGCTCTGTCACGATTCGAGCCGTCGGACCTGGTCACGTCGCTGAAAGCGCTGCCGTGGCGGGATCGCGCCTGGAACGCCGGGCACCACGTGGACGGCATCGGCACCGCCCTGCACTGGAATCTCCGCAAGGGCGCGAACCCCCGCCCGGGCATCCCCGAAGCGCTCTTCGGATGGCTGAATCTGAACACCGACCCCCGAACCGGCATGTGGGGAACGGGCGAAATGCTCGAGATCGTCAACGGCTTCTACCGCGCCTCCCGCGGAACGTTCGCCCAGTTCGGCGTCCCGGTCCCCCGGCCGGAACGCGTGATCGACACCGTCCTGGAGCATGCCGCGGACGCCCGGTTCTTTCGTCCGGACCGTTGGAACGCCTGCAACGTGCTGGACGTGGCGCATCCCCTGTGGCTGACTCTGCACACCGGGCACCGGTACGCCGAGGTGACTGCCCTGGCCGGCACGCTGCTGCGGGGTGTACTCGGACGGTGGCACGACAACGCCGGGTTCGCCTTCCGCCTCGACGACGGCGATCCCGGGTTGCAGGGGACGGAGATGTGGCTGGCCACGATCTGGTACCTGGCCGACATCACCGGCCGTAGCGATCGGCTCGGCTACCGTCCACGCGGTGTGCACCGGCCGGAACCCGCCGCCGGGCCGGCGCCGTTCGCCTGATCTGACAGCTTCCTAACGAAGGTTCGCCAGGCTCGGCGCATGCATGGAAAGTCTGACGCCCCGACCGAAGTGATGACTCTGACGGCGCCGCCGCCACGCCCGCGGCGGGTCGCCCGATGGCTGGTCGCGGGCGTCGTGGCCGCCGCCCTGGGCGGGGGGACCGCGGTCGTGGTGACCCGTGGCCGGGCGGGTGCCGAGGCCGTCCCGCAGCCGACCGTGCCGGCCGCCACCGCGGCCCTCGAGCGCCGGGATCTGTCCACCACGCGGTCCATGCCGGGTTCTCTGGGGTACGGCGTGAGCCGCCCGTTGTCCGGTCATCGGGAGGCGACCGTCACCTGGCTGCCCGAGGCCGGCCGGACGGTGCGGCGCGGCAAACCCGTGTACCGGGCCGACGACCAGCCGGTGGTGCTGTTCTACGGCAGGATGCCGCTGTTCCGCGAGATCAGCGGGGAGAACCTGGTCGGCCGGGACGTCCGGATCGTCGCCGACAATCTCCGGGCACTGGGGTACGCGACCGGAGTCCAGCCGCTACCGGGCTCCACAGTGGCCGCCGGCACCCCCGGTGCCGCCCCGGTGCAGGTGCGCAAGGGCGACGGTGTGCTGACCCGCGAGCTGATCGCCGCGATCAAGCGCTGGCAACTCGACGTGGGCCTGCCGGTCACCGGCACGATCCGGGTCGGCGACGTCGAGGTGCAGTTCGGCGCGATCCGGGTCGACGCGGTGGCCGCGCAGCCCGGCTCCCCGTCGAACACCACACTGATGACGGTCACCTCGACCGGCAAACTGATCACCGTGCCGGCCGAACTCGGCGAGGCGACCGGGATCACCGCCGGTGCCGCCGTGACCGTGGTACTGCCGGACGAGAGCACCGTCCCCGCGAAGGTCCTGTCGGTGGGCCGCGCCCTGGTCGCCGACGAGAGCACCGTGACCGGTCCGGCCAAGCTGACCGTCACCGTCACCGCGAACGATCCGGACGACGTGGCCGCCCTGGACTCCGCCGACGTGCAGGTGCGGTTCGCCGGGCGTACCGCGAAGAACGTCCTGGCCGCGCCGGTCGAGGCGCTGGTCGCCCTGACCGAGGGCGGGTACGCCGTGCAGGCCCCGACCGGGCTGGTGGCCGTGACGACCGGCATGTTCGCCGGCGGCTGGGTCGAGATCGAGGGTCCCGGACTGGCCGAGGGCACGACCGTGGTGGTCTCGTCGTGACCGTGTTGTCCGTCCGCGACGTCGGGATGAGCTATCCGGGCGGGGTGACCGCCCTGGCCGGCGTCACCCTCGACATCGACGAGGGCGAACTGGTCGCCATCGTCGGACCGTCCGGTTCCGGCAAATCCACCCTTCTCAACATCATCGGTACGCTGGACCGGCCCACCTCCGGCACCGTGCACGTGTCCGGCCGGGATGTGGCGACGCTGAGCGACCGGCAGTTGTCCGCGCTGCGGGCCCGCGAGATCGGCTTCGTGTTCCAGCAGTTCCACCTCGCCGATGGACTGTCCGCGCAGGCCAACGTGGCCACCGGTCTGCTGTACGCCGGGGTTCCGCGCCGCGACCGCCGCGACCTGGCCCTCCGCGCGCTGGCCCGGGTCGGTCTCGGGCACCGCGCCGAGCACCGGCCGCAACAGTTGTCCGGCGGTGAACGTCAGCGGGTCGCCATCGCCCGTGCGCTGGTCAACCGGCCGTCGCTGATACTCGCCGACGAGCCGACCGGCGCCCTGGACACCGCCACCGGCCAGGCCGTGCTGGCGTTGCTGCGCCGGCTCAACGCGGAGGGCGCCACCATCGCGTTGATCACCCACGACCGGGACATCGCCGCGTCGCTGCCCCGGCGGGTGGAGATCCGCGACGGTCGCCTGGTCCACGATTCCCTTCCTGCCGGGGTACGCCGATGAGCCGTCCACCACGACCCGTCCGTCTCGCCCCGGCCGACATGCTCGCGCTCGGCCTGCTCGGGCTGCGGACCCGGCCGGCCCGGGCGCTGCTGTCCGCCCTCGGCATCGCCATCGGCATCGCCACGATGATCGTGGTGACCGGCATCCCGGCGTCCAGCCAGGCCGCGCTCCTCGCCGAACTGACCGCGCTGGGCACCAACACCCTGCAGGCGATGGAGACACCGGACGCCGAGAAGGAGGAGAAGATTCCCGAATCGGCGGTCGGCATGATCCGGCGGATCGGTCCGGTCACCGCCGCGAGCGCCGTTGCCAACACCCATTCCCGGGTACGCCGTAACGACCGTACCGCCCCCGACGACGGCGGCGGACTCACCGTGCTGGCGAGCAGTCTCGACCTGCTGCCCACCATCAACGCCCGGGTCCACGCCGGAAACTGGCTCAACCCGGCCACCGCGGACTTCCCGACCGTGGTGCTCGGCTCCGTCGCGGCCGGCCGTCTCGGCATCACCGACCTGCCCGCCGGCGGCCCGGCCCCTCAGGTGATCATCGAGGACGTCCCGTTCACCGTGATCGGCATCCTCGGCACCACCCCGCTGACCCCGGACATCGACCGTGCGGTGCTGGTCGGGTGGGAGGCGGCCCGCACCAGTCTGCGCTTCGACGGGCATCCGACCGTCCTCTACGTACGCTGCGACGAGGAACACCTGGAGGCGGTCCGCGGCGTCCTCGCCGAGACGATCTTCCCGGAGCGCCCCGGTCAGGTGATCGTCACCCGGCCGTCCGACGCGCTCGCCGCGAAACGGGCCACGCAGAGCAGCTTCTCCGTGCTGTTCCTCGCCCTCGCCGCGGTGGCCCTGGTGGTGGGCGGCATCGGCGTGGCCAACACGATGGTCGTCGCCGTCCTGGAACGCCGCTCCGAGATCGGCCTGCGGCGGGCCCTGGGTGCCACCCGCGGACAGATCCGGGGACAGTTCTTGACCGAGTCGGTGCTGCTGGCCGCGCTGGGCGGGATCCTCGGCACGACGCTGGGCCTGCTGGCCACCGTCGGGTACGCGGCCTGGCAACACTGGCCACTCGTCATCCCGGCGACGGCGGCGCTGGGTGGCGTGGGCGGGGCGGTGCTGATCGGGGTGCTGGCGGGCGTCTATCCGTGCGTACGCGCGGCCCGCCTGACCCCGACCCAGGCCCTGGCAACCGTCTGACACCGATCCGGTCTCGTCATGTGCACCCGGCCGTGTGGTGACAGGCGTGCTGGACACCCGAAATCACCACACCCGTCGGGCCGTGGTGATTACGGGCGCCCAGCACGCCCCAAATCAACACACCCGTCGGGCCGTGGTGATTAGAGGCGCCCAGCACGCCCCAAATCAACACGCCCGTTGAAGGTGTGGTGATTACGGGTGCGCTGCGCGCCCCAAATCAACACACCCGCCGTGCCCCTCCTCGGGGTCGCGCGAAGCATCCCGGTGGACGGGAAAGCCTGACCGGTGCGGCCGCTGGGGGTGCGCGGACCAGCGTCGACGTCGACGGGGACCGCGCCGCGGGTCATGCGGACGGCGGCGTCAGCAGGTAGTCGTCGGCGTCCGGGCTCCACGCCAGCGCCACCGCTCCGCTGGTCGCGGCGGCTTTCGCGAACTGCAGGAAGCTGCGGTAGCCGAGTTTCTTCTCGCTGAAGTCGGGCGCTACCTTGCGTACCTGATTCTTCAGGCCGGAGAGGGCCGCCGGGCCGGAACCCGACGCGAGGTCGGTGACCACCGCGCGGAGCAGGGCGAAGGCCGCTTCCCGGTCGCCGTGTTCGGGCAGGGACACTTCCGGGTCGCCTTTGGCCTGGCCGTCGCTCAATTCGATCACGTTGGTGCCGGCCAGGTGGCGCAGCAGTTCGCCGAAGGCGCGGAAGCCGTAGTCGGCCTCGTTGAACGTCGGGTCCTTGCGCAGCAGGGTGCGTTTGAGAGTGGACGCCGTCACCGAGCCGCTGGCGCTGCGCTGCAGGCCGGAGACGGTCTGGGCGACGAGGGTGGCGAGGGCTTCCGGTTCCGGGGCGGCGAGAGGTTCGGGGACGGCGAGAGGTTCGGGGACGGCGAGAGGTTCCGGGGCGGCAAGCGGTTCGGGGACGGCAAGCGGTTCGGGGACGGCGAGAGGTTCGGCCGCCTTGACGGGTGCCGGGCGGGAACGGCGGGCCTGCGGTGCGGGGGCGTCGACCCCGTCCAGCCGGTCGTAGAAGAGGAACTCGTCGCAGGCCGGCGGGAGCAGCGCCGAGGTGGTGCGTTCCACCCCGACGCCGATCACCCGCTTGTTGAGTTCGCGCAGTTTGTGGACCAGGGGTGTGAAGTCGCTGTCGCCGGTGCAGAGCACGAACGTCGAGATGTAGTCGCGTTCGAAGGCCAGTTCGAGCGCGTCCACCACCATTTTGATGTCGGCCGCGTTCTTGCGGGACGCGCCCATCCGCTGCGGGATGTCGATCAGTTCGACGTGGCCGCGGGTGAGCATCCGGCGGTCGTTGTCGAAGTACGACCAGTCGGCGTATGCCCGGCGCACCACGACCCGGCCGCGTTCGGCCAGGGCGTCGGTGACCGGGCGCAGGTCGAAGGCCATGCCGCCGAGGTGGTCGCGGGCTCCGATCGCCAGGTTCTCGTAGTCGAGGAACATCGCGATGCGCTCTTCTTGATCCACGACCACCAGGCTAGACGCTAAACCAGGGCGGCGGCGGGGAGGCGTACCTCCAGGTCTGTTCCGGGGTTGAGAGTCACCACACGTCCGGCCAGCGACGAGGCGGGCAGGAGCCGCCAATCACCGGCGGAGGGGAGATACCGGTCGGACGTCCAGGCATGGAGCTCATCACTGCTCGAGGCGGCCGGATCGACGAAGACCTGACCGGCCAGCAGCGCGTCGCGGACGGCCGCGTCGTCGCCGTGCCCGGTGGCCGCATTCTGGACGGCGGCCTCGATCTCGTTGGCCGGGGCCGGCCAGCCGAGGGCGCGCGGTGACGGCCGGTAGTCCGGGTTGGGGATCATCTCCTCGGCAGGGCTGCCGTCCTCCCCCACCGGGTAGGCGCCGGCTATCGCGTACGGCGGGATCTGCTCGGCGCCCTCGTAGGCGGGGTCGACGGCGTACATCCAGCGCATGGACGGATTCCTCACTTCTTCTTCGCCACGTAGTCCGGGTTGTCGATGAGCTGCCATCGGCTCTGGCCTGGGGGGATGTCCAGCTGCTGCACGCCGTTCTTGATACCCACGTTGTAGGGCGAGTCGATCAGGAACGCGTGCGAGATGTTCTTACCCGGGATGTGGTCCAGTGCCGCGAACTCCGTCTGCGACGCCTTGGTCACGTCCTTGATCGTCTGCACGTTCAGTTCGACGAACGGCTGACTGTCGGCGCGGATCGCGTACACGTATCCGTAGTGCAGTTTGTAGTCCTTGCCCCCGATGTTCTCGGTGAACTTGACGCCGTCCAGCGGCTTGCCCTGCAGCATGAACGCGATGTCCTTGTCCCGGACGAACTGCAGCGAGACGTTCAGGTCGTCGGTGGTGGAGACGAACCCGCTGAACGTGTTGTCGTCGCGGGCCTTGGAGCTGTTCTGCTGGTGCAGCTTGATGTCGTAGTGCGAGTTCGCGTTGTTGCGCAGGGCGTTGGACTGCAGGCCCTCCTTGAAGATCACGTCCGGGTGCATGTCCGAGCCGTGGTAGAGGAACGTCGGCTGGGACTTGTTGGGCACCAGGCCGGGGATGAAGTCGGCCGGGTTCTTGAACTCGGGCGTGTCCAGCTTCTGGACGATGGCGGGGATGTCGGCGGAGCCGGGGTTCGGCTTGGGCACGCCGGAGCCGCCGGGGCTGGTGCACATCAGGCCGAGCGGGTCGGCGGTCTGCAGCGGGTTGGCCGCGTATCCGGCGGGGTCGATCGCCGGTGCCAGGCCGAGCGGGTCCTGGCTGAGGTAGCGGCCGGTCATCGGGTCGTAGTAGCGGAACACGTTGTAGTGCAGGCCGGTCTCGTGGTCCCGGTACTGCCCCGGGAACGAGACCGACATTTCAGAAATGTCGGAAGCGCCCCACAGGGTGGTGTCGTTCTGCCAGCGCAGCGTGCCGTCCGCGGCGAGCAACTCGGTCGGCGTGCCGATCCGGTCGGTCACCACGGTGGCGAAATCCAGGTCGCCGTCGATCCGCACGGTCCGGGCCACCGGGCGCCCGTCCGACGGATGGTGATCCCAGGTGGTCACCCGCAGCGTGCCGTCCGCCGCGGTGTGCGCCTCCTCCACCAGAGTGCTGCCCGACCAGGCGAAATCGTAGCGCTCGACCCCGTCGGTCTTACCGATCCGGCGTCCCAGCGGATCGTAGGCGTAACGCCAGGTCGTGCCTCCCGGGGTCACTGCCGCGACCATCCGGCCCTCGTCGTCCCAGGAGAAGACCCAAGATCCAACCTCCTCTATGGTACGCCTGACCACTCGCCCGAGGCCGTCATAGGTGTTCGACACCGCCCCCGATGATCGCAACGAGGTGCCGTCGTACACCCCGTCCGGACGACCGTCCACGTAACGGTAGGTCTCGTCCCGGCCCGGCCCGTGCACCCGGGTGACCCGGCCGACGGGGTCCAGCGTGTACGCCGTCCGCCCGGTCCAGTCCACCTTCCCGGCGATCACCCCGTCGGCCCGGTGCTCGAACACCCGCTCGCCGACCGCCGGCAGGCTCTGCCCGAGCAGGCGGCCGTCGGTCCCGTGGCGCTGGGCGAGCACCGGCGTCCCGTCGACCGTCCGGGCGATCTCCCGCCCGGTCACGTCGTGCCGGAACCGGAGCGAGTGACCGGCACTGTCCAGCGTGAACGGCTGTCCGAACGGATCCGCCGTCCAGGTGCTGACCGCCCCGGCCGGGGTGCGCCGGACGACCGTGGCGCCGTCGACGTCGATCCGGACCGTCCGCCCGTTGACCGTCTCGGCGACCTTGCGCCCGTCCGCGTCCCACTCGACGCGCAGGTCCACGCCGGGGCTCTGCGCCGCGACCAGCCGGCCCTGAGCGTCGTAGGAGTAGGACGTGTCGCCGCGCCGGACCAGGTTCCCGGCCGCGTCCCGTTCCAGCGGTACGCCGTCGACCGCGGTCACGTGGCCCGCCGCGTCGTGGGTGAACCGCCGTTCCCGTCCGTCGAAGTCGGTCATCGCCGTGACCCGTCCGGCCGGGTCGTACTGGTAACGCCAGACCAGCCCGGCCGGATCGGTGACCGAGGTGACCCGCAGTTCGGTGTCGTAGGTGTACGCGGTGCGCAGCCCGTCCGCGTCGACGGAGGCCAGCACCACGCCGAACGGACCGTACTCGGTGCGCCGCACGTTGCCGGCCGGGTCGGTGCGTTCGACCGGGTAGCCCTCGGCGTCGTAGACCACCGTCTCGCCGTCGCCGGTGCGGACCGCCCAGCCGGCCAGGCCCTCCACCCGCTCCGGCGCCGCCGGCCGGCCGCCGCGCAGCCGGTCCAGGTCGAGTCGCGCGCCGGTCGCCGTGGCCGACGGGTCGTTGCCGAGCGCGTCGGTCCGGGACAGCTGCTCGTTGTAGCGCCCCCAGGTGGCGGTGCTGGTGTTGCCGAGCGGGTCGGTGACGCTGGTGACGTGGTGGTACTCGTCGAAGGTGTAGACGGTGCTGTGCCCGAGCGAGTCGGTCCAGGTGGTCCGGTCGTCCTCGTAGGTGAGGGTGGCGCTGAGGTAACCGTCCTCGCCCATCGTGCCGACGCAGCGGCCGTCCTCGTCGTAGGTGTACCGGTACCCGAACCCGGTCCGGTCGATCCACTGGGTGATCCGGCCGTCGTCGTCGTAACGGAACCGCGCCGGCCGGCCGGAGATGTTCGCGGCCTCGACGAGACGCCCGCTTTCGTCGTACGCAAAGGAAGCGACCGTGGTGCCGCCCAGGGTGACCGCGGTGATCCGGCCCTCGGTGACGGTGAACAGGACCCGGCGGCCGGACGGGTGGTGCAGTGCCAGCGGTGTGCCGTCGGGCGCCCGCTCGACGCGCAGCGTGTTGCCGGCCGGGTCGGCGACCGTGGCCAGGCGGCCCTGGTCGTCGAAGCCGAGCACCCGGTCGCCGGTCTCCAGGGTGGCGCTGCCGTCCGCGGCCGTCGTCAGCGGCCAGCGCGGGCCCTCCTCGGGCAGCACCGCCGCGCCCGGCACCCCGATCGGGTAGACCAGCACCATGGCGTCCGCGGCGAAGAACAACGTCGCCTTACTGTCGGATTCCAGACGCTGATCGATGGTGGACGACCAGGACGCCCCGAACAGGCCCCCGGCCCGGTACGACGACAGGTGCGTGCGCTCGAGGGCGAACGGCAGCGGCGCGGGCAGTTCCAGGTCGACCAGGGGCAGCACCATCTCGCCGGTGGCCACGTCGATCGGGTCGGTGACGCATTCCCGGATGTCGATCGAGCGGGAGACGTCCTTCGGCACCGGCGGCACCTTGATCTGGAACAGGTCGGTGAGCTTCGCCGCACCCAGGCCGGCCAGGCCACCGAGGTTCTTGACCAGGGTGACCGCGCCCGCGCCGACGCCCTTGACGATGTTCACCATGTCGTTGGCCAGCGTCTTCATGCCCTGCAGCGCGGCCTTGCCGATCTCCTTGAGACCGCCGGCCTTGTAGAGCGCGCTGAGCTTGGAGAGCGAGGTCAGGCCCCGGACCCCGGGGATCACACCGAGCAGGCCGAAGACGAGGTCCATCACCGACCCCTTGCCGCCCGCGAAGTCGACCACCGCCTTGATCAGCAGGATCGCTCCCGCGGCCAGCGCCACCCAGGCCAGCGGCCCACCGATGATCATCGCGATCACGCCGGCCACCAGGGCCACCCACTTGGCGACCTCGCAGATGATGTCCCACATCTGCTTGAACGCCTCGCCGAGCTTCTCCCAGAACGACCGCGGCTGGATGCCCGCGTCGGAGGCGTCGTCGATCTCCCGGGCGCAGGTGCGGGCCGCGCCGTCGCGCAGTTCCTTGGCCTGCATGGCCAGCTGCTTGGCCAGGTCCAGCTCGCCCTGCGCGCCGGCCACCGCGGCCTGGGCCTGGTTGCGCTTCTGTTCGGCGGCCTCGGCGTCCCGGACGGCCTGCTTGACCTGATCGGGATCGGGCTTCTGGGTCTCGGCGCGAGCCCGCTCGGCGGCCTGCGAGGCACCGGAGAAGTCGGCCTCGGCGATGCCCAGCGAGCCCTGCAGGGACTTCAGCTTCTCGGCCGCTGCGCGCCCGTCGGCGAGGGCCCGGTCGGCCTGCGCCTGCGCGTTCTCCAGAGTGGGCGCGTACGCGTCGAGCGCGTCACCGACCATCAGGTGCGAGCGGTACAGCTTGTCGACCTGTCCCGGGAAGTCGCCGAACTGCGAGCGGAACGCGTCGCCGGACTGGCCGACCCAGGTGAGCAGGGCGCCGTCGCCCTGCAGGGAGTCCACCGCCATCTTCGCCCGGTGGGCGTTCTCCGCGAAGTCGTGGAACCGGGAAGCGAGCTGGCGCAGCCGTTCCGGGTCTCCGGGCGTGGGGTCGCCGTCCATGTCCAGGACGTACCAGTCCGCCGGCCGAGCCATTGATGCCTCCCGTTGATCCGTGCGCCGGGAGTCTAGCGTGCCCGGTCACCCAGCGTTCCGATCACAAGGTTGGATGATCTTGCCGGGGCGACGTACGCTGCCCCTCGGCGTTCGAGACGACAGAGGCGGAGGGCCATGGCAGCCGACCGATTGACGGTCAATCTGGACGGCCTGACGGAGTTCTCCGTCCAGTTGGAGGGCATTCGCCAGGGAATGGACTCGGCGAAGTCCTGGATGAACGAGTTCTCCGGCGACCTCGGCGGCCGTGAGGTCGACAGCGCCATCAGTAACTTTGAGTCACATTGGCGGGACGGTCGGGGACGGGTCGACGAGAACTGCGCCCAGCTGATCAAGATGGCCAAACAGGCGGTCGAGAATCTGCGCAAGGCCGACGACGATCTCGCGTCGAACCTGCGCGACAGCATGAAGGGCTGAACATGGGCGTCACCGGTTTCACGATCACCGTGCCCGACTCGTGGTTCGAGGTCGAGCTGCACCCGGACGCCCGCAACGCCGCGATCGGCAAGCTCGTCGAAGACCGGATCAGGGACGTGCCGCAGCTGTACGAACATCGGACGGCCCTGGCCAAGGTGCTGCGTGAGACGTCGCGGCGGGCGTACGACAGCGGCGCCCGGTTCTGCGGCACCCTGGTCACCGTGGTCGGCGACGCGATCATGTCGGCCACCGTCACGGTCACCATCGTCAACGCCCCGGACCAGCAGGGCGCGGCCGACGCCATCGCGCCGCACCTGACCGCCCGTCCCCGGCGCGGGGCGGACTCGCTGTGGCGGGAGGTCGAGTCGGCCGAGCTTCCCGGCGTCGGCCCGGTCCCCCGCACCCGGGGCGTCGACGACGTCACCCTGCCTGACGGCTCCGGCTGGATCCGGTCGCTGATCATGCAGACCTTCGTGCCGTTCCCCGGAACCGACCCGGACCGGGTGGCACTCATCACCGGCAGTTCCCCGGTGCTGGCGCTGGAGACCGAGTTCTTCGACGTCTTCGACGCCGTCACCGGCACGTTCCGATTCACCAGTTAAGGGGCTCTATCATGGCAAACGTCAATGTGACCTACCAGGAGATGCGCGACGCCTCCAACCGGCTCAACTCCGGTCGCGAGGAGATCCTCTCCAAGCTCAGCGAGCTGAAGAACCTGGTCAACAACCTGGTGAACGGCGGGTACGTGACCGACTCGTCCAGCAAGCAGTTCGACGAGTCGTACAACGAGTTCAACGAGGGCGCCACCAAGGTGATCGGCGGCCTCGAGGGCATGGGCAAGTACCTGACCACCGCCGCGGACACCTTCCAGCAGGCCGACGACGAGCTGGCCAAGGCCCTGCGCAGCTGATCTGCGTGGTGAGTTCGGGCGCCTCAGGCGCCCGAACTCACCACAGTCGCCGCGGTGTGTTGTTTTCGGGCGCCTGAGGCGCCCGAAAACAACACACCGCGCTTCTATTCGGGGACCTGCACCGTGATCGGCTCGTTGTCGCCCAGGTGCAGCAGCGCCCGGCCCGGCCGGATCGGCTGCCCGACCGCGGTCCGCTGCAGACGGATACCGACCATGTCGCCGTCGGTCCGGTTCTGCGGCGACAACAGCGCGCCCCGCCGGCTGCGCCGCGCGTCGATCAACCAGCCGCTGAACCCGACACCCAGATCGTCCGGGTCACCCGCGTAAATCACCGCGAGCTTGCGGGCCTCGCCGTTGCGGATCACCTCGCGCAGCTCGCCCGAGGCGGCCGCGTCGCGCAGGGTGGCCGCGTCGTCGACCACGATCAGGCCCCGGCCGGTGACCTGCGCCAGCGCGGCGTTCAGCTCCTCCGGCGTGACATCGGTCCCGGTCAGCACGGTGATCACACCCGGCTTGCCGGCCAGATCCCGGACCGGCGAGGTACGCGGCGCGAGAACGATCACCTGCTGGCCCGAGTCCAGCGCGGACTTCGCCATGCTCGCCAGCATCGTGCTGCGACCGGACTTGGCCGGTCCGCCGACACCGAACGCCGGGACACCGGTCGCCAGGTCCGGCCCGAAGCCGAGCAGCTGGTTCTCCCCGCCGACCCCGGCGAGCAGCCAGCCGGCGCCGTCCGCCGCCCGGGGCAGCGCCTTCGCCTGGGCGTACCCGATCTGGTTGGGGATCTCCCCCAGCCGGAACGGCCGCAGCGCGCCCGGCACCGCGGCGTCGCGCTCGGTGGTCCGCCGGCCGATCTCGGCAAGCGCAGCCGCCTGGGCCGCACCGCTCGGATCCGCGGTCAGCAGCGCCACCTGCACCTCGACGCCGGTCTCCGAACGGAACGCCCGGCCCGGCGCGATCTCGTCCGGCAGGTTGCGCGGGTGCAGGCCGAGCATCGCCACGTCGGTCTTGTCGGCCAGCCGGAACGCCAGCTTGTCCTCGGTCAGCGTGGAGATCCGGCCGCTGAGCACCGACCGGTCACCGGTGATCACCAGGTGCACGCCGACGCTGGCGCCCTCCCGCAGGAAGGTGAAGATCTTGTCGGTGAGCGTGCCGGCGTCCAGCTCACCCAGGGTGGACAGGAAGCCCTCCCATCGGTCCAGCAGCAGGAAGACGTGCGAGAGACGTTCCGTCCCGCTCTTGGCCTTCCGCTGCTCGGTGACGTCGGCGAACCCGTCCGCGGCCAGCACACCCTGCCGGCGGCGGATCTCCTCGCCGATCCGGTCGATCAGCCGGACCGCCCGTTCCACCTCGGACCGGCTGACCACCGCGCCGCAGTGCGGCAGACCGTTCAGCGGCAGCAGCGCGCCGTTGCCGCAGTCCAGGCCGTAGAGATGCACGTCGGCGCTGGAGTACGCGGTCGCGAGCGACCCGGCGATCGTCCGCAGCAGCTGCGAACGGCCGGTCCGGGGTGCGCCCGCCACGATCAGGTGCCCGAACGTCTCCAGCTTCAGGGACGCGGTCCGCTGCACCTGCTGGGCCGGCAGGTCCTCCCGGCCGAACGGGACACCGTCGCCGGCGTCCAGATCACTGAGGAGGACGGACTCGGGCAGGGCCGGCAGCCACGGGCTGTGCTGGGCGGGGACACCGGCCTGCTCGGCCGCCTCCCGCAACGCCTCGACCAGCACCTGCAGGTCGGTGACCTCGTCCTGGTGCTGCTCCTGCGCGGCCCGGGTCACCTCGATCGGGCGGACCAGGTCGGCCCAGTCCAGCACCCGCAGCTCCGGCGCGGGCACCCCGGTGGTGCCCGCCGCACCGGGACGACGGCCGCCGACCCGCCCGGACTGGAACGGCACCAGCGAGGCGTGACCCAGCCGCACGTACGCGCGGCCCGGGGTGCTCTTCGCGATCCGCGCCGCGTCCGGGGCGTTCAGCACGTCCTGGCTCTCCGACGCGTCGGTCACCCGCAACGCGATCCGCAGGTTGGTGTTGGCCCGAATCTCCGGCGACACCACACCGCTGGGACGCTGCGTGGCCAGCAGCAGGTGGATGCCGAGCGACCGGCCCCGCTGCGCGATGTTCACCAGACCGGTCACGAAGTCCGGCAGTTCCCGGGCCATCGACGCGAACTCGTCGATCACGATCAGCAGGCGCGGCAGGGGCGCGGTCTGCGTACGGACGTAGTCCTCGATGTCCTTGGCGCCCGCGTCGGCCAGGATGTGCTCCCGGCGGCGCAACTCGGCGCCGAGCGACTCCAGTGCCCGGCGGACCAGGTGCTCGTCCAGGTCGGTCACCATGCCGACGGTGTGCGGCAGCCGGACACAGGCGCCGAACGCGCTGCCACCCTTGTAGTCGACCAGCACGAACGTCATCGCATCCGGCCGGTTCGCCACGGCGAGCGAGGCGACGATCGTCTGCAGCAGCTCCGACTTGCCGGAACCGGTGGTACCGGCGATCAGACCGTGCGGACCGTCCCGGCGCAGGTCGATCTCGAACGGGCCGTCGAACGACTCGCCGACCACGGCCGCGGTGCTCGCACCCCGCATCGTCCAGCGGGCCAGGATGTCCGTCGCCTTCGGCGGGTCCAGCGACAGCACGTCGAGCAGCCGGCTCGCCCCGGGCAGCGCGGCGTCGTCCTCGTCGTCGCTGACGTCCCGGACCGGCGCCAGCGCGCGGGCCACCCGGACACACCAGTCGATCGACGGGAAGTCCGGCTCGATCCCGGTCAGCGCGCCCGAACCGGTCCGGGAGATCCGCAGGCCACCACCCTCGACCACGGCGACGGCCTGGCACTCGGCGGGGAGCAGGCGCTCGTCGGTGTCCAGGCAGATCGCGTACACGCCGACCGCCGGCCCCTCACGCAGCAGCTGGACCACACCGGGCAGTGACCGCAGCCGGCGCGAGCCGTCCAGCACCACCAGCATGTCCGGCTCCCGGACCCCGGCGTCACCGGTCTCCTTGCGGACCGCGACCCGCTGCTCCAGCAACTCCAGCAGGCCGGCCACCCGGCGGCCCACCGAATCGGCGTCGTGGCCGAGCAGCACCGGCGGCGCGCTCGGATTGTTGCTGCGGGCATGCGGCAGCCAGCGCACCCAGTCCCAGTTCCGCTTGCCGGCCGGATCGGTCAGCACGGTGATCTGCAGATCGGTCGGGCTGTGCAGCACCGCGGCCTGCAGCACCGCCCATCGGCCCAGCGCGGCCCGGGTGTCCCCCGGTCCGGCGAAGCCGATCACACCGTGCTCACTCAGCGACAGGGTCACCGGGGTGTCCGGAATGGACCAGTGCACGGTACGCCGGTGCTCGTCCTGCTCCGGGTCGTCGAGCGCCACCTCGGCGGGCAGCTCGCCACTGCCGACCCGCAGCAGCAGGTGATCGGGGTCGCGGCGGCGGCGCTCCCACAGCCGGCGGCGCGGACCGGTCGCGATCACCGCGATCAGCGCCGGGTCCGGACACAGCTCGCGGCGTTCGGCCTTCTCCAGCTCGAGGGCCTCCCGGGCGTCCTGCTCGATCCGGCTCTTCCGCTCCTGGTACTCCTTGCGCAACTGGGCGTACGACTGCTTGCCCTGACGGCGGTTCATCACCCAGTTGCCGATCAGTGACAGCGGGCTGAGCAGCGCGAGCAGCAGCAGCGTCTTGTTGCCGGTGACCAGCATCAGCGCCACCGAGCCGACCAGCGGGATGACCGCCATCAGCCAGGGCAGCGGGCTGCGCTGCGGCTCCTTCGGCGGCACCGGCAGCTTGAACCTGGTCTGATGACGCGGCGGACGGATCCGCGGCGGACGGTTGTAGTCGAACCCGGTGCCGTCCGCGGACGGTTCCAGGGCGGCGTCCGGGCGGCTGTATTCAGCCAGATCGAACAGCGAGCCGCCGACCCGCAGCAGCAGCCCCGGACGCCACTCGGCCGCACCGGTCAGCTCCTCACCGTCCAGGGTCACCGCGACACCGGACAGCGGCTCGACCGTGCAGCGGGCCCGGACGTCCACACTGACCGCGACCGCGGCGGCCGGCAACGCCGGGTCGGCGATCGCGATCCAACCGTCCGGGTCACTGCCCAGGTCGCCGCCGCCGGCACTGAGCCGGACGAACGCGCCGGTCGCCGGGCCGCCGACGACCCGCAGCTCGAGCAGGCCGGCCTGCTCCGCGGGCGGCCACCCGGCCGGACCGTCCAGGCCGAGCACGCCGCCGTCGCGGACCGGAGCGTCGGCCACCGCGAGCGC
The DNA here is from genome assembly GCF_030269225.1 of Actinoplanes sp. NBRC 101535. Taxonomy (NCBI): domain Bacteria; kingdom Bacillati; phylum Actinomycetota; class Actinomycetes; order Micromonosporales; family Micromonosporaceae; genus Actinoplanes; species Actinoplanes sp. NBRC 101535. The sequence continues at coordinate 283,478 of NZ_BSSY01000008.1, read as the reverse complement.
CGGATCGATCGGCTTGCCGTCGGCGTAGAGCACCGGCGCCCCGGACCGCTCGTTCACATCCCGGAGCAGCTGTTGCGCAGCGTGACCGAGCGCTTCCACCGTGGATTGGCCGTCGGCGATCAGCGCCACATCGGCCGCGTCACCGGTCCTAGAATCTACAATTGTCAATAACAGCTGCACAGTGCCTCCGGACGCGGAAATCCGCACGCTCGCGGACCTCAGGGCTTCCCGGCAAAGGGCGGTGCGCGACGGGCGGATAGTCGGGCAACGTTATCGCACACCGTAAATGTAGGGTGTCCGCGTCACGATCAACTATGCGCGCGGAGAAGATGACAGATATGGACCGTCGAACCCTTGGTCGCGTTCTGGGGTGGGGGCTGGCCGCGGTCGCCTTCGCACCGGCCCTCGCTCCCCCCGCTCCCGCCGTCGCCGCTCCCGCGGTCACCGCTCCTGCCTTCGCCGCTCCCGCCGTCGCCGCTCCTGCCTTCGCCGCTCCCGCGGTGGTGCGGCAGCTCCGGGCCGACCCCAAGTGGTACCAGGTGCAGTCGGCGGTCGGCGGCAAGCCGGAGTTCCTCTACGGCATCGCCGAGCGGTTCCTCGGTGACGGCGACCGCTACCTGGAGATCTTCGAGCTCAACAAGGGCCGGGTGCAGGCCGACGGCACCGCGCTGAGCGACCCGGCGGCGATCACCAGCGGCTGGATCCTGATCCTGCCGGACGACGCTGAGGGTGAAGGCGTCCAGACCGGTCCGATCCCGAGTGCTGCTCCGGTTGCTCCCGTCGCGTCGGCCAACACTTCGGACGCTTCGGATATTTCGGATTCTTCTGACTCGGCTGTTACGTCCTCTTCGGTGTCCGGCGGGCTGATCGCGGCGATCGTGGCCGGCGTCCTGGTGCTGGCCGGCGCCGGAGCCGGGGTGTGGTGGTTCCTGCGCCGCCGCCGCTCGGCCCCCTCCACCTCGTCCTCCCCCGACGCTGTGGCCGCGCCCAGCCGCACCTTCGACACGGCCGCCGCCTGGAGCATCGACCGCGCCCTGCAGGTCCTGGTGACCAGCGCCGACGCGGCCGGCACGACACTCCCGTCGATCTACGGTGTCTCGGTCGACGAGAGCCGCATCGCGCTGCGGCTCGCCGCCCCGGACGAAACCCCGCCGGAACCGTGGGAATCCGCCGACAGCGGCCGGGTGTGGCAGGCTCAGCTGCGCGACCTGCAGGCCCTGCCGGCCAGCAACGACGTCGCCGCCCCGTGCCCGCGCCTGGTCACCCTCGGCACCGCCGGCGGCGTCCGCGAACTGATCGACCTCGGCCAGGCCACCGGCATGATCAGCGTCCAGGGCGACGCCGCGGCGACCAAGGCCCTGGTGTCCTCGTGGACCGAGGAACTCACGAGCAGCCCGTGGGCCGGCGGCGTACAGGTGGTGGCCGGCGACATCCGCCCGCACCTGACCGGCGGCGAGCGGGTCAGCATCCGCGACGCCCTGGCCGCGGCCGAGGGCGAAGGCTCCGACACGGCGTTCACCCTGCGCGGCGGCGGCAACGCGGACCGCAAACTGGGCGTGCTGATCCTCGGCTCCACCCCGGGCAACCGCGAGCTGGAGCGGGCCCAGTCCCTGGTCAACCGCCCCGACGCCGCCTGGGTGGTAATCGTCCTGGGCAAAACCCGCTACGACCGCTGGCGTTTCACCGTCGACGCCGACGGCAAGCTCGACACCGGCGCCCTGGGCATCACCGTCTACACCGGAACCACCACTCCCGCCCGTTCCTCCCGCTGACGCCCCACCCCACCCGCGTTCCTGCCACCAACGTCCCGCCCCACCCGGGTTCCTGCCACCGACGCCCGCCCCACCCGGGTTCCTCCCGCTGACGACCCACCCCACCCGGGTTCCTGCCACCAACCGTCCCGCCCCACCCGGCGCCCCCGAACCGCACCGAACACACCCCTCATACCGGCCGTTTCCGAACCGCCCCAAACACCCGCTCTCACCAATCGTTTCCGAACTGCCCCGAACTGCCCCGAACGCCCCTCGCACCAATCGCTTCCGAACCGCCCCGAACGCCCGCTCGTAACCGCCCACTCCGACCGCAACTGACCGGTGGGAGTGGGCGGCACGCGCCCCCAGTCCCTTGATCGGGTGCCCTCACTGCCCTAAACCAACAGGCCCCGGCACCCAAGCCGAGGAGACTCGGCCGCGTACCGCGCCCCCTTAATCGGGTGCAGTCACCGCCCACGATGAACGGCCGGCGCACCCAAACTCCCGATCGGGTGCAGCCACCACCCCAAAACGGCAGGCCCCCACCCCCGAAACCTTGATCGGGTACACCCACCACCTGCAAAGACGGCCGGTGCACCCAACCCGCCGATCGGGCACCCCCACCACCCGAAGTGGAGGGCAACGCCCCCGAAACCTTGATCGGGTGCGGCCACCACCTCACCACGACGGCCAGCGCACCCAAACGCCTGACCGGGCACAGCCACCACCCCAAAACGGCAGGCCCCCACCCCCGAAACCTTGATCGGGTACACCCACCACCCGCAAAGACGGCCAGCGCACCCAACCCGCCGATCGGGCACCCCCACCACCCCAAGACGGAGGTCCAACGCCCCCGAAACCTCGGTCGGGTGCGGCCACCGCCCACGAAGACGGCCAGCGCACCCAAACTCCCGATCGGGCACAGCCACCACCTCACCACGACGGCCAGCGCACCCAAACGCCTGACCGGGCACAGCCACCACCTCACCACGACGGCCAGCGCACCCAAACGCCTGACCGGGCACAGCCACCGCCTCACCACGGCCGGTCACCGCCCCGAAACGGCGGGAGTGCTTTACGGCGTACCCCGCAAAGCTTCTGATCGTCTCCCGGTCACCGCCCGTCGTGGAACCGGCCTCCACGCTCCGCACCGGCACGCTCGCGAACACCATCACCGACGGCTACGCAGCGCTACGGCACACTGCCGCAGTGAAGGACGTCGTCGGCGGTGACCAACCGGCGCACCGGTACCCGTAGGATCGCGGCGTGACCACGGCGCCACCTGAGACGACCAGCACCTCCGACCCCTCGGAGGAGGTGCGGAGGGCGGGGCTTCGCCGGGTCCCCGACCTGGTCCGGCGGCGTCTCGCGATCCTCGACGACTGGAAGGACCCGTACTCCTGGCTGGTCACCGTCAGCATCACGCTGACCGCGGCGATCCTGCGTTTCCAGGGACTCGCCAATCCCAAGGGGTACACCTTCGACGAGGTCTACTACCCGACCGACGCGTGGGACATGCTCACGTACGGTGTGGAGTGGGACGCGGAGAAGGATATTCCCGCGTACGTGGTGCACCCGCCACTGGGCAAGTGGCTGATCGCCCTGGGTGAGTATTTCTTCGGCAACGAGGAGTTCGGCTGGCGGGTGTCCGCTGCGGTCGCCGGCACGCTGATGGTGTTCGTCCTCGTCCGCCTCGCCTACCGGATGTTCCGGTCGATCGTGCTGGCCGGGGCGGCCGGTCTGCTGATGACGCTCGACGGGTTCCAGTTGGTGTTGTCCCGGACCGGGCTGCTGGACATCTTCCTCGGGTTGTTCCTGCTGATGTCCTTCACGGCTCTGGTGATCGACCGTGACCACTACCGCCGGCGGCTGCTCGCCGTCGTCGAGGACCCGTTCACCGATCATGCCCGGATCGTGCCGTGGTGGCTGCTGACCAGCGGTGTCCTGTTCGGGTTGGCCTGCGGCGTCAAGTGGAACGCGCTGTTCTTCCTGCCGTTCTTCGGCGGGCTGGTGCTGTACTGGCGGTGGCAGGCCCGGATGTCCGCGGGACTGCGGCAGACCCTGGTGCGCGACCTCGGCTGGGGACTGCTGAGCGTGGCGATCAGTGCCGTGGTGTACCTGTCGACGTGGACCGGCTGGTTCGTCACCGACTACGGCTACTTCCGGCATTACCGGCTGGACAGTGGTCTGAGTGAGCCGCCGGTCCTCGGTGCTCTGCTGAACCTGGCGCACTATCACTCGGAGGCGTACAACTTCCACAGTGGGCTGGATTCGGCGCACCCGTATCAGTCGTGGCCGTGGCAGTGGCTGCTGCTCGGGCGCCCGGTCTCCTTCGACTGGGAGCGGCCGCCCGGCTGCGGCGCGGACCCGTGCGCCGCGGAGATCCTGCTTCTCGGCACGCCGGTCCTGTGGTGGTCGTTCCTGCCCGCGCTGGCCGCCCTGATCTGGCTGGGCATCGCCCGCCGCGACTGGCGTGCGTGGGCGATCCTGACCGGCGCGGGCGCGGGCCTGCTCCCCTGGTTCTACTTCGCCGTGGCCGACAGCCGGACGATGTTCTCGTTCTACGCGCTGCCGGCCCTGCCGTTCCTCATCCTCGCTGTGGTGTACGTGCTGGGCGCCGTCATGACCCCGGACAGCGGGATGGCCCGCGGCACCGACCGGACCGACCGCCAGTTGATCGGGGTGGTGGTCGCCGGGGTGTACGTCGCGGCGGTGGCGCTCTGCTTCGCCTTCTTCCATCCCGTGTTCGTGGGCGAGCCCATCCCGTACGAGGCGTGGCTCACCCGTATGTGGCTCGGCGGACGCTGGATCTGATCCGCCGGCGTCACTGCATCTGGGCGACCACCTCGTCCGCGTTCAGACGTCCCCGGTCGTCGGCCGTCCGGGTGCGCTGCGCCGGCGGGTCGGCCGGGCGGCGCCAGTGCCAGTCGGTCACGGCCTGGTAGGCGGCGACGACCGACAGCAGGCGGTCCTCGCCGTAGGGTTCCCCTCCCAGGATCGTGCCGACGGGTACGCCCGCCGCGCTGAACCCGATCGGGAACCCGATCTCCGGCAGGCCGAGGATGTCGAACGGCACCGGTCCGGTCTGCACCACCACGTCGCAGCGGTCGAAGATCTGGTCGAGGACCCGTTCGAGCAGGCGCTGTTTGGCCCGCTGGCCGGTGAGGAACTCGGTCGAGCCGAGCAGGGCGCCTTGCAGCCAGCCGGTCACGGATACGCCGAAGCCGCGCAGGTCGGTCCGCAGGAGCGGCAGGAACGGCTCGCTGCGTTCGGGCAGGCGCACGTTGTTGAACTCCGTGCCGGTCAGCAGCTCCCACTCGTCGGGCAGCGGCACGTCGACCAGCGAGATCCCGTCGACGCCGTCCAGCGTGGACAGGAAAACGCGGCGTTCGGTGCTGGTCACGTACCCCGGAAGGACCCCGACCCTGGTCTTCCAGCGTGACCGGACGCGGCCTTTGACGGTGACCGGCGTCGCGGCGGTGACCAGGTCGGGCACGGGCGGGAGGCCCTGTGTGCGCGGGTCGGCCGGGTCCTCTCCGGCCATCGCGGTCAGCATGATCGCGGCGTCGCGGGCGTCGCGCGCCAGCGGCCCCGGGTGATCGCGGGTGTAGCTGAGCGGGATGATCCCGGCCAGCGACACCCGGCCCATCGTCGGTTTGAGGCCGGTCAGGTTCTGCGCGTTCGACGGCGCGGTGATCGAGCCGCCGGTCTGTGTGCCGGTGCCGGATGCGGCCATCCGCCCGGCGACTGACGTGGCGGTGCCGGTCGACGAGCCGCCGGGGTCCACCGTCGCGTCGCCGGGCGTCCATGCGTTGACGGTGGTGATCCGCCCGTCCGGGGTGGTCGCCCGGGTCGTGGCGAGCGGCCCCATCTGCGTCTTGCCCAGCACGATCGCGCCGTTCGCGGTGAGCCGCGTGACGGCGGTGGCGTCCCGCGGCGGCACGAAGTCCTGGAACAGGTAGGAGTTCGCGGTGGTCCGCACGCCCGCGGTCCAGTAGTTGTCCTTGATCGCCAGCGGGATCCCGTGCAACGGCCCGGTGTGCTTCCGCCGGCCGGCGGCCTTGGCTGCGGCCCGCGCCTGCTCGGCGAGCACGGTGTTGAACGCCTGGTAGACCCCGTCGAACCGGCCGATCCGGTCCAGGTAGGCCTCGACCAGCGCGGCCGGTGTCAGCTTCCCGTTCTTGATCATCCAGGCGGCTTCGGCGATCGTCAGCTCCGTCGGATCGGCCATCGCCTCGGGCCGCGGCCGCAGGTAGGCGCCGGCACCGAACCGTGCCGGTCCTGCCGCCAGCGCAGACCCGGGGGTGGTCCAGGCCGTCGCCCCGGTCGCTGCGGCGGCGGACACCGCGAGGGTACGCGCCAGGAAGTCCCGCCGGTCCACTGTGCTCACCGCCGCCACTCCGTCCCGATCGACGGGTACAGCATCGGCGCGGGCTGCTGCCCCAGCGCCGGAACCGGGTCGAACTGATACCCGGCCAGCGTCGCGACGGTCCCCCGCACGAACGACCGCAGCGACGCGAGCACGGTCTCCCGCCCCGGCGACCCGGTCTCCGGATCCGGCGCGCTACCGGCGGGCAGCTGATCGAGGTCGATGCCGAGGGACGCCAGCCGAGCCCGGATCATGACATCCAGCTCCGCGTCCGTGGGTGGTTTCACAGCCATGTCGACCACTGTCGATCTCCACTGTGTCCCGCCGATGACACCGTGATCACGTCCCGGTAGCCCGTTCGGGGGTGGCCGGTCGCCCAGGGGAACGGGTCAAGGGCTGAGGAAGACGACGCGGTTACGGCCGGTGCGTTTCGCCTCGTAGAGGGCCTCGTCGGCGATCTTCGTCAGCTGGTCGGGGCCCGCGACCGCCGGCGGCCCGCCCGTCGTCACGCCGACGCTGATCGTGACGACGCCGCCGTCGGCGAGCTCGTGGGGTTCGGCCAGGGCGGCCACCGCCTCACAGGCGCGTTCGGCGACGAGCAGCGCGTTCTCCGGGCCGGCGCCGGGCATCACGATGCAGAACTCCTCGCCGCCGTAGCGGGCCACCAGATCGGTCACCCGGACCGCGCCGCGCAGGGTTTCCGCGACCATTCTCAGACAGTCGTCGCCGCCCTGATGCCCGTAATGGTCGTTGTACTTCTTGAAGTTGTCGATGTCGATCATCGCCACGCCGATCGGTGACTGGGAGCGGCGGGAGCGCAGCCATTCCTCGTCGAGGAACATGGTCAGTTTGCGACGGTTCGACAGGCCGGTCAGCGGGTCGGTCACCGCCAGCAGTTCGAGGCGCAGGTTCGCCTCGGCCAGTTCCTCGGTCCGTTCGGCGACTTTGCTCTCCAGCGACGCGTACAGGCGGGCGTTCTCCAGCGACACCGTCAGCTGGCCGGCGATCAGGCGCACCGCGTCCAGCCGGCCGATGGAGAAGGCCCGGCGGCTCAGCCGATTCTCCAGCAGCAGCATCGCCCGCGGCTGCCCGTGGCTGAGCACCGGCACCGCCAGCAGCGAGCAGTGTTCCAGGCCTTTCAGGTACGGGTCGCGGCCCACCCGGTCGTCCAGGGCCACATCCTCCACCAGCAGCGGCTCCCGGGTGCGTTCGGCGTAGCGGATCGCGGTCAGTGGGAGCAGGCCCTGGTGGGCGGCCTCCCCCACCGGGATCTCCGGGCGGTCGCCTTCGGCCGGCAGGGTCCAGCCGCCGGACAGATCATCCCAGAGGATCATGTGGACGACGGTGGCGCCGGTCAGCTGGCTCAGCACCTTGCGCACGCTGATCCGCAGCGTGTCCAGCGACGTCGCGGAGCTCAGTGCCCGGGCCGCTTCGAGGACCGCGATCAGGTCGATGTCCGCGCTGGACAGGTTCACGCTGTGGGTGCTGCCCACGCTGGCCCCCGCGGACGGGCCACGGGTGATCGGCACGTCGGCCAGCGCCGGGTACGCCCGCAGCATCGCCCGCACCTTCCCGGTGGCACCCCACGCCGCGTACCCCTGGAGGGCTTCGCCCAGCAGTCGTGTGCCGACCTGGTCCAGTTCGTGGTCGAGGTAGAACCGCCCGGCGCGTTCGAAGATCAGCGGCCGGTGCCAGGACGATCCGGTGGTCACCGCGTCGGACATCGCCGCGTCGTACGCGCGCACCGCCGCCGTGAAGTCGCCGTGCACCGCGGCCCGGGTCGCTTCGGCCAGCCGGTGCAGGTGGCGGAAGTTACCGGGGTGGCCGGCGGCGCGGGCGGCCAGGAAGTCGCGGCTGCGGTCCAGGTCGGCCAGGGCGCTCTCGTGCGGCGGCCCGAACACCGTGCCGGCCCGGACCTGCGCGGCGAGTACCGTCACCACGTTCCCGGTCACGGTGTTGTAGCTGCCCGGAATGGCCGCCAGCATCTCCGCCATCCGGGGGCCGTGCCGGGCCAGGGTCGCGTCGTCCCCGGCTATCGCGGCGACCAGGCAGCGCACGATCAGGTAGATGACGGTGGCCATCCGGTCGCCGGCCAGCCCGGCGAGGTAGGCGGGTTCGTCGGAGTCGTCGAACCCGTCCGCGCCGCGCACCGCCTTGATCATCTTGGCGAAGGCACCGAACGTGGCGGTCTCCCGGGCCGCACCGATCCGGTCGGCGAACGCCAGCGCCGCCTGCACCTCGTGGTCCAGCGCGTCCAGGTCGGCGCAGCCCACCATCTGTGCCACCGACGCGTAGTTGGTGTAGAGCGCGTTGCGCAGGTCACCGACGCGCAGCAGGCCGTCACGGGCCTCGTGGGTGTAGCGCACGGCCTGGTCCAGCGGCTCGAACCAGTGCGCGGTGAACGAACTGTGCAACCATTTCACGTGCGGGGTGCCGCTCTCGTACCCGTGTGTCTCGCTGACCCGCAACACGTGCCGGACCGCCGTGTACGCGTCCCGGTAGTCGCCGTCGCCGCGGATGGTCACCGCACCGTGGTAGGCGAGCACCCCGGCGAGGGGTTCGCAGGTGCCGCCGGACGCCCACATCTCCGAGGCCCGGGCCACCAGCCAGCACATGATCTGCTGGTCGGTCAGGTAGGCGACCACGATCAGCCGTTTGATCAGGTGCGCGGAGGCGAGCATCCGGTGGTCGGTCATCTCCGGCAGCGCGGCGGCATCCCCGGCGCTCGCCATCCACGTCCGGAACGTGGTGAGCCCGGCGTCGATGCTCGCCGGCATCCGGTCGTCGGACGGCGGCACCAGCCCGAGCCGGCCGAGCATGCCGATGCCCAGGCGCAGCGCGTCGGCCAGCCGGCGGCGGGCGGTCAGGGTGCTGACCTGCTCGGTCACCGGGCCGGCCAACCACACCGGCGACGCGGCGGCCGCCACGATCTCGTCGAACAGCAGGTCGGCCTGGATGAAACGGCCGAGCGCGCAGAGCGCCGCATGCCAGTCCGCTCGCGCGGCGGCGTACCCCGCATCGGTTTTCGTCAGCAGACGCAGCGCGGTCGCGAGATAGAGCTCGGCCCCCGCATGGTTGGCGAGCCGCCGGGCCGCGTGCGCGGCCCGGCGCAGGAGATCTGCCGCCGCCTGCGTCTCCCCGTCCCGCGCCTCTCCGGGTACGAGCAGAGCACCGGCCCCGGCCAGGTAGTGCGGCGCCGCCGCGATCGTCGACAGCGGCCCGTCCGCGAGCCGCCGCGCGATGGTGAGGCTCAGTTCGGCCCGTTCGGTCACCGCCATCCGCTCGAACGCCGCCTGCTGCACCCGGTCGTGCCGGAACCGCGCCGCGTCCTCGTGCACGACCAGCAGACCGTCGTCGACCGCGGGACGCAGCACCGTCCCGATCACCGCCGGTTCGCAGCCGCTCGCCACCGCCACCAGTTCCGGTCCCGGTTCGGCGCCCAGGCAGGCCATCACCGCGACGAGTTCCCGGGTCCGCGGCGGCAGCGCGTCGATCCGCGCGCCGAGCAGGTCCACCACGTCGCCGCTGCCGACGAACCGCCGCACCTGTTCGGTGTCCCACCGCCAGCCGGCGCCGTCCGGCACCAGATCACCCTCGCGGCGCAGCGCGTTGATCAGTTCGGCGGTGTCGAACGGGTTCCCCCCGGTCCGTTCCCCGAGCACCGCCGCGAGCGGCGCGGCCTGCGGCACCGGCAGCCGCAGCATCTCCGCGACCAGCGTGGCCAGGTCGTCGGCGCCCAGGTTGTCCAGGTGCACCTCGCCGGAGGTCCCCCGGTCGCGGCGCACCCGGGCCCGCACCGCGCTCAACGGGTGCGTCTCGTCGACGTCCTCCTCCCGGTAGGCCCCCAGCACCAGCAGCCCCGGCAGGTCGTCGCGGCCCAGCACGTCGTCGAGGAACCGGTAGGTGCCCGGCGCCGCCCACTGCAGGTCGTCGACGAACAGCACGACCGGATTGTCCGGCCCGGCCACCGTCCGCAACAACGCCAGCGCCACCAGCCGGCTCCGGGCGAACACCTCCTGCGGGTCGGGCACGGCATCCTGCGGTGTCACCTCCTCACCGAACAGCGCCCGGAACGCCGGCATCGTCACGGCCAGCATCCGGTGATCCGGGCCGAGCGCCTCGCGCAGCTGCCCGCGCATGTCGTCGACCACATCGTCCGGTTCGGCCAGCAGCAGCGTGCCGAGCTGGTTGAACGCCTCCGCCAGCGCGTCCGCCCGATCCTGCTGGAACTGGTCGAACTTGCCGTGCACGAACCGCCCGCCGGCCGCCGCCACCGCCGGGCGCAGCCGCTCCACCAGGGCGGTCTTGCCGACGCCGGGCGGTCCGGTGATGAACGCCAGCACGCTGCGCCCGGCCAGCGCCTCACCGAGCAGTTCGTGCAGCGCGGCCAGCTGGGCACGGCGGCCGATCAGCCGCGACGGCGGGGCCAGGCGGATCGGGAAGTCGCGGACACCCAGCCGGAAACCGTCCGGGTTGCCCCGGGCCCAGCGGTCCCGCAGCAGCGCCAGGTCGTACGCCAGACCCTCCCCGCTCTGGTAACGCCGGTCCGGCTCCTTGTGCAGCAGCCGCATGACGATCTCGGACAGCCCGGTCGGCAGACGCGGGTCCCGTTCGGCCGGGGCCGCCGGCAACCGGGCCAGGTGATCGTGGATCAGGCTCAGCGGATCCCGGTCCCGGCCGAACGGCGGAGCACCGGTGGCCAGCTCGTACAGGGTGGCGCCGAGCGCGTACAGGTCGGCGCGGTGATCGACCGGGCGGCCGGTGCGGCCGGTCTGCTCCGGCGCCAGGTACGGCAGGGTGCCGGCCATCCCCTCCTCCGGCCGCAGCGCACCCCGCTCCTGCGCGGGCAGCACCGCCAACTCGAAGTCGATCAGGGTGGGCCGGTCGTCCGCGCCGATCAGGATGTTCGCCGGGCTGACGTCACGGTGCACCACCCCCCGCCGGTGCACCCCGGCGAGCACCTCGGCCAGGCCGTGCGCCAGGTCGATCAGAGCGCCGGCGGGCCACGGGACGGGCAGCCCGGACAGGACACGGGCGGGCGCATGCCGCAACGTCAGGACACCCCGCGGCGCGTCGTCGCCGATCAGGTGCGGGGTGCCGGGCACGCCCCGGAGCAGCCGCAACGCGGCCAGTTCGTTACGCAGTCGCTCGGCGGCACGGGGGCCCAGCGGGCGTTTGCGGACCACCCACCCGCCGTCCTCGGCACGCACCCGGGCGACGTGGGTACGGTCGCTGTCGTACAGCACCTCTTCCGCACCGTCGGACCCCACTACCTTCGCATCGGCAGGCCCCGCCCCGGCGATGAGGCCTTCCCCTCGACGGACCCGGCGGCGGCGACGAGGCCTGCCCTTTGGCGGGCCCGGCTCCGGCGGCATCGGCGGACCCGGCAGCGTCGGCGGACCCGGCAGCGTCGGCGGACCCGGCAGCGTCGGCGGGCCCGGCAGCGTCGGCGGGCCCGGCGGGCCCGGCTCCGGTGGCATCGGCGGACCCGGTCCCGGCGATGAGGCCGGAACCGGGTCCATCGTCGGGTCAGGACCAGGACTTGGTCCAGAGCGCCCGATCAGTTCCGGCCACGAAGACCTCGATCTGGCCGAATCCGGGTGACACGGCGCCCGGGCCCTGGTTGTTCTGGATCCGGCCGTCGAGGGACTCCCATTCGTACCACCGGTCGTCGTCCCAGGCCCGGTGCCACAGGGCGCCGTCGGTGCCCCGGCCGAACAGGTCCAGCCGGCCGCCACCCCAGCTCGCTACGGCCGGCGACGACGTCAGCACGCCGCCCTGGGTGTCCCAGCTGTTCCAGCGGTTGTCGTCGTACGCCCGATGCCAGGCAGCATTGTCGGTGCCCCGCACGAACACGTCGATCCGCCCGTAACCCCACGACACGGCCGCCGGCCCGGAGGTCAGCACCCCGCCCAGCGACTGCCAGTCGGTCCACCCGCCCCGGGTCCAGCGCTTGGTCCACAGCGCGTTGTCGGTGCCGCGGACGAACACGTCCAGCCGGCCCGGACCCCAGCTGGCCGCGGCCGGCTCCGAGGTCAGTACCCCGCCGAGCGACTCCCAGTCGGTCCACTGGTCATTGTCGGACGTCCGGTGCCAGAGCGCGTTGTCGGTGCCACGCACGAACACGTCGATCCGCCCGTCGTCCCAGGAGACCGCGGCGGGCGCCGAGGTCAGCACCCCACCCCGGGACTGCCAGCCGGACCAGTTACGTCCCTGCCGGGACTTCTGCCAGAGCGCGTTGTCGGTGCCGCGGACGAACACGTCCACCCGGTTACGTCCCCAGGACGCCGCCGCCGGCCCGGACGTCAGCACGCCGCCCAGGGATCGGTAGTCGGACCAGTCCGCAGGTCTCTCCTGATTCGCTCGTCTTTCCTGACTCGTCGCGGGCGCTCTCGTCACGAGCCCACTTGCCGCCTGCTCTCGTGCCGTCTGCTTTCTTGCCGTCTGCTCTCTTGCCGCCTGCTCTCGTGCCGCCAGCGCGGGCGACGGTACCGCCGCCGTGCCGAGGCCGAGAGCAACCACCGCGAGCATCGCCCCCATCTTGATACGCATCACTTCCTCCTCACGTTTCCGCAGGTCTAACAGCGCCTGCACTAGATCACGCGAGGCGCCCACACCGACGTGGTTCAGCTGCGCGCAGAAGGACGGCGTGTTTCGTCCCTCGTAGTCCGGGAAGGGAACCCAGGTACCGTCAGCGACTTTCTGAGGAGAATCCCCCATGGCAGGCAACGAGCACGAGGTCAACCGCAGCGCCCGGTCCGGCCAGTTCGTCAAGGAGAGCACCGCCGAACGCGACCCCCGCCACACGACCACCGAGCAGGTGGGCGGCGAGTCGTCCACCGACGACACGGATCGCGAGATCCACCGGAGCGCAAGCACCGGCCGGTTCGTCACCGAGACGACGACGGAGCTGCACGCGTCCACCACCGAAACCCAACACCGCTGACCCCCACCCGGGTACGCCCGGCTCCTCCGCCCCTGGATGATCGAGTCCTGAGTCGTTGCCGGCCGATGGTCGTACGCGATGAGCGATCGCGGGTTGGGCACGTCGATGCCGGTGTCGCGTCCCCGGCGTTCGGCATGTATCCGGACTTCGCACACGACCCCATCTGACCTGCGCTGACTACCTGAAGTGCTGGATCTTGCATGCGGTCTGACCAGCGACTATGCGGCATGTGCGAAAGACGGGGCTAGACACCTAATGAGTGGTCAGGGTGCGAAGCCCATCCGCGTGGTGATTTCGGGCGCGCTGGACGCCTCAATTCACCACACCCGTGGCGGTGTGGTGATTACGGGCGCGCTGGACGCCCCAATTCACCACACCCGTGGCGGTGTGGTGATTACGGGCGTGCTGGACGCCCGAAGTCACCACGCTCGGTCGGGTGTGGTGACTTCGGGCGCGCTGGGCGCCTGAAGTCACCACGCGGTTGTGGGTGTGGCGAATACGGGCATGCTGAGCGCCCGAAATCACCACAGAGGCAGACCCTGACTGCGAAAAGTGTCTAGAGGTGTTAGGGCTGCGGGGCCGGCGGCGTGAACGAGGCGGGGGCGCACGCCGGGTGCAGGGCCAGCAGCACGCCGCCGGTGATGACCCGCAACTGCTCGACCTGTGGGGCGGTCAGGTGGCGGAACAGGTTCTCGTGGAGGGCCGCGTAGTACCCGGGCAGGCAGGCCTCCACCTTGGCCCGGCCGAGGGGCGTGATCGCGGCCAGGGTGAAGCGGGCGTCGCGCGGGTCGGGGCGGCGCTCCATCAGGCCCTGTTTCTGCAGGCGGGTGGCGATGCGGGACAGGTGGGAGGGTGTGACGCTGGCGGTGCTGGCCAGGTCGCCCATGGTGCAGGTGCCGTCGTCGCTGAGGTGCAGCCACCACAGGGTCTGGAAGTCGCTGTGGCTGAGGCCGGACTCTCGCAGGTGTGCGTCGAGGGCGGCGGGCAGCCAGATCATCACACCGAGCAGGGAGCTCCACGTCTCCAGCTCGACGGGGGTCAGATCGTCCCGGCTCACGGCGGCGACGCTAACACGAGTTGGTTTCCGCGGAAAGTAATCCGGATAACACTTGCCGCGGAAAGTATCTCGACGTTACGTTACTTTCCATGGAAACTATGCGAGCCGCACGCTTTCACGACTACGGATCCACCGACGTCCTCGTCATCGAGGAGGCCCCCCAGCCGCACGCCGGCCCCGGCGAGGTCCGCATCAAGGTGGCCGCGGCCAGCGTGAACCCGGTCGACTGGAAGATCCGGATGGGTGCGGTCCGTGACTACTTCCCGGTCGAGTTCCCGGCGATTCCGGGCCGGGACGCGGCCGGCGTCGTGGACGAGATCGGCGACGGCGTCACCGGCGTCACGGTCGGTGACCGGGTCTTCGGTCTGGGCGGGCTCTTCGGTGGCTCCGCGGAGTACGCGGTCCTGTCCGCCTGGGCCCCGGTGCCGGACGCCTGGACCGACGAGCAGGGCGCGGCGGCCGGCCTCGCGGTGGACACCGCGGGCGTGGCGCTCGACGCGCTCGGCGACGTGTCCGGCCGCACGATCCTGGTGGAGGGCGCGACCGGCGGCGTGGGCAGTGCGGCGGTCGCCCTCGCGGTGTCCCGCGGCGCGACCGTGATCGGCACGGCCAGCGCGGGCAAGCACGACTACCTGCGCTCGCTGGGTGCGGTGCCCACCACGTACGGCGAAGGCCTTGCTGTCCGGGTCAAGGAACTCGCGCCGAACGGGGTGGACGGCGTCGTCGACACGGCCGGCTCCGGCTCGCTGCCGGACCTGGTCGGCATCGCCGGGGACGCGTCCCGTGTGGTGACGGTCGCCGACCACCTGCGCGCCGAGGGTCTGGGCGTGCGCCACCTCAGTGCGGGCAACAACCCGGCCCTGCTGGCCGAGGGTTCGGCTCTGGGCGCCCGCGGCGGCTGGGCTCCCAGCATCGCCGCGTCGTTCCCGCTGGAGCGGATCGCCGAGGCGCACGACCTGTCCGCCCAGGGCCGGACCCAGGGCAAGATCGTCGTCACCCCCTGAGGCAACTGAGGAACTCTGAGGCCCCTGCGGCCACTGAGGAACTCTGAGGCCCCTGCGGCCACTGAGGAACTCTGAACACCGGGCCGGCCACGGGGGCGCCCTCCCGTGGCCGATCATGGCATCGACGGTCGTTGACCTCCGGCAGCGCCCGGCCCTAGGTTGGCCGGATGAGACGCTTTGCTGCGGCCGCCGCGTTTCTGCTGCTGGCAGGATGTGGCGGCACGGGGGACAGGGACGACGACGCCGGGAAGCGGGACAAGGTCGCCGTCGGGGTCATCGCGATCATCGACGTGGCGCCGATCTATCTCGGACAGGCGCAGGGATTCTTCGGGCAACAGGACATCGACCTGACACTGACCACGGCACAGGGCGGCGCGGCGATCGTGCCGGGCGTGCTGAGCGGCGAGTTCCAGTTCGGGTTCAGCAACACGATCTCGCTGCTGCTGGCCCAGGGACGGAACGTGCCGATCAGGGTGGTGGCGAACGGCAACAACTCCACCGGGGACGCCGCGAACGACTTCGGCGGGCTCTACGTCCGGGCGGACAGTCCGATCCGGTCGGCCAAGGACCTCGGCGGGCGGACCGTCGCGGCCAACACGCTGAAGAACATCACCGAGACGACGGTCAAGGCGACCGTCAAGAAGGCCGGCGGGGATGCGAGCGCCGTCCGCTTCACCGAACTGGCGTTCCCCGACCAGGTGCCGGCGTTGCAGGCCGGGCGGGTGGACGCGATCTTCGTGGTCGAGCCGTTCCAGCAGGCGGCCATCGCGGCCGGGGCGCGGCGCATCGCCTCCCCGTACGCGGAGGCCGCACCGGACCTGACCGTCGCGATGTACTTCACCTCGCAGCAGCTGATCGCGGAGGACCCGGAGCTGGTCACACGGTTCACGACCGCGATGCGGCAGTCGCTGGCCTATGCGGACACGCATCCGGACGAGGTCCGGGCGGCGCTCGGCACGTACACGAAGATCAGCCCGGAGACACGGGACGCGCTGGTGCTGCCGCGCTGGCCGGTCGAGGTGAACCGCGGGTCGGTGACCGAACTCGGGCGGCTGGCGAGGGAGGACGGCCTGCTCACCGCAGAGCCGGATCTGACCGCGCTGCTCCCCGGATCCTGACCACGTCGGCGAGGGCGACCAGGCGGGCGGTCAGCCGGTCCGGGTCGAGCGGGCCGGGGTCGTCGCCCGCCAGCCACTCGCTGACGATGGTCCCGGCGCCGCCGGTGACGAACGCCCGCAGGTCGTGGATCACCGCCGGGTCGAGGTCGCCGAAGGCGCCCCGCAGCCCGTCGGGGGTGATCAGCGCGCCGAACAGTTCGTGCAGCACCCGGGTCATCGCGAACGCGCACGAGCCGGTCAGCATGGCCCGGTAGAACTCCCGGTATCCGGCGAAGTGCCGGGCCATGGCCAGCATCCGCACCCGCATCGGCTGATCAGGATCGGCCAGGGCCGGGAGCAGTTCGCGTTCCACCAGGTCCGCCGCGGCCGCCACCAGCAGGCCGTCGCGATCACCGAACTGCAGATAGACGAGCTGCCGGCTGACCGTCGCGGCGTCGGTGAACACGCCGACCGGCACGGCGGTGGTGCCGGCTTCGGTGACCAGTCGCACCGCGGCCGCCATCAGCGCGGACCGGTTGCGCAGCACTCGGCGGTCCTGTCGTTCTTCCATCACCGCAACATTAGACAGTTGTCAAAAGCGGTCGATGCTGTTTTCGAGTTCGGCGTCCCCGAGGGTGGCGAGGTGGTCGCGTGGTGACATCTCCTCGCTGTTGACCGCGTCCGGGTCGGCGCCGGCCTCGGCGAGCGCCACCAGCAGGGCGGCCGGTCCCCGGTTGTCGACGGCGTAGTGCAGCGGCGTGTTCCCGTCGCGGTCCCGGGCGTTGACGTCGAGCCCGGCCGCGATCAGCCGCGGCAGCAGCATCGCCGGATCGAAGGCGACGATCCAATGCAGGAGGGTACGCCCGTGCGGGTCCTTCAGCTGCGGGTCGAGGCCCTCGTCCAGCAGGGACAGGACGACACCGGTGCCGCCGTGGATCATCCGCTGCCAGAGGTCGTCGCGGTGCCGCTGGAGTTCGGGTGGCAGCAGGTCGTGGGCGCCGTCGGACCACGCCTGGTCGAGGGCGAAACAGCCGGTGACCTCGCCGCGGAGGGCACGCAGGGTCCGTTCGCGCTGCTGTTCGGCGGGAGTGTGCGCGCAGAGTTCGAGGCAGCCGAGACGCACGCCGACCTCGTGATCACCTTCCTGGCAGGGCACCCGCACCGTGTCCGCCGGGGCGGCCTCGACCACCCGCACCGCCGGTCCGGAGGTCGAGGGGATGTCGCGCGCCAACGGGTGCAGGTCATCGGGTGTCAGGAGACCGCGGGCGATCAGGTCGTGGTCGAGGGAGTAGCGGAACTGGTCCGGTTCCAGGCGGGGCAGCAGGCGTTCGGGCGGGTTGCGGCCCAGCCCGCAGGACTGCCAGGACACGCCGATCCGCGCGTCGGTCACGTCGAGGCGCAGGAACCACCAGGCGTCCACCCACAATGCCCAGGTCGTGGAGTCGCACCGGCTGCTGAGCCACCGCACGTCGCGGGCCAGCCGCACCGGGTCGACGGCCGACATGACCGGGCCGTTCTCGTAGCGGGGCCAGTGTTCCTCCGGGTCGTCGGTGACCACGAGCCCGGCCTCGCCGAAGGCCGCCGCCAGGGTAGGCGCGTCCTGCACCCGAAGACGGTCGTTCCCGGGCACCCCGAGATGGTCACCAGTGGCCGACCATTGGTGGGCGGGGACCGGCAGGCAGCCGTCGCAACTCCGGGACGCCGCGAGGGTGAGGCGTTGCGAGCCGAGCCGGGACCGCGCCGTCCGCACGGTCAGGAACACACCCGACGGTTCGTCGGGGATCAGGGCGTACCGGCGGTCGCGGACCAGGGTGTGGTATCCGTCGAGGATCCGCGGAAGGTGCCATCGGAGCAGGTCGGGCGCGAGGTCGGCGGCGGCCTTCTCGGCCTCGCCGGCCAGGTCGTCGTCGAGGGCGTCGAAGGCGATGTCGTAGCGGGCGGCGGCACAGGCGGCCCGCCAGTCGCCGCGTTCCCGGGCTTCGGCACAGGCCGCGATCATCGATGCGGGCACCGCGTATCGGCGGATTCTCTCCCAGGCCGCGAGATCGCTCATACCTTCCATGTTTACCGGAAAGGTGCGCGGGGCCGGCATCGACCGGCCCCGCGCATCGTCAACGAACGGTCGTGCTGAACGGGGTGACGGTCACCTTGTCGATCAGCGGGGCGTACGCCGACCGCAGCAGCACGTCCGGCCAGTCGTCCGAGGCGTAGGTGGTGCCGTCGAAGTTGGGCAACTCCTGCGAGCGGAACGACAGGGTGTTGCCGCCCTTCTCGAGGGTCACCGGCACGGTCAGCTCCCAGAAGTTGTCGTCGTGGAAGCTGTGCGGGAACAGCACCCGGGTGGCCGTTCCCCCGTTGACCGACAGGTCGGCGTGCCGGGCCAGCGGGTCCGGGTTGTAGTGGGTGGCCACCGCCTGTTCCGGGTTGGAGTACCGGATCCGCAGCGCGTAGGTGCCGGCCCGTGCCGCGGTCACCGGGAACGTCAACGTGTTGCCGTTGCCGGGAAGTCCACCCACACCGGTGACGGCCTTCGTCCCACTGGCGAGTGGCTTCGTCACCACCGACGCGGTGCCGGCCACCGTGGCGTTCTCGGCCTCCAGGACGGTCAGCGGCAGCCTGCCGGCGGACGGCCGCACGTCGAGCCGGTCGATCCGGGTGCCCTTGGCGGTGCCGGTCACCACGACCTTGTTGACGCCGCCGGAGAGCGAGACGGCGGCCTTCGGGGACGTGGTGATCCCGTTGACGGTGACACGCACCGAGCCGCGGTCCACGGCCAGGTCGAGCAGCGCCTCCGCGTCGGCCTTCGCGTAGACCCAGAACGTCGCCGTCCCGCCCCTGCCGAGTTCGGCACCGGCGTGTCGCTGGTAGAACGGTTTCGCGCGGGCCAGGTCGGCCAGTTCGGCCTCGTAGGAGGCGGCCGGGCGGGGCAGGGCGAGGGTGATCCGGTCGAGGATCGCGTCGCCCTCGGTGCCCCGGGTGCCGTCGAGACTGCGGGCCGCCAGCGAGATCGTGTGCCGGCCGGCGGTCAGGTCGACCGTCGTGTCCGCGTGGTCCCAGACCACCCATTTGTAGCCGAGCGGCAGGAACAACTCCTGTTCGGCGGCGCCGTCCACGCGTACGAAGATATTGGTCGGCCCTTGGTCCTTGACGAGGTCGTAGGTGTTCAGCGAGTTGGCGAAGACGCTCAGGTCGTAGGTGCCGGTGGTGGGCACGTCGACGGTGAAGTCGAGCACGCCGTCGCTGCCGGTCCGCAGGCCGCCGACGTCGTATCCGCCCGAGGTGTAGAACTTCGACACGTCCGACGGCGAGCCCTCCGGGCCGTTGCGGCTGTAACCGCTGCCGGTGTAACGGGCGTCCTCCGCCTCGTAGGATCCCTGCCAGGTGGCGGGAGACGCGGCGGTCCGGTCGCTCTTCCCGGCGGGGCTCACCACGATTTCGTACGCGGAAGCCTCCGTCAACTGGTCGAACTCCATCACGACCGATCCGTCGACGACCGTGAGGTCCTTGTCGGCGAGGAGTCGCGGCTGGGCCGAGTCGCCGATCTGCCCGGTCCACGGGATCTCCCGGATCCAGGCGTGCACCTTCTTGCCGAAGGATGTCGGCACGTCGTCGAAGCGGATGTATCCGGCACTCGACGCCCCGCCGAAGATCAACCGCGCCTGCTTCTTGGCGGTGTCGAGACTGGCCACTCCCTGCAGCGTGTAGTTCTGCCCGGGGAACGGCGGCGACACCTTGACGGTCTGGCCGGTCATGCTGCCGTACGCGTTGAACAGCCACCACTGCCCGTTGCCCCGGTTGGCCTGCACCGCCGAATCAGACAGGTTGCCGTCGATGTTCCAGTACGCGATGTCCGCGTCGACCTTGGACTCCTCGATCGCCGAGATCCACTGGATCATCTGGCCGGGCACGCTCGTGTGGTAGTTGAAGGCGTACTCGTTGATGTTGATCGGCAGGTGCTCGCCGGGCAGCAGCTCGGCCTCCCACGCCCGGTACTTCGCGACCGACTCGCGGACCGCCTCGGGGTGGCTCAGCTCGTGCCAGGTGATCACGTCGGGCAGTGTTCCGGCCGCCAGTGTGTGCGTCAGGAAGCCCTTGACCTGGTCATACAGGATGCTGGTGTTGGGCCCGGCGATCCGCGCGTCCGGGATCCGGCTCTTGATGATCTCGTGGACGTCGTCCCAGGCCTGCAGATAGTCGTCCGGGTCGCTGAGCCAGCTGACCCGGTTGTAACTCCACTCGCCGGTGCCGAACATGTTGCCCTCGGGCTCGTTGAACGGCACGAAGACGATGTTGTCGCGATACTCCGGCTCCAGGGTGAGCACCTGCTCGACCTGCTTGACGATCTTCTGTTTGAAGAGGTCGAGCTTCTCCTGCGGGGTGCTGCCCGGCCACTGGTACGGGAATCCGCGGTGGATGTCGGTCATGTAGATGTAGACGTCGCCGTCGGTGCTGTCGGCGAGCGGCTTCACCACCTCGAGGGCGTCCGCACCGGGGTGCTGCGGTCCGTCCTGCGCCTTGGTCGACACGGTCCGCAGGTGCATGCCCTCGATCAGGTTGTTCGTCGGGACACCGTCGCCGTACAGGCCGTAGAGCGTGCCGGCCGCGCCACCGTGGAAGTCGCCGGTGGTCTCGCCGAGGTCGACGATCAGCTCGCCCTCGCGGACCACGGTCACCGTGGCGGTCACGGTCCGGCCGGCCACGACGCCGTTCACGCTGAAGGTGCCGCGCTGGGCGTACCGCGCAGGGTCGACGGCGTCCCAGGTGATCGGGACGTCCCGGTCGTAGCCGTCGCTGAACGTGCCGCGGACCGCGGCCGGCAGCGTGGGCGCCGTCCCGATGGTGGTCCGCACGTCGAATGCGGTCTGGCTGATCCCGGTGGCGGTGGGCGGTGTCGCACCGTAGTCCTCGGCGACCTGGTCGGCGGTGAGCGCCGTGCCGTAGACGCGGAAGTCGTCGACCGCCCCGTCGAAGAGCGGGTCCTGGTAGAACGAGCGTCCGATGTACCCGGCGTGCGGGGTGCTCGCGTCGACGAGTTGGGCCGGGGTGATCGTGGTGGCCGCCGACGACACCTGCGCGCCGTCCAGGTAGCCGGCGATCCGTCCGCCGCCGAGTGTCACGGTCAGCGTCTTCCAGGAGTTCGCGGGCAGCGCCGCCACCCCGGTGACCTGGGCCTCCGCTCCGCCGCCGCCGGTGGTGACCGAGCTCCGCAGCCGGCCGTCGCCGTTGTACGGCGTACTGAACAGGTAGCGGGTGGTGTCCGTGCCGAGCGCGTAGATCCACTGCCAGGGCGCGGTGGTGCCGTCCCAGCGGATCCGGGTGGAGACGGTCAGCTCGGTGCGTCCCTGGAGTGCGCCGATCGGGATGCGGACGTACGCGCCGTCCGAGGTGGGACCGCCGCCGGGCAGTTGGACGGCGTGCCCGCCGGACGCGCCGTCGACCAGGGCGGCGGTGGAGCCGTTGACCAGGGCGCCGTCGAGTCCGTTGCCGGAGCTGTCGGTGATCACGCCGGTGCTGAGGTCGTCGGCGTCGAAGTCGTAGGCGAGCACCGGGACCGGGAGGTCCGCGGCGTGCGCGGGGAGGGCGGGGATGACGGGCAGCGCCACGATGACGGCCACGGTGAGCAAGCGTCTTCCGGGACTCATGTGTTCTCCATGTCGCGGGACGGTTGCGCGAACGTTACGGAGAGAGAACCACGCCCGTCAATGCCCTTCAGGAAATCGATTGCCGCCCACAACACCCCTCAGGGCGTGTTGAGTTGAGGCGCCACAGACGCCCAAAGTCACCACACCCGACGGGCTGTGTTGATTTCCGGCGCCGTGGACGCCCAAAGTCAACACACCGCTCGGGGTGTGGTGACTTCCGGCGCCGTGGACGCCCAAAATCAACACACCGCTCGGGGTGTGATGACTTCCGGCGCCGTAGACGCCCAAAATCAACACACTGCTTGGGGTGTGGTGACTTCGGGCGCCGTGGACGCCGGAAGTCGACACACTGCTTGGGGTGTGGTCAGACGGCGGTGGAGGCGCGCGGCACCAGACGGCACGGGCGGGCGTGCTGGCCGCGGACCGGATCACCGTTGATGGTCTGCAGCAGCAGCTCGGCCGCCGTCCGGCCGATCCCCTCCAGATCCATGTCCACGCTGGTCAGCGCGGGCCGGCAGCCCTCCACCATGACGTCCCAGTTGTCGAACCCGACAAGCGCCACGTCCCGCGGGATCACCCGGCCGGCATCGCGCAGCGCCTCGGCCAGCCCGCGGGCGATCTGGTCGCTGCCGCAGAAGACCGCGTCCACGTCGGCGCCGGTCGACAGCAGGATCCCGGCCGCCTGCCGCCCCCACGCCTCACTCCATTCCCCGTAGAGTGTCGGCGCCGCCGAGGTCAGCCCCTCGGCGGCCAGCGCGTCGGCCGCCGCGGACGCCCGGATCGTCGCCGAGTGGTGATGTTCCGGCCCGGTGACATGGGCGATCCGGCGCCGGCCGATGGCGAGCAGGTGCCGGATCGCCCGGCGGGCGCCGTCCGCCTCGTCCGGGACGACCGAGCAGTCGTCCGGGTCGGCGGAGCTGATGAACGCGTACACCACCGGGACCGGCAGGCGCACGCCGATCGGGGCCCGCGCCAGGGTCCGCCGGCCGGTCACGATGATCCCGTCCACCTTGCGGCTGAGCAGCGTCTTCAGGTAGTACTGCTCGCGGATCGGATCGTCGCGGGCGTCGCAGAGGAAGACCGACATCTGCCCGGCCCCGAGCGCGTCCTCGGCACCGATCAGCAGCGGGATGCTGAACCGGCCGATGCTGTCCGTGGTGATCATGCCGACCGTGTAGGTGCGGCCGGTCTGCAGGCTGCGGGCGGCCGCGTTGGCGACGAATCCGAGCCGCTCGGCGGCCTGCTGGACACGCAACCGGGTCTCCGGCCGGAGCGCGCCGCGACCGTTGAGCGCTTTGGATGCCGTGCCGGTGGAGACCCCCGCGAGCGCCGCCACCTGGCTGATGGTGACCGCGCGTTCCACGCTGCTCAGAGTTTCCTCCCAGGTTTCCGGACGGGCCGAAGGGCCCTGCGTAATGGGACGGTAACTTGCTCTTGACATGCGAGCAAGCCGTTACTTAGCGTCTAGGCAATCGATTTCCTAGCCTATCCGGCTCGGGTGCACCGCCCCCATCGCACCACGCATTGAACACTCCTTGTTAGGGGATTCGATATGCCTTCCTCCCGAAACTCTCGACGACGCCTGCGCGCCGCCGTGGCCGTCGCCCTCGCCACCTGCCTGGTCACCACCGGCTGCTCGTCCGAGTCCGGTTCCGGTGGCGCCACACCGACCGGCGACTACACGATCTGGGATCCGTACCCGCAGTTCGACGACAGCTCCGCGTGGGTGCGGCTGCTGACCACGTGCGGCACCGACGCCGGGGTGACCGTCGAGCGCACCGGATACGACACCACCGACCTGACCAACAAGGCGCTGCTCGCCGCCCAGCAGGACAACTCCCCCGACGTGCTGATCGTCGACAACCCGGTGGTGTCCACGCTGGCCGACGCCGGGGTGCTGACCACCACCGACGAGGTGAAGGTGGACGTCGCCGCGGTCTCGCCGAACCTGCTCGCGGCCGGCCGGATCGGCGGCAAGTCCTACGGCATCCCGATCGGCGCCAACACCCTCGCGCTCTACTACAACAAGAAGGTGCTGGACGCGGCCGGCGTCGACCCGGCGACGGTCACCGACTGGACCTCGCTGACCGCGGCGCTGACGAAGGTGAAGACCGCCGGCAAGAAGGGCATCACCTTCTCGGCGATCGGCACCGAGGAGGGCTCGTTCCAGTTCCTGCCCTGGTTCTGGGGCGCAGGCGCGAACCTGACACAGCTCGACTCGGCGCAGGGCGTCGCCGCGCTGACCCTGTGGACCGACTGGCTGAAGAACGGCTACGCGCCGAACTCGGTCCTCAACAACACGCAGACCACCAGCTGGCAGGAGTTCGCCGCCGGGGACTTCGCGTTCGCCGAGAACGGCACGTGGCAGCTGGCCAACGCCAAGAAGACCGGCTTCGAGTACGGGATCATCCCGATCCCGTCGCAGGCCGGTGGCACCGCCCCGGCGCCCACCGGCGGCGAGTTCGTCACCGCCCCGGTCCAGTCCGACACCGCGCGCTACGCCGTCACGGAGAAGCTGGTCGCCTGCCTGACCAGCGCGGACAACGCGCTCGCCACGGACACCACGCTGTCGTACATCGCCGCGACCGACGCCGTCCAGCGCACGCAGGTCGCCGACGACGACGAGCTGACCGTGTGGGTGGAGGCGGTCAAGGCGGCCAAGGGCCGGACCAGCGACGACCTCGGCACCAAGTACCCGAAGATCTCGCAGCCGCTGTGGACCGCGTTCCAGGCGGCACTGAGCGGGTCGGCCTCCCCGGCGGACGCGTTGAAGACCGCCCAGACCACGGCAGCCGCGGCGACCAAGTGACATCACACGCCTCGACCCTGGCCCGGACCCGGGAGAAGCCCCGGGTCCGGCCCGCAGGCCACGACAGGCTCGCCGCCTGGGCGTTCCTCGCTCCGGTCGTGGTCTACCTGGTCGCCTTCTACGCGTACCCGCTCTACCGCAACCTGGACCTGAGCCTGCGGCACTACACCGTCCGGTCGTTCGTACGGGGGGACGCGCCGTTCAGCGGACTGGACAACTACCGGACCGTGTTCGCCGATCCCACCTTCGGTCCGGCGCTGCTGCACACGCTGGTGTTCACGGTCGCTTCGATCGCGGTGCAGTTCGCGGCCGGACTGGCGCTCGCGGTGTTCTTCGCCCAGCACTTCCGGTTGTCGTCGACGTTGCGGGCGCTGTTCCTCGTACCGTGGCTGCTGCCGTTGATCGTCAGCGCGTCGACGTGGTCCTGGATGTTGAACAGCGACTCCGGGGTCGTCAACTATGCACTCTCGCTGGTCAATGTTGATGCAGTCAACTGGTTGACGTCACCGGACTGGGCGTTGGCCAGCGTCGTCATCGCGAACATCTGGATCGGTATCCCGTTCAACCTGGTGGTGCTCCACAGCGGCCTGCAGGCGATCCCCGCCGAGGTGCACGAGGCGGCCGCGATCGACGGCGCCAACGGGTGGCAGCGCTTCTGGCGGGTCACGTTCCCGCTGCTCCGGCCGGTCTCGGCGATCACCCTGCTGCTCGGGCTGGTCTACACGCTCAAGGTCTTCGACATCATCTGGATCATGACGAAGGGCGGGCCGGCCGACGCGTCGACGACCTTCGCGACCTGGTCCTACCGGCTCTCCTTCGGCAACCTGCTGCCCGAGTTCGGACCGGGCGCCGCGGTCGGCAACCTGCTGATCGTCATGGCGCTGGTGTTCGGACTGCTGTACATCCGGATCCAGAGGAGGCAGAGCCTGTGAGGCAGTACGCCAAGACCGGCCTCGGACTGCTCTTCACCGCGATCATGCTGTTCCCGGTGTACTGGATGGTCAACGTGTCCTTCACGAAGGACACCGACATGCGCGCCGACCCACCGCACCTGTTCCCCTGGGACGGGACCCTCGAGGGTTACCGCGCGGTGCTCGACCAGCAGCTCCCGTACCTCGGAACGAGTTTGATCGTGGGTCTCGGCACCGTCGCGCTGACCCTGGTCCTCGCGGCGCCCGCCGGTTACGCGCTGGCCAAGCTGCGCCCGCAGGGTGGCGGCACGCTCAGCTTCGTGCTGCTGATCGCCCAGATGATCCCGGGGATCATCATGGCGATGGGCTTCTACGCCATCTACCTGCGGCTCGGTGTCCTCAACACGATCCCGGGCCTGATCCTGGCGGACTCCACCATCGCGGTGCCGTTCGGTGTGCTGATCTTCACGGCGTTCATGTCCGGCATCCCCGACGAGCTGATCAACGCGGCGCAGATCGACGGCGCGTCCCGGTGGCGCACCTTCCGATCGGTGATCCTGCCGGTCTCCCGCAACGCGATCGTCACGGTCAGCCTGTTCGCGTTCCTGTGGGCCTGGTCAGACTTCGTCTTCGCCACCACGCTCGACGGCGGCGGCGACCACCAGCCGATCACCCTCGGCATCTACCACTACATCGGCAACAACAACCAACAGTGGAACGCGATCATGGCGACCGCCGTGGTCGCCTCCATCCCGGCAACGCTGCTGCTCATCCTGGCTCAGCGGTACGTGGCCGCCGGTGTGACCGCCGGCGCCGTCAAGGACTGAAGAAGGAACATGAACGACTTCGTGCCGCACGGCCCCGTCCTGCCCACCGCCGACGCGATCTCCGCGCTGCGCCCGCTGCCCGCGAGTGGCGTGCGGCTCAGCACGGAGGGCCTGCTCGGCGGCTGGCAGGAACGCAACGCGACCGCCACCCTGCCGCACTGCGTGACGCAACTCGACCGTCACGGCAACCTGGCCAACCTGCGCCGGGTCACCGGGGACCGCTCCGACGTGGCGTTCCGCGGGTTCTGGTTCGCCGACACCGATGTGCACAAGACGCTCGAGGCGGCGTTCTGGGAGCAGGGCCGCTCCGGCACCGCGTCGCCGTTCACCGTGGACGCCGCCGCGCTGCTGGAGAAGGCGCAGGACCCGGACGGCTACCTGGACTCGTACTACCAGGTGGAGAACCGGGACAAGCAGTGGACCGAGCTGCACTTCAGCCACGAGATGTACACCGCCGGTCACCTGATCCAGGCGGCGGTCGCCGCGGCCCGGACCGCACCGGGTGACGCCGCGGCCCAGCAGGTGCTGACGGTCGCGCGCCGTTTCGCCGATCTCCTCGTCACACGGTACGGGGATTCGCCCGAGGTCGACGGGCATCCGGAGATCGAGACCGCGCTCGTGGAACTGTACCGGGTCACCGGCCACCGGCCCTACCTGGACCTGGCCGGCCGGTTCGTGGACAACCGTGGCCACGGGGTGCTCGGCGAGGGCCGGTTCGGTCCGCGGTACTTCCAGGACCACGAGCCGCTGCGCAGCGCCGCCGAGGTCACCGGTCACGTGGTCCGGCAGCTCTACCTGCTGGCCGGCGCGGTGGACGTGGCCGTCGAGACCGGCGACCGGGAACTGCTGGACGCCGTGGTGCGACTGTGGGACTCGGCGCAGAACAGCCGCACCTACGTCACCGGCGGCCAAGGCTCCCGGCACCGCGACGAGGCGTTCGGTGACCCCTACGAGCTGCCGCCGGACCGGGCGTACGCGGAGACCTGCGCCGCGATCGGCAGTTTCCAGCTGGCGTGGCGGCTGCTGCTGGCCACCGGCGAGGCCCGGTACGCCGACGAGATGGAACGGGTGCTGCTCAACGGCATCGCGGGCAGCACCTCGGTGGACGGGACGGCGTTCTTCTACTCCAACCCGCTGCACCTGCGGACCGGGCACGACGGGTCACACGAGGACGCGCCGACCCAGCGTCTGAGCTGGTACTCGTGCGCGTGCTGCCCGCCGAACCTGGCCCGCCTGATGGCGTCGCTGCACGGATACGTGGCCACCGGCTCGGCCGGCGACGGCCTGCAGCTCCACCTCTACGGTCCGGGAACCGTCGCCGGCGGCGGGCATGAGGTCACCGTCGACACCCGGTACCCGTGGGACGAGCAGATCACCGTGACGGTCTCGTCGGCGGCGGACACACCGTGGACGCTGGCGATGCGGGTGCCCGCCTGGTGCGACGCCCCGCGGCTGATCGTCAACGGGACGCAGGCTCCGGCCCGGGGGCAGATCCAGGACGGCTACCTGCGACTGCACCGCTCGTGGAAGCCGGGCGACACGGTCGTCCTCACGCTGACCATGCCGTCGCGCCTGGTCGCGGCGCATCCGCGGGTGGACGCCAGCCGGGGCGCGGTGGCGCTGGCCCGCGGCCCGCTCGTCTACTGCCTGGAGCAGGCCGACGTCCCGGCCGACCACGATGTGGAGGATCTCGCGCTGGATCCGGCGGCGCCGCTGGCGGTGTCCTATCACTCCGGCGGATTGTCTCCGGTCACTCTGCGCGTACCCATGCGGGTGCGGTCTTCCGATTTTGTTCCTCTTTATTCCGACATCTCATCCTTCAAGACCACGGCGGCCACCGTCACCGCCATCCCCTACTTCCTGTGGGCCAACCGGTCCCCCGGCGCCATGCGCGTCTGGATCCCGCTGGCCACGCGGGAGGAGTAACCGTCCCCTTTTCCCCATCCCCCGAGGTGAAGCAATGCGTTCCCGAAGAAAGGCACTGCTGCTCGCCGCCCTGCTGGTGACCACCGGGCTGGCCGTCCCCAGCCCGGCGGCCGCCGCCGGCAACACCCTCACCGTCAACGTCGGCACCACCGTCCGGCCGGTCACCCACGTCGCGTCCGGCGGCCTGTACGCCGTGGACACCGGCAGTAGACCGCCGCTCGGCCAGATGTACCCGCTGCGGCTCAACCACCTCACCCAGCCGCCGCCCGGCGGCACGCAGCTCGGCAACGGCGCCACCGAGCCGTGCTGCGACGGCCTCGAAGTCGCCGGCAAGGTCACCAGCGCCGGTGCCCAGCAGTTCTACCGGATGCCGGACATCTACCCGAACTTCCCCTACCGGTGGGTGAGCTGGGCGGACTGGGAGGCCAAGGTCCGCACCATGGTGCAGGCCCGGCTGAACGCCACCTCGGCCACCAACGTCGACGGCTGGGAACTGTGGAACGAGCCGGACTGGACGTGGAACACCGCGGCGGCCGGGGCGTTCACCGCCGGCTGGACCCGCACCCACCGGCTGATCCGCACCCTCGACACGGTCACCCCGATCGTCGGGCCCAGCCACTCGATCTACAACCACAACTGGATGGTCGAGTTCCTCACCAACGCCCGGGACACCGCCACCCTGCCCGACGTGATCGTCTGGCACGAGCTGGACAACGACAGCTACCTCAACGTGGCCGCGCACGTCGCCGACTACCGGGCCATCGAGACGTCGCTGGGCATCAGCCCGCGCCCGATCTCGATCAACGAGTACGCGTCGCCGTCGCAGGTCGACATCCCCAGCGTCGCGGTGCACTACATGGCGGTGTTCGAGCGGCACGGGATCCGGTCCGCGGAACGCGCCTACTGGTACGAGGCGGGCACCCTGAACGGACTGCTCAACAACAATCTGCCGACCTCGTCGTACTGGACCTACAAGTGGTACGGCGACATGGCCGGGAACATCGTCCAGACGGTGCCCGGCTCGTGGCTGGAAGGGGTCGCCTCCTACGACAGCACTCGCAAGATCGTGAACGTGGTGCTGGGCGGCGACAGCGGTGACAACACCGTCCGGGTCAACGGGATCAGCGGGCTCGGCTCGCAGGTCCAGGTGACCCTGCTCCGCAGCGGGTACGGCGGCCGGTCCACCAACCAGAGCGCGCCGATCACGGTGTCGTCGTCGGTCCACACCGTGTCCGGCGGCGGCATCAGCGTGCCGGTGACCGGGATGCACGCGTGGGACTCGTACCAGCTGCTGGTCACCCCGACGTCCGGGGTGCCGACCTGGCAGCAACGGTACGAGGCGGAGAACGCCACCGTGGTCAACGCCAACCGGTTCACCTCGACGTCCGCGTCCAACGGCGGTTACGTCGGTCAGCTCGACGGCACGGGCAACGCGCGCAACGCCTCGTTCGTCGACTTCCTGGTCAACGTGCCGCAGGCGCGGGCGTACACGATGAACATCCGTTACGCGAACGCCTCGGGCGCGACGGCTACGCACGGGCTCGCGTACAACGGCGGGGCGTGGTCCACGGTGAGCTATCCGGTGACCGGGACGTGGGGCAGCTTCGGCGCCTCGGTCAACGCGACGGTCAACCTGAACGCCGGCTGGAACACGATCCGGCTGGCCAAGGGTTCACCGAACTTCGCCGGCGGCACCGGGTACGCCGAGTTGGACGCGATCACCCTCTCCTGACGGATGCCCCGGTCGTGACCTTCTCCGGACACGACCGGGCTCCGCGAACAGCCTCACCCCCTGGTGGCGATCTGCCACCCGGACGGGTCTTCACCGAGCGCATCACCCTTTCGGGAGACCAGGCACCGGTGGCCCCTCGGCGACAATGGTGACCGTCCTTCAGCAGCGAGGGATCCAGCGCCCGCTCGAGGACCGGAGCTCCCGCATGCATCCCGAGACCACTTTGGCCGCCGACCAGCTGCACGTCGACACCTTCGGCGACGGCCCGGGCGCCCTGCGTGTCACGGTCACCGGCACGATCGACCGGGCCGGTGCCCGCCGCCTCCACAAGGCCGTCATCAACGCGCTCCGCCGGCACCGCCCGGAACGCATCACGATGGACCTGACCCGGGCCTCGCCGCTCGACCCGGCCGGCGAGCGCTGCCTGCAACTCTGCCAGGCCGACTGCCTGCAGATGGACTGCGGCTTCGTCCAGATCAGACCCGACACGCACCGCTGACGGGCTCTTGGCGGCGGCCCCTATCCTGCAGTCCATGTGGTGGTGGGATGTGCTGCGGGCCGGGAGCCGGGAGAGGTGGGCGGTCCGCCTGTCCGCGGTGGGTGAGGCCCGCACCGCGCTGCTCTACGCCGACCAGGCGGTGGCCGCGCGCCGCAGATCCGCCGACCGGCGGCCGGCCGCCCTGGCCAAGGCACTCGTGGTCCGGGCCGGTTGCCTGCAGGCCCGGGGCCGTCAGGCCGAGGCGGACCGCGACGTCGCCGAGGCGCTCCCGCTCACCGTGGACCCCGGCACCCCGGCCGCGGCACGGACCGTGGCGATCACCGCGTCGCTGCTCAACGACATGGGCCGCACCGACGAGGCGACCACGCTGGCCGATCGGCTGGCCGCCACCCTGCCGGCGTCCGCGACCCTGCTGCAGAACGGTCCCGTTCCCGGCCGGCGGGCTCCCACCCCCGCTGCCGCCTATCAGGCGGATCTGAAAGCTGTGCGCGTCGCCGAGACGCGGGTCGGCAGCCTGCGCCACTCGGGTGACTCCCGCGAACTCGGCCGGGCCTGGGGTGAGCTGGCCCGGGCCCGGTGGCAGGCCGGCAGCCGGCGCAACGAGGCCCTGCGCGCCGCGCGGGAGGCACTCGCCGAAACCCGCCGCTGGTCGCAGGTGGACCCGGACGCTGCGCGGGAAGATCTGATCGTTCATCTCCGGCTCTTCGCGGAGTACGCCGCCGCGATCGGCCTGGGCAGCGACTCCCGGGAGGCCGCCGCCGAAGCGGACCGGCTGGCGAGGGTCCCGGGGCGGTAGGCCGTTCGGCCCTGAACCGCCGACCGCCCGCCTCCTATCGTCAGAGGTGGATGGCGGGTCGGGACGAGGGAAGGCGGGTGGCCGGCATGAGGGCCTGGACCGTGGACGACGTGATGACCGAGGCGGTCGTGGCGGTGGCGCCGGACGCCACCTACCGGGAGGTCGTCGACCTGTTGGTGGGCAAGCGTTTCAGCGCGGTGCCGGTGGTCGACGCCTTCCAGCGGGTCAGCGGGGTGATCTCCGAGGCGGATCTGCTCCGCAAGATCGAGTACGCCGGAGAGGACGCCCCTCTGCTCGAGGGTCCCCGGCGCCGCGCCGGCCGGGCGAAGGCGCGGGCCGGCACTGCCACCGACCTGATGACCAGCCCGGCGGTCGTCGCCCTGAAAGGCACCTCCCTGACCGCCGCCGCCCGCCTGATGGACACCGCACACGTCAAGCGGCTGCCGGTCGTCGACGACCTGGGCCGGCTGGTCGGCATCGTGGCCCGCAGCGACCTGCTCAAGACGCACCTGCGGCCGGACGACGAGATCAGCGCCGACGTGACCGCCGACGTCCTGACCGTCCTCGGCGGTGCCGTCTCGGTGACGGTCAGCGGCGGCGTGGTGACGTTGACCGGTGACCTGGACCGCCGGTCCTCCGCCGATCTGGCGGTCCGGCTGGCCGAGCAGGTCGCCGGCGTGGTCCAGGTCGTCGACCGGTTCACGGTGGCCTTCGAGGACACCGTCACCGCCGGCGTGTTCTACGTGGCCTGAGCCGGTGTCCCGGCCGGGCGCGTGGCGCCGCTGGATGTACCGGGCGGGCCGCCCCAACCGGCTGGCCCGCCTGCTGAACCGGATCTCCGCCGCCCAGTTCGGTGCCGGATTCCTGTCCCCGTCACACTGGGTGACGCTGGAGGTGACCGGCCGCCGCAGCGGGCGCACCGTCGCGTTCCCGCTGGTGGTGACCCGGTTCCGGGGTGAGCGCTATCTCGTGTCGATGCTCGGCGCGGACACCAACTGGGTCGCCAACGTCCGTGCGGGTGGCGGCCGTGCGGTCCTTCGCCGGCGGGGACGCGAGCCGGTCGTACTCCATGAGATGCCGCCGGCGGACCGCCCGGAGATCCTGCGGCGGTTTCTGGCCGTGGCGCCCGGCGCCCGGCCGCACATCCCGGTGGACCGGGCTGCCCCGATCGGCGAGTTCGCCGCGATCGCCGACCGCTACCCGGTGTTCCGGATCGACCGACCCGCCGCCTAGACACGTTCGTGGTCAGGGTGCGAAGCCCATCCGCGTGGTGATTTCGGGCGCGCTGGGCACCCCAATTCACCACACCCCTGGTGGTGTGGTGAATACGGGCGCGCTGGACGCCCCAAATCAACACACCCCTGGTGGTGTGGTGAATACGGGCGCGCTGAACGCCCCAAATCACCACGCTGTCGTGGGTGTGGTGAATACGGGCGCGCTGGACGCCCGAAATCACCACGCTGTTGTGGGTGTGGTGAATTCGGGCGTGCTGAGCGCCCGAAATCACCACAGAGGCAGACCCTGACTGACTCATGAGGTGTCTAGCCCGGCGCGCCGCCCATCGCTCAGCCCGGGGTCTTGCTGCACTCCGCACACCGGCCGAAGATCTCGATGGTGTGGCCCACGTCGGTGAACCCGTGCTCGTGGGCCACCTCGTCGGCCCACTTCTCCACCGCCGGCCCGGCCACCTCGACCGTCTTGCCGCACTGCCGGCAGATCAGGTGATGGTGGTGGGTGCGGCTGCACAGCCGGAACAGCTGCTCGCCGCCCGGCAGCCGGGTGCTGTCGGCCTCGCCGGCGTCCACCAGCAGCTGCAACGTCCGGTAGACCGTGGTCAGCCCCACCTTGGCGCCGCGTTCCTGCAGCATCAGGTAGAGCTGCTGGGCACTGCGGGCACCCTCGACCTCCTGCAGCAACGCGAGGACCTCCCCGCGTTGACGGGTGCTGCGGGTCGCGTTCGGCATCGAGTTCACGGTGAGGCTCCGGAGGTCGGCCGCACAGGAGGCCGCGGCGATCCCGCAATTATGCAACCTTCGGCATGTGATCCCCTTCCGGGCGATCGACCGCGGCGCGTCCGTGCCGCCGACCGCCTCGGTCTCCCCTCTCTCCCCTCTCTCCCGTGGCTGGGGTGTGCCGGCGGCGGTGGTGGTCGGCGATGCCGTCCGGGTCGAAGGCCGTTCCGGACATCGGCCGGGTCGCCCGGATCGCGGCGCGGATGGCGCGGCTGGGCGACGAGCGCGACGCACCGGAGAACTGATCACCACCGTCCGGAGATGGCTGGCGGGTCAGACGCACAGGCAGCTCGCGTCGACGAAGACACGCACCGCTTCGCGGGTGTCGGCCTCGCGCCAGACGACGGCCAGGTGACTGTCGGGGAGGCCGGTGACCGGCCGGCAGAGCACCTCGTCGCGCTGGAACGCGGCCACGTTGCCCTCGGCGAGCAGCAGCACGCCGAGGCCGGACGCGACCGCCTCCCACGCCTCGTCGCTGGTGGTGGCGGTTGCGGTGACCCGGGCTGGTGTCCGCCTCTGATCAGTTGCCAGCCAGTGGTCGCGGAGGGCTCCGGCAGTCGTGGGCAGGGCCACGAACGGCTGGTCCGTCAAGTCCGCGAACGGCACCTCCGGCACGGCGGCGAGCGGATGGTCGGCGCGCAGGGCGACCCAGCGGCGCTCGGCGCGGATCGTCTTGGACGCATAGCCCGGCGGCACCGGCAGCCAGGCGATCGCCACGTCGACGTCGCCGCTGCTCAAGCCGGTGGTCGGGTCGGCCCAGGAGATCTGCCGGAAGCGCAACTGCCAGCCCGGCAGCGTCCGGGCGATCGCGGCGGTGACGGTGGGGATCAAACCCCGGTTGATCCGGGTCTGGAAGCCGACGGTCAGGACCCGCTCGTGCAGGCCGGCGACGGTGCGGTGCGCCTCGTCCCAGTCGGCGAGGATCCGCCGCGCCCGGGGCAGCAGGGCGGCGCCGGCCTCGGTCAGCGCCACCGCGCGATGACCGCGATCGAACAGGGTGGTACGCAGTGATCGCTCCAACTGCCGGATCTGTTTGCTCAGCGACGGCTGGGAGACGAACAGCCGGTCCGCCGCCGCCCGGGTGAAACTCAGCTCCTCGGCCACCGCGACGAAGTACCGAAGATCCCGCAGGTGCGCATCCATAACCAAAAGCTATCCGAACAAGTCTTGGACGTGCCCGCGACGACGGCCCGAGCATGGACGCATGCGAATGGGCGTGACAGGGTTGAATGCCAAGGCGACACTCGGATCGGCGGCGACGGTCCGGCTCGCGACACTGGCCGAGGAGATGGGGTACGCGTCGTGGTGGGCCGGCGAACACGTCGTGGTGCCCAGTCCACGCACGCCGGAGACACCGATGGACCCCACCGATCCGGTCCTGGACCCGCTGGTGCACCTGGCCTACGTGGCTGCGGTGACCACGCGGATCGCCCTGGGCACCGGGATCGTGATCCTGCCGCAGCGCAACCCGCTGGTCCTCGCCAAGCAGGTGGCCAGCCTGGACGTTCTGACCGGTGGACGATTCCGGCTCGGGATCGGTGCCGGCTACCTGGAGCCGGAACTGGCGGCGCTGGGCGTGCCGATGGCCGAACGCGGCTCCCGGACCGACGAGTACCTCGACGCGATGAACACGCTGTGGACGGCGGACCGGCCCGCCTTCGACGGGCGGCACGTGACGTTCGCGGGGATCGACGCGCATCCACGGCCGTCCGGGGTCCGGATCGTGGTGGGCGGGCACAGCCAGGGGGCGCTGCGGCGGGCGGTCAGCCGCGGTCACGCCTGGCTCGGTGTCGGCGACACCCCGGAGGATCTGACCGGGCATCTGGCGCGACTCGCACGCGTGGCCGGTGAGGTGGACCGGCCGGTCCACCTGGGGCGCCTCGAGATCTACTTCCAGTCGATGAGGCCCGTCTCCGCCGGCGACGCCCGCCGTTACGCGGACCTCGGCGTCGACGAGCTGATCGTGTACCCGTTGCCGCTCGACGACGCCGGCGAGGTGGAACGTTTCCTGACGGAACACCGGACGGTGGGCGGGCACTGAGCCCACCCACCGCCAGGAGGTGTCAGGTCAGGACCCGGACGAGGAGGGGATGTACCCGACCACGTCGAGGGTCACATCGGCGGTGCTCGTCGCCGTGTTCAGCACGTTCAGTTTGCCACCGGTGCCCAGGCTCACGTTCAGGGTGGCGCTGCCCGGCTGGTTCGCGGAGTGCGACGCCAGCAGCGTCGACGGGACCGCCGACCCGGTCGGGAAGACCTTCAGGCCGCCCGCCTTCGCCACGTCGTCGACACCGACGTTCACCACGACCGCGTCGACACCGGTCGACGGGATGCCGTTCTTGCCGCCGACGACCACCGGGGTCGAGCTGCCGCCGCCCAGGTTCTGCCCGTTGAGCAGGCGGGTCGGCGTGACCGGCACGAACCCGCCCGTCGGGTAGTAGCCCACCACGTTGGCGGTCAGCTGCGCCGCGCCGGTGGAGGCGTTCTGCAGCAGCACCTTGCCGTCGTTGCCGACCGGCACCGTCAGCCGCTGGGTGACCGACTGACCCGTGTTGTGCAGGTTCGTGACAAGGTTCGGCACGGACCCACCCGATGGGTACGCGATGACACCGCCGTCGCCCTTGGTCTTGTCCGCCGTGACGTCGAGCGTGACCGCGGCGACGCCGGTCGACGGGATGCCGCCCTTGCCGAGGACCGGGACGGTGGCGGTCTTCTTGGCGAGCGTGTCGACCCGGTCGAGCACCTTCGACGCCGTCAACGAGACGAACGGCAGAACGCCCGCGGCCTTCGACAGCAGACGCGTGATGCTGGTGGTGTCGCCGGTGCCGGACGCGAACGACACGAGAACCTTGCCGTCCGGCTGCGCGCCGCCGTCGCTGTCGCCGAGCGCCGGCTCGTCCTGGTCGTCGTCGACCTCGACCTCGCCGTTGTCGCCGAACAGCTTGTCGTCGAGGCCCTTGAGCGTGAACCGGTGCACATAGACGTTACTGTCGTCGCCGCAGTCGGCGTTGGAGCCGATCACGTACACGCCGACGCTCGTCGTGAACGACTTCTCACTGGTCGGCGAGCACTTGTGGGCGTCACCGACGGCCAGGCCGGCCAGCCCGAACGAGGTGTCCGGCAGCCCGCTCGGCAGCAGCTTCAGCACGGCCATCCGCTGGGTCAGGCCGGTGAGCAGGCCGTTCACCAGGAAACCGTTGCCCGTCGACTCGACCGAGTCCGGCTTGAACTTGAGCGGCAGGTTCAGGGTGCCGAGCAGCTTGTCCAGCAGGCCGGTGATCCCGTACTTCTTGATGCCGTTCAGGCCGACCGTCAGCACGTTGTCGCCGTTGACGCCGACCGACACCAGGTTCTGGTCCTTGAGGTTGAGCAGGCCGCTCTGCCCCCACGTGTTGTCCAGGGTGCCGCTGGGCGTGACCGCGGTGATCGTGTGCGTCGCCGGGGTGGTGTCCTCGTCGATGCCGTGTACCAGCAGACCGCCGCTCTTGCGGGCCGCCACGTCGAGGATCTTGTCGACCGCCGCGTCCTTGGCGAGCAGCGTCTGCAGCAGGGTCTGCCCGGTCGAGCTCAGCTTGAGCAGGTTGACGCCCTTGTCGTCGTCTCCGCTGCCGACGATCGAGATCGTGCCGTCGACACCGAGCGAGATGTCACCGGCGAACGGCAGCGACACGGTGCCGTTCACGCCGAACGTGGTGTCCTTCGCCCCGTTGGCGGTCAGCCGGGTGAGGCTGGCCTTGCCGTCCTTGGTGGTGGTGAGGATGAGGGCCCGGCCGGTGGAGTCGACCTCGGTGTCCTCCGGGCTGCCCTCCAGCGTCGTGTAACCGCCCGACCCGAAGGTCGAGTCGAGGTTCGGGATGGCCGCGGGCAGACGCGGAGTTTCGGGTACGGCCGCGGCGGGACCAGCAGTCCCGACGATCACCACGGCCGCGGTGGCTGCGGCGGCGCAGAGGCCGCGCATGAGAGGTTCCATGGTCGGAATGATCGAACCGTACGGCCTGCTACCTGCGGATACGTTCGGTCGGTCACTCGTCTGGGTAGAGGTTTGCCGTTGTGTCGGCTTCGGTTGTCGATTCACGTTCGGGATACTTGTCGCCGGGCCTGGCGGACGTCCCTGCTTTCGCCGTCGGCATAACGCGCCGACAGCGGCCGGTTTTCTGCTTGTCAGGGCCGGTTTTCCGTCGGATCTTTCGTCCCGCTGGAGGCAACTCGTGCAACTGATCGGTCTGTTGGGTGGGATGAGCTGGCAGTCGACGGCGGAGTACTACCGCGTCATCAACGAACTGGTCCAAGATCGCGGCGACGGCCTGCACTCGGCCCGGTGCGTGCTCTACTCGGTGGATTTCGCCGCCATCGAGGCGATGCAGTCGGAGGGCCGCTGGGACGACGCGGCGGCCGCGTTGGGCAGCGCGGCGGTCGCGCTGGAGGCGGCGGGGGCCGACTTCATCGTTCTGTGCACGAACACGATGCACAAAGTGGCCGACACCATCCAGGCGGCGACCACGATTCCGTTGCTGCACCTGGCGGACACCACGGCCGCAGCGGTCACCTCCCACGGTGTACGCAAAGTGGGCCTGCTCGGCACCCGCTTCACGATGTCGGAGGAGTTCTACCGTGGACGGCTGGCCACACACGGCTTGGAGGTGATCGTCCCCTCCCCCGACGACCAGCAGATGGTCAACGACATCATCTACAACGAGCTCTGCCTGGGCGTGACGAAGCCCCAGTCCCGGGCTGATTACCGCACGGTGATCAGCCGTTTGGTGGAGGCCGGAGCCGAGGGCGTCATCTACGGCTGCACCGAGATCGAACTCCTGGTCGACGAGAGCGACAGCCCGGTCCCGGTGTTCCCGACCACCCGCCTCCACTGCGAGGCGGCCGTGAACCGCGCCTTGTCCGCTCCCGCCCTCCGCCGCCCCGAACTCCCCTGACCACGCCCGCAGCCGTCCCCGTCACTACCCGGCCTCGCCCCTGGCACACTGGCGCCGGGCCCGACGTCATGGGCGTTCAGGGACGGACCAGGCCGCTCTCGTAGGCGACTGCCACCAAATGGGCGCGGTCCCGGACACACAGTTTGCTGACGGCCCGGCCGACGTGAGTGCGGGCGGTGGCCGGACTCATCAGCAGTTGAGCGCCGATCTCCTCGTTGGTCATCCCGGTAGCCACCAGGCAGACCACCTCCCGTTCCCTCGGCGTGAGCACGGAGAGCCGGGCCTCGTCGACCGGGCGGGCCGCAGGCGCGTCCACGAACCCCGCGATGAGCGCCCGCGTAGCCGCCGGCGACAGCAGGGACTCCCCCGCGGCCACCAGGTGTACCGCCTCCCGAAGCCGATCCGGCCGCACATTCTTCGTCAGGAAACCGCAGGCACCGGCCCGCAGCATCCCGAACACGTATGACTCCACCTCGTACGTCGTCAACGCAACGATCCGCACCCCCTTCAACGCCGGATCAGCGGTCACCCGGCGGGTCGCCTCGATGCCGTCCACGAACGGCATCTGAATGTCCATCAGCACCACATCGGGCCGCATCTCACGGATCAGGGCCACCGCTTGCGCACCATCCGGAGCCTCCCCGCACACCGTGATCTCGTCGTCGAGCTCCAGCAGAGTGCGAAAACCGGTACGAATCACCAGGTGGTCGTCCGCCAGCAACACACGGATCACCGTCAGAGTCCCGCCGGAAGATGAGCCGTCACCATGAACCCACCGGCATCCCCGTTGCCCGCAGCGAACCTGCCATGGAGCGCAACAACGCGCTCCCGCATCCCCGCGAGTCCATGACCCGCCGGAGTGCCGCTCGGCAGGTCAGCCCTGCGGCCAGCCGCCGCAGGCCCCGCAAAGCCATCCGTGAGCCCCACCCAGGAACCGCTCGCCGCCCCGCCCTCCGGCCCGCGCCTCGGCCCGTTTCCCGATTCGCCCTCCGATGCGTTCCCCTGCCCGCGCCCGGCCCCGGGATCCGATGCGTTCCCCTGCCCGCGCCCGGTCCCGGGATCCGATGCGTTCCCCTGCCCGCGCCCGGTCCCGGTCCCGGTCCCGGGATCCGATCCGTTTCCCGGTTCGCGGTCCGGTTCAGCCGAACGCGAGGTCGCGGATTCGGTTCGAGGATCTGGGGCGTCGGCTCGGGACTCGGTGACGCCCCCGTCGGAAGACCCCCGGCTGTGGTGAGGAACGGAACCGGCCATCGCAACGCCGGTGGCCACCGTGTGACGAGTAGCGCGAGAGGCGAAGTCAGTGGCGGAGGAGTAGACGCCGGAGGTGACCTCGTCGGCAAGAACGGATTGGTCTCGCCGGCCGGCATGATGCCAGCCGACACCGTTGTCGACGATCCGGATCTCCAGGTCGGAACGCCAGTAGAAGATCTCGACCTGGGCCCTCGATGCCTGGGAATGCCGGATCACGTTGGTGAGCGACTCCTGGATCACCCGGTAGGCGGTGAGCCCCACCGACGGCCGCACATGCCGCTCGTCCCCGCTCACTGTCAGATCCACATCGATCCCCGCCTGCCGTGTCCCCTCCACGAGGATGTGCACGTCGCCGAGCCCGTACACCGGCTCGGTGGTGGAACCGACACGGAGCAGCCTGATCGTGTTGCCCAAGTCCGCGAGGACCTCGTCGCCTGCGGTGCGGATCGCCTCGAGAGCCTCGCGCGCCTTCGGTCGATCGATGTCGAACAGCTCGGCGGCCACGTTGGCCTGGACTCCGACGACCGCGACTCCATGCGCGAGCAGGTCGTGCAGGTCCCTCGCCAAACCGAGTCGTTCCTGCATGGCGCGACGCTCCGACTCGCGTTCGGCCTCACGGACCGCCCGGCGGACGCCCTCGGCCAGCTCGCGGCGCAACTCGAGACGGGCACGCACCGCGTCACCGAGTAGGAGCGATCCGACGAGCAGCGCCGTGTCGGTCAACGAGCCGGGCAACGCGCGCATCATCGACTCCATCTCGACAGCACGGGCCAGGACGCCGGAGAGGGCGACGATCCCGGCGACCACGGAACCGGTCCGCAGGTGGCCGGTGACAGCGGCGGTGAACAACGGAACCGCCAGGGCCAGGAATGGGGAGAAGCCCGGGAAGCCGAAGGAGTAGTAGGTCATGAGCGCCGTCGCCGCGACCAGAAGCACAAGACGCGGGGCTCGGCGACGGACCAGGTTGGGAAGCGCGATGACGAGAGCCAGTAGGAAACCCCAGGGAACAGGGTCGCGCTCTGCGGGGTTACGCACCGCCGCCATAGCCATCAACGTGACCGTCAACGTCATCGCGGTCAGGGTCGTGTCGCCCAGCAGAGGATGGCGCCAGGCGTTGTGCTGCAGGACGCGGTCGGCGAACTCCCGGGCCACCATCAATACGTGCCGGGGAGCCGGACGCCGCGTCGACGGGGCATCGGTTCGTTCCACATCGGGCAGTCTAGGTCGGCTCGGAGGACCCTGCGTACGTTCAGATGCGTACGTGGACTGCGCATCTGAACGGATGTGGAAGGCACGGAACCGCCGATAGTTTTCCCGCCGTGACCGACAAACTCTCCCGGCGTTCCCTTCTCCGGATGGGGCTCGGCGGCGTCACCGGCCTGGCGCTTCCGGCCACCGTGGCGACCGCCGTCGCGGCCCGTCTCGCTCTCGAGGCCGCCCACACCAGCCCGTCCGTGGACCGGTTCGCGGTACCGCTGACCATTCCTCCTGTCCTTACTCCCTACGACGCCGCCGGGCCCACCGACATCTACGAGATCCGGCAGGTCACCGCCGAGGCGGAGATCCTTCCGGGATTGCGGACCCCGGTCTGGACCTACGGCGGCGTCTATCCAGGGCCGACCATCGAGGCTCGGCGCGGCCGGCCGGTGTCCGTTCGCCACCGCAACGAGCTGCCGGTGCCCACAGTCGTCCACCTGCACGGTGGCGTCACACCACCGGACTCCGACGGATACCCGCTCGACCTGGTGCTGCCACGTGGCGTACACGATTGGCAAGGTCATCACCTCGGTGCCGGCCCGCCTCCCGGAGGCACTGCGGGGGTCGCGCACGGCGAGCGCACCTATCACTACCCGAACGACCAGGCGGCCGCCACGCTCTGGTACCACGATCACCGCTTCGACTTCACCGGGCCGTCCGTCTACCGCGGTCTCGCCGGGTTCTACCTGCTGCGGGACGAGGCCGAGGAGTCGCTGCCGCTGCCACGGGGGCGACGGGAGATCCCGTTGATGATCCAGGACCGCTTCTTCAACGAGGACGGCACCTTCTTCTACCCGTCGCTCGACCCCACCCTGGTCGAGCGGCCGGGGGTGCAGGCGCTCTTCGCCGACGGGGTCCGTGGCGACACGATCCTGGTCAACGGAAAGCCGTGGCCGTTCCTCACCGTCGACGGGGCGCGCTATCGGTTCCGGGTGCTGAACGGTTCCAACGCCAGGGCGTACCGGCTGAGGCTTGATCCCCCACCACCAGGCGGCGGCGGTCTCGTCCAGATCGGCAGTGACGCCGGCCTTCTGCCCCGGCCGATCCCGCTCGACGAGGTCTACATCGGCCCCGGCGAGCGCTATGACGTGATCGTCGACTTCTCCCGGTACTCGGCCGGCAGCCGTGTCGTGCTGGCCAACGGCGATGGCGACGAGCCGACGGCACAGGTCATGCGGTTCGACGTCGGTTCGCGGGTGACCGACGACTCGGTCATTCCGGAAACCCTCGTCGCCGATCTCGAGCCGATGCCGCCGATCGACGCGCCGACCACGCGCTCCTTCGTCTTCACCGGTGGTCAGGGAGGCATCCCGGCGACCATCAACTACCGCACCTTCCAGGCCGATCGCCTGGATGCCTCAGTGCCTCTCGGCGAGACCGAGATCTGGTCGATCAAGGTGGATCCCGAGCATCCGTTCCACCCGCACCTCGGCCACTTCCGGATCCTCGATCGCAACGGGGAGCCGCCCGAGCCTCAGGACTCGGGGTGGAAGGACACGGTACAGATCCGGGCGGGCGTCGTCCGGGTCGCAATCCGCTTCAACACCTACACCGGCCGCTACGTCCTGCACTGCCACAACCTCGAACACGGAGACATGATGATGATGGCGAACTACGAGGTGATCCCGTGACCGGCATGCGCCGCCTCACTCTCTGGCTCACCTTTGCCGCCGAGATCGGCCATCTCGTCGCCGCATGGGTCGATGCCCGCGGCTGGCCGCTGATCAGTGGTTTCCACGTGGTGATCGCCTGTTGCTGGGGTCTGCTCTTCGCCGGGCTCCACGAACCCGTTCCCCGAGCCCGGACGATCGGTCGCGCCAGGTCTCTGGCAACGGCTCTCCCGGTGCTCTACCTGCTGAGTCACACCGTCGGCCTGCCGACGTTACTGACGTTCACCCGGCTCCCGGTCGACAAGACCGGCATCGTCGTCACGGCCATCGAGGTGGTCCTGCTGATCGTCCTTCTCCGGCTGCGGCAAGGTTCCCCCGCCGAACCTCGGAAGCCCCGGCAGCCCTACGGTTCCCCGCGATGGGGTCGACCGGATGCTCTGACCGCCGTGTTCGGCGCCGGCTCCGACGACCCGGCTGGAAGGCGCGGTGTCACCGACCTCACTGCCGGCCTCGTGGTTGACCGCGAGGGACGGGAGTCCGACTGTGAACCGCGGGACCTTCAGAAGCGTCCGCCGCGGTCGTCTGCCAAACCGGCAGGTGCAGGACGCAACGGCGTGGGCAGCGGCGTCCCGTTCCCGACATCCCGACAGACCGGGAATGAAGGCACGGCACAGGTTGCTCGGGGACGGTCCTGGGTGTGGGGCGGTGGCGGGTGCGGTGGGCCGCTACGTTCCGAGCCATGATCATGGAAACACGGTGGGTCCGGCTGAGTGCGGTGGCGACCGTTGCGCTGTGTCTGGTGGCGGCATTCGGGATCCGATCGTTCACCGGGACCGGCTCTGGGGTGCTGGCTCAGTCCTCCGGGACATTGCTCTACGCCTCCGTCATCTATGCCGGGCTGGCCTTTCTCTGGCCACGGGCGCGGCCTCTGATCCTCG
Organism: Actinoplanes sp. NBRC 101535; assembly: GCF_030269225.1. NCBI lineage: Bacteria > Bacillati > Actinomycetota > Actinomycetes > Micromonosporales > Micromonosporaceae > Actinoplanes > Actinoplanes sp. NBRC 101535. The sequence goes on along the minus strand of NZ_BSSY01000008.1, from coordinate 240,116 downwards.
CCGCCGGCGCGATCGGCTTTTGCTGGGCGGTCGAGCTGTCCCAGTTGACGGGTATCCCCGCCTACCTGTCCGCACGGAGCCTGGCGGCACGGCTGATTCTCGGGAGCCAGTTCGATCTGGTCGACATGGCTTGGTATCCGGTGGGTGTGCTCCCCCTGGCAGTCCTGCACTACTGGCTGATCCGCGCCAAGCGCTGACCGGTCGGCGAGCGGAACAGATGTGACGAGGGCGGGTGAGGGCCGAGACCAGGACCACGGCTCAGGCGGTGGCCAGTGCTCCGCGGACGAATACGGCTGTGAGACGGCGGAGGGAAGTGATGGCGAATGTGGGGCCGGTGGGGACTATCAGGCGGTCGGCGTCCAGGCCGGTTACGTCGCCGCCCAGGAACCAGCAGTGTCCGCCCGACGTGGTCAGCGGTGCCCCGACGCCACGACCGCGAGCAGCTCCGCCCCGGATCCTCGTCTCCGATGTGGACTGGATGACATTACGCCGTCGAGGTGGCTACCGGTGTCTCAATTCTGGTTGGCGAGCGGATCGAAGCGGTGGTGTTCGCGTGGCTGCCGGATGGGTCGACTCGGGTGGCTGGACGGGTGGCCGCTGGGCCATGAAGTGGGCTTGAGGTGCGGTTCTGCGGGACGGCCGGTTTCGCGTACCCGGAGGGGAAGTGCGAGTAAGACCTGGCTGGAGCATCACATGGTATTCAAGGTTCCCTATTGCCCTGGCGGGCCACAGCAGCGAAGCTGTTCGCGGTTACCGGCGAGTAAGCCGGTCCGTCCCCTGAAGGAGTCTGGCTCATGGTTTCCCCGAACCAAACCCCCGAGCCCACCGGAAAGCGCGGGCGTCGCGCGGCGATCATTGCGGGCGGCGCGCTCGCGATGGTGGTCGCGGCGGCCACGCCGGCACTCGCCGCTCCCCCGGCGAAACTGCCGGGCAACGCCGAGGCGATCGAGAGCAAGTGGCAGCCGGCCTACGATTACGACACCGACGGCTGTTATCCCACCCCGGCGATCGGGCCGACCGGCACGGTGAACGGCGGGCTGAACCCGACCGGGTCGCTGAGCGGCGACTGCCACGACACATCCGACCTGGACAACACCAACGGGTATTCGCGGTACAAGTGCAACAACGGCTGGTGTGCGGTCGCCTATGGTCTCTACTTCGAGAAGGACCAGGCGCTGGCGAACAGTTCGATCGGCGGGCACCGGCACGACTGGGAACACGTGGTCGTGTGGGTGCAGAACGACGTGGCGAAATATGTGGCGACGTCGGCGCACGGCGATTTCTCCGTGTACGCCTCCAGCAGCGTCATCTGGACCGGGAACCACCCGAAGATCGTCTACCACAAGGACGGTGCCAGCACGCACACGTTCCGGCTGGCGAACAGCAACGACGAGCCGCCGGAGAACGGTTATGGCACCTGGCAGTACCCGACCCTGGTCGGCTGGAACGGATATCCCAGCACCGCGATCCGGGACACGCTGAGCAACTACAACTTCGGGAGTGCGAACTTCGGGCTGAAGGACGCCAACTTCGTCAACCTCATCACCGAGGCGATGCCGTCGGGAATCAGTTTCAACCCGTCGGCCTGACCTTCTGGCCGTGCCGGGCCAAATCAGCAAGCGGCCGACGACCACAACCCGCAAAGGGCGGTTTCCAGCTTGATCCGGGCACGATCGACTTCTTTGCGTTGCGATCGATCAGCTACGCGGACGACCACCTGACGAAATCGGCGGCGCGTTCCTGCCCGGTCTCTTCTGGTGGTCGTGGGCCTCGACGTTGAGCTGCGAGATCACATGATCGTCCGACCACCGGACGGCGTCCCGCGGGCTATACCGCGGGACGCCGTCCGGCACGGAGCTTTCCGGCCAGCGCCTTGACCTGTTCGAACTGGCCGGCCGTCAGGTGGCGCGCGTCCCAGAGCAGGGCTGCGGCCGGGCCGGGTGGCTCGTCGGCACAGTCGATGCCGGTGATCGCCGTGAAATCACGAGATCCGATGTCCAGGAACGCGGCGAAGTGGGTCAGCAGAGCCGGCGTGAGCTGCTTGCCGCCACGCCCGATCACGCCGATCGTCGCCGCGGACAGCATCGGCCCGCCGCCGAGACCGAAAAGGCAGTAGGCCGCGGTGAGCCAGGTGAGATTACGGTTGTGGAGCAGGCGCACGAGCCGCCCGCCCGGGCCGGCCGGATAGATCAGGTGGGGTGGCAGCGGTCGCGGCGGGGCAGTCCGGGGCAGTCGCGGCAGAGCGCCGATGAACCGGTGCAGGTCGTCGACGGCGCCGGGCACATGGATGAGTTCCCAGATCACGCCGCGCACAAGACCGAACGCGTCCGGGTCCGCCGGGGCGAGGTCGTCGGGGACCGGCTGGTCGGCGATCAGGAACAGATCGCTGCGGTGCAGTCCGAGAGCAGGCGCGAGCCGGCGCAGCAGGGCGGGTGCAGGCCGTCCGTCACGTTCCGCGGCGATGATCTCGCGGTCCGCGACAAGAGCGAGATCAGCGAGGGTACGGGTGGTGAGTCCTCGAACCGCCATGAGGCGCACAAGACGCCCGCCGAATGAGGTAAGCATCGAAAGGCAGGCCCAGCGGTCAGGTGGAGGCGCGGATCAGCAGCTCGGGGCGGACCAGCGCCGGCGGCGGGACCGTCCCGGCCAGCAGGTGCTCGACCTGCGCCACGGCCAGCTCGCCCATCTGGCGCTTGTCGATGTCGATCGTGGTCAGTGGGGGCTCCAGGAATTCGCCCATGGTCAGGCCGTCGAAGCCGACCAGCGCCAGGTCCCCCGGAATCGCCAGGCCCTGACGGCGGGCCGCCCGGTGGGCCCCCATCGCCACCAGGTCGTTGAAGGACAGCACCGCGGTCAGATCGGGACGGTCCCGCCGCAGCTGTTCCAACCCCTCCTCGCCGCCGGCCACGGACTGGTGGACGGACGCCACCGCGTCGGCCGCGACCGGGATGCCGTGTTCCGCCGCCACCGCCAGGAACTGTTCCTTGCGGGCGGGGTCCCGCGCGTCCGGGCAGTCGATCATGCCGATGTGGCGGTGGCCGCGGGCGAGCAGGTGGCTGACGGCGGCCTGCATGCCGGTGCGGATGTCGATGTCGACGGCGGCGAAGGCCGGGTCCTGCGGGCGGCGACTCATCAGGACCAGGGGCACGCCCTCGATGGCGGCGGCCACCACGTCGTCAGGCTGGTAGAGGTAGCAGATCAGTGCGTCGACCTGGTCGGACAGGGACCGTAGCAGGGCCGGTTCGCGGTCGGCGTTGTACTGGGTGGTGCTGATCAGGGTCTTCCAACCGCGGCTCTCGGCGGCGTCGATCACCCCGGCGATGATCTCCGGGTAGAACGGGTTGACCACGTTCGCCACGACCAGGCCGACGGTGGTGGTCGCCGGGCGAACCAGGCCGCGGCCGAACCGTGACGGACGGTAGCGCAACTGACGGGCTGCGTCGAGCACCCGGCGACGGGTCTCGGGATCGATCTCGCCCTTGTCGTTGATGGCGCGGGACACGGTCTGGTGGGAGACGCCGGCGACCCGGGCGACGTCACGGAGCGTCACGCGACGGGCGGCGGTCGGGGCGGTGTCCTGCTCTTCGTTTTCCACGGCCTCTGCATCGTAATCCGTTATCCGGTTGACGAGACGCGGCCCACGATGCACGATGCCGTTAACGGTCACGTTAACGGTAACGGACAGCGCGAGGAGGCGTTATGGACATGTATGCGGCAATCATTGCGGCGCGGATGGCCCGGCAGGAGATGGAGTCGGCGCTCCCGCACGCGGAGGTGGTGCCGCCCCGGCAGAGGTGGACACGGCTGCGGCGGCTGCTACGGGGAGGGGCGGCATCCCCTCCCAACAGCCCACAGAACGAGCCGGAGGACCAGCCGGACAACAAGCTGGAAAGCGAGCCGGACGACCAGCCGGAAGACCGACCGGACGACCAGCCGCCGGAGCAGAAGAACCCGGAACGTCAGGCGGCGGCCACGCGATAGACAGCCCCGGCCTGATCGTCGCTCACGTACAGCGCGCCGTCCGGCCCCTGGACCGCCATCACCGGCCGGCCCCACCGGGACCCGTCCGGAAGCTGGAACCCGGTGAGCAGCGTCTGCTGCGGACCGAGCCCACCGTCGCGCCAGGCGAAGAACGACACCTCCGGCGCGCGCGGCGGCTTGCGGTTCCACGAGCCGTGGATGCCGACCAGCGCCCCGGGGCCGTATCCGCCGCTCAGGCCGGGCGACACGGCGAAGCTCAGGCCGAGCGGCGCCGAGTGCGCGCCCATCCCCTGCTCCACCGGCACGAGTGAACCGCAGTCGAGCTTGGAGCCGTCCGGGTTGAGTTGCACGTCGGCGACGTAGGGCCGCTGGGTGTAGCTCAACGGCGAGTCCTTCTCCCCCGGCTGCAGGTCGGGGTCCGGATTGCAGTACGGCCAGCCGAGCTCCCGCCCCGGCGTGAGGCGGGCCAGCTGCTCGAACGGGTGGTCGTTGACGTATTCCTGGACGACGTCGCCCCGGTTCCAGGCTCCGTCCTCGTGGGGGTACCCGATGTTGTCGCGGTGGTTGACGGCCGTCCACACCGAGCCCGCCGGGTCGACGGCGAGGCCGGTCCCGTTGCGGACACCGCGGGCGTACGTCGTGGGTTGCCCGCCGCCCGGGGGCACCCGCAGGATCGACGCGCGTTCCGGGGTGGCGTCCCGGTCCTCGACGGACACGTTGCCGGTCGAGCCGACCGACACGTACAACGCGCCGTCGTCGCCGACGGCCACACTCTTCAGGGCGTGCGAGTACGCCCCGCGCAGTTCGGGACTCTTGTCGTCGGGCAGGCCGCCGACGACGACCCGCTTGTCGGTGACCGTGCCGCGCGCGTACCGGAAGGAATCGACCTTGTCGCTCTCGGCGACGAACAGGGTGTCGCCCCGGAAGGCCAGGCCGTGCGGCTGGTTGAGACCGGACACCAGGGTCTGCTGGGTGGCCGCGCCCGCGCCCGGTGTCAGCGCGAGAACGTCACCGTGCTTGGGGCGGGACACCAGCAGTCTGCCGTCCGGGGTCCAGGCCAGCAGCCGGGCGGCGGGCACCCGGGCCCAGACGTCGACCGTCCACCCGGGCGGGGCCTGCAGTGTCCGGGGCTGATCGAAAGGCGCCGTGCCGGTGCCGTCCAGCGGCCGGACCCGGACCGCGGTCAGGGCCGGCACGTCCGCCGCGGAGGGCGCGGTCGAGGGCGGCGGCGCGGTGCCCCGCGGCGCCGAGCCGGCCGGGTCCTCGGAGGAGCAGGCCACCAGGAGACTGATCACACCGGCGGCCGCCGCCGCACGAGAGCCGATTCGCACAGTTCAGCTTTACCCGACAAATCCGTTCTCGGCAAAACTGGCGATGACGACCTCGGCGACCGGGCGCCAGCCGAGGCGGGTGTACAGCAGCTGACCCTCCTCACTGGCGATCAGCAAGCCGTGCACCGAGCCTCGGGCGACCGCCGCGCTGCTCAGCGCCCCCATCACCGCGCTGCCCAGGCCGCGCCGGCGGTGGCCGGGCATGGTCTCGATCCGGTCGGCGACCGCGTCGGCGCCGCTGCACCCGACGGTTCCCCGCGCGCCGAGTAACCCGTCCGTGTCCCGGGCCAGCACCGTGATCACGTCGCCGGCGGCCTCCACCGTGAGGGTGTAGCCGTCGACCGTCGCCGGTGGGCGGGGCAGGGCGAGCAGGTCGGCGGCCATCAGCATCTCGGTGCGTTTGAGGATGGTCAGGCCGGCCGCCTCCAGGTCCACCACGGTCCGATCCGGATCGTGCGAGGCCACCGAGAGCCAGATGACGCCGTTCTCGGTGCGGGCCAGCGAGACCAGCGGGCCGATGCGATCGCTGTCGGTGATCACGTACTCGATGTCGCGGGCGACGTGCAGGCCCGCGACCCGCAACGCGCCACCCACGTCACGGGCCGGGTCCAGGCCACGGGCGACGCCCCAGCCTCGCTGCCAGCGAACCACCAGCTCCGTCAACGCACTCATCGGCACAGTAGATCATCAAGCCCGGACGGGAGGGCACGGAATCCGCGCGGACGTCGATGACGGTCGCTGCGATACGGTCACCGCGTGTATGCTCAGCCTCACCCGATCGAGGAAGGCGGGGCACATGAAAGCGGGGAACATGACCAGTCGCGACACCCCCGTGGTGGGCGGCAGTGTTCTGCTCGACATCACCGACATTCCGCTGGAACGCCTCGCGGAGCTCGAGTCCCCATCCCTGAGCCGGCTCATGGACGAGCTGGTGGCGCAGTCCGAGCAGCCGGAGACGTCGTTCGGCTTCAGCTCCTCGATCTGACCGATGACCGCCGCCACCGACCGCGAATCGATCTGACCGATGGCCGTCGTCCCTGACCGCGAATCGAGCCGACCGACGGCCGCCCCTTACCGCGAATCGATCTGACCGATGACGGTCGCACCGGCCCGCGAGCTGGTCGTCAAATTCCACGAGCGGTGCAACATCGCCTGCGACCACTGCTACATGTACGAGGCCGCCGACCAGGGCTGGCGTGCCCGTCCGATCCGGATGGCCGCACCGACCGTGGACCGTGCCGCGCAACGGCTCGGTGAACACGCCCGGGCCCACGGGCTCGGCGAGGTCCGGGTGGTCCTGCACGGTGGTGAGCCGCTGCTGGCCGGCGTCGCGGCGATGGAGTCCGCGTTGCGTTCGTTCCGGGACGCCCTGCCGCCGGGGGTCCGCCTCGAGGTGGCCGTGCAGACCAACGGGATCCTGCTGACCGAGTCGTTCCTCGCGCTGTTCCGGGAGCACGGGGTGCGGGTCGGGGTGAGCCTGGACGGCGACCGGGTGGCCAACGACCGGCACCGCCGGTACGCGAACGGCCGCAGCTCGTTCGACGAGGCGCTGGCCGGTGTCGAGCGTCTGCGCCGCCCGGAGAACGCGGCGATCTACGGCGGTCTGCTCTGCACGATCGACCTCGCCAACGACCCGGTCGGCACCTACGAGTCGCTGATCGCGCTCGGCCCGCCGCGGATCGACTTCCTGCTGCCGCACGGCAACTGGGCCCACCCGCCGCCGGGGCTGGCGGATCGTGCCGCTCCACCCGGCGCGGAGCGACGCACCAACACGCCCGGCGCGGAGCGACGCACCGGCACGCCCTACGCGGACTGGCTGATCGCCGTCTTCGACCGCTGGTACGCGGCACCCCGGCTGGAGACCGAGGTCCGGATCCTCGACTCGATCATGGCGTTGCTCTGCGGCGGGGTCAGCCGTACCGAACTGCTCGGGCTGCGGCCACCGTCCGCGGTCGTGGTGGAGAGCGACGGCACCTACGAGGGCGACGACGCGCTGAAGACCACCGACAGCGGGCCCGCCACCGGCCTGTCGGTACACACGCACTCCCTCGACGACCTTCTCGCGCACCCGGCGATCGCCGCCGGTCGACGGGGCCTGGAGAGCCTCGGCCCGCAGTGCCGCGCCTGCCCGGTCGTCACCGTCTGTGGCGGCGGCCTGCAGGCGCACCGCTACTCCCCCGGCGCGCCCGGTGGTGACTTCAGCCGGCCCTCGGTGTACTGCGAGGACCTGTTCGCCCTGATCGGACACGTCCGGCAGCGGCTCGCCGCCGATCTGCTCGGTCTCCGCCGATGACCGATCCGGCACTGCGGGTCTCACGGGCGCAGCTCGACGAGATCGCCTCCGGGACGCCCGGACCGGAGACCCTGGACCTGCTGCTCACCGGGCAGGCCGCCCTGCGCCGGCTGCTGCTGCTCGCGGTGCGGCGACGGCTGGGCGCGGCGGCCGATCCGGCGTTCACACTGCTCGGCACGGCTGCGGTGGCGGCTCGTACCCCGGTGGAGGAGATCGTCACCCGGCCGTTCGCGCACGCGTGGGCGACCCGCGTGCTCGCCGCCGATCCGGAGCGGGCGCGGGCCGCTCTGGACGCGCTGGCGACCGCCGCCGCGATCCGGGCCGGGCTGGAAGTGGACACCGCGCTCACGGCCGCCGGCGGCGAACTGTTCCTGCCCGGGGTGGGCCGGCTCGACGGACTGCACTGCACCACGGTCACGGTCCGGCAGAACGGTGCCGGCACGGACTTCGGCTGCCCGCACCCGGGCGCGTCACCACCGCGGCGGCACCCCGCACGCACGGTCACCGTCGAGGACGGATGGACGATCGGCGTGGAGGACCTGGAACCGGGGCGGGACAGCCTGGGAGCGCCGCGCACCCTGTCGCCCGGTGCGCTGCGCGACGCCGAGAACCTGCTCCGCGAGGCCTGGGCGATCATCCGCCGGCATCATCGGGGGTACGCCCCGGCGGTGCGCGCGCTGTTCCGGTCGGTCGCGCCGTTGACCGCCGCGGGCACCGGCGCCACGAGTTCGTCGTCGCCGCTCGCGGCCGGCTGCGTCGCGATGGATCTCGCGGTGCCCGCGCCGACCGCGGCCCTGCTGATCATCCACGAGGTGCAGCACTCCCTGCTCGCGGCGGCCGAGGACCTGGTCCCGTTCTGCACCGGGCCGGCCGTCGAGCGGTACCGCGCACCGTGGAAGCCGGTGCCCCGGCCGGCGCCGGCCATGCTCCAGGGTGTGTACGCGCACGCCTCGGTGATCGACTACTGGGCGGCGCGGGCGGGTGCGGCGCCGGACGACCGTGAGGCGTGGTGGCAGTTCGCGTACCTGCGGGAGGTGACCACTCCGGCGATCCGGGCGTTGCGGTCGTCCACCGAGCTCACCGGCGCGGGGCGGCGGCTGCTCGACGGCCTGCTCGCGCGGGCGGACGGCTGGGCGGATGTCGCGGTGCCGGCGGCGGTGGCGGGACTCGCGCGGCGGACCGGGCGGGTCGAGGCGGTTCGCTGGCGACTCGGCAACCTGCGCGCGGTGGACGGGGAGGCGGCGCGCGTCGCGGCCGCGTACACCAGCAGTGAGAAAAGACCCGCGCTGGCCGGACCGGTGCTCGCGGCCCGGCCACCCACCCGGCCGGATCCGCCCGGCGGGATCGTCGCGCGGCTGCACGCCGCGGGCTCGGGCCGCACATCCACCGCGCCCGGCGGCACCGCGGAGGCCGAACTCGCCCGCGCCCGGCAGGCGGTGCTCGACCGGCCGGACGACGACGAGGCGTGGCTGGCTCTCGCCGCCGCGCACCCGGCGGTCGCGCTGACCGAACGCCCCGACCTGGTACGGGCGGTCTTCGCGCTCCTGGCCGGCGGAGGAACCGACGGGAGAACCTCGCCGGACGATCTGGCCACCTGGCTGTCGGCCAGATGGCACCAGGAGCATGCCGCAGCGTGGTGACACGCACCGTGACGGTCACTACTATCGGCGTAGATCGATCGCGACGACGGCGGGAGATGGTCGCGTGGGATGGACCGCAGGCCCATGACCCCACGGAAACGGGGCGACGACACGGCCGAACCGGTGTTCTTCTTCAGCTACGCCCGGCCGGCGCGGCTGCCGGCGAGCACCGGGCTCGAGGCCGACCCGGCCAAGGAGGTCAACCGGTTCTTCGCGGATCTGACCAACAAGGTCAACCAGTTGGTGCCGGTGCCGGCCGGCGGTGACGTCGGGTTCATGGACCGCAGGCTCGAGTCCGGTGTGGACTGGCACGACGAACTGTTCCGCAACCTCAGCGGCTGCCGGGTCTTCGTCGCCCTGCTCTCCGCGCAGTACGTCGGTGTCAGCAGATGGTGCGTGATGGAGTGGGACTACTTCTCCCGCCGGGAGGTCCGGTCCCGCCCCGGTTCGCCGTCCCGGCCGCACGCCACCGCGATCATCCCGGTGCTGTGGGCCCCGGTGATGTCGCGGATGCCCTCTACCGTGCGAAGGGTGCAGCAGTTCAGCCCGTCGGTGGAACGCCTCAGGCCGATGTACGAGTCCGAGGGAGTGCTGGGGATGCAGAGTCTCGACGAGAGTGCCTACGCCGCGCTCGTCTGGATCCTGGCCCGCGAGATCCAGAACCGCTGGGCCCATCTGGAGGTGGCCCCCTCCGCCCGCCGGACCACCCGGGGGCTGCTCCGCTCCTTCCAGGACGGTGCCTGATGACCCTGCCCGGCAGCTTCTACTTCTTCATGAGTTACGCCGAGGTGCCCCCGGTGCCGATGCTGCCCGCCGGGGAGCCGGCCACCCGCGACCCGCTCGTCGACACGTTCTTCGCCGACCTGATGGGCGTGGTGCAGCGGCTGGCCCGGGCCGGGGCGCGGCACGTCGGCCTCTACGACCGGACACTGTCCTCCGGCACCGGCTGGCGTGACACCCTGCGTGCCCTGGGCCAGGCCGAGGTGCTGGTCCCGCTCTACTCCCCGCGATACGTGGCCAGCGCCTGGGCCACCGAGGAGCACTACTCGTTCCAGAAACGCCTCGAGGCCGCGCACGCCGATCCGGCCCGGCACATCCAGCCGGTGCTGTGGATGCCGTTCCCGGACGGCGTCGACCCGGCCCAGTACGGCCTGAGCCTCGAGGAGGACGTGCCGCAGTACAAGACGCTCGGTCTGGGCGCGCTCTGCGACGCGGGACGGCTGGACCGGACGCCGGACCCGGAGTACCGGCAGGCGTACGAGAAGATCGTCGAACGGATCGCCCGGCGCATCGTGGACGCCGCCGAACAGTCCCCGATCGGGCCGTCGGCGCCGCCGCCCGAGCCGCCCGGCTCCGGGATCGCCCCGTCCGCCGCCGACCTGCTCATCGTGGTGCACACGGCACCCGGATCGACGGCCCGGACCTGGACGCCGTACGCCGACGCCGGCCGGACCCCGGTCGCCGGGCAGGCCCTCGCGGTGGCCCAGCGGCTGGACGTGGTCGCCGCGATCAGCACCCTGCGCGAGGCGGTCCGGCTGTGGCGGCACCGGCCCGCGGTGCTGCTGGTGGACGTCTGGCTGCTCGACGACGACGAGCGGGCCGCCGGCCTGGCGGAGATCCTGCACGGGCTGCCCCGCTGGGTGACGCCGCTGCTGATCGCCGACGCCGGCGACCGGGTACACGCCACGCGCGTCGCGGAGTTGCGCGACCGGGCGCTCGCTATGCTCGGCGGCGCCGCCGACCCGGCGACCTCCGTGGCCGGCAGCGCCGACGACTTCGTGAAGATCATGCCGGTCCTGGTCAGTCAGGCCCGGAGCCGCTACCTGCATGAGCTGCCCCGCACCTTCCCGAGCCGGCCCCGGCTGGGAGTGGCCGAGCCCCGGCACATGCCCGCACAAGGCGAGGACCGATGACCGCAGAGCCAACTGGCAAGATCGTCACGTTCTACTCGTTCAAGGGCGGGACCGGCCGCACCATGGCACTGGCCAACGTGGCCTGGATCCTGGCCGCCAACGGCCGCCGGGTGCTCGCCGTCGACTGGGACCTGGAGTCGCCCGGACTGCACCGCTACTTCTCGCCGTTCCTGAGCCGTGAGGAGATCGAACACAGCCGCGGCATCATCGGCATGATCCAGAACTTCCAGAACGCGATGGCCCGGCACGACTCGCGCACGCCCGACGTGGACGTCGCGGCGTACGCCCGGCTGGAGGGCCAGGTCCTCCCGCTCACCTGGGACTCGTTCGGTGCGGGCGGGCGTCTCGACCTGCTCTCGGCCGGCAAGATCAGCAAGGATTACGCCACCGTCCTCGCCGGTCTCAACTGGGACGACTTCTACGAGAAGCACGCCGGCGGCCTGTTCCTCGACGCGCTGCGCGCCGAGATGAAACAGCAGTACGACTACGTCCTGATCGACAGCCGCACCGGGTACAGCGACGTCGCCGACGTGTGCACCATCCACCTGCCGGACGTCCTCGTCGACTGCTTCACCCTCAACGAGCAGGGCATCGAGGGCGCCGCCACGGTCGCCCGCCAGGTCGAGGACCACCGCCGCAACATCCGGATCCTGCCGGTGCCGATGCGGCTCGACGCGGCCGAGCGTACCAAGATGGACGCCGGGCGGGCCTTCGCCAAACAGCGGTTCGAGGGGCTGCCCGCCGCGCCGGACCAGGAGACCCGGGACCGCTACTGGGAACGCGTCTTCGTCCCGTACCAGGCGTATTACAACTTCGAGGAGCGCCTGGCCACCTTCGGCGACCAGCCCGGTTCGCAGAACACCATGCTGGCGGCGTACGAGACGCTGACCGCCGAACTCACCGACCACGCCGTCACCACCTTCCCCCGGCTCGACCCGGAACTCCGGGTGCAGATCAACGACCAGTTCGAGCGGCGCCTGACGGTCGCCGAGACGAGCGTCGCGCTGCGCTACGCCGCCGGTGACCGGGTCTGGGCCGAATGGATCACCCACGTCCTCGAGCAGGCCGGTGTCCAGGTCACCGACCCGGTCGCCGACCCGGCCACCGACACCACCGGCATCCGGGACCTGCTGATCGTGTCGAACCGCTCGGAGGCCGACCCGGACCTGCGGCTCACCGCGGCCAACCAGATCCGGCCCACCGCGCTGGCGGTCTGCCTCACCGAGGCGATCCGGGCGCCGCAACTGACCGGCCGGCGGGCGATCTTCCTCGCGGGCCTCGGTGAGGAGACCGCGGTCCGGGCGGTGCTGCGGCTGGTCGGACGGCCCGACTCGCTCTCCGCCGAGCCGTACACCGGCAGCCGCTACCCCGCCGACGAGCCGTACGTGTCCAACCTGGAAGCCCGCAACCAGCGGTTCACCGGCCGCGAGGACGACCTGGTCAACCTGCGGCGGCAACTGCGGGTCAACCGTTCGGCGGTGCTGGCCGGCACGGCGACCGTCGCGCTGCAGGGCATGGGCGGCATCGGCAAGACCCAGATCGCCCTCGAGTACGCGCACCGCTACCGCACCGCGTACGACGTGGTCTGGTGGGTGACCGCGGAGCCGGTCACCTTCGTCGACAGCCAGCTCGCCGACCTGGCACCCCGGCTGCGGCTGCCGACGGTCACCACCAGCCCGGCGATGGAGAACGCCCGGACCGTGCTGGACGCCCTGGTCCGCGGCACGCCCTACAAGCGGTGGCTGCTCGTCTACGACAACGCCGAGGACCCGGACCGGCTCACCCAGTTCCTGCCGCAGGGCGGCTCCGGCCACGTGCTGATCACCTCGCGGACCCCGGCCTGGGGCGGCCAGGCCACCACCGTCCCGGTCGACGTGTTCGCCCGCGAGGAGAGCATCGAACACTTCCGCAACCGGGTCGCCACGATCAGCCGGGCCGAGGCGAACCAGCTCGCCGACCTGCTCGGCGACCTGCCGATCGCGGTCGCCGCGGCCGCCGCGCTGCTCGCCGACGCCGAGTACACCGTGCCCTACCTCGTGGACGCGATCGAACGCAGCGGACCGCACAGCATCCCGCTACCCGGCCAGCAGGCGCCCGAGGAGGTCCGCGCCCAGTCGGTCCAGGCGGTCTGGGAGGCCTCCCTGACCCGGCTGCAGGACCGGTCGCCGGCCGCGTACCGGCTGCTGCAGCTCTGCGCGATGATGGACACCTCGATCGCGCTCGACTTCATCTACAGCGACGAGCTCACCGAGGCGCTCATCCCGGTCGACTCCACGCTGCGCGAACGGATGGTCCGCGGCCGCCTGGTCCAGGAACTCAACCGGCTCGCCCTGGTCCGCACCGACCGGCAGCCCGGCGAGCGCGGCGGCCGCATCACCGTGCACCGGGTGGTGCAGACCGTGGTCCAGTCCAAGATGACCGCCGAGGAACTCAAGGAGACCCGGCACCACGTCCACCTGGCGCTGGCCCGGTTCCGGCCCGGCGGCGAGGTCGACGACCCGGGCACCTGGTCCACCTTCCGGATGCTCTGGCCGCACCTGGAACTCTCCCAGGCCGTCGAGTGCCGCGACGAGTCGGTCCGTCAGCTGCTCATCGACCGGGTCCGCTACCTGTGGCAGGTGGGCGACCTGAACCGCGGGCGGGAACGCGCACGGCGTACCGAACAGGTGTGGCAGACCCGGCTCAAGGAACTGGAGGCGGTCACCCCGGTCGACGAGCAGGAGATCGCGTCCCGCCGCCGGCAGCTGCTGCACCTGCAGTTCAACAAGGCCAACCTGGTCCGCAGCCTCGGCGACTTCAGGGAGTCCCGGTCGATCGACGAGGCCGTGCTCGCCGAACAGGAGGCCCTGCTCGGCCGGGACCACCCGCTGACCCTGGCCACCGCGAGCAGCCTCGGCGGTGACCTGCGCAGCCTCGGGCAGTACCAAGAGGCGCTGGAACGGGACAAGGAGACGTACGCCGCCTGGCAGGACGTGTTCGGCGAGGACCACCCGCGGACCCTGGCCAGCCTGAACAACCTGGCCACGTCGTACCGGCTGATCGGCGACTACACCGAGGCGCTGAAACTCGACGAACGTGCCGCCCGCGGCCGGCGGACCGTGCTCGGCGACCGGCACCCGTCCACGTTGCAGTCGATGGGCCACATCGGCCGCGACCGGCGTGAGGGTGGCGACTACCACGGCTCGGTGATCATCCTGCGGGACGTGGCCCGGATGTTCGCCGAGGAGCTCGGCGAGGAGTCCCGGGAGGCACTGAACGCCAACGCCAACCTGGCCATCTCACTGCGCAGCGTCGGCCGGGAGAGCGAGGCGAAAGATCTCCTCGACAACGCGTACGGGCTCCTCAGCGAAAGTTTCCCGACGGCGCCGGACACCCTGGCCTGCCGGCTGAGCCGTGCCGTGACGCTGCTCGGCACCGCCGACGAGCAGGCCCACGAGGAACTCGTCCAGGTGCACGAGGCGTTCAAGACCGACCTCGGCCCGAAGCACCCGCACACCGTCGTCTGCGTGAACGACCTGGCGATGGCGTTGCTGGCGACCGGGTCGGTGGAGGTGGCCCGGGCGCTGGCCGAGGACGCCGTCCGGGACTTCGCCACGGTGACCGGTCAGGACCATCCGTACGTGGTGGCCGCCGAGACCAACCTGGCGGTCTGCGTCGCCGAGTCCGGGCAGCCGGCCAGGGCGGTCGAGATCCTGCTGCGGGCCTCACGGCGGGCGGCCCGGGTGCTCGGCGAAACGCACCCGGACACGCTGAGCATCTACGCCAACCTGGCACTGCTGGAGGACGAACCGCCGGGGCGGAACGGGCGGCTGACGTCGCTGCTCGAAAGACTGTCCGCTCTGCTCGGCGAGAGCCACCCGACGCTGACCGTCCTCAAACAGGGTCGCCTGCTGCGCCGGGTGATCGACCCTCTGCCGTTCTGACCAGCAGCAGGGTTTTGCCCAGCGCGGTCCGGTCCTCCACCGCGCGGTGCGCGTCGGCGGCACGCTCCAGCGGGAAGGTCTGTCCGATCACCGGCCGGACCTTCCCGGCCGCCGCGTGCGCCAGGATCTCGGTCGCCCACCGCCGCATGTGGGCGCGAAAGTCGAAGAGCTGTTCGATCCCGATCACCTGGATGCCCCGCTCCCGGGCCAGGGCGGCGTCGATGGCGGTGACGTCGCCGCTGGAGGCGCCGTGGACGGAGAACCGGCCGCCGCGGGCCGTCACCTCGAACGCGGCCCGCCCGATCCGGCCGCCGACACCGTCGAACACGACACTCGGACCCTTCGCCTCGAACACCCGCTCGGCCCAGCCGGGCTCCGCGTAGTCGACGACGGCGTCGGCACCGAGCCCCCGCACCACCTCCAGCTTCCTCGGCCCGCGGGCCGCGCCGGCCACCTGGGCGCCCGCCGCGAGACAGAGCTGCACCAGCAGCGTGCCCAGGCCACCGGCCGCGGCCTCCACCAGCACCCGGTCGCCGGCCACGATCCCGGCACGCTCGACGAGGCCCTGCGCGGTGCTGCCGTCGCTGTACAGAGCGGCCGCCTCCGCCAGGCTCACCCCGTCCGGCACCGGGAACAGGTCCTCTTCGGCCGCCACGGCACGCTCGGCGAAGCCGCCGGTGTCCCCGGTCATGGTGACCACCCGCCGGCCGCGCCAGGCCGGGTCGACCCGTTCCCCCACCGTGGTCACCACGCCGGCGACCAGGCCGCCGGGCACGTACGGCAGTGGGGGGCGTTCGTGCCACCTGTCCACGCCCCGCCGGATCTGCGTCTCGACGAACGTCATGCCCGCGACCGCCACGTCGACCACCACCTGGCCGGGGCCGGCGTCCGGTTCCGGGGCGTCGCCCGGAACCATCGACTCGGGTCCCCCGAATTCCGTCACGCGTACTACTCGCACTCGCTCACTCCATCCGTTCGCCGGCACCACGAAGGATCGTGAAACATCAAGCGGGGTTGAGGTCAACCGCGCCGTGATCGAGTCCCCCGCCGTGATCGAGTCCCCGCCGTGATCGAGTTCCCCGCCGTAATCGAGTCCCCGCCGTAATCGAGTCCCCGCCGTAATCGAGTCCCCGCCGCGGTCCCTTCCGGCCACGAACGACACGGCCGACGGGGATCGGCGCAGACCGCCCGGCGCAGACCGCCCGGCCCGGCCACCGGCCCGGACCTCCTCGCCGGAAACGCCGCCCGTCAGTGCGAACCGGGCACCATCGGGACCGCGGCAAGACGGCCCGGGCGTGCTGGGCGGGTCACACCGCTGCGGAGAGTTCCTCGCCGGGGATCTCCTGGTGGGGACGGTCGTCGACGCCGGCCAGCCACGTCAGCACGCTCGGCAGGACACCCATCGCCGCGAAGTGGCCGCGGCCGTTCTGCAGCTCGAGGACGGCGCCAGGGATGTTGCGGGCCAGCCAGCGGGCGTGGGCCGGCGGGGCGAAGTTGTCCTGCTCGCCGTGCCAGATGTAGACCGGGACGCGGATGTCACCGACGGCGAATCCCCAGTCGCGGCGCATGGCGAGCACGTCGTCGATCCAGCCGTGCGGGCCCTGGCTGACCGCCTCGTCGTAGGAGTCGACGAGCAGCCGCTGGATGGCCGCCTCCTGGACGACCCGCCGGTCGGCCGGTGCCATCTCGGTCAGCAGCTGGTCGAGCAGGCTGTTCGGGTCGGCGGCGGTGCGGTTGGCCCGCCACCGGAGGCGTTCGCTGATGCCGGAGTTGTCGGGGTCGGCTGCCGGAATGAAGGCGGCCACGTTGTCGTCGGTCATGCCGGCGCCGAAGTCCAGGTCGGGGGCGTGCGGGGCCATGCCGACCAGGGTCGCGGCGCGGTGCACCATGTCCGGCAGCAGCGCCGCGCAGGCCAGGGCGTGCGGGCCGCCACCGGAGCGGCCGACCACCGAGAAGCGGTCCAGTCCCAGGTCCCGGGCGATGTCGGCGACGTCGGCGGCGGCGTCCGCGACGCGGCGGCCCGGCTGGGGTGTCGACCGGCCGTAACCCGGGCGGTCGTAGGAGATCAGCAGGATGCCACGCCGGTAGAGGACACTGGCGCGGGGCAGCGGCCCGGTGCGGCTGCCCGGGGTGCCGTGGAACAGGAAGACGGGCCAGCCGTTCTCGGCGCCCGTGGCGTTGACGGCGAGGATCCGGTCGTCCCGGGTCTTCACGTCACGACCGCCCACCCGACGTCGGGACACCGGCACCTCCTGACGCGGTCGCTCCATCGGCGATCCCTCGTACCCTACTCGTCGCAAGGCTCCGAGCAAGAAAACTTGACGGTATTACCCCGTATTGTCCATAGGACAGCACTCTCGTGTCCGGACGATGATCGTCCGCCGCATCCTATCCAGACACCTTTCGCAGTCAGGGTTTGCCGCTGTGTTGATTTCGGGCGCCCAGCACGCCCGAATTCACCACACCGCCACGGGCGTGGTGATTTCGGGCGTCCAGCGCGCCCGAAATCAACACACCACCACGGGCGTGGTGACTTCAGGCGCCCAGCACGCCCGAAATCAACACACCACCACGGGCGTGGTGACTTCAGGCGCCCAGCACGCCCGAAATCAACACACCACCACGGGCGTGGTGACTTCAGGCGCCCAGCACACCCGTAATCAACACACCACCACGGGCGTGATGAATACGGGCGTCCAGCGCGCCCGAAATCACCACGCGGACGGGCTTCGCACCCTGACCGCGAAACGTGTCTAATCGGTACGCGCCGCGGACAGCTTCTCGGCCCGGACCCGGGTGGCGAGCTCCTCCGGGGTCAGCGGCTTGGCGTACAGATAGCCCTGTCCGGTGGTGCAGCCGAGGATGCGCAGTTCGTCGGCCTGGGCCGGGGTCTCGATGCCCTCGGCGATGGTCCGCAGCCGCAACACCGTGGCCAGGTGGATGATCGCGGTGGTGACCGCGGCGCCTTCCGGGCTGCCGTCGAGTTCCGCCACGAAGCTTCGGTCGATCTTGAGGATGTCGACCGGGAGCCGGGTCAGGTACTGCAGCGACGAATAGCCGGTGCCGAAGTCGTCGACCGCGATCCGGATGCCGTGGCTGCGCAGTTCGTGCAGGGCCGCGATGCCGCTGTTGTCGTCCACCAGTGCCGACTCGGTGATCTCCAGGATGAGGCGGCGGGCCGGGGCGCCGGTCCGTTCCAGCACCGCCAGCACGTCGTGCACGATGGTCGGCTCGCGCAGCTGACGGGGTGACAGGTTGACGCTGATGTACATCTCCTCCCGGCAGGCGAGCAGTTGGATCAGCGCCTGTTCGAGCACCCACAGGCCGATCGGGATGATGGTGCCGCTGCGTTCGGCGACCGGGATGAACTCGTCCGGGCGGATCAGCCCGCGGACGGTGTGCTGCCAGCGCAGCAGCGCCTCGGCGCCGAGCGCGTGACCGGTGGCCGTGTCGACGATCGGCTGGTAGACCACCTTCATCTCGTTGCGGCCCAGCGCCTGCTGCAGGTCGTCGGCGATCGCCGCGTCGGCGGCCCGCCGGTCCACCATCCCGGGCTGGTACAGCGTGAAGCCGTGACTGCCGGCCCGTTTGCTCTGGTACATGGCCACGTCGGCGCGGCGGATCAGGGTCTTGTCGTCCAGGCCCGGCTCGTGGACGGCGGCGCCGATGCTGGCCCGGACCGGCAGCGTGTCGTCGTCGACGACCACCGGGTGGGCGGCCATCGAGGCGAGCAGCCGCTTGCAGACGGCGCCGGCCTGCTCGTCGTTGACGATCTCGGTGAGCAGTACGGCGAACTCGTCGCCGCCGATCCGCGCGATCGTGCTCTTGCCCCGGATGCCGCCGCGCAGCTGATGCGCCACGTGCACCAGGTACGCGTCCCCGACCGCATGCCCGTACGCGTCGTTGACCAGTTTGAACCCGTCCAGGTCGATGAGCAGGATCGCCGGGTGCTCGCCCCGTTTCATCGCCCGGTCCAGCCCGTCGTCGAGCCCGGCCCGGTTGGCCAGCCCGGTCAGCGCGTCGGTGATCAGCAGCGCCCGGCTGTCCCGCAGCGACAGCATCTGCCGGCCGGCCGCCGCGCAGGTCATCAGGGTCAGCCCGAGCACCAGCCCGCCCCAGGGCATGAACTGCCGCTCGATCAGGGTGACCGCGAGCATGAACAGGCCGCCGCAGATCATCGCGACCATCGGCAGGTACGTCGACCAGGCCGGCGCCTTGGTGATCCGCGGATGGTGCGACAGGTCCCGGGCGCTGCTCAGCGCGACCAGCGGGGCGGCGGTGACCAGGACGCCCGCCGCGATCAGCATCCAGCCGGCGACCATGTTGCCGACGTCGGAGTGGGTGGCGGCGGTCCGGGTCATCAGGATGTCGGCGACGGCCCAGATGCCGATGCCGACGGTGTACACCGTGACCGGCGCGGCGAACCGGGTCACCGCCCCGCGCAGGATGATCGCGGCGACGGCGGTGAGCATCAGCAGGTCCCCGAGGGGCCAGGCGATCGTCCCGATCCAGAGCAGCCGGGGACTCTCGTGGGCCAGCACCGGTTCCAGCGCCACGTACCAGATCGCCATGAAGCCGGCGCCGAGGACCGTGCCCACCTCGGCGACCAGCGCGGCTCTTCGGCGACCACGGAAGTGCCCGAGACCCGCTCCGAACGCGCCGAGCGCGAAGCAGACGTACATCGCGGTCCGGGAGATCATCATCGCGGCGAGCCAGAAGGTGCCGCCGGTCGACTGGGCGACGGCGTACAGCCCGAACGTGACGATCTCGGTGAGCCGTCCGGCGGCGATCAGCCACCACGCCCCCGGCTTCGTCCCGGACCGGCGGGCCGCCCGGAAGCAGCACACCGCGCCGACCACGTCCAGCACGACGAGCGTGAGGATGGTGATCCACGGGCCGGATTCCCGGTCGAGGAGGCCGATCACCTGCCCGGCGACGGCCGCCACACTGAGCCCGGCGAGGCCGGCCGCCCAGCGTCGACCGGCCCGCGACGGCATCCCGCTCCGGCTCTTTCGCGGCACGTCCTCTGATCGGCGGGACGGACACGATTCTGAGCCGTCGGCCACCCGGCCGCGTTTCCCCTGGTCGCGGGGATTCGTTACATTCCGTCAGTGGTAACTGATCTCTGGCGTCACCCCTGGCCGATACCGTCACAGCGGCCGCCGGGCCCGACCCGATGAGCCTGCTGTACACGCCGCTGCGGCTGGGTCCCCGGACCGCACCGAACCGGATCGTCGCGGACGGGCACGGCACCGGACTGGCCCGGGGCACCTTCTCCCCCGAGCTGCTCGCGTACCTGGCCGCCCGGGCGGCCGGCGGCGCCGGCATCGTGATCACCCAGTCCGCCTGTGTCACGGCCGGTCACGGCGACCTCCCGGTGCTGCCGGAGGGCCGGATGATCCCGGCGTTCCGGGCGCTGGCCGACGCGGTCCACCCGCACGGCTCGCTGGTCTTCGTCCGCCTCGAACATCCCGGCGCCCAGGCCGTGTACACCGGGTCGGGCACACCGGTCGCGCACGGTGCATCACCGGTACCCCTGAGGCTGTTGGGGAATGCGCCCGGCGTGCCGCACGCCGCCGACGACGCGTTCCTGACCGACGTGATCCGCGGATTCGCCGACTCGGCCGCCCAGGCCAAAGCGGCCGGGATCGACGGCGTGGAACTGCACTTCGCCCACGGTGACCTGGTCGAACAGTTCCTCGACGAGGAGACCAACCAGCGCGGCGACCGGTGGGGCGACGACCCGCTGCTGCTGGCCCGGGAGATCCTGCACGGGGTCCGGCAGGCGGTCGGCCGCCGGATCGTGGTCGGCGCCCGGGTGACCGGCGGCGTGCCGGGCGACCGCGACGCCACCAACCGCAAACAGCAGACCGTCCGGGAGCTGCTGGAACTCGGCATGCTCGACTACGTGTCGGTGACCGCCGGACACTACGCGGACGCCCGGGGCACGGCCGGGGCGATCCCGGACGCGAGCCACCCGCCGGCGGTGTGGGCCGAGTTCGGCAGGCGGATCCGCGAGGGCTCCCCGGTGCCGGTGATGCTGGCCGGGCGGATCACGTCGGCGCCGCTGGCCGCCTCCCTGATCGACGACGGCGCGGCCGACCTGGTGGCGATGACCCGCGCGCTGGTGGCCGATCCTGATCTGCCGCGCAAGGACCCGGCGCAGGTCCGGCCCTGCGTGGGCATCCAGGACGGCTGCTGGGGACGGCTCGCCAAGGGACAGCCGCTGCGCTGCGCGTTCAACCCGCACGCCGGCCGCGAACTGCTGCCGCTGCCGGCGCCGGTGCGCACCGAACGGCACGTCGTGGTGATCGGTGCCGGCCCGGCCGGGCTCGAAGCCGCCCGCTCCGCGGCGGCCCAGGGACATCTGGTCACCGTGGTCGAACGGTCCGGCCAGGTGGGTGGCCAGGTCCGGATCGCATCGGGTACGCCGTACCGGCACGAACTGGCGGACGTGCTGGATTGGCAGGAACGCCAGTGCCGCAGCCTGGGCGTGGCCATCCAGCTGGATCGGGACGTGGACGCGAACGGCGTACTGGCCCTGCGTCCGGATGTGGTCATCCTGGCCACCGGGTCGCGCGGCACCGCCCTGGACGGCGAGATCGACGTGCGGGAGGCGCTGACCACCCCGATGGGCGACCATGTCCTGGTCTACGACAAGTGGGGCGGGCGGGCCGCGTTGTCGGTCGCCGAAGGTCTGGTGGCGGCCGGTAAGCGGGTGGTGTTCGCGACGCCGCTGACGTTCCCGGGGCAGGGCGCCGACGAGACCGTCCGGTTGCCGTCGTGCCTGCGGCTCGGCGCGGCCGGTGTCCGGTTCCACGCGACGGTCACGCTGACCGGGCTGGCCGGCGGTGAGGCGTGGCTGCGCGACGACTACAGCGGACGGTCGTTCAGCGAGCGGGCGGACGCGGTGGTGGCGTCCCGGCCGCCGCAGCCGGCCGACGAACTGGCGGAGGCGCTCCGCGGCCGCGTCGAACTCCATGTGATCGGTGACGCGCGCTCCCCGCGCGGTGTCACCGAGGCGACCGCTGAGGGTTTCGAGACGGCCCGGCTGCTCGGCGACGTGATCCCGTCGGTGCAGGTGCTGTAGGGCCGGCGGAGAGCACGTTTCCGCAGGTCAAAAAATAATTTGACGACGCCGGTATCCTGCCCGCCATGCCGGCGCAGCGGGAGGTGCCCGGGCTGGAGGGGGTCCGTGGATCGAGCGCGGCCGGGACGCCTTGGAGTAGGTGGGGGAGGTGTGGGCGTACCCCCGGAGAAAGCGTCCGCAGACCGCCGGGATGCGGCAGGAACGGGGTCGGAGCGCCGGATCGAGGTACCCGGATCGCCGGAAATCTCCCGGGCGCGTAGGGTTTCCGGCCGGACCGGTCGCCACCTCTCCCGACGGGCGGCCGGAGCAGGAGGAGCAGAGCCGATGTACCAGCCGCCCGAAGCGCCGAAACCTGGGACCGTCTACGGGCGGGGTGGGGCTGACGCCCGGCCGCCCGAGAAGGGCAAGTCGGGTGGGGTGCATCCGGGGGTGCTCGGGCTGTTCGTGGTGGCGATCCTGTTCGTGGTGGGTGCGTTCGCCTATCTGAACCTGCGGCCCGAGGCGGACGAGTCGGCCCAGGCCAGTGCGCCCGCGTCGGCTGCCGCATCGTCGGCTCCGGCGGCCGCGGCCACCACCAGCGCACCGCCGGAGAACGAGTTGACCACCGGCAAGTGGATCCTGGCATTGAAGAAGGACGCCGAGGTCCGGCTGACCGTGGACGGCGACTTCGCGGCGTTGAAGTCCGGCGACGGAACCGCGCTGACCGTGGTGAAGGGGCTCGCCGACGAGGCGTGTTTCAGCCTGCACGACGGGGACGACCGTTACCTGCGGCACTTCGACTACCGGCTGCGGTTCGACGAGAACGACGACTCGGAGTTGTTCCGGAGTGACGCCACGTTCTGCCCGGAGGCCGGTCTCACCGTCGGGAGCATCCAGTTGCGCAGCAAGAACTATCCGCAGTACATGCTGCACCAGCGGGACTCCGAGGTGTACATCGACAAGTCCGACGGGACCGACGAGTTCATCGAGCAGAGCGGCTTCGTCGTCAAGAAGCCGTGAACGACGCGGATGCCCGGGGCCGACTGCTTGACCACGGACATCCGCTGAACCGGCACGGCCCGGCACGGGGCCGTCGCCTTCCCTGACAGGGATACACCGCCGGGCCGCTCCGGGCCCGCGACGACGGGTTCGCTGTGCGGTTGCGGAACAGGGCGTTCGCCTCCCGGTCAGACCGTCCGGCGGGCGAACCCAGCGACGATCGTGGCCGCCACGTCGCGGAGTTTGCGGTTGCTGTCCTGCGAGACCTTCGTGAGGTGCGCGAACGCCTCGTCCGGGGTGCACCGGCGCTGCGCGATGATCACGCCTTTGGCCTGTTCGATCACGGCCCGGCTGCCCATCGCCTCGCGGAGCTGGGCGGCCAGGGCGACGGCGTCGAAGAACACGCGGGCGTTGTCGAGGGCGACCGAGGCGTACCCGGCGTAGGCCTGTGCCGTCTCGGTGGCGCCGGCGCTGAAGGCAGCCGCGGGACGGGCGTAGATGTTGAGCGAGCCGCCGCGGGTGCCGGCAGTGGTCAGACCGACCGAGAGCACGCTGCCCATGCCGGCCGCCGCCGCGTGCGACGACCAGTGTCCCCAGCGGGTGTCGGTGGCGGTGTCCGGCACCGACACGGTCGAGCGGTCCGCGGCCGCGTCCAGGCACGGGCCGGTCCGGGCGTGGTATTGCCGCTCGTCGAGCCGGGACGCCACGTCACCGGTGGCGGCGGCAGTGAACGGCCCCCGCTCGCCGAGCAGGGTTATCGACACCTCGCCGGCGCCCGGAACGAACTGGACGGCCAGGGCGGCGACCCGGCCGACGAAGTCGTCCCTGCTGGTCTCGCTGAACCTGATGTGCCCGAGCGCGGAGAGTGCATCGGACGGACCGGGGACATGCGTCATGACTGTCAGGCAATCCTTGCAGCGGAGGCGGGGAGGAAACCATGCCCGGAATCGGTGGGATCCCGAACTCGCGCCGCTGCTTGACGCTGATCGGCCCGGTGCGGCCTGCGCCCACTTTACCCGCCGTGAGGCGCCGCCAACCCACCCGGTGAATCCTCATCGGAGTCCATGGTCAGCGCGGGCCGTGGATCTCCTGGTGGAGGCGTTCCATCCGCTGGTCGAGGCGGGCGGCGTCGGTCGCCGCCTCGACGAGTTCGGCGCGCAGGGACGCCGGGACCTCGGAGTCGTGCTTGTAGTAGATCTTGTGTTCGAGGGTGGCCCAGAAGTCCATCGCCACCGTGCGCAGCTGGACCTCGACCGGGACGGTCACCACCCGGTCGGACATGAACACCGGGATCTCCACGATCAGGTGCAGGCTGCGGTACCCGTTGGCCTTCGGCTTGGCGATGTAGTCCTTGGTCATGAGCAGCTTGATGTCCGGCTGCCGGGTCAGCATGTCGGCGACCGTGTAGACGTCCGAGACGAAACTGCACACGATCCGGACACCGGCGATGTCCCGGATCGTCACCCGCAGGTCGTCGAAGGTCAGCTCGCAGCCGACCCGGCGGGCCTTGGCGGCGATGCTGGTGACCGTCTTGAGCCGGGTGGTGACGTGCTCGATCGGGTTGTCCCGGCCACGGAGAGTGAGTTCCTCGGCCAGGATGGTGATCTTCGTACTGACTTCGGCGAGCCCGAACTTGTACACCATCAGGAACCGGTTGAGATCCTCCATCAACGGGTGGACCAGGTCCTGACCCGCCTGCAGAGGGACGAGAGGCCCGTCCGTCATCGTCTCCAGCGTCTTCCTCGATCGCACAACCCAGCTTCGCTCGCGCGACCGGGACCGTCATACTCCGGCCGCGGTCACTCGACATACCGTAGTCGCGGTATGCCACCCGCCGACCGGCGGCCCACAAGCCGACCGAACCGGAGAAATCTGCACGAAGAGCCGAGATAGACGCCCGCGACTCTCCCCTTAGTCTGGGGGAGCGTGACCGTGCTCAGCGAAGGGGGTGTCGTGCACTTCCGGCTACTGGGTCCGGTCGAGGCCGCCGAGGCGGGGCGGCCGCTCGCCCTGGGCGCGTCGAAGCAGCGTCACCTGCTCGCGGCCCTGCTGATCAGCGACGGGCAGCCGGTGACGTTCGAGGCGCTCGGCGACCGGCTCTGGGGTGACGATCTCCCGGCCGACACCCGGGGCGCACTGTACGGCTACGTCGCCCGCCTCCGCCGGGTGCTCAAGCACAGCACCGGCGTCGCCCTGGAACGCTGGTCCGGCGGCTACACGCTGCACGTCCCGGCGGGGTCGGTCGACCTGTTCCGGTTCCGGCGGCTGGCCGGGTCGGCACGCGACGCGACGGCCGGCGACCGGTTCGCCCGGCTGGACGAGGCACTCGGGCTGTGGCAGGGCGACGCGCTCGCCGGGCTGCCCGGGTCGTGGGCCGAACGGGCGCGGGAGAGCCTGTCCCGGGAGCGCCTCGAGGCGCTGACCGCGTGGGCGTCGGCGGCCGCGGACACCGGCCGGCACGGCGTGGCGGCCGACCGGCTCGCCGCCGAGCTGGCCCGGGACCCGCTGCGTGAGGCGGTGGTCGCGGCGATGATGCGGGTGCTGCACGCGGCCGGGCGCACCACCGAGGCGCTGGAGCTGTTCGCCCGGTCGCGGGCCCGGATCCTGGACCGGTTCGGTGCCGAGCCGGGCCGTCTGCTGCAGGAGGCACACACGGCGCTGCTGCGGGCACCCGCCGCCCCCGAAACGGTCAAAGAACCCGACCGGCCGTTCGTCATGCCGCCCGACCTGGTCGACTACACCGGTTACGACAGCCGGATCGCGGACACCCGCGCCGAGTTGCTGGCCGGTGGGGTGCCGCCGGTCGTGGTGGTCTCCGGCCCCGGCGGGGCGGGCAAGACCGCGTTCGCGGTGCACGCCGCGCACGCGGTCCGCGAGCACTTCCCGGACGGCATGATCTTCCTGAACGTGGGCGGCGCCGACCCGCTCGAGCCGTCCGAGGCGCTCAGCCGGGTGCTGCGGATGCTCGGGATCACCGACGCGGACGCCCAGGGCAACCTCGACCTGCGGGAACGCGTCGAACGCTACCGTGCGGCGCTGGCCGGCCGACGGCTGCTCGTGATCCTCGACGACGTGGTGCAGGCCGCCCAGGCGCAGCCGTTCCTGCCCACCGAGTCCGGTTCGGCGCTGCTGGTGACCAGCCGGTTCCGGCTGCCCACGGTGTCCGCGACGGCCCGGGTGGAGCTGGGCGTGATGACCGTCGCCGAGGCGACCGCGCTGCTCACCCGGGTGATCGGGGCCGGCCGGGCGGACGCCGACCCGGCACAGACGCGACGGCTGATCGCCCTGTGCGCGCGGCTGCCACTGGCCGTACGGGTCGCCGGGGCCCGGCTGGTGGCCCGGCCGCACTGGACCGTCGCCCAGCTCGCCGACCGGCTCGACGACGAACAGCGTCGCCTCGACGAACTGGCCGTCGACGAGCTGGAGGTCCGCGCCGGGCTGGCCGTCGGCTACCGCGGCCTGACGCCCCGGGCACAGCTGGCGTTCCGGGCGCTGGGCAGCCTGGACCCGCCGACGGTGACCGCGCTGACCGTGGCGGCGCTGCTGGGGACCGGGCTGTCCGAGGCCGCCGACCTGATCGAGGAGATCACCGACGCGCGGCTGCTGGACGTGGTGGACGCCGACGGGCACCTCACCCAGTACCGGATGCACGACCTGGTCCGGCTCTACGCGAGCGAGCTGGCGCGGGCCGACCCGGACACCATGCGGGCGACCGTCACCGCGGCGGTGTCCGCCCTGCTGCGCGTGGTGGAACACCTCGCCGAACAGCTGCCGGTGGCCCTCCCCCGGCTCTACCACCCGGCGGACCTGCCGGAGCCGCCCGCCGACTGGGCCGCCACGGTGGCCCGGATCGACCCGGGACGCTGGCTGACCCGGGAGGAACCGGCGCTGATCGCCGCGGTGGAACGCGCCGCCGCCCTCGACCTGGCCGCGCCGGCCTGCGGGCTGGCCGACGCGCTGGTGTTCGCGTCGTTCGCCGAGTTCAACAACTTCGACGGCTGGGAACGGACCCACACGGCCGCGGCGGCGACCGCCCGGCTGTCCGGGGACCGGCTCGCCGAGGCGGCGATGGAGTGCGGCATCGGCCAGCTGCGCTACGCCCAGGACCGGTTCGCCGACTCCCGGCGGCACTTCTCCGCCGCGGCCGGGCTCTTCGAGGCGGCCGGCCACGACCGGGGGCAGGCCGTCGCGCTCAACGGTCTCGGCACGGTCGGCCGCGAACTGGGCCAGCACCTCGTCGCGCTGCCGCAGATCAACCAGGCCCGGGAGGTGCTGGAGCGTCTCGGGGACGACGCCGGGGTGGCGCACGCCGACTACAGCCTCGGGTTCGCGCACCGTGAGCTGGGCGACGACGAGGCCGCCGTGCGCCACCTGACCGCGGCGCTCGACCGGTACCGCCGGCTCGGTCACCGGCGCGGCGAGCTGATCTCGATCCGCGGCGTCGGTCTGGTGCACCGGGCCCGCGGCGAGCTGGACGCGGCCGAACAGCACTGCGCGCAGGCGCACGGCATCGCCGTCGACGTCGGTGACCGGCACCTGGTGGCGTTCACCACCCAGGCCCTGGCCAAGATCTGGGTCCGGCGGGGTGACCCGCAGCGGGCCGCCGAACCGCTGGCCGCCGCGCTCGCCACGATGACCGCGCTGCGGGACGGGCACGGGACGGCGCTCGTCACCCGTACCATCGGGGAGATGCACCTGGCCGCGGGCCGGTTCACCGAGGCCGCCGACCAGCTGACCTCCGCCGCGCAGCAGTGGCGCACCCTGGGCATGGAGCTCGGTTACGCGCGCGCCCTGCGGGACCTCGCCGCCACCCGCTGCGCGGACGGCGACCACCCCGGCTCCCACGATCTCTGGGCGCGTGCGTTGCGCATCTTCCAGAGCTTGGGGGTACGCGAGAAGGACGAGCTGGACGCCTGGCGGGCCCGGTTCGGCTGTCACTGTCCGCCGGGGCACGTCACGTCGTCGGTGTCCCGCAACACCCTCACGATGTTGCCGCCGGCCAGCGCCGCCAACTCGTCGTCCGACCAGTTCCGGGCGGCCAGCTCGGCGAACAGGCGCGGATAGCCGGACACGTCGCCGAGCCCGGCCGGCATCTCGTCGCAGCCGTCGAAGTCGCCGCCGAGCCCGACGTGCCGCACCCCGGCCACCTGCCGCACGTGGTCGACGTGGTCGGCGACCTGCGACACGGTCACCGCCGGCTGCGGTCCGATCCGGCGCCGCACCGCGGCGACGGCGTCCCCGCTGCGGGTCACCTCCGCCTCGACCGCCTTCTGCCACTCCCACCGGTCAGCCGAGACGAACGCCGGCACGAACGTCACCATGCAGACACCGTTGTTGCCGGCAAGGCGGGTCAGTACCGCGTCCGGCACGTTACGCGGATGACCGCACACCGCCCGCGCCGACGAATGACTGAAGATCACCGGGGCGGTGGTGGTGTCCAGGGCCGCGTTCATGGTCGCCTCGGACACGTGCGACAGGTCGACGAGCATCCCGATCCGGTTCATCTCGGTGACCACCTGCCGGCCGAAATGGTTCAGCCCGCCGAGCCGCGGGACGTCGGTGGCGCTGTCCGCCCACGAGACGTTCTGGTTGTGGGTCAGGGTCAGATAGCGGACGCCGAGCTGCCGCAGCATCCGCAGCACGGCGAGCGAGTCGCAGATGCTGTGCCCGCCCTCGGCGCCGATCAGCCCGGCGATCCGCCCCGACCGGAACGCCTTCTCCAGCCCGTCCGCGGTGGTGGTCAGCGCCAGCCGGTCCGCGTGCCGGCGGGTCATCACGTGCACCAGGTCGATCTGCTGGAGAGTCTGCACCACCGCCGCCGCCGGGCTCAGCGACCCGGGCACGAACACCGACCAGAACTGCGCGCCGACCAGGCCGGCCGCCAGCCGGGGCAGGTCGGTACGGGTGTCGGGCTGCCCGCGGTCCAGCGTGAACCGTTCCAGGTCCTGCTCGGAGACGGCGGTGCCGGCGAGTTCCCGCAGCGCGTACGGCAGATCGTTGTGCCCGTCGACCAGCGGCACGGTCGACAGCAGCCGGGTGATGCGCTCGTCGTTCACCTGTCCCCCACGGTCGCCCTCTGCCGGCCGTGCGGGGTCACCCCCCGTGTGTGACCCCGCGTCTCCCGTCGGCCGGGCACCGATGTGCCCCGGGGCGATGAGATCACCCTGGCAGACCGGTCTGCCGACGATCTGGCAGATTTCTGGCAGCCTTCTGGCGCGTCCCCCGCCTCGGCGTCGTCCCCACCCCGGCGTCGTCCCGGCACCGGCGGGCGGCCGCGACCGGTCAGCGCCCGGCCAGGACGGGTGGCTCGACGTCCTCACCGGCCAGCACGTCGCGCAGCAGCGGGGGCGCCTCGCCGAACCGGGCCCGCCACTCCCGCGGGTAGCCCAGCGAGACCTCCTCGAAGCGCACCCCGTCGTGTTGTGTCGTGCGGCGGATGTGCAGATGGCCGTAGACCGCGACCTTCGCCCGGAAGCGGGTGTGCCAGTCGGCGGTACGGTCGGTGCCGCACCACTGGGCGAACTCCGGGAAGCGCAGGATGTCGGTCGGGTGCCGGTGCAGCGGCCAGTGCGTGACCAGCACCGTCGGCAGGGCCGGGTCGATCGCGGACAGGCGGCGTTCGGTCTCGGCCAGGCGCGCGTCGCACCAGGCCTCCCGGGACGGGTACGGGTCCGGGTGCAGCAGCATCTCGTCGGTGCACACGATGCCGGTGCGTTCCGCGTACGCCAGCGACTCCGCCTTGGTGGTGGTGCCCGGGGCCCGCCAGGTGTAGTCGTAAAGCACGAACAGCGGCGCCACCACGACCGGGCCGCCGGTGCCCGTCCACACCGGGAACGGGTCCTCCGGGGTGACCACGCCGAGGGACCGGCACGCCGCGACCAGCTGCTGGTAACGCCGGTCGCCGCGGGCGGTCACCGGGTCCTTCGGGTGGGTCCACAGTTCATGGTTGCCGGGCGCCCAGATCACTTTCGCGAACCGGCCGGCCAGGTGCCGCAGGGTCGCCACCACCTCGTCGAACACCTCGCCGACGTCGCCGGCCACGATCAGCCAGTCGTCGTCGGAGGTGGGTGCCAGGCGGTCGGCCAGCTGGAGGTTCTCCTTGTACGCCACGTGCAGGTCGCTCACCGCGAGGAGCTTTCCGGCCGTCATGAGGAGCAGGCTACCGGGATCTGACGGCAACGCGACGCCAGGCGTACCCCTGGAGAACGACCACGGCCGTCACCCGCGGCAGCGAGAACGCGGGCGACGGCAGGCCGTGTCAGGCGGACCGCGAGGTCACCGAAGGTTCCGCGGGTTCCGCAGGTTCCGCTGCTGAGGCGGGCGCGGGCGGGCGGGCCTCGAGACGACCGCCGGGGTCCTGGGACAGTTCGCGGAGCAGGGCGACGATCAGCGCCAGCATGACCACCACGAACGGCAGCGCCACCAGGATGGTGGCCTGTTGCAGGGCTTCCAGGCCGCCGGCGACCAGCAGCACCGCGGCGACCGCCCCGATGGTCAGGCCCCAGACGATCACGAGGGGGCGGCGCGGGTCGAGGTCGCCGCGCGAGGACAGCGTGCCCAGTACCAGGGACGCCGAGTCGGCGCCGGTGATGAAGTAGAGCGCGATCAGGATGATCGCCGCGATGCTGGTGACGTTCGCCGCGGGCAGCGCGTCCAGGAGGCCGAACAGGGCGCCCTCGGCGCCGTCCGCGAGCTGCGCGGTGAGGTCGGCGGTGCCGCTGAGCTGCATGTCCAGGGCGCTGCCGCCGAGCACGGCGAACCAGATCACGCTGACGCCGCTGGGCACCAGCATGACGCCGACGACGAACTCGCGGATGGTGCGGCCGCGGGAGATCCGGGCGATGAAGGTGCCGACGAACGGCGCCCAGGAGATCCACCACGCCCAGTAGAAGATCGTCCATCCGGCCAGCCAGTCCGGGTCGGCGACGGCCGCGGTGAGCGCGGACATCTCGACCAGGTTGCTCAGGTAGCTGCCGATCGAGGAGGGCAGCACGTTGAGGATGGCGCCGGTCGGCCCGGCCAGGAAGACGAAGAGCACCAGGGCGGCGGCGAGCACGACGTTCGCGCTGGACAGCCATTTGACGCCGCGGCTGATGCCGGAGACCGCGGACAGCACGAACGCCACGGTCAGCACCGCGATGATGGCGATGTCCAGGCCTTCGGACTGCGGGATGCCGGTGACGATGCCCAGGCCGGCGGCGATCTGCAGGGCGCCCAGGCCGAGGCTGGTGGCCGAGCCGAACACGGTGGCGAAGACGGCGATCAGGTCGATGGCCCGGCCGGCCGCGCCGTCGGCGTGTTTGCCGAGCAGCGGGTGGAACGCGGCCGAGAGGCTGTTGCCGCGGCCTTTGCGGTAGGTGGCGTAGGCCATCGCCAGGCCGACGACGGCGTAGATCGCCCACGGGTGCAGCGTCCAGTGGAAGAGCGTGAACTGCATCGCCGAGGAGGCCGCCGCGGTGGTGCCGGGTGCGGCGTCGGCTCCCGGTGGTGGCGTGCCGAGGTGCTGCAGCGGTTCGGCGACGGCGTAGAAGATCAGGCCGATGCCCATGCCCGCGCCGAACATCATCGCGATCCAGGCGGGCGTGCTGAACTCGGGACGGTCGTCGTCGCGGCCGAGCCGGATCCGGCCGTACCGGGAGGCGGCCAGGACCAGCGCCGCGACCAGGAAGGCGTCCGCGGCGACCACGAACAGCCAGCCGAAGTCGGTGATGGTCCAGGCCAGGCCGGCGCTTGCGGCGTCACCGAGCGACCCGGGGCTGAGGATCCCCCACAGGACGACGGCAACGATGCCGGCCAATGCCACGGACACGATGACAGGATCCACGGAGGGCTTCCTGTCGGTGATCGGTGGTTGATTTCCGCTCATGGATTTCGGAGCGTAGTCACCCCACCAGGCATTACTTTTCAGCAGTTATACAGATAGTGATCATCAACACGACTCCTGGGCGCAACCCAACCCGGCCAGGGCGAGGTCGGCGAGCGTCGCGCAGTCGTCGTCGCCGGGCGGTCCGCCGTGGGTCTGCTCCCACATGAAGACGCCCGAGTAGGCCAGGAAGACGGCCAGGCGGCCGCGGGACGCATCCTCGATCTCGCCTCTCGCGGCCGCGTGGTCCGCCGCCCGGTGAAAAGGCGCGAGGGTACGCGTGACCGCGCTCGCCATCAGATCCCCGAGTTCGGTGGCGCTCGCCTTGGCGGCCGCGGCGATCGCCCGCCCCTCGGGGCGGGCCGAGCTGTCCCGGATGCGGCACAGCAGCACCAGCAGGTCACCGCGCAGGGTGCCGGTCGCCGGGTCCCGGTCGTGCTCGGCCAGCAGCGGCTCGACCACGGCCTCGAGCAGGGCGGCCTTCGACGGCCAGCGGCGGTAGATGGTGGTCCGGTTGACGGCGGCGGCCCGGGCCACCCCGTCGATGGTGATCGCGGCGAAGCCGACCCGGGTCATCTCGGCGAGGACCGCCGCGCGGACCCGTTCCACCACCTGAACGCTGCGCGCCCCGTGCCGGACGCCGGTGGTGCGCCGTGTCAGCTCCGTCATGGGAGTCACTATGGCATCATCGTGTTGCCTTTTTCGTCTCCATCCCTCTGACGGGAGCCCTCGTGAGTCTCGACTGGATCTACTCCGCAATCTCGTGGATCCTGCTGACCTGGCATGGCATCTGGGACGCCCTCGGCGTCCCCGACGACGCCGTCCTCGGCACCAACTGGACCTGGGTCCTCGCGATCGTCTTCCTGGTCGTCACCCTGCGCGCCATCCTCTTCCCCGTCTTCGTCAAGCAGATCAAGAGCCAGCGGGCCATGCAGGCGCTGCAGCCCAAGGTCAAAGAGGTACAGGAGAAGCACAAGGACGACAAGGAGGCGATGCAGAAGGCGATGATGGAGCTCTACCAGACCGAGAAGGTCAACCCGCTCATGGGTTGCCTGCCGATGTTCGTCCAGATCCCGGTCTTCCTCGGCCTGTTCCACGTGCTCAACCGCCTGCGCCCGGACAACCTGGGCACCGAGAGGTACGGCTGGAGCGCCGAGCAGTTCTACGACGCCACCCACGCCGGCCTGTTCACCGCCCCGCTCGCCGGCAAGTTCGGCTCCTCCGCCGCCGAGCTCGAGGCCCTGGGCGCGTCCGGCGGCGCGGTCAAGGTGATCGCCGCGATCCTCGTCCTGGTGATGATGCTGACGACGTACCTGACCAGCCGCCAGATGATCCTGAAGACCGGCTGGGCCGAGGACCCGCAGCAGAAGATGATCCAGCGCATGATGCTGTACGGCATCCCGGCCACGCTGCTGTTCTCGGGCGCGCTGTTCCCGCTCGGTGTGGTCATCTACTGGGTCACCAACAACCTGATCACCCTCGGACAGCAGCAGTGGGTGCTGCGCAAGTTCCCGCCGGCGAACCTCGCCACCGGCGCGACCCCGCCGGCCCCGATCGTCCCCTGACCCTCACGGCCGGTGTCGAGCTGGAGGGCGGAGCGCGGCGATATCCGGATGCCGTCCGGGTGTGCGCCGCGGGACCTCCACCTCGACCCGGATCGGGCGGTGATCACTGCCCACCCCGCGCATCGCCCCGGACCTCCGGATCCGCAGGCCCGGACTCCGCAGGATGTGATCGATCTGGGCCAGCGGCCGGTGCGCGGGCCAGGTCCGCCCCCGGGCCGCCTGACGGTACGGGCGGGCCAGCAGAATCGTCGGCCAGAACATGTTGAAATCCCCCGCGATGACCGTCGGGCGGTAGTCTCCGGCCAGCCCGCGCCGCAGCCGGAGCAACTGCGCCGGGCCGTACGGCAGCCGGTGGGTGAGGTGCACGTTCACCACCTGCAGGCCGGCCACCTCGACGACCTGCGCCGACCGGTCACCGATGACGTCACCGGGGGCGGCACCCAGCCCGATCGGGGTGCGGACCGTGATCGGATGCCGGCTCAGCACGGCGATCCCCCACGCGCCGATCTCGTCCGGCGCCCGCGGGGCCACCGCCAGGCCCGGCAGGTCCACGTCGCCGGTCATCGGCAGTTCGGCGTACCCGGGGTAGCCGCAGTCGCCGGCCGCCGCCCGGGCCAGACTCACCCCGCCACGCGGGCGCCAGTTCTCCTGCACCAGGACGACGTCCGTGTCCAGAGCGGCGATCGCCTCCTCGACCGGGTAGGCGTACCCGTACCGGTCCAGCCCGCAGTGCAGGTTGATGCTGGCCAGGGTGAGCGGCACGGCAGCGGTACCCCCATCCCCGGCACGTCGCCGGCGGGCCGGATCGTCCCTGCTCCCATCGGACGATTCCGGCCCCTGCTGAGAGCACCCCGGCCCGGGCAGCACGAACGCCCGGTCCCGGCGCGGATCCTCCTCCGCGCCGGAACCGGGCTGCACCGGCGGCGACCGCTGACCGCGGCCTCGAGGACCCACCCCCGGCTCCTCGCCGCCACCGACGACTGCTCCCCCTGACCTCCTGCTCCCCCGCCCGCGGCCTCCCCGCAAGCGCCGCCTACTCCCCGTCCGCGCCGCCCACTCCCCCGTCCGCGTTGCGACAACCATGATCAGCTTTGGCTGAGGGCGATCCCGGTGCCCGCCGGTTGCCGTTCGGGAGCAGGGCACCAGGAGACAGTGCCGCCCACCACCGCCTGACCACGGTCGGCGGGCGGCACTGCCCGGGTGGCGCTCAGTGACAGGCGACGGCGCTCACCGACGAGCGCCAGCTGTGGCAGAGCAGCATGTGCAGAGCGCTGCCCTGCGTCGCCGAGGCCGGTCCGGCCGTGGTCACCACGACACCGCCGGTGGCCATCAGGGCCGTGGCGGCCAGGGTGGCGGCTCGGCGCCTCCAGATCCGTGACGGTCGATCTTGCATGGTCATCCCCGCTCCTCCTACTGTCTACAATGGATGTCCGGAGCTTCGCACGATCGACAGCCCCGGGGAAGGCGCACGGGGGTGCTCATGAGAACGAACCGGCCATGGCGTGGGATCGCGGTGCTTCTCGCGGCGGCGTACACGATGGGGATCCTGATCGCCGGGGAGCCGGCGGCGGCGCACCCGCTCAGCGCCACCGCGATCCTGCTCGATGTCGCCCCGGACCGGGTGACCGGAAGTGTGCAGTTGCCGGTCGACCGGCTGGCGGCCGCGCTCGGCCGGTCGCTCACCGCGGCCTCGGTCACACAGCCCGCGGAACTCGGCGATCTACGCGGATATCTGCGGGAGCACAGCGCGGCGGCGGGCACCGACGGCACGCCCTGGCAGCTGGAGATCAGCGGCGGCCGGGTGGAACGGGTCGACGACGTCGACCACCTGATCTGTGACCTGGTGCTGACACCGCCCGGCGGTGCGGTCGGCGACTTCACCCTCACCTGGACGGCGATCCTGCACCGGCTGGCCGTGCATCAGGTCTTCGTCGGGCTGCGGCCGGCCGACGATGGCGAGCACGCGGTGGCCGGCACGCTGACCTGGCAGCGGCAGACGCTGACCGTCCCGGCGGCCGGCGTGGTCGCGCCGCAGACCGGGTTCCTCGCGGCGATGCGGCTCGGCATCGAACACATCGCCGAGGGCGCCGACCACCTGCTCTTCCTCATCATGCTGCTGCTGCCCGCACCGCTGCTGGCCCGCACCGGCCGGTGGGTGCGCGCCGGCGATCCGCGGCGGAGCTGGCTGCGGGTGGTGCATGTGGTCACGGCGTTCGCCGCCGGCCACTCGATCACGCTGGCGCTGGCTTCCCTGGGCTACGTGTCGCTGCCGGTCCGGCTGGTGGAGAGCGTGATCGCGCTGTCCGTGCTGGTCTCCGGGGTGCACGCGATCCGGCCCCTGGTCCGCGGCGGCGAGGCGTGGATCGCCGCCGGATTCGGGCTGATGCACGGGCTGGCGTTCGCCGCGCTGGTCGCCGACCTCGGGCTCGGCCGGGAGTCGCTGGTGACGGATCTGCTCGGCTTCAACCTGGGCATCGAACTGACCCAGCTGATCGTGGTCGCCCTGCTGATGCCGTCGTTCCTGGCTCTGGACCGCACCCGGCTCTACCCGGGGTTCCGGATCGTGGTCGCCGGGACCGGGATCGTGCTGGCCGCGGCCTGGTTCGCCGAACGGACCACGATGATCGGCGGCAATCCGCTGGAACCGGTCACCGACCACCTGGTCGAGCACCCGTTCCTGACCGCCGCGGCGATCGCCCTGGTGGCGGTGGTGGCGCGGTCGGTGCCCTCGTGGAACCGGGACGCCGCCGGGCATACTGACGGCCGTGTCGATCATGATCGTGCAGAACTCGCCGGGTAGCGGTCCCGGACGTCTCCTGGACTGGCTCGGCGACCGGGAACCGCGGGTCGTCCACGGACCGGACGTGCCCACCGGGCCCGGCGGCCATCAGGCGGTGGTGCTGCTCGGCGGCGGGTTCCTGCCGGACGACGACGGGCGCGCGCCGTGGCTGCCGGCCGAACGGGACCTGGTCCGGGCCTGCGTCGACGCCGGCGTGCCGCTGCTCGGGATCTGTCTCGGCGCGCAACTGCTTGCCGTCTCGACAGGCGGTGCGGTCACCGCGGATCACGGCGAGCCGGAGCGCGGGTCGTGCGAGATCACGCTGCGGCCGGAGGCGGCCGGTGACCCGCTGTTCGCCGGGCTCGGACCGGCCGTACCGGTGATCCAGAACCACCGGGACCAGGTGACCGCGCTGCCACCGGGGGCGGTGCTGCTCGCGTCGAGTGCGGCCTGCCCGGTTCAGGCGTTCCGGGTCGGCGAGCTTGCCTGGGGACTCCAGTTCCACCCCGAGGTCGGCGCGGACCGGCTGTCCACCTGGGACGAGGCGGCCCTGTCCGCGGACGGGCTCGACCTGGGCGCGCTGCGGGCCGCAGCCGAGCGCGCCGAGGCCGCGGCGACCGCTGCCGCGTACAAAATGGTCAGGGCCTTCGCGGACCTGGCCGGACGCTGACCTCGGACCGGTCGCCGGCCGGGGCCGCGGTCGCCGGTAGTCAGCCGGAGTCGCGGTCGCCGGTAGTCAGCCGCGGTCGCCGGCCGTCAGTCGGAGTCGCGGTCGGTGGTGAAGGTCTTGGCCAGCACGGCGGCGATCGCCACGCCGACGACGGCGATGCCCACCTGCACGCCGACCACGGCCCAGTCGAAGGTCCGGCCGGTCACCGTGAACAGGTTGTCGCTGTGCAGCTCCCAGCGGTCGGCGACCCACGTGCCGGCCACCGCGGCGCCCATGCCGATCAGCACGGTCGGGATGATGCCGATGCTCTGTCGCCCGGGCAGCACGATCCGGGCGACGACTCCGATGATCGCCCCGAACACGATCGCCGTCAGGTAGTCCTGCAGGTCCACAACGTCCTCCCCGGTATGTCGAACTCCGCCCATGCCCATAGTGACCATCGGGTCAAACGCCGCGCCTTGCGCCGACCGATAGGGTGATCGGTGGCACTAACTGTCAGCGAGGTGCCCCGGCGGCCGCTCGCCGCCGGGGAGAATCGGGAAGCCGGTGTGAGTCCGGCACGGAGCCCGCCGCGGTGACCGGGGAGCTGCCGCCCACGCGCTCCGGCGCAGCCACTGGCCACCATGGCTGGGAAGGCGGGCGGTGAGGTGACGATCCGGAAGTCCGAAGACCGGCCTCGCGTGGGATCCAGCGGGAGCTGCTTTGTCTGATCTGTATGGTGTCATCCATTCCCGGCGGGACGTTCGGGCCGAGTTCACCGGTGGGGACATCGCTCCGGGCGTACTCGAGAAGGTCCTGAACGCAGCCCACGCCGCACCCAGCGTGGGCATGTCGCAGCCCTGGGATTTCATCCTGATCCGTGATCGCGCCCTTCGGGAGACCTTCCATGCTCATGTACGCGACGAGCGCGCCGTCTTCGCAGCAGGGCTGACCGGCGCGGAGGCCGAACGGTTCGCCCGCATCAAGATCGACGGCGTGCTGGAGTCGACGCTGTCGGTGGTGGTCACCTACGACCCGTCGCGCGGCGGTCCCGCGGTGCTGGGCCGGCATGCGATCGCCGACGCCGGGCTCTACTCGGTCTGCCTGGCGATCCAGAACCTGTGGCTGGCGGCGACCGCGGAGGACCTCGGCGTCGGGTGGGTCTCGTTCTACCGGGAACCGTTCGTCGCCGATCTGCTGAACATCCCGCCGGGGATCCGCCCGGTGGCGTGGCTGTGCCTGGGACCGGTCTCCCACCTGCAGGAGGTCCCCGACCTGGAACGCCACGGCTGGCGGTCCCGCGCACCCCTGGTGGACGCCCTGCACCACGACCGCTGGTAACTCACGGCGCCGGCGGCCGGGCCTTCTGCGGGTGGTGCGCCTCGTGGCGGGCCAGCATCGCGACGAACTCGGCGATCTTCCGGGTACGCGTCTCGGGACGTTTGACCGAGCCGAGGCGGTGGATCAGCGCGTAACGGTTCGTCTTGGTGAGCACGTCGAACATGGCCTGCGCGGCCGGCTCGGCGGCGATGGCGGCCAGCAGGTCGGCGGGCACCTCCGCCTCCGAGGAGGGGGCGTAGGCGGCCGCCCACCGGCCGTCCGCCTTCGCCGCCTCCACCGCGGCCCGGCCGGCGGGCTGCATCAGGCCCGCCTCCTCCAGCCGGGCGACGTGTTCCACGTTGCGCCGCGACCAGATGCTGCGGGCCCGGCGCGGGGTGTACCGGATCCAGGACATCGCCTCGTCGCCCTTGCGGGCCTGGCCGTCGATCCACCCGAAGCACAGGCCCTCGTCGACGGCCTGCTGCCAGGTGAGCGCGGTGACCGTGCCGCCCTTGCGGGTCAGCGCAAGCCAGACCCCCTCGGACGTGCTGTGGTTCCCGGTCAGCCACGCCCGCAGTGCGCCGGCGTCCGCGACGATCAGCTCGTCCAGTTCCGCTTTCCCCATGTAGGCAGGCTAGACACCATTGAGGTCAGGTTCTGTCCGGATCCGGACGTGGTGGCGCTGCGGGTGTTCCCGACACGTTTCGTGATCAGCGTCCGCGTGGTGACTCGGGGCTCTGTGCACGGCCGCAATCACCACGCCCCGCCGCGACCGTGGTGACTTCGGGCGCCCAGCGCGCCATAAATCACCACACCCCACGACCAGCGTGGCGACTTGTGGCGCCCAGCGCGGCTGAAATCACCACGGTCCAACACCAGCGTGGTGACTTCGGGCGCCCAGCGCGCCTGAAGTCACCACGCGGGCGGGCTTCGGCGCCCTGAGCACGAAACGTGTCCGGCCGGCCGCGGCGGCACTCTCGCCCGTGCACACCGGCTTGGGCGGCCGGCCCGGGAGGGACGGGTCAGGAGCCGAGCACGTAGATCTGGTCGGCGGGCGGGGCGACGATGTCGCTGAACGTCGCCCCGAAGTCGCTGAACACCACGGCGTCGCCGTCCTTGCCGGTGATCTGCAGCGGGAGCGGCTCGCCGGTGGTGGCGATCCACAGCACGGTGCCGGTGTCGCCGGCGTCCTTCAGGCCGATCGCCGGCTTGCCGTCGATCTCCTTCTGCTCGCCCTTGGTGAGGGTGCCGTCCGGGGCGAGGAACTCGTCGACGGTGCCGATCGTGAAGATCTGCGCGAAGGCCTCGCCGCCCGCGCCGCCGGCCGAGATCCACCGGCCGTTGATCGACTGGGCCATCAGCTTGCCCTGCTCGGCGCCGGCCGCCATGGCCAGGAACTCCTCGTTGGGGCGCAGGAACTTGCCCTCGCCGGCGGCGATCAGCTCCACCTTGACCTTGTCGAAGGACATGACGGCGCTGAAGTCGGCGCCGCTGACCTTGAGGTCGACGTCGGTGTCCTGGCCCTGCAGGTTGGTGCGGCCCTTGGCCTGGAACGACTTGGCGGATGCGAGCGCCGCCTTGGCCTTGGCCAGGATCGCGTCGGCCTCGAGCGCCGCCACACCGTTGTCGGTGGCCGCGGCCGCCGGGGAGGAGGCGGCCGGGGAGGGGGAAGCGGTGGAGCCCGACTGGCAGCCGGTGAGGGCCAGGGTCAGAGCGGTCACGGCGGCGGTGGTGCGCATGCGAAGCACGGTGTCTCGTCCATCCCCTAGTTGATCTATGTCCGGGACTCTACCGTTGCGACTTGTTCTAGTAGAATGCAAACATGTTGTTCCGGGTGGACGTGGCCGCGACCGAGCCGCTGGCCGACCAGATCGCCGCGCAGGTGCGCGGCGCCCTGATGCGGGGAGAGCTGTCACCGGGCGAGCGGCTGCCGGCCGCCCGCGAGCTGGCCGACCTGCTCGACGTCAATCTGCACACCGTGCTGCGTGCCTACGGGCGGTTGCGCGACGAGGAGCTGATCGAGCTACGCCGGGGTCGCGGGGCGGTGATCCGCGGAGATGCGGACGCGGCCCGGCTGCGCCTGGTCGAGCTGGCCCGGCACTTCGTCCGCGAGGCGCACCGACAGGGATTGGGGGAGGACGAAATGGTGGCGATCATGAGAGAGGCGTGGACATGAGGCGACGGTGGGCGGCGACAGCCCTGGCCGGGACACCGGCCGTGATCATCCCGATCACCTGGTGGTTCTGGGCCGGCGACCTGCCGGACCCGATCGCGACACACTGGAACGCGACCGGCGCCGCGGACCGGTTCAGTGCGACACCCCGGTTCGCCGCGCTGCTGGTGGCGATCACCGTCGCCGCCGTGATCACCGCGATCGTGATGGTGGCGCGCACACCCCGCGGGCAGCGGCACGGCTACGCCACCGGGGTCACGCTGGCCACCGCCGGGGCGGTCACCGGCAGCACCGCCGGCATGTGGGTCGCCACCGCGACCGCGGCCGTGGCGAACCCGGCCGACACCCGGCTGGGCTGGCGCATCCTGTTCTTCCTCGGCGGCCTGGCCTGGGGACTCGTGCCCCGCTGGGCGGCCGGCCCGGCCACCCCGTCGGCCGCGGAGATCCCGTCCGGGGTGGACCCGCTCGACCTCGGGCCGAGCGAGCGGGCCGCCTATGCGACGAGTCTGCGGGCGCCCCTGCTCACCGGGCTGCCGGCGGCGGGCGGGGCGGTGGCTCTGCTGCTCGCTCTGACCGGGCAGCGCCCGATGTGGTTGCTCGTCGCGGTGGTGGCCGTCGTGCTGGTCCTCTTCGGTCGGCTCCGGCTGACCGTGGACCGACGTGGGTTGCGCCTGGTCGCGGGACTTCTCGGCGTACCCCTGAAGGTCGTCGCTCTTTCGAAGATCGCCGCGGTCGAGGTCATGGAGATCAACCCGGCGGCATGGGGCGGCTGGGGTTACCGGATCCTCCCGGGTAGTTCGGCCATGGTCCTGCGCCGCGGCCCCGGCCTGGTCCTGCACCTGCACGGCGGTCGCCGGTTCGCGGTCACCGTGGACCGTCCGGAGATCCCCGCCGCCCTGCTCAGTGCCCTGGTGCAGCGCGTCGGAGCGTGACCCCGGCGGGCCGAAAGCCGACAGCCCCGGCAGCGATCCACTCCTACCATGCGAGTCATGGTCGTCGCCTCGGCGGTACTCACGGGCGCGGGTGTCTCCCGGGGACACCCCGCCGGGCTGCCGTTGGGCGACGAGTTCCACGCGGCGATGCTGACCGGATGCGCCGAGGCCGCCGCGGCGCTCACCGGCGAGCCGATGGCCGACGAACCGGACATCGACGGGCGGCGCAATGTCCTGGGCTGCATCGAGGACTGCGTGGAACACGGCACGGTCGCCGGGGTCCTCGACCTGATGCGGGTTCGCCTGCCGTCCGAGGAGCACCTCCTCTGCGCGTTGCTCGCCGCACGCGGCGTTCTGCAGATCACGCTCAACTTCGACAACGGCATCGAGCTCGGGTACGCGCTGCTCACCGGACAGACCCCGCTGCCCCCGGACGCGCCGGAGCCGTACCACCGGGCGCTCGCCGCATGGCGGGCGGAGATGCCGCCCTCGCCTCCACTACGGGTGGTGTCGGCGCCCGGCAGGCTGGACCTCGACCATCGGCCGTTGCTGGTGAAGCTACGCGGCTCGGTGGACGCGGACGCCGACGCGATGGTGGTGCCGTTACGGCCCACGATGGAGGACCTCGAAGGTGTCCTCCTCGACACGGACCGGCGGCGGGCGCTGTGCGCGGCAGTGGACAGCGGTCACCTGCTGGTGGTCGGGCACTCGGGCCGGGACCTGGACGTCTTCGAGACACTGGTGCCCCTGCTGCGGCCGGGCCGCTTCGACTGGGTGGCCGCCGCACTGACCGACCGGGTCGCCGCCCGGCTCGCCGCGGTCGATCCGTCCCAGCCCCGCCCCGGCCGGGCGGTCGACGTGCTGCGCGCCCAACTCGGTGCGCTGCCGGCCTGGCCCGCCCGCCCACTGGGCGATCCCGACTTCGGAACACGTTTCGCAGCCTGGTGGCGGCAGGTGCCCCCGGTGGCGGCGGCCGAGGCGTACGGCTGGCTGCTCTCCGACGCCGGACGGCACACCGAGGCGGCGACGGTACTCCGGGCGGTCTCCCGGCAACCGGGCCTGTCACCGGCGGCGACGGCCCGGATCCGGGTACGGCTCGCCGACGCCCTGGCCCGCAGCGGCGCCCCGGCGGACACGGCCGAGGCACTGCGCCTCTGGTCGGGCGCCGCCACCGGCCGCGGGGCGCGGACGGCACTCCGCGCGTACGCCATGATCCGCCGCACCGAAGCACGCACCGCGACCGGCCACCCGCCCCTGCTGGCCCTGCCCGCGGCGGCAGCCGCCCTGCTCCTCGCGCAGCCCACCCGCGCCCGCCGCCGGGCAACCGTCCGTGTGCTGATCGGTATCGGTCGCATCGCTCTCACCCACGCCGAAACCCGCCGATCACTGACGGCCGCCGCCGTCGCCCGGGCAGCCCTGGCGAGCGCCGTCCGGGGCGCCCGGCGGGCCGGCACCGCCCACCGCCAGTCCGACCTGGAGCTGCTGCGGCTGCGCACCCGCATCGTGCGCGCCCTGCTGCGCGGCACTCCTTCACCACCGGTGCTCGGGGATCTCGACACGGTGAATCGCGCCTATCTCCATCGGGGCAATCGGGCCGGCCAAGCCGAGATCCACATCGCCCGTGCTCTGTTCGCCCTGGCCGAGCATGATGTCGCCGCTTTCCGGGCCGCGGTAGACGCCATTGGCGATGCGGCATTTCTTGGAGTGCATCCCCACGCGGCCCCGGAGCTGATCCGTCTCCGCCGATGGGCCGACCATCAGGGACTGACAACACCCGCCGATTCCACGGTTGCCCGACCGCCCGCCACCGGCCAGGCTTGAGCCCATGCGCATACCGTGGTTACGGCGATGGCGACGCAAGCCAGTCCTGCCCTCCCCCGTCACGCACGCCGAACCGATGGTCAATCGCAGACTCGAACTCGATGTGCTCCGCGGACACCTGGCCGCGACGATGGCGAGCGGTCATGGACATGCTGTTGTTCTGCTCGGCGATTCGGGGGTCGGCAAGACCAGGCTCGCGGCCGAACTCGCGGCCGAAGCACGACAACGCGATCTGGTGGTCATCACCACCCGCGGCATGGGTTCCGGCGCCGAGCCGTTACTACCGGTCAAGGACGCATTGCGTGACTATCTTGGCGGAACGCCGGCCAAGGTACGCCGGACCCTACTCAATGCGGCGCCGCGGCTGCTCGACGCGATTCC
Source organism: Actinoplanes sp. NBRC 101535 (assembly GCF_030269225.1). NCBI lineage: Bacteria > Bacillati > Actinomycetota > Actinomycetes > Micromonosporales > Micromonosporaceae > Actinoplanes > Actinoplanes sp. NBRC 101535. Next base: position 196,484 of record NZ_BSSY01000008.1, on the reverse strand, counting down.
GTTCGTCGGCGCGTTCCTCGGCAAGATCGGCGAGAGTATCGTCGACGGTCGGCAGTTGTACGGCGCCAGCCTCGACGGTATCTACGAAGAGTTGTCCCGTCTTTTGCTCGGTATCGCCGAGAGGCACGGCCTGTGCCTGGTCGTCGAGGATCTCCACGACGTCGACGGAGACACCCTCCACTTCGTCAACTACCTGCTCGGCAAGATCCGGCAGCGCCGGATCTTGGTCCTACTGACGGTGCAGAACGAGGGGCTGCGCGACGCGCCCGACGTTCGCCGGTTACTCGCCCGTTGGAGCACAGAGGGGTACGCGGCGGTGACGGTCACCCCTCTGGAACGCGCGCACGTCGGCGAGTACGCCCGGTCGGTGCTACAGCTCGGCACCGACCCTGACGACGATCTGGTCGACCGGGTCTTCCGGCTCACCGGCGGCAATCCGTTCTACCTCAAGGAGACCTTGCGCATTCTCGCCGATCCCGGCCATGACACAAGCTCGGATGAGGGCGAGCTGCGATTGCCGGCTCGCTTGGAAACCGTGGTCCGGGAGCGACTCGCCCGCGCCGACGAGGAGACCCGTCTGCTGCTCGACGCCATCGCCGTGATCGCTGACGGCACCCAGGGGATAGAGCCCGCACGGTGGGTGATGGACGAGTCGGAGGCGGTGGCCGTACGCGCGTTGGGCCGAGCCTGCCGGCTCGGCATCCTGACCGAGGGCCGAGGCGGAGAGGTCGCGTTCGCTCATGACATCCTCCGCAACGCGGTGTATGGCGAGCTCGGCACCACAGCCCGGCGGTATCTACACGGTCGCGCGGCGGAATGGTTCGACACCCACGGTAGACCGGCAAGCGCGGCGGGTCATTTCGAGTCCGCTGGTCGCGTGCCCGATATGATCCGGACGTCTCTGCAGGCGGCGACACACGCGGAACAGCAGGGCCTCTACCACTCCGCGCTGTTCTTCTACCAGAAAGCGCGACCACACATGGCCATCGAGGACATCGGCCCACGCCTGGGCCACGCGCTCATCACCCTCGGGGACTGGACCGGCGCCGAAGAGGTGATCCGGCGGCTTCCGGCCGGCGACGCCGGTACTGCTCTGCTGCGGTCGGAGCTGGCGTTCGTCCGCGGCGACTTCGAGGGTGCCCGGGACGCGGCACGGGCTGCTCTGGAGGACCCGGGCGTGGACCGGGTGCGTGCCCTGCACCGGGTCGCCGACATCGAGCTCTACCTGGGGGACTTCGCCGAAGCCCGGCGCCGGGCGGAGCAGGCGCGTGAGGCCGCGGCCGGTGCCGCCGTCCCGATCGCGCTGCTGTGCGCACTGCTGGGTGCGGCCGCCTACTTCAGCGACGACCTGGACGGTGCCGAGGCGACCTACCGTGAGGGCCTCGAGCTGCTCGCCGCGCTGCCCGACGATGAGCGGGACGTGCTGGTCGAGATGGTCCTCAAGGGCAACCTCGCCAACGTGGCGCTGACCCGGGGGGACGTGACCGGTGCCGCCGCACTGCACGCGGAGGTGCTGAAGAAACGGCGTGAGGTCGCCGACGCCCGGGGAGCGCTGCACAGCATGCACGGCCTGGCGCTGTGCCGGTTGCGGGCCGGTGACCTGCCCGCCGCCCGGGAACTGCTGGAGCAGACCGATCAACTCGCCGCCGGTCTGGGCGAGACCCTCGAACGGGCCAAGGTGGCGCAGACCCGCGGATTGATCGCCTTGGAGGAAGGCGACAACGAACGGGCCTACGAGCTGATCCGGGGAGCACTCGGTTCCTTCGAGACCTCCCGGTGCCTCTACGACATCACCCATGCGCAGGTGGCCCTCAGCCGGGCCGCGGCCGCGACGGGCCGGGAACGGGAAGCCGTCGAGCTGGCGGCGGCGGCCCGGGCCACCACGGCGACGCGCGGGTTCGATCTGCTGCGGCGTCTCCACCCGGAGGTCGTGTTCTCGGTCGCCGACCGGGTCGCGGGTGCCCTCACCGCCTACGCGTGCGGGGACGCGCTCGGCCTGCCGTACGAGACGTATCCTCCGGAGGGGCCGTCCGGGGCGACCGCCGAGCAGATCGAGACGGTGCACGCCCGGGACGGCTGGGACCTGGGCTCCACCTCGGACGACACCGCCCTGACCCTGCTCGTCGCGCGCCACCTCGTCGACACCGGCGGGGAGGGTTCCGCGGAGGCCTTCCTTGACCTGCTCGGTGAGCACGCACCGGACATCCGCGGTCTCGGCCCGTCGACCACCGAGGCGGTCCGGCTGTTCGCGGAGACCGGCAGGATCGGGCAGGACCGCGCCGGGAACACCAACGGCGCGGCGATGCGGGCGTTCCCGGCCGGGTGGGCCGTCGGCATCGGCGACCGGGAACGCCGGCAACGGCTGGTCATCGAGTTGAGCCGCCCGACGCACCGGGCGCCGGACGCGGTCGTCGCGGCGTGCGTTCTCGCCGAGTGCGCCGCGTGGGCTGTCGAAGGCGCGTCCCGCGCTCTCCTGCTCGAGGTCGCCGCCGAGGCCGCCGCGCAGGCGACCGTGACCTTGGCGGCCACGCCGTCGGTCATGACGGCGATCAACGAGGTGACCACGGGTGTCTGGGCTGTTCCCGATCACGGGCCGAGCATGGAACCCGGCGAAACCGTCGGGGCCGTGCTGCACAGCGTGCACACCGCACCGTCGCTGCGGGCCGGACTGCTCACCGCGATCGGCCTGGGCGGCGATGCGGACACCGTCGCCGCGATGACCGGCGGGCTGCTCGGCGCGGGCTTCTCCCGCGAGGAGGTTCTCAGCCGGTTGCCGTACGCGAACCGGTTGCGCCTGCCGAGCGCCGAGGAGACCCGTCGGCTCGCGGACCGGCTGGTAGCGCTGCGGAACGCGCGTCTCGGCTCCTGGAATCCGTAACGGAGCGGAGACCGGGGTCAGAGTGTGACCGTGCCGGTCAACGCGTCGCCCAGATCGGAGCGCCGGTAGAGCACGGATCGCCCGGACCGGGCGCGTTCGACGAGGCGGGAGCCGAGCAGCACCGCCAGGTGGTCGCCGACCGCGCCGACCGACATGCCGAGCGCCTGGGCGAGTTGGCTGGTGCTGGCCGGTTCGCTGAGGGTGGCCAGCACCAGCGCCCGGGACCGTCCGAGCAGGGCGGCGAGATGGTCCGGGGCGTCCGGGCTGCCGTGTTCGAGCAGGGTGCCGACGCCGCGGGCCGGGTAGACGATCGCTTTCGGCCAGGGTTCGTCGGCGAACACCCCGACGCCGGGCCAGGTGAAGACGGACGGCACCAGCAGCAGACCGGATCCGCCGAGCGCGATCGTGGTGCGGCCGTCGCCGGGCAGGTCGATGCCGCCGTCGCGCCAGCGCACGCCGGGGTGCAGGCCGGCCAGGGCGGCGGCCCAGCCGGACGAGCCGAGCAGCCCCGACCGGTACACCACGTCGCGTTCGCACAGGTGACGCAGCCGCGGCCAGTCGTCGGCGAGGAGTTCCGTCCAGGCGGCGGCGAACAGGGCGGCGATCCGGTCGAGGACGTCCGGGGCGCGCAGTGTCTCCCGGTCCGTGTCGCTCGCGTCGGGGCGCCGCAGCAGGTAGTACTCGATCTCCGCGCGGACCACGTCCGGTGGTGAGGTGCGCAGGGCGGCCAGGTCGTCCTCGATGGTCTGGCCGAACCGGGTGGGCGGTGGCACCAGGAAGGTCGCGCCGGAGCGGGGCAGGTTCAGGGTGAGGACGGCCCGCATGACCGGGTCGGCGTGCAGCGGCGCGAACCGGGGGCGCAGCCGGGCCAGCCAGGTCTCCGGCACTCCGCGCCGCCCCGGGCCGGCGAGCGCCCGGATCAGGTGTTCCAACTCGAGCACCGGCGAGAAGGCGAACCGGGTGTGCAGCAGGTCTTCGGTGCCGACCTCGAACCGGGTCACGACCTGACCTTACGTCCGTGGACGAAACAGTCGGCCGCCGGCGGGACCTGCCCCATGCTCGGTCCATGCTCGTCACCTACCGTGAGGTCTTTGCGGAGCGGTCCTTCCGCACCCTGTTCGCGGCTCAGTCCCTCGCGGTCGGCGCCATCTCGCTGCAGATCTTCGCGCTCTCCGTCCTGGTCTACACCACCACCGGATCACCGCTGCTCAGCGCGGTCGCGTTCGGTGCCGGGTTCCTGCCGCAGTTCGCCGGCGGCCTGCTGCTCGGCGCACTCACCGACCGGCTGCCTCCGCGGCCGCTGATCGTCGCCGGATACAGCGTGGAGGTGCTGCTCACCGCCGTGCTGGCGCTCGCCGACCTGCCCGTCGGCGTCAGCCTCGCCCTGGTCGCGCTGGTCGCCTGCGGCACCCCGGTGTTCGCCGGCGCGGCCGCCCGGGTGATCGCCGACCGGTTGACCGGTGACGCGTACGTGCTGGGCCGCTCGGTGTCCACCATGTCGTCGTCCGCCGCACAGCTGCTCGGCCTGGCCGGGGGCGGGGTCGCCGTGGCCGCGATCGGCCCGCGATCCGCGCTGCTGGTGGCGTCCGGCTGTCATCTGCTCGCCGCGGTCACGGTCCGGTTCGGTCTGCCGGCCATCGCCCCCGCGGTGGTCCGGGCCGGTCGCGGCGGCGCCGTCCGGGACAGTCTTTCCGGGGTACGCGCACTGCTCGGCGACCGTGTCCTGCGGCGGCTGCTACTCGCCCAGTGGCTGCCGCTGTGTTTCGTGGTCGGGGCGGAGGCGCTGCTCGTCGCGTACGCCGCATCCCGTGGCTTCTCCCCGGGTGCGGGTGCCGTCCTGATGGGTGCGCCCGCCGCCGGCATGCTGCTCGGCAACTTCGCCGTCGGCCGGTTCCTGCGCCCCGACCAGCGGGAACGTCACACCGGCACACTCCTGCTGCTGCTCGGCACGCCGCTGGTGGTGCTGGCCGTGGCGCCCCCGCTGCCGGTGGTAGCCGTCCTGCTCGTGGTCTCCGGGATCGGCCTCGCCTTCACCCTGGGGTTGCAGCGCCGCTTCCTCGAGGCGGCACCGGAGGACCGCCGCGGTCAGGTGTTCGCCCTGCTCTCCACCGGGGTGATGGTCTTCCAGGGGCTCGGGCCGCTGGCCCTGGGCGCCCTGGCCGAGGTGACCACCCCGGCCACCGCCATCGCCGCCGCCGGGCTGGCCGTCCTGCTGGTCGTCGCCGTGCTGCGGCTGCGGCGGGTGTGACGGCCGCCCCGCCGTCCATGGGGACGTGGGGGCCGCCGCGCCCCGGATGACGGTGGCCGGCCGGGACGACACCCGGCAGGCACGGGCAGCGCTGATCACCCACGACCATGTGGCCTGGCGGCATGCCACAACACCCGCCGGTGATCACCATTGGACAGAAAGTGATCAACGTCCATACTCGGGAGCGTGTCCCCTGCTCCTGTGCCACCCGATCCGTCGCAGATCGCCGACACCATCATCACGTGGTCCGGATTCATCCTGGCCGGGTTCAGCTTCCTGATCACGGTGATCACCGCGATCCTGGTACTCGCCGGAGTCTTCGGCCTGCGCGAGATCCGCGGCATCCGCAGGTCCGGCGAGAAGGTCTCCCAGGAGGTCGTCACCATCCTCACCGACGCGACCACCCTGCTCGCCCGGCTGCAGGACGAGGTCGCCGGGATCGACCAGCGGATGAACGCCCTGGTCGAGGTCTCCTATCTGTTCAACCAGGGTGAGGTGGCCTACCGCGACGGCGAGTACGCCAAGGCCATCGGTTATCTGGGCCAGGCCGCGAACCTGGACCCGCGCAACGCCCGGGTCCTCTACCGGCTGGGGCGGTCGCTGACCAACATGGGCGACGAGGTCGCCGCAGCCCAGCGGTTCCGGGAGATGCAGGACCTCGGCGCCCGGACCGGCGACGCGGAACGCGGGCTGGCGCTCGTGCACCGCTACAGCGATCCGGGCGGCGCCCTGCGGTACGCCCAGAAGGCGGTCGAGGTGGCCCCGGACAACCACAGCAACCACAACTGTCTGGGCCTGATCCTGCGCGACGGCGGTGACATCGACGGGGCCTTCGCGGCCCACGAGACCGCGGCGACGCTGAGCAGCGAATCGGCGGTGACCCCGTTCTACCTGGCGCTGCTGCGGGCGCGACGGCGGGCGACGCAGCGGGCGGTCGACGAGAGCCGTACGGCTGTCGACCGGGTCGGCAAGCAACGCCAGCTCAGCCCGGTCAAGTCGATGTGGGCGGAGCTGATCCTCTGGGCACACCGCGTGCTGGTCGCGGACTACGATACGGCCGACGGCCATGCCGCGACGCTCGCCCAGATCTGCACGTCGCGGCGGCGCGCCCGGGAGATCGGTGGGCATATGGACTTCCTGCTGCGGGCTCTGGAGCGGGAGTCGATGCTGGACCGCTACCTGCGACCGATCGAGCAGCACTGGCCGCCACGCCCGGGCGAATAGCCCCGGCGATTCGGTAGTGCCGGATCTTCCCGGGCAATAGGCTTCCGCCGTGTTCGCAGCAGGCAACCCGGCACGGGCCGGTTCCGGTGTCTACCTGGCGGAGCAGACGTCGCCACCCCGCAGTCTCGTCGTCGGTGGCCGGCGGCTCACCCGCTTCATGGACGAGATCTACCTGGACCGTCCCTGCGAGAAGCTGAGTCCCAAGAAGATCCAGGTGCTGAACGCGGCCCGCCGCCCGCTGCTCGACCGGGCGGACGTCGCCCAGGTCAACGCCAGCGTGCGCGAGGCCCTCGCCGGTGGCGTGCGGGCGTCCGGTGCGACCAGCGTCCTGGAGTGGGGCTGCGGCTTTCACACCATGCGCGAGCTGTTCCCCGGCGTGTCGTACGCGGGAGTGGACATCGACCCCGATGTCGTGCGGGTGGCCCGCGCCGAGGCCGCCGGTGTGCCGTTCCACCAGGCCGACCAGGACCTGGCTGCACTCCCCGATGCGAGTTTCGACGCCATCGTCAGCGCGTTCGTCTTCCATTTCCGGCTGCCCCGGCTGCATCTCGCCACCATCCACCGGGTGCTGCGCCCGGAGGGGTTTCTGCTGGCCAACGTCTATCGGCGGTCGGCACGGTCACGGCGTGAGCTCGTCGACGAGCTGCATCGTGCGGGGCTGCGGGTGGAACGGGCGCCCGACCAGGCCCGGCTCTGCGCCGACCACGAGTTCTGGTGCCTCAGACGTGCCGATTCCCCGGATCCGGGGCGGGCCGCAGCGGCCCTGCAGTGGGTACGGGGTGCGGATCGGCCGTGACAATGCGACCCTGGGCCGATGCAGCGCTCTCCTCTCGTCACCGGCATCGCCGCGGTGATCCTGCTGGTGGCGGCCTTCGTCGCGTTGCTGGGCCTGGGTTCCGCCCTGGGCCTGATCGACATCACCTTCGGCCTGCCGGCCAGGCTGACGTACACGCCCTGCGCCGTGTTGCAGCCGCTGCCCGAGACGGTCACCGCCTGCCCGCCGGCGGCGGGGGCGCTGTCCGCCGACGGCGCCCGTGCGGCATGATGTTCGTCATGAACACGAACGGAAAGGGCGGCCTCCGCCCGGCTCGATGAGCCTCCCGCGGCGTGAGCCGCACCCCGTGGGCCCCTACCTGGCCCACGCCCTCGCCCTGTCGGCCGAACACGGCCCCGGCCCCTGGCCGGACGGTGGCGAGCCCACCCCAGCGGCCGGCGCTGCACGGCCGCTGATCTCGGACACCGTCGGGGACGGCATCCGGACCCACCATATGGCCCCGACGAACCCGACCCGGACGTGCGCGACCGCATGCTCGCCGTCCGCGCCCGCAACCGCTGAAACGTGGTTCCGGGTGACCGACGGGGGTTCCCGGGATCATGACATCCTCGGCCGGTGAGCACACCATCGGTACGTATCGTCCACCTCTCCGGCCCGGCCTTCCGGGCGCTCGCCGACGGTGACCTGGAGGCGGCGAACGCGGCGTCGCCCGTTCCCGTCTCCGGCTACCTGGCCGGGCCGGAGTGCCGCGGTGTCTGGCTGATGCGCCTGCGCCAGTACGAACAGGACCCCGCGTCGGCCGACTGGACCACCGGCATCATCTGGGACGAGACGCAGTCCCTGGCCGTGGGCCGCGCCGGTTTCCACGGCCCGCCGGACTCGGGCGGCCTGGTCGAGATCGGGTACGCGGTCGACCCGGAGCACCGCCGCCGCGGCTACGCCCGGGCCGCGTTCGAGGCGCTGCTGGCCCGGGCCGCCGCCGAGCCGTCGGTGACGCGGGTCCGGGTCAGTATCCGCCCGGACAACGTCGCCTCGGCGAGGCTGGCGCTGCCCTACGGTTTCGTCAAGACCGGCGAGCAGTGGGACGAGGAGGACGGTCTGGAGTACGTCTACGACCTGGACCCCGGAACCTTGGGAAGCCGACCGGCCGACCGGAAGTAGACGTCGGTCTCTTGTGATCACCAGGCGCGCTGTGATGGCCTTTGAGCGCCCCCGAATCACGGCCCGTGGTGAGGTCACGTGTTCGACGCCGCCCGCTACGACCGCGAGGTGCTTCGCCCGTTGCGGGGCGCCCACGGCCGACTCCCGCCCGGTGATCTGCCGGCCCGCTACGCCGTGGATCCCGCCATGGACGCGGCGGAGCTGACGGCCCACCTAGCGGTGATCCGCGCCTGGTGGGAGCAGCGTGCGCAGGCGCCGGACTTCCGGGCCGAGGTGTGCCGGCTCCTCCTGCAAGCCGACGCCGAGCTCCGTGCCACCGCCGGCGACGCGATGAAGGATCCCGCCTGGTGGCAGGAGCAGGAGCGGGCCGGGCCGGAGACGGTGCTGCCGGACACTGCGGAGCGGATCGTGGCGCCGCCGGCCGAGGTCGCCGGCATGCACGCCGAGCACGACTGGCGGGCCGAGGCCCGGGCGGAGTTCTGGACCGCGCTGGCCCGGCTCGAACGAGCGCCGGCGCCGGCCGGACCCCCGCGGGCGGCGCCGGCCACCGTCGCTCCCGTGCCGACCGGGGCGCCGGCGGAGCACCTGCACGCAACGCCGGTCACCGCCGACGGCGACCGGTGCGAGGTGGAACTCTCCTGGCCGGCCGACGCGTTCTCCGGGGTGCGGATCCGCTATGCCAGCGAGGCGCCGCCGTTCCCCGCCGAGACCCTGGTCCCCTGGTCCCGAGCCGAGCAGTGGGGCACGGAGATCCCGGGGACGCCGGTCCACCGGGACGGCAGGCTGGTGCTGACCGCGGTCGTGCCCACCGGATACCACGTCTATCTGCCGCTGGCGCCCGACAGTGGGCAGGCCCGCACGGGGCGCCTGATCGCGCTCGGGGTGGCCGACCCGGTGCAGCGGCTCCAGACCCGGAGGCACGGGCACGGCACCATCGTCACCTGGGTCTGGCCGAGCGACGCGACGACGGTCCACCTGGAGTGGACGACGCCCGCGACGACCGAACGCCACGCGGTGACCCGGGCCCGGTACACCGCGGCCCGCGGCCATCTGCTCCCGGACACCCGTACCGGTGGGATGGTCCGGGTCCACGCCCTGACCCCCGTCGGTCCGGGCGTCGCCCGGTCGCCGGCGGCGACCGCGGTGGTGTCCCCGGCCGCTACCGAGGTGCACTACCAGCTCCAGCGCCGCCGCCGGTTCGGCGGCAGCGAGCTGGTGCTGTCGGTCACCGCCGACCGCGACTGCACCGAACTGGAGGTCGACGTGGTGGTGAGCACCGGCGAGTTCCTGCCCCTGGCGGCAGGCGAAGGCGCCTCGCTCCGCAGGCTCGGCCCGCTGGTCCTGGTCTCCGGCACGCCCGACCGGCACGTGCTGCCCTGGCCGGAGGTTCCCCGCCACCACCGGCCGTTCTGGATCCGCTGTTTCGCCCAGGCCCCCTATCCGGTCTCCTTCGTGGACCCCCCGATCGAGCAGATGAGGATCGCATGACTCCGACCCTGGCATGCCCGTTCTGCTACAACGTGATCCGGCGGCGGAGTGAGCTGTGGTTCCTGTGTCGGGGCCGGGCGATCGGCGATCAGCCCGCCTGCCGCCCGCTCGTGGACGAGACCCGGCGTAATCTGACCGGCTTCGCCGAGCCCTCGATGCCGGCCTTCCCGCCGGCCGCCGACAGTTCGCTGCTGCTGCGGGCCAGGGCGCACTGCCCGCGCTGCGGCGGCGAGACCCGTGCCCGGGCCTGCCCGTCCTGCCACACCCGCCTGCCGTTGGAGTTTGGCCGTTCACCCAGCCCTCTGGTGGCGGTCCTGGGCGCCCGGGGCACCGGCAAGACCGTCTATCTCACCGTCCTGTCCGAGGAGTTGCAGCGTCGCGAGCTCGGCCGGGAACTCCGGGCCACCGTCCAGCCGATCGGCGCCGGCCAGGACGGTTTCTCCTCCCAGGCCCATCAGGTAAGGCAGAACATCCGCCGGGTGTACGACGAGCATCAGCTGTTCCCCACGACCGCGCAGGCCGTCGACGGGCGTAAGGAGCCGATGGTCCTGGAGTGGCGGGGCGAGCTGGCCGACCGCTTCCGGCGGCGACGGACACGGACTCACTACCTGTCGTTCTACGACACCGCCGGGGAGGACCTGGCCGACGACAACGAGACGCTGGGCCTGCACTACCTGCAGGCCGCCAACTACCTGGTACTGCTGCTCGACCCGTTCCAACTGCCCGAGGTCCAGCAGCTGCTGCGGCTGCCCCAGGCCGCGGTCCAGCAGAACGAGCCGACCCGGGACGTACTGACCCGGATCACCGAGTCGCTGAAGCACAGCGCGCACTGGAACGGCCGGGAGATCACCGTCCCGGTGGCGGTGGCGTTCACCAAGATGGACGCGTTCTACGACCATCTCGGCGAGACCCACCTGTTACGCCGGGCGCAGCGCCGCCGCGGCGGTTACGACGACTCGCACGGCCGCACCATCCACCAGCAGGTGGGCGCGCTGCTCGACCGGTGGGGCGGCGGTGACATCAACGACTATCTGCGCAGCTACTACCGCGACTACCAGTACTTCTTCGTCTCGGCCCTGGGCGCCGAGCCGGACTACGACCACGCGACGGTCAACCCCACCGGGGTACGCCCGCACCGCGTCGAGGAACCGCTGCTCTGGCTGCTGGACAAGGGCGGCATGGTGCCCCGGGTCGGCGTATGAGCGGTTCCTTCCACACCTACGTCTACACCAACTGCCGGGCCGACGACGGCCTGCAACAACGGGACGGCTTCCAGTTCCAGGCCGTCTCCCCAGCGGCCGACCGGTCCGCGATGCCGCTGATCCAGCGCCATCTGCTCTACGAGCCGGCACCGCAGTGGATGCGCGAGCGTCGGCCGGTGACCGACTATCCGCCGTCGCTAGCCCACGTCCGCGACGGCGGGCTGTACGCCACCGCCGCCGGTGTCTACCTGGGCCAGGAGCCGACCGGCGGGCGGGAGGGCAACCAACTGACCCATGCCATCGCCACCGGGGATCCCGGCTCGTACGGCCTGGTCCGGCCGGCGCAGCTGTTCGGCGCGCCGTTCTGGACCGGTGTGCAGGTGCCCGGCAAGCAGTGCCCGCCTCTCGAGCCGGGGTGGCAGCCGGGCCCGCTCACCGTCCCGGAGGCCCAGCTCTTCGTGCAGTCGCAGTATCGCGGGGCGGCCCTGCTGACCGCACTGTTGTCGCATCTGCGGCGGGGCTCGGACCGGCGGCGGGTGCTGTTCCTGGCCCGGCATCCCGAGCCGGTGCTGCGCTGGGTGGCCGCCGCCACGCTGCTGGTGCCGCATCGTCAGGCGCTGGCCATCGACTTCAAAATCTTCACGCTGAATCCGGCATACGCGAACCACCGGATCCTGGCGGTGCACCCGGACTGGGCGACCGGGGCGGCGAACCTGGACAACCAGCTCGGCTACGTGGTGTTCGACCTGATACAGCAGGATTGGACGGCGGTGGAGCGGGACCCGTACAGCGCCCGGTGGGTGCAGTTGTTCCTCGCTGAGGATCCCTACGACGTGATGGACGCGGTCGAGGTGGCCGCCGACGCGGAGGCCGGGTCGCCGCAGATCCGGCCGGCGCAGTCCGAACTGGCGCTGGCCGTGGTGCTGAACCGGTCGCCGCACCCGGGTGCGGTGCGCCCGATCGTCGCCTGGTTGGCGTCCGCGCCACGGCACCTGATCGACCGTTACGGCGCTCAGGTGATCGACCGCCTGCTGGCCAACGCCTCGACGTGGACGGTCGAGGAGTTGCTGGAGCTGGACGAGGCCGTCCAGGACGACCGGACCGGGCACGCCGGGCGAGTACGCCTGGAGCTGCTGCAAGCCGAGATCCAGGGCCTGCGCGACGGCCGTCCGGTGTCGCCCGGCGAGTTGTCCCCGCTGGCCGAGGGTGCCTGGGACGCCGCGGACGCGGCGGAGATGCTCGCCGAGGAGATGCACCAGGCCGAACCGGACCGGTGCGAGGCTCTGCTGCGGCTGGCCTTCCGGTTCGGGGTGGCGCCGGCGCTGGCGATGAGCGAACCGGGGCTGCAGCGGTTCATCGAGCACTGGGCCGCTCGCCCGGACGCGAAGTTCAACCCGGACGAGTGGGCCGGTGGTGACGTCGTCGAGGAGCGGCTGCGGGCCCTGCTGAACCGTCGTCTCGTCGACGACACCGCCCCCGGTTCCGCCGAGCTCTTCGGCGACCAGTGGTGGGACACCCTGCTGACCGACCAGGTGGGCCTGGGCATACCTCTCGATCAGGCGCTGGTCAGTGCCGGGATGCTCCACCTCGACGACGAAGGCCGGGCCGGGCTCTTCCGGACGCGATTGCAGGCCGCCGTCCAGGAGGAGCCGCCCGGGCCGGCCTTCGAGCGGCTGGCCGAGGTGCTGTGGCGGCGGGTCGTCCCGACCATGGCGGAGGCCCGCCGGCTCGCCGTGGTCCAGCCGCGCAACCTGGTGTACGGACCCCGCTACTTTCCGCTACTCTCCACTGCTCTGCTCGCCGGGCCGGTGGACGACCGGGCCTTCCAGGCGGCCTACATCTTGGCCGAGAGCAGCCGGATCTGGGATCCGGGGCAGCGTGTCGCCGCCGTCTTGGCCGACGAGAGCAACGTCCGGTTCGTGATCGTCCAACTCGAGAAGGGTTCGACGGACGCGAACCGGGTGGCCGAGGTGATGCGGCAGGTGCCCGGCCACACCCTGGACGCGCACCTGGACCGGCTGCTGGTGGCGATGGTCGAGTGCCCGTACGCGCCGACCACGATGGCGGTTCTGGACGCGGCGCCGGAGCTGCGCGGCGAGTACACACGCACGGTGGGCGGTGGCCTGGATTCCGAGGTCTGGCGTCCGGCGCAGGTGGCGATGGCGTTCGTCGTGTGCGAGTCGCCCTTCCCGGACGCGTCGGCGGCGGACGTCCAGGTGCTCGATTTCGTACGATCGCGGCTGCGGGACTTCCTGACCCGGACCTCGGCTCTTCGCCTGCGGGAGGTCAGCGAGCAGATCCTGCTGCTCGGTGAGCCGTGGCCGGCACGCTGGGCGGTCGCTCAGCCCCGGCGGCTACTGGGCCGGATCCTGCCGCCGCGCGGTTGAGAGTCGCCCCAGGGTCAGAGGTCGCCGCGTAAGAGGCGGGCCTGGGTGGCGTGCGCCCGGGCCGGTTCGCCCTCGCCGCGGCGCTCGTGGAGTTCGGCCAGGCACTGGTAGGCGAACGCAAGGTGGTGGCGGGCCCCGGCGTCGAGCGGGTCGGCGGTGTGGATCCGCTCCCGGAGCCTGCAGGCGGTGGTCAGCAGGCCGAGCGCGTCGTCGAAGCGGCCGGTCAGCGCCGTCGTCTGCCCCTGCATGGTGAGCACTCCCGCGAGGGCGGCGGTCGCCGGGCCGGGTTCGCCGTCCGGCGCGAGGGTGCGGTAGACGGCGGCGGCATCCGCGAAGGCGTCCTCGGCCTGGTCGAGGTGTTCCAGCTCGGCCAGCAGCAGGCCGCGGCCGGTCTGCGCGGTGGCGACGCCCGGCAGGCGGCTGGGGGCGTTCGCGGCGAGCTCGCGGTAGAGCGCGACGGCCCGGTCCAGCAACGCCAGCCCGGCCGCGTGCGAGCCCAGGTCGGCGAGGTCCATCCCGTGGGCGCAGCAGGCGTAGGCGAGCCGGGACCGGACGTCCCCGGCGCCGGTCGCGGTCAGTTCGTCGTACCGTTCGACCGCTTCGGCACCGGCCCGGACGGCGAGGTCGGGCCGCCCGGCGGCGCGGGCCTGCGCGGCTTCGACGAGCAGCGCCTCGGCGAGCTCCGTTGGGCCGGCCGGGTCCAGGTCCCGGTAGCGGGCCACGCCCTCCGAGGCCGCGTCGACGGCCTCGTCGGCCCGGCCCAGGTCGCCGAGCAGGCGAGCCCGGCACACCAGGGCGTGGGCACGGGCCGGGGCCGTCGCGGGGTCGCCGCGGAGCCGGTCGAGCAGCTGGATCGCCTCGGTGACGGCGGCGAGTCCGTGCAGCGGGCGGTGGGCCCGTTCCAGGCGCAGTGCGTACGCGGTGAGGGTGCGGGCCAGTTCGGCGGTCCCCGGTCCGGCCGCGGCGAGGCGGCGGCGCAGGTCCAGTTCGTACTCGGCGTCCTGCAGCGCGTCGGCGTCCTGGCCGGCGTGTTCGCCGAGCCGGCCGCGTTCCCGGAAGGCGTCGGCGAGTGTCCGGCGGTGCGGCGCGCTGAGGGCGGCGAGTCGTTCGATCGCGGCGACCAGGGCGTCCGCGGTCGCCCGGGGCTGCCCGGCGAAGAGGGTGGCGATTCTCGGCACCCCGTCGACGACGGCCCGGAGCAGGGCTACCGGGGTGGCGCGGTCGGTCACCGTCTCCCGGGCCAGGGCGAGCAGATCGGCGCCGATGCCACCGGAGCGGGCCGCCCGGCGCAGGATCCCGGCGTGCAGGGCCGGGTGGCCGGCGGCGGCGCGCCAGAGGGCGGGCATCAGGCCGGGGGTGTCCGGGCAGGCCGGCACCAGCAGGTCCAGCGCCCGGGCGGCCTGCCGGCCGGTGACCGATCCCAGCAGGGTGAGCAGCCCGTGGTCACCGCCGACCAGGGACAGCACCAGCCGGCGGCGGAGCGCGTGCGGCAACGGCGACCAGTAGTTGTCCTCCTGCGGGCCGGGGTAGAGCTCGTACAGCCAGGTGGTGATCCGCCGGGTCCGTTCCGGGTCGGTGCCGTCGGGGGCGCTGATCCGGCGTGCCGTCTCGTGGGCTTCGGTGGCGCCGGACGCGCCGTACAGCTGGGCCGCGGCGCGGTAGAAGTCGAGCCGGTCCGGGGTGGCGAAGGAGATGCCGGTCCGGACCGCGGACCGTTCGGCGTACCAGCGTTCGCCGTCGGCCAGGTGCCGCAGGTAGTCGGCCGTGCCGGCGGCGGACAGGGCCTGGCAGGCGAGGATCACCCAGTCCGCCGGTGTGGCGGCGCCGAGGTCGGCGGCCCAGCCGGCCACCGTGTGCCGGGCCCGGGTCACCGCGGAGCCGCCGCCGGGGTACAGGTGGCCGGCCAGTTCGGTGACCAGGCCCTGTAGCGCGGCCGGGGTGGCCGCGCCGGCCGCGAACCGGTCGAGCCGGGTCTCGCCGGCCGTGGTGAATCCCCGTGCCTCGGCATCGGTGAGCAGGTCGCGCCACCACTCCCCGGCCGAGCGGGCGACGATCAGTAGGCGGACCGGCCGGTCCGTAGGTGGGGGCAGCGGGTCGAGGACGTGGTCGGCGTACTGGTCGGCGCGGTCGGCGACGATCAGGACCGGGCCGTCGCCGGGCGGCAGCGGCGCCCGGCCGCCGGCCGAGCGCCAGCCGGGCAGGCGGCGGACGAGTTCCGCCCAGAGCCGAGACTTGCCGGTGCCGGCCGGGCCGGAGAGCAGCATCACCGACGTGCCGCCGCCGGTGGTGGCGCACCAGGCGAGCAGCGCGTCCAGTTCGGAGTCGCGGTGGCGCAGCGCCGGGACGGCGCCGCGCGGGTCGAGGAGCCGGACGAGGTCGGCCGGGCCCGGTGTGCGGGCCGGGCCGCCCGGCCCGGTTCCCGGGTGGTCGGCGGCGGGCGCGGCCCGGGTCAGGCGGCGGCGGGCCCGGTCGATGTGGCGACGGCCGAGCGCGGTGACGGCGAACGGCCGGCTGTCGCCGCCCAGACGTTCCTCGCCGCCGCCGGGCACCAGGGTCGGGAACCGGGGCCGGCGGGCGGTCAGGTTGCCGCTGACCGAGACGGAGACACGCTGCCGGACCAGGTCGGCCTGCAGGGTCTCGCTGACGGTGAGGGTGGACAGCAGCAATTCCGGGACGCCGTCGACGAATCGGTACCGGCCGAGTTTCGGGTCCTCCGCGTGCAGCAGCCCGCTGAGCAACAGCTCGGCCAGGTGGGCCGGGGAGGCTGTGGGGAACATCGCGTCGTGGATGTAGCGGATGACGTCCAGGAGCGGTTCGCCGAGGGCGACGTAGCGGGCCAGTTCGAAGGCCTCCCGGGAGGAGTGCGCCCGGAACGCGCGGACCCGCTGGTCCGGGGTGAGCGGCGGGGTCCGTACCTGGTCCGGCGCGGCCGGCGGTCCGGCAGCGGTGACGGCCGCGGTGATCGGCGGTCCCCCGGCGACGAGGGTGCACCACCGGTGCAGCCAGACGCTGTCGATCTCCAGGACCGGCACCACCGGGCCGTCCGGGGCATCGCGCCCGCCGAAGGCGGCGAACCGCAGGTCGGCGTTGGGCGCGCAGGGCCGGGGCGCGGTGAGGGTGCCGGCGACGGTGGGCGCGGCGGTACGGGCCCAGAGCCGGGCGGGCAGGGGTTGCAGGACGGCCACCGGTCCGCGCCGGGCCCAGTCGCGCAGCATGGCGCCGGCCGATCCGGATCGCCAGACGGGGCCGACGCAGTCGCTGACGACGAACACCACCCGCCGGTTGACCGGGTCGACGAGCCGGCGGGGCGCGACCGTACGGTCCTGCCAGTCGGCGAGCCGGGCCTGCGGGCCGGCACCGGTGAGGCGGTGCCGGGCCACCTGACGGAAGACGCCGGACTCCCGCAGCACCTCGATGATCTCGGTGGCCAGTCCCTGCCAGATCGCCATCGAGTCGCCGGCGTCGACGACGACGATCGCGTCCAGCCACAGTCCGGCCGGGGGCCGCATCACGGCCGGCCAGCGGGCGCCGCGGGGGTGGTCGGCGGCGCGGGTGGCGGTCGCCTCCTCGTCCAGGGTGCCCAGGCCGGCGACCGGGACGCGGCGCAACAGCGGGTGCAGGGCCCGCTGGAAGGCGAGGCGGCCGGCCAGGGCGATGGGCCGCGGGACCTCGGCGACGCCCGCCGGCCGGGCCGGGCCGCGCGGGGCGCGGAACGGGTGCAGCTCCACCGGGGGTGGCTGCGCGGCGGGGGCCGGTGGCGGAACCGGCGCCGGCGGGGGCGGCCCCGGGTCCGGCGGGCCGGGCGGGGTGGCGGCAGCACGTCCCGGCGCCGGCCGGGCCGGTGGCGCGGGCAGCGGGGGCCGGCCGGCCGCGGCCGTGCGGATCTGCGCGGCGAGCCACAGCGTCTCGGCCAACTCGACCGGCGTCGGCTCGGCCCCGCCGGCCCGGACGACGGCACGCAGGTCCTCCAGGTTCACCGGCGGACCAGGGGTGTCATCACCACCGCGGCCAGGGCTTCGCGGGTCTTGTCCCGGTCGAGCCGGGCCGCGTGCACCAGGTAGATCGCGTTGAGGAGCTGGTCGGTGGCGAGGCCGCCCGCCTTCTGCCCGGCCAGGAACTGGCGGATGACCGCGGCGCTGTCCGGCGCCATGTCGGGCAGGTGGGCCTCGACGATCTGCTGCAGTTTGCGTTCGTCCGGGGTCTCGATGCGGACCTGGACGCAGCGGCGCAGGAACGCGGGCGGGAACTCCCGCTCGTCGTTGCTGGTCATCACGACGATCGGGAAGCGGCTGCAGCGGACCCGCCCGTCGCGGACGCCGACGCGTTGCGGGCTGTCAATGGTGCTCACCAGGGTGTGCGCGTGCTGTTCCGGCCGGCGCAGCAGCTCGGCGATCTCGAACTCGCCGTCCTCGAAGATGGTGAGCAGGTCGTTCGGCAGGTCCAGGTCCGCCTTGTCGACCTCGTCGATGAGCAGAACCCGGGGTCGGCGGCGGGGCAGGAGGGCGGTGCCGAGCGGGCCGAGCCGCAGGTAGCGGCCCAGGTCCTCGTCGGGGTCCGCGGCCGGGTCGTCGTCGCGGCGGCTGGCCGCGTAGAGCCGGGCCAACGGATCGTACTGATAGAGCCCGTCGCGCAGGGTGGCCCGGCTGGTGATGTTCCAGCGCAGCGCCCGGCCCAGGTTCAGCTCGTGGGCGATGGCGGTGGCCAGCGTGGACTTGCCGGTGCCCGGCGCCCCGGTGACCAGCAGCGGGCGGCGCAGGTACAGCGCCGCGTTGACCAGTTCGACGGTCTGCGGGTCCGGCCGGTACCGCAGGCCGGCCCGGTGTTCCTTGTCCCGGGTCTCCGGGACGAACGGCGGTTCGTCACCGGGGTCCGGGTCCGGGTCGAAGCCCCGCCACGGCGGTGGTGGCGGCAGCGTGCCGATCCGGTCGTTGGGCTCACCGGTCCCCCGGTAGATGTGCCAGGCGTCGTCGGGCACGGTCACCTCACTCCGCGAAGCTGAGCGGCAGGGGCCGCCGCCGGCCGTCGTCACGCAGCAGCGTGACGCCGCTGCCACAGTGTTTGTCGCCTTCGGCCGCCGCGTCCGCGCGGATCCTGCGCAGCGCGGCGCCGATGGTGTCGATGGTCGTGCCGCGCAGCCGGTCGCCGAGTTCCTGCCGGTACCGCACGGTTGGGCAGTCGGCGCCGGGCGGGTGGTCGGACTGGCAGGGCAGCCGGCGCCAGAGCAGGATCGGCGGCCCGGCGGCCACCGCGCCGGCGACGTGTTCCGGGCGGGACCAGTCCCCGGCGAGGCCGAGGGCGAAGGGGCCGTCGTCCTGGCGCAGCCAGGCCTTGTAGCGGACCGGGTCGCCCGGCTGTTCGGTGCAGTCGCGCCAGCGCAGGTGCTCGCCGATACCGGCGTGGCGTTCCCGCAGCATCTCCGCGCTGCGGGTGAGCCGTGCCGGGTTGGCGTGGTGGAACCAGTCGAGGTCGCGGACGGTGACCGGGCGGGTGATGCCGAGCGGGGTGCGGTCGTCGGCCAGGTCGGTCCACTCGTCCACCGGCTCGGCCAGGAAGCTGCGGGGCAGGACGAACTCGACCGCCGCGGCGTCGCTGCCGGCCGGGAGCCGGTCCAGGGCTTCAACGAGCGCGGTCTCGACCTGATCGCGCCATTGCGCCCGGGTCAGCCCGCCGCGGTGCAGAACGGGTTCGGTCAGCTCGCCGTCCGGGCCGGTGACCGTCCACACGGTGAGGTCGTAGGTCTCCCCGGGGGCCGCCGCGGACGGTTCGAGCCGGATCACCACGGCGCACTCGTGGACCGGGACCGGCACGGTCGGGTTGTACTTGAAGATGTGCGTGTTGACCCATCGCCGGATCTCGTCGGTGGGGAACCGGGTCAGCAGGCCGCTGAGGACGCCGAGCATCTCCTCGTCGTCGAGGTCGACCGGCTCCACCACCAGGGATTCGATCAACGCCGGCAGGGTGGTCAGCCGGTGGGGCAGCCCGTCGACCTGGCCGCGAAGCCGGGCGAGGATCCGGCCGACCTTGGCCGGTGGGATCGCCAGCGGCCGCAGCGCCGCGCGCAGCTCGGTGTAGGCGCGGGCGCTGAGCGCCCCGAGCTCGATGATGTCGTCCAGCCGGGGGCAGTGCTGGGCGAGCCGGGCGACCGGCACCATCACGCCGATGCGTTCCTCGCCGGCGCTCGCGCCTTTGATCATCCCCACGACCCGGCCGGTGCTCTCGTGGTACGCGGCCGCGCCGCTGAACCCTGACGGCAGCCAGGCTCCCAGGTCGTCGTCGGCGTCGAGCTGGACGTTGGCGCCCATCAGGCGCAGCGGAGCGGCCCGGAACCGGGTGTTGACGCCGTCGTCGGCGAAGCCGCGGGGGAACCCGAGGGCGGTGAACGGCTGCCCGGCATAGATCTCGACGGCGTGGTGCGGGGCGAACTCGGCCGGCGGTACCCGGACCGGCTGCTCCAGTTCGAGGACGGCGACGTCGGCGGCGTCCGCGGTCGGCGTCCACCACGGGCCGCCGGTGACCACGGCAGCGGGGCGGGGCTCGGGGCGGTCGCGCAGCACGACGGTGGCGGCGGCCTGTCCGCGCACCACGTGGGCGCAGGTCAGGACGTGCCGGGGACCGACCAGGAAGCCGCTGCCGCGTCTTCCGGTGGCCGGGACGTCGATCCGGGCCTGCCAGAGCGGCTCAGTCATGCGTCGTCGGACTCCCGCGGGCCGGCCGTCTGCGCGGACCAGGCCAGCCGGACGATCAGATGCCCCTCGGCGGCGGTCTTGGCGACCACCGCCCCGGTCTCGGCCTTGAACTTGACGCCGAACTCCAGTTCGACGCTGTCCGGCCGGCGGGGACCGCCCCGGAGGGTGCCGAGTGCGCGCTGGGCCATCTCGCGGATCTCGGTGAGGCTCGCCTCGAGGGACTCGCGAGCCTTGACCACCGCGGTGTCCAGTCCGACGTCGACCATCCCGGCGCCGTCGGTGGACGGTGGGTCGATCTCGACCAGCACCGCGGTCCCGTCCGTCGCCTGCAGCCGCATGAGGTCAGTCGGCACGTCGCGCCCTCCCGGTCAGCCGATGTGGCATCGAGCATCCACCGGTGGGCGGGAGGGCACTATCGGCCGTCCGTCCACCATGCCCGCGAACGGTCAGGTCATCGAGTCCGGTTGATCGGGTGGGCCGCCGGCGGGGGCGGCCACCGGGACCGGCGACGGGATCGGGCGGTTCGGGGACGCCTCGGCCAGGTGGTGACGGCAGGTGACCGCGGCGGCGGGCAGCGGCCGGTCCCGGTGGTGCAGCACGCCGATCGGCGGGTGCAGGGGTGGCGGGTGCAGGTGGCGGACCACGATCGGCGGGCCGGCCGGGGCCTCCGCGGCCTGCCGGGTCAGCAGGGCCACGCCGCAGCCGGCCGCGACCAGGGCCCGCACGCCCGCCGGGTGCGGGGACTCGTACTGGACGCGGGGGGTGAAGCCGGCGCTGCGGGCGGCGTCGGTGAGGATCCAGCGCAGCAGGCTGCCCGGTGGTTCGCCGGCGTACGGTTCGTCGCGGGTGTCGGTGAGGTTCAGCCGGGCCGGCCGGTCCAGGGCGTGTCCCGGCGGCACGGCCAGGACCAGGTATTCGTCGAGCAGCGGCAGCGCCTCGAACCGGGGTGGCAGGTCCACGTAGACCGGGCCGACCACCAGGTCCAGGTCGCCTTCGTCGAGGGCGCCGAGCAGCCCGGTCAGCGGCCCGGACCGCAGCCGGACGGTGATGTCGGGGAACCGGTCGCGGAAGGCGCCCAGCACGCGCGGCAGGTCGTAGCCGCCGACGGCGGCCGCGCCGATCGCGACCCGGCCCCCGCTCACGGTGGTGATCTCGCCGAGTTCGGCGCGGGCGCCGTCGAGTTCGGCGAGCACCCGCCGGGCGCGGGCGACGAACATCTCCCCGGCGGGTGTCAGCGCCACCTTGCGGGTGGTGCGGGCGAACAGCGGCACCCCGATCTCCGCCTCGAGGGCCCGGATCTGGGCGGACACCGCGGACTGGGCCACGTGCAGCCGCTCGGCGGCCCGGGTGAAACCCCCGTGCCGGGCGACCGCCTCCACATAGCTGAGCTGCCGTAACTCCACCCTCTCAGGGTGCCGGGCCGGGCCTGCCGGCGGTCCGGTTCACCGCTGGTCCACCGGGAAGGGGTACCCCCATTCCTTGGCGAGCAGTTCGTAGCTGCGGACCCGGTCGGGGTGGTGGTAGGCGATCGTGGTGACCAGTAGTTCGTCGGCGCCGGTGACGCGTTGCAGGGTGCGCAGCTGCTCGGCGACGGTGGCGGGTGAGCCGACGAACCGGGTGGACACCCGGTCGGCCACCAGGTCGCCGTCGGCGCTGCTCCACGCGTACCCCTCGGCCTGTTCGATGCTGGGGAACGGCACCGCGCCGAGCCCGGTCCGGATGCTGCGCACCCACAGGGCGAAGGGCACCGCCAGGCGTTGGGCCGTCGCGTCGTCCTCGGCGACCAGGACGTCCGCCGACACCATCAGGTGGGGTTTCGCCAAGGACGACGACGGCACGAACGATGCGCGGTACGCCTGCGCGGCCTCGAGGACCTTGGCCGGGGCGACGTGGTAGTTCGCGGCGAACGGCAGGCCGCGCGCCCCGGCGGTGCGGGCGCTCTCGCCGCCGCTGCTGCCGAGCAGCCACACGTCGAGGTCGGCGCCGGCGCCGGGGATCGCGGTGACCTCGTTGCCCTCGCCGTCGGTGTAGGGCCCGGCGAGCAGGGCGAAGATCTGGTCGAGGATCTCGTCGAGGGGCAGCGACTCGGCGCCCGGCTGTTGCAGCAGGCTGCTCGCCAGGGCGGTGCGCTTCGAGGCGAAGATCGGCGCCCAGGAGAACGGTTTCGGGATGAGCAGGCCGTCGACGACCTGCTCCTCCTGCGGCACGGCGTGTTTCGCGGTCTCCCGCAGCGCCTCCTTCTTGGCCTGCCCGGACCGGCCCAGCCCCAGGTCGAAGCGTCCGGGGTAGAGCGCGTCGAGCAGCCCGAACTGTTCCACGATCGACAGGGCGGTCTGGTGTCCGGTCTGCACGGCGCCGGAGCCGAGCCGGATGTGGTCGGTGACCGCGGCGATCTGCCCGAGCAGCAGGGCCGGCTGGGCGCTGGCCACGCCGGGGGTGAAGTGGTGTTCGGCCACCCAGTAGCGGTGGTAGCCGAACTGTTCGGCCCGGCGGGCCAGGTCGAGGGTGCGGCGCAGGGCGTCACCGACGTCACCGCCGGCGACGAGCGGGGCCAGGTCCAGGATCGAGAGGGGTACGGGCATGCCTACCGCCCTTTCAGTGGTCGGAGAACGGGGGCGATCTCGCCGGCGAACAGTTCCAGGCTCGCCCGGTGCTGTTCGTCGGTGAGCCCTTCGGTGTCGGCGCTCAGGTGCATCACCGCGTGGCCGAACCGCTCGTGGTACCGGTGCACCTTGTCGATGATCTGTTGCGGGCTGCCGACCAGGATGGAGCTGCGCTCGATCGCGTCCTCGAGGGTGGGGAAGACGGGTTGCACCCCGACCGCCCGGAACGCCTGCAGCCTGCGTTCATAGATCGGCTTGTAGACGGAGACGGCTTCCTGTGTCGTGCGGGCGGCGTAGAAACCGGCCGTGCCGGCGCCGATCCGGATCGCGGCCGGGTCGTGGCCGTGGAACGCCCACCGTTCCCGGTAGTAGTCGATCAGTTCGGCGTACGGCTCGATCGGGTTCGTCACGTTGGCCGAGAACAGCGGGTCGCCGTAGGACGCGGCCAGGTCCACCGATGCCCGGCTCGTCGCGCTGCCGTGCCAGACGGTGATCGGCTGCTGCAGGGGCCGCGGCCAGGTCTCGGCGCCGGTCAGCGACGGCCGGAACCGTCCCTGCCAGGTGACCTCGTCCTCGCGCCACAACCGGCGGAACAGGTCGTAGCTCTCCCGTAGCCGGTCCCACTGGTCGTCGACGGTCACGTGGAACAGCTGCGCCTGGGCCGCCCCGTTGCCCTTGCCGATGATCAGTTGCAGCCGGCCGCCGGACAGGTTGTCCAGGGTGCTGTAGTCCTCGAAGGCCCGGACCGGGTCGAGCAGGCTCAGCGTGGTGACCCCGGTCCACAGTTCGATCCGGGAGGTGCGGGCCGCGATGTGGCTGAGCACCACCGGCGGCGACGAGGACAGGAACGGCCGTTCGTGGCGTTCGCCGACCCCGTACGCGTCGAAGCCGAGTTCCTCGCCCAGCACGGCGTTCTCGACCACCTCGCGCAGCCGCCGGGTCTGGCTCTTCGACCGGTCGGTGTACGTGATCAGGCTGAGCAGCAGGAACTTCATCGCAGGCCCAGGTTCTGCCGCAGGGTGGTGCCGGTGTACCCGGTGCGGAACACGCCGCGTTCCTGCAGCAGCGGCACGACCTGGTCCACGAAGTCGTCCAGGCCGGTCGGGGTCAGGTGCGGGACCAGGATGAACCCGTCGCACGCGCCGGTCTGGACGTATTCGTCGAGGCGGGCGGCGACGTCGGCGGGGGTGCCGATGAAGTTCTGCCGGCCGGTCACCTCGATGATCAGGTCGCGGATCGACAGTTTCTTCTGCTCGGCCAGCGCCCGCCATTCGTTCGCGGTACCGATCCGGTCCGGGTACATGCCGGCGCGGCCCTTGATGATCGTGTCGTCCTCGTCCAGTACCGGATCGATCGACGGCAGCGGGCCCTCGGGGTCGTAGCCGGACAGGTCCCGGTTCCACAGTTGTTCCAGCAGCAGGATCGCGGTCTGCGGGCTGACCTGCTGCCGGCGGATGTGGTGCGCCTTCTCCTGGGCGTCGGCGGCGCTGTCGCCCAGCACGTACGAGACGCCCGGGATGATTTTGAGGTCGTCGGGGTCGCGCCCGTGGCCGGCCACGCGTGTCTTGATGTCGCGGTAGAACTCGCGGGCGTCATCGATCCGGTGGTGCCGCGAGAAGATCGCATCGGCGTGCTCCGCCGCCACGTCGCGCCCGCCGGCGGAGTCCCCGGCCTGCAGGATCACCGGGTGGCCCTGCGGGCTGCGCGGCACCGGAAACGTGCCGGAGATGTCGAACTGGCTGGTGCGGATCCGGAAGTCGCCGCCGCCGGTGTCCCACAGCGCCTTCGCCGTCGTGATGAACTCGGCGGCCCGCACGTACCGGTCCGCGTGGTCGAGGAACCCGCCGCGCCGGAAGTTCTCGCCGAAGAACGCCCCGGGTGAGGTCACCACGTTCCACGCGGCCCGCCCGTTCGACAGGTGGTCCAGGGTGGCCAGTTGCCGGGCCAGTTCGAACGGCTCGTGCCAGGTGGCGTTGAGCGTGCCGGCCAGGCCCAGGTGTTCGGTGACGGCGGCCAGTGCGGACAGCACGGTCAGCGTGTCCGGGCGCCCGACCACGTCCAGGTCGTGGATCAGTCCCCGCTGCTCGCGCAGGCGCAGCCCTTCGGCGAGGAAGAAGAAGTCGAACAGGCCGCGTTCGGCGGTCCGGGCGAGGTGAACGAAGGAGTCGAAGGCGATCTGGCTGCCGGCGCGGGGGTCGCTCCACACGGTGGTGTTGTTCACGCCCGGGAAGTGCGCGGCGAGGATGATCTGTTTAGGCATGGGCCGCCTCCTCGTAACGGTTGACGGCCTGCGGCAGGCCGAGGCGTTCGCGCAGGGTGGTGGCGTCCGACGGGGTGAACAGGCCACGTCGCCGCAGCTCTGCCACCAGGTCGCCGTCCACGTCGGCGCCGGTCAGGCGTACCCCTGAAATGCCGGTTTTCTCTAGTTTTTCAATGACATCAACGGTGTTGTCCGACACCGCCACGTCGATGAAGATCTTCTTCTCGGCCGGGAGGTCCCGCACGATGTCGGCGGCGGCGTCCGGCGTCGTGAAGTACACGTCGACGTCCAGGGAGTTCCACACCTGCGGCCCGTGGGCCAGCGCCGCCACCACCGGCTGCCCCTGCGGCGGCCGCGGCACGATCGACGGACCCTTCACCGAGAAGTACGTGCCGTCGAACTCCACGTAGTGCAGCCGGTCCCGGTCGATGTACCGGCCGGTCGCCACGTCCTTGATGATCGCGTCGTCCTGCCAGCTGTCCCAGAGCCGCCGCACCACCTCGACGGCCTCCCGGGCCTCGGCGAACAGGCCGCCGAACCCGAGCGGTTCGCGGCGCCCGACCAGGGCCGCCTCGCCCGGGTCGGCGGAGACCCGCACCTGCCAGCCCGCCCGGCCCCGGCTCACGAAGTCGAGCGTGGCCAGCGCGGTGGACAGGTGGAACGGTTCGGTGTGGGTGGTGGTGGCCACCGGAACCAGGCCGACGTGCCGGGTCAGCGGTGCGAGCCGCGCGGCCAGCAGCACCGCCTCTGGCCCGGCCCCGCCGAACGTGTCGGCGAACGTGACGAAGTCCAGCTCCGCCTCGTCGAGGGCCCGGATCCGGGCGATCCAGTCGGGGGCGGCGAACGAGCCACCGTCCAGCTCGACCGCCAGTCGTAGGGTCATGTCCTTACCTCCAGTTTCGGCACGGCGGCCAGCAGCGTGCGCGTGTACTCGTGTCCGGCGTGGTCGAAGACGGCCTTGACCGGGCCCTGCTCGACGACCCGGCCGTCCTGCAGGACCAGCACCCGGTCGGCGATGTCGCGGATCACCCCGAGGTCGTGGGAGATGAACAGCAGCGCCGTCCCGTCGGTCT
Organism: Actinoplanes sp. NBRC 101535; assembly: GCF_030269225.1. Lineage (NCBI taxonomy): Bacteria > Bacillati > Actinomycetota > Actinomycetes > Micromonosporales > Micromonosporaceae > Actinoplanes > Actinoplanes sp. NBRC 101535. The sequence goes on along the minus strand of NZ_BSSY01000008.1, from coordinate 170,499 downwards.
CCCGGATCCCGGCGAGCAGATCCAGGACCTGCGCCTGCACCGACACGTCCAGGGCGGACACCGGCTCGTCGCAGATGATCAGGCTGGGGCGGGGCGCGATGGCCCGGGCGACCGCGACCCGCTGCCGCTGCCCGCCGGAGAGCTGCCGCGGATAGCGGTCCAGCACCTCCGGGCCGAGACCGACCCGGGCCAGCACCGGTTCGGCGCTCTCACCCCGGCCGAGCGCCTCGCCGACGATGCGCCGCACCGTCCAGCGCGGATCGAACGCGGACAGCGGATCCTGGGCGATGAACTGCAGCCGCCGCCGGATCGGCCGGCGGGCCCGTTCCGGGATGCCACTGAACGGCTCGCCCTCGAACCGCACGTGCCCGGACGTCGGGTCGGTCAGACCGAACAGCAGCTGCGCCAGGGTGGTCTTGCCCGACCCGGACTCGCCGACCAGGCCGACGATCTCGCCGCGGCGGATACTCACCCCGACGTCGCGGACGACGGTGCGGTCCCCGTAGACCTTGCGCAACGCGGTCGCCTCGGCGACCACCGGTCCCGGCTCGGTGCGGGCCGGGCGCCGGCGGCCGTTCGCCGCCGCGATCAGTTCCTTCGTGTACGGGTGCCCGGCCGCCGACAGCAGCACACCGGTCGTCCCGGACTCGACGATCCGGCCGTCCTTCATCACCAGGATCCGGTCGGCGAGTCGCGACACCACGGCCAGGTCGTGGCTGATCAGCAGCAGGGTCTCGCCGGCCGCCCGCCGTTCCGCGAGCAGGGTGAGGATCTGCGCCTGGACGGTGGCGTCCAGGGCGGTGGTGGGCTCGTCGGCGATCAGCAGCCGCGGGCCGCCGGCCAGCGCCGACGCGATCAGGGCCCGCTGGCGCAACCCGCCGGAGAGCTGGTGCGGGTACTGCCTCGCGCGGCGTTCCGGTTCCGGCACGTGCACGTCGGTGAGCAGCTGCCGGACCCGGGCGTCGCGGTCGCGGCGCTCGCCGATGCCGTGGGTGCGCAGCACCTCCCCGATCTCCGCGCCGACCGTGCGCAGCGGGTCGAGCGAGACCAGCGCGTCCTGCAGGACCAGCCCGGCGAACCGGCCGCGCAGCCGCCGCCAGTCCCGGCCGGTGGCCCCGCGCATGTCACGCCCGTCGACGGTGAACCGGTCGGCGCTCACCTGCGCGCCCGGCCCGGCGAGCCCGGCCAGGCTGCGCGCGGTGACGCTCTTGCCGGAGCCGCTCTCCCCCACCAGGGCCACGCACTCGCCCGGTTCGATCCGGAAGCTGACCCCGCGGACCGCCTCCACCTGCCGCTTCGGCAGCCGGAAGACGACCCGCAGATTCTCGACCTCGATCATGCGGCCTCCCGGCCCTCGAAGCGGCGCTGGAGACGACGGCCGGTGACGGTCAGGGCGATGACGACGGCGGTGACCACCGCACCGGGCAGGATCGACGCCCACCAGGCCACGTGCAGATAACCGCGGCCCTCGGAGATCATCGCGCCCCACTCCGGGGAGGGCGGCTGCGGTCCGAGACCCAGGAAACTCAACCCGGCGGCGATCATGATGGACTCGCCGAGGCCGATCATCGCCAGGACCGGGACCGGCCCGAGCACGTTGGGCAGCACGTGCCGCAGGACGAGGCGGATCCGGGAACCACCGAACGCGACCGCATGCGTCACGTACGCGGCCCGCCGCACCACGAACGTCTGCGCCCGCACCACCCGCGCGTAGTGCGGCGTCATCGCCAGCCCGATCGCCACGATCAGGCTGGTGGTGCCGACCCCGGCCACCGCGATGAACAGCAACGCGAGCAGCACCAGCGGGAACGCCGACAGCGCGTCGAACCCGCGGCTCAGGGCCTCGTCGGCGTACCGGTGGGTGAGCCCGGCGAGCAACCCGAGCAGCAGCCCGGCGCCGACCGAGATACCGGTGGCCGCCACCCCGATGCTCAGCGAATGCCGGGCGCCGTGCACCACCCGGTCGAAGACGTCACGGCCCAGCTGGTCGGTGCCGAACCAGTGCGCGGCCGACGGCGCCTCGAGCACCCGCAGCGGATCGGCCGCGAGCGGATCCCCGGCGAACAGCCCCGGCACCGCCGCCGCGGCCAGCGCCAGCAGCAGGAAGGCCACCGCGACGGCGACACCGGTCCGGGGCCGCAAACGTGACGTGCTCCCCAGCCGGCCGGTGAACGGCCGGGTCAACGCGACGGTCATCGTCAGCTCCTTCGCAACCGCGGGTCGATGAGCAGGAACGCCAGGTCGGCGACCGTGTTGACGAGCACGAACCCGGCCGCGGAGAACACCACGACCGCCATCACCACCGGCATGTCGCCGCTGCTCACCGCCGACACCGCGACCTGCCCCAGGCCGGGCCGGCCGAACACACTCTCGATGATCACGGTGCCGCCGATCAGGACACCGAAGCTCCAGCCGAGCAACGCCACCGCCGGCAGCAGGGCGTGCCGCAGCGCATGCCGGACCAGCACCGCGTTCTCCCGCAGCCCCCGGGCCCGGGCGGTGACCGCGAACGGCTCGTCCAGCGCCCGGTCCAGGCCGTCGCGCAACACCTGGGCGAGGGTGCCGGCGATCGGCAGGCCCATCGTCAGCGCCGGCAGCACCAGCGCGGACAGGTCCCGGTCACCGGAGACCGGGAACAACCCGAAGTGGAAGGAGAAGACACTGAGCAGCACGATCCCGATCAGGAACGGCGGCGTGGACACCACGATCAGCTCACTGACCGAACTGATCCGCCGCGCCCACCGGCGCCGGGTGGTGACCGCCAGCACCACCGCCAGCACGATGCCGACCCCGGCGGCGGCCAGCGCCAGCTTCAGCGACGGCCACAGCTGCGCGCCGATCACCTCGGTCACCGGGCGCTGCAACAGGTACGACCGGCCCAGGTTCCCCTGCACCGCCCGCCACAGGAAGTCCACATACTGCAGGATCACCGGACGGTCCAGCCCCCACTCGGCGATGATCTGCGAACGGATCAGCGGGCTGTCCGGCCCGTCGCCGATGATGCTGTCCACGGTGTCGCCGGGCGCGGCCAGCAGCGCGACGTACGCCGCCGTGGCCGCCACCCAGAGCACCAGCAGGCCCGCACCGACCCGCCGCCCGGCCGCTGCGATCACTTGCCGGTCCAGAGGTGGTAGGCGCTGACCGGAACACCGGCGGTCGGCTCGAACCCGAGCCCGCCGACGCTGCTCGCGGCGGCGATCTGGTCGGCCGGCGCGTACAGCGGGAACACCAGCGCCTGATCGACGACGATCTTCTGCACCTGCCGGTACGCCTCGGACCGCGCCGCCGGATCGGTGGTGGCCACCGCCGCGTCCAGCAGCCGGTCCAGTTCCGGGTCCTTCGCCCCGGTCCGGTTGATCGGCCCCGCCGAGTGCAGCAGCAGGTTCAGGGCGGCGCCCGCATCCGTGTCGGCCCGGGAGTTCTCGAAGAGCTCGTACTCGCCGTCGGTCAGCGCCTTCGTCGCGGTGCCCTGATCGGCCAGGGTCACCGCCAGGTCGATGCCGGCGCTCTGCTTCACCGCCGCCTGGACCGCCTGGGCCAGCACGTCACGCCGGTCCCGCACGAACGGCGCGTTCTGCACCAGCCGCACGGTGAGCCGCTTGCCGTCCTTGGTGCGGAACCCCTCGGCGTCGCGGGCGGCCCACCCGGCCTCGTCGAGCAGCCGGTTCGCCTCGGTGGCGTCGCCGCCGTACGTACCCTCCAGGGTCTTGTCGTAGAACGGGCTGGTCGGCCCGATCACACTCCACGCCCGGGTGGCCGTGCCCCGGTAGACGCCTTTCAGCACCGCGTCCAGGTCGAGGGCCTCCCGGAACGCCTGCCGGACCCGCACGTCGTCGAAGGGCGCATGCGCCACGTTGAAGTAGTACGAGAACGCCGACCCGGAGTTGAGCCCCCGCTCCAGGCGCAGATCCGGGTTCGCGGTGATCAGCGACTCGTCGGTGGCCGGCACCCCCTCGACCACCTGCACCTGCCCGGAGGTCAGCGCACCGATCCGGACCGACGACTCCTTGAGGAACCGGTAGGTGATCGCGTCCAGGTAGGCGGGACGCGCGCCGTGGTAGGACGGGTTGCGCTCGAACCGCACCTCCTGCCCGGCGACGTAGCTCGTCAGCACGAACGGTCCGGTGCCGGCCAGGTCGGGGCCGCCCGCCTTCAGGTTCGCCGCCGTCGTGAGCGACTTCGGGGAGACCTGCGCGCCCTGCGGCGACGAGACGAAGTCGAGGATCAGCACGTCCGGCTGCTTGAGGTGGAACACGACGGTCGCCGTGTCCACCGCCTCGACACGGTCCAGGTTGCGCAACTGGACCGCGGCCACCCCGGGCGCGTAGTTCGGCTCGCGCAGCTTGTCGACGTTGGCCTTGACGGCCGCCGCGTCGAACGCCGTCCCGTCGGAGAAGCTCACGTCCGTCCGCAGATGGAAGGTGTAGGTCCTGCCGTCTGCCGACACCTCGTAACGCTCGGCGAGCCAGGGCAGGTAGCCACCCTTGTCGTCGTGGGTGAGCAGCGCCTCGAAGGTGTTCCAGACCAGCAGTCGCGCCTTGGCCTGGGCGTACAGGTGCGGGTTGAAGGTGATCGGCTCGGTCTCGACGGCCCAGGTCAGCTCGCCCCCGGCGACCGGTTCACCGGCGGCGGCCGGGACTGCGGACGAGCCGGAGCAGGCGGTGGTCAGGGCCAGGATCGTGGTGACGGCGATGGCGGTCAGGGTACGGCGCATGGACGGCCTCCTCTCCCCATTTCCTATAGCTTCTATAGGAAATTAGCAAGAGAGGTGACCATCGACACCCCGGAATACGACAGCGGGCGGGCGGGGACACCCCCACCCACCCGCCCGCCACCGGAGAAGATCAGTGCTTGGAACCGTACGCCGTCAGGAACCTGTCCCGGAAGTCGCTCATCGGCCACACCGGCGCATCCGTCGCCGGCCTCAGACCCTCGGACCAGTTCCAGTCCGCGATCTTGTCGAGCACCGCCGGATCCTTCGCCAGGATGGTGATCGGCACATCGTGGCTGGCATCCTGACCCGCCACCACCGACGACGGCTGATGGTCACCGAGGAACACCATCACCAGGTTGTCGTCACCGTACTTCTCCACCCAGTTGATCAACGAGGTCAGCGTGTACTCGATCGACCTGCCGTACTCCCGGCGCACCTTCGAGGTGCTGCTCCAGATGTCGGCCTTCCTGGTGCCGTTGGCCACCTGGTCCGCGTACACCGAACCGTCACCGACCTGATCCCAATCCTCCAGATACGTCGGCACCGGCGCCCACGGCGTATGACTGGAGATCAACGGCATCTCCACCATCAACGGCTGACGACCCGGCTTCGTGTACTCCCGCTCGGCCAACTGCTTCAGCGTGTACTGGTCGGGCATCTGCGCCCAACTGAACTTCGGACCCTGATAGCCCAGATTCCGTGAGTCCCACACCCGGTTGAACCCGTAGAACCCGCCCTCCGGCCAGGCCCGCGTCGCACCCGGCATCACACTCACCGTGTCCCAGCTCGCCTTCTTGAACGCACTGGCCAACGTCAACCGGTTACTGGCAGTCAGATTCCGGTACCGCCCCTGATTGTTGATCCACAACCCGGACATCAGCGTCGAGTGCGCCAGCCAACTGTTGCCACCGAACGTCGGCGACGTCAACCAGCCACTACGCGCCGCGAAACCCGCCTGCTCCAGCTTCTGCGTGCCCCCGTCCAGCACCGCGTCCACACCCGGCGCCATCTCCGGCGCCTCCACCGCGTTACGCCCGTAACTCTCCACGAACGTCAGAACGAAATCCTTGCCCTTCAGCCCCGTCAGCAGCTGATCCGCCGGCACACCCCCGAACGCGTCGACGTTCACCTCCTTGGCGAACTCCGCCTCGTTCGCGATACCCGCCCGCGCCTGCCACGCCCGGTCATAGGCGTAGGTCGCACTGCTGCGCGCCGCCACCGGAATACTGTCGAAGAACTGCACCCCCAGCGTCAACGTCAACGCCCAGGCCAGCGTCACGGTCCCCATCGCCGCCGCGGTCCCCCGCCGGTGCCGCGCACCGACAGCCGCCAGACGCAACAACGCCCACACACACAACACGATCACCACAAGCGGCAGCAACACGATCCCGGCCGCCGCGCCATAGGCCGAGGCCTGACCGTAGGAGTCCCGCACGAACCCGTAGGCGTCATCGAAGAGCACCCAGTCGAGCACCGGGTCGAACGGCCGGGCCAGCGTTTCGAAGAACCCCATGTCGAGGCTCTTCTCGACGACGAGCCACCCGAGCATCACCCCCAGCAGCGTCCCCACCACCACCCGCACCCGCCGCGGCAGGAAGATCAGCACCAGCAGCGCGATCGCCGCCTCGATCGGGATCCGCGCGAAGTTCCCCAGCGTCAGCCGCTTCAACACGTTCGGCCACAGCAGCGCCACGAACAGCACACCCGCCGCCAGCACGGTGAACCCCACCGACGCCACCCGCAACCCGAAGATCCGCCGCAACAGTCCCGGCCTGCGCGCCGGCCCGGCGTCGGTCACCCCCGGCGTCTCGGCGTCCTCTTCCTCCTCCTGTACGCGCGGACCCGAACCCTGGTCTTCGTCAGAGGCACGGCCGTTCGTATCGGAGACCTCGGCAGCGGCCCCGCCCTTCTCGGCCGCCCCCTCCGAGCCGTCCGCGGCCGGCGCCTCGTCCAGCACCGCCACCTCAGTCGCGGCAGCCATCTCAGGCAGGCTCTTGATCTCGACCGGCGTCGTCACCCTGGCCGGTTCCGCCGCCTCGACCGGTTCCGCCGGTTCCGCAACCACTACCGATTCCGCAACCGTGGCCGGCTCAGCCGACTCCCGAGCCTCAGCCGAGGGCTCGTCAACCGTCTCCGCGGGTTCACCAGCCTGCGCGACAGGCTCGTCGTTCTCCGTGCTCTCCTCAGCGGGCCCGTCCACCACGGCACCCTCGTCAACCGGGGTGCCCGTCACGGCGGCACTCTCGTCGGGCGCCTCCGGCGGCGTACCCGGCGACTTCTTCCTGCTGTTGTCTTCATCGTTCTGCTCGTCCGGATGCTGCTGCCCATCGGCGAGGTCTGTCGGCTGCACGTCATGGGGAACGGACCCCTGGCCCGGATGGTTCACCCCGTAACCAGATCTCTACGTACGAGATCATCAAGCCGGATACTGGGACCGCCGGGGTCTCTGCCATCGGCGCAACAGCAAGCTGCCACGATCAGCTCATGGCGATCGGCGACGCCCCCGCGCCGGGTGAAGTGGCATTCGAGTGGTCGTCGTGGCGCTACGTGGTCGCGACGGCCGCGATGGGCTTCGTCGCGGCCGTCGGCGCATCTTTGCTGTTCTCGGCACTCGACGGCAGGCCAGACACGCCCGCTGTCGCAGACAGTGCCGCTTTTGTAGCTGTTTACACGATCTCCTTCGCCATATTCTCTCTGCTGTCCTCCCGCGCGCGCCCGGCCGGGTTGAGGTTCGGCGGCGACTGGGTCGAGCCGGCTGCTGAACGGCACGACATGGTCGTGGTGCCCTATGCGGCCGTGGCCACTGCCCGCGTCCGATGGGTGTGGCCCGTCGCGATGCTCGACGTTGTCGTGGTTCCCGCTGACGAATCGCGGGTGATGCGATTCGACCGCGGGGGCCGCCCGCCGTTGCGCAAGCACAAGGGCGATCAACTGCGCTTCTCCATGCCGATTGCAGGGCTGAGGTCCTCGTCGGCGGACATCCGTTCCGAGCTTCGCCGTCGTGGACTCGGCGAGTGAGGGCCCGACCTCCCGCGCAGCCACCTCACACCCTCTATGCCATCCTAGGAGGCTAGCCTCATTTCCCCGGCGCCGATCCCGGAGGCCATGCCACCCGACCCGATAGCGGACCGGTCGGTCCGCCGCGTAGGGCGCAGAACCGACCGGTCCGCATCCCCCGAAGTCCGCTGGAGCCCACCTTCAGCACCCCCGACCAGCAGGGGTCATCACACCGGCTAGACATGTTTCGTGATCAGGGTGCGAAACCCGTCCGCGTGGTGATTTCGGGCGCGCTGGACGCCCCAATTCACCACACCCCTGACGGCGTGGTGAATACGGGCGCGCAGGACGCCCCAAATCACCACACCCCTGACGGCGTGGTGAATACAGGCGCGCTGGACGCCCCAAATCACCACACCCCTGACGGCGTGGTGAATACGGGCGCGCAGGACGCCCCAAATCAACACACCCCTGGCGGTGTGGTGAATACGGGCGTGCTGAGCGCCCGAAATCACCACGCAGGCAGACCCTGACTGACTCATTAGGTGTCTAGAGCGCGCAAGAATTGAGCCGGCCCGCACAGGCCGTCGAGCCAGAGCCGGGCCGGGCCGGGCAGGGCAGGGCAGGGCTGGGCCGGGTGTCAGGGCGACGCGCGGGTGAGTCTGGTGGCCACGGCATCGAGCACCCAGTCCAGGCCGGTCGTGAAGGAGACCTCGGGGTCGACGTCCGCGCCGTCGTGCACCGCCCTGGCCAGCGCCGGAAAGCGTCCCGTGGCCAGCATCGCCGTCACGTGCGGTCCGGAGGCGCGCTGCCACTCCCGCTTGGACAGGCCGGACACGCGCTCGGCCCGCAGCTCGGCGACCTCACGACGGATCGCGCCGGTGAAGTACGCGCTGACGGTCTCGACGGCACGCATGACGGTGTCGACGTCCGCGAGACCGTCGAGCGCGGCCAGCGTCGCCTCGGTCACCGCGAGCCCGTTCGGCCCCAGGGCGGGGCGCCCACCGAGCAGGTCGGCCAGCCACGGGTGGCGCAGCGCGGCCCGCCGGGTGCGATGGGCGAGCCCGCCGAGCGCCGCACGCCAGTCGCCGGCCCGTTCCTCGGGCAGGATCTCGGCGTAGACCTCGTCCACCATGAGGTCCAGCAGTTCCTCTTTGACGGCGATGTACCCGTAGAGCCGCATCGGCCCCGCCTCCAGCCGCGCCGCGACCTTGCGCAGCGACACCGCCTCCAGTCCGCCCTCGTCGGCCAGCGCAACGGCGGCGGCGACGATCCGCTCCCGGTCGAGCGGCACGGGGCGTGCCGGCGGCTCCGGCCGGTCCCACACGGTCATGTCCCCACCTCACCACTGCCCCGCCCACTGCATACCGCCGGGGCCTACCCGATCCCGCCGTTCGCCAATACAGTGTATCGGCATGAGACACCGTATCGCTGTGATCGGTGGCGGCCCCGGCGGCCTCACCTTCGCCCGCGTCCTGCACCGCCACGGCCGGCACGTCACGATCTTCGAGCGCGACGCCGGCCCCGATGCCCGCCCACCCGGCGGCACGCTGGACCTGCACAAGGGCCTGGGCCAGTTCGCGCTGGACCGGGCGGGGCTGCTGCCGGAGTTCCGGGCGATCTCCCGGCCGGAGGGCCAGGCCATGCGCATCCTGGACACCGACGGGACCGTCCTGCGCGACTGGCATCCCGCCGACGACGAGCGGGCCAACCCCGAGATCGACCGCGGTCAGCTGCGTGACCTGCTGCTCGGCGACCTCGACGTCCACTGGGGCCGCCCGGTGACGCGGGTGACCCCGACAGGTCAGGGCGGCGCGCGGGTGCACGTCGCCGACGGGTCGGCGGAGGTGTTCGACCTCGTCGTCGGCGCGGACGGCGCCTGGTCCCGAACCCGCACGGCGGTCTCTCCGGTGGCACCGCAGTACACCGGCGTCACCAATGTCGAGACCTCTCTCGACGACGTCGACACCCGCCACCCCGAACTGGCCAGGCTGATCGGCGACGGTTCCTTGGCGGCGTACGGCATCAACCGTGGTCTCGTGGCGCAGCGCAACAGCGGCGGCCATGTGAAGGTGTACGCCCACTTCCGAGCACCCCTGGACGAGAGTCCGGGCGACTCCGAGGAGATCCGGTCCAGCATGCTGGCGCTGTTCGACGGCTGGTCCGATCGGCTCCTCGACCTGCTGCGGCACGGCGGCACCTTCACGCACCGTCCGCTGTACGTCCTGCCGGTCGAGCACACCTGGGCCCACGTCCCCGGGGTGACGCTGCTGGGCGACGCCGCCCACCTGATGCCGCCCCTGGGAGCGGGCGCGAACCTGGCGATGATGGACGGCGCCGAGCTGGCCGAGTCCATCGTCGGCACCGCGGATCTGGACGACGCCGTCCGCGCCTTCGAGGAACGGATGTGGGCGCGGGCCGCCCGGTGGGCGGGGATCACCGCCGCCGGCCTGGACCGCCTCGTCAACCCGGATCCCGCGGCGGCCGTCGCCCTCTTCGACGAGGTCCAGCCGTCCTGACGGAACCGTTCAACGGACCGCTTGCGGGAACACTCGGTCCACCATCGTCACGAGCGTCGTCGCCAGCAGGGACTGCACCTGCATCCTGGTCAACGCGTTGCGCTGCAGCCACTCGCGGGCCGTGTGGATCGCCAGCCCCACGTATGCCCGGGACATCCCCAGCAACGCCGGACTCGGGTCCTCCCCCAGCCCCACCGCTTTCAGCACACTGAGCGCGGCCACATCGACCGCCTCGTCGATCACGGCGTCCACGTCCGCATCGCCGGCCATGCCGCCGGCGGTGATCGCGGCCAGCCAGGAGGTGCTGTGCCGGGAGACCACGTCCAGGAACCAGCCGACGATCGCGTCGGCCCGCGCCTCCCGATCACCCTGCGGAAGTCCGTCAACGGCCACCGAGGGCACAAAAAGCATGACCCGTACCACTTCGAGATATAGATCCTTTTTAGTCCCGAAGTAGTGGTTCACCAGCCCCCGCGCCACACCCGCCTCACGCGCGACGTCAGTGGTCGAAACCGCAGCATAGGGCCGTTGACCGAACAATCGCACCGCAACCGACAGGATCTGCTCACGACGGGCGTCCGGTTCGAGCCGCCGCCGACGGCCCACCTCCAGTGTCACCCGCCGACCCTAACCCGGCCGCGATTCATCAGGATCCGATATACCCGGTAGGTCGATGCTTTCATCGCGCCCCCCGATTGATCACCCGCTTGTTGACACATCGCCAACAGTGTTTCAGGGTGTGTCGATGCCGACGCCTGGACTGCACGGCTACACCGAGCCGTGGCGCGAACCGGAACACGACGATCTGGCCGAGATGGCCCGGACCTTCTTCCTCAAGGACGTTCTCCCCCACACCGCCCGTCTGGAGGCCCAGGGACATCCGGACCGGGAGCACTACCGCCGGGCCGGCGAGCTGGGCCTTCTCGGATTGTCCGTCCCGGAGGCGTACGGCGGCGGTGGTGGCGATTTCACCCACGAGGCCGCGCTGTTGCACGAACAGACGATGGCCGGCGAGGGTAGCCTCGGTCTCGCGGTCCACAGCGGCATCGTGACCGGATACCTCGTCACTTTCGGCACGGAAGAGCAGAAACAGCGCTGGCTGCCGGGCCTGTGCAGCGGCGCGCTGGTCGGCGCCATCGCGATGACCGAGCCGGACGGCGGCTCCGACGTCCAGGCGATACGGACCCGTGCGGTCCGCGACGGCGACGACTACCTGGTCAGCGGCGCCAAGACCTTCATCACCAACGGGCACATGGCGGACCTGGTGGTCCTCGCGGTCAAGACCGATCAGTCCGCCAAGGCGCGCGGCATCTCCCTGCTGGTCGCCGAGACCACCACGGAGACCGGTGGCTTCCGGCGGGGACGCACCCTCGACAAGATCGGTCTGCACGCCAACGACACGGCCGAGCTGTTCTTCGACGATTTCCGGGTGCCCGCGGCGAACCTGCTCGGCACCGAAGGCGCCGGATTCGTCCAGCTGATGCAGAAGCTCCCCCAGGAGCGGCTGGTGATCGGGGTGGGGGCCGTCGCGGCCATGCAGCGGGCCGTCGAGCTCGCCACCGCGTACGCCAAGGATCGAAAAGCCTTCGGGAAGGTCCTGCTGGACCACCAGAACACCCGGATGGTGCTCGCCGAGTGCGCCACCCGCACCCGCGTCTCCCGGGTCTTCCTGGACGACTGCATCGCCCGGCACGTCCGCGGTGAGCTGGACGTGGCCACCGCCGCGATGGCCAAGCTGTACCTGACCGAGGGGCAGTGCGAGGTCGTCGACCGCTGCCTGCAGATCTTCGGTGGCTACGGCTACACCACCGACTACCCGATCGCCCGGATGTACGCCGACGCCCGGGTGCAGAAGATCTACGGCGGCACCAACGAGATCATGAAGGAGCTGATCGCCCGTGCCCTCTGACGACCGGACCGGCCCGCTGAGCGGCATCCGGGTGGTCGAGCTCGCCGGCCTCGCCCCCGGGCCCTTCGGCTGCATGCTGCTGGCGGATCTCGGCGCCGACGTGGTGCTCGTCGACCGGCCCGGCGGCACCGGACTCGACGGTCCGCTGCAGCGCAACCGCCGGGTCGTCACCCTCGACCTCAAGTCCCCGGACGGCGTCGCCGAAATGCTCAGCCTCGCCGCCCGGGCCGACGTCCTGGTGGAGGGACACCGGCCGGGCGTGGCCGAGCGTCTCGGTCTCGGTCCGGACGTGTGTCAGAACCTCAACCCCCGTCTCGTGTACGCGCGGATGACCGGCTGGGGTCAGAGCGGGCCCCTGGCCGCCGCCGCCGGGCACGACATCGACTACCTCGCGGTCGCCGGGGCGCTGGAACCGCTGGGCCGTCCCGGTCAACGCCCGCACGCGCCGGTCAACCTGCTCGCCGACTTCGCCGGTGGCGGCATGCTGCTGGCGGTCGGGGTGCTGGCGGCACTGCTGGAGCGGGAGCGTTCCGGGCGGGGACAGGTCGTCGACGCCGCGATGGTGGACGGTTCGGCGCTGCTCACCACGTTCCTGCACGGGATGATCGCCGGCGGGGCGTGGTCCGGCGGCCGGGGCGGGAACCTCCTCGACGGTGGAGCGCCGTTCTACGACACCTACGAGACGGCCGACGGCCGGTACGTGGCGGTCGGAGCGCTGGAACCCCGGTTCTACGCCGCGCTGCTCCGCGGGCTCGAGGTCGTTCCGGCGACGGAACAGCAGGACCGGGACGGCTGGCCGGAACTGCGGCGGCTGTTCGCGGCCCGGTTCCGGACCCGCACCCGGGACGAGTGGGAGCAGGTCTTCACGGGAGCCGACGCCTGCGTCAGCCCGGTCCTCTCCCCCACCGAGGCGCCACGGCATCCGCACAACGTCGCCCGCGGCACCTTCGTCGACGTGGGCGGGGTGGTACAGCCGGGGCCGGGACCGCGCTTCTCGCGTACCCCCGTGAAGGAACCGGCCGTGCGGGAGGCGACCACCGTGACCGAGGTCCTGGCCGGCTGGAAATGACCGGACGGCGGTGATCAGGCGGCTGTCTCGGCGGCGATGGGGCCGCGTTTGTCGCGGTACATCGCGGCGTCGGCCTCGGCGGTGAGCACGTCGAGGCCGACCGCACCGCCCGCCGGCCGCGACGCGATCCCGATGCTGACACCGACCGTCACCGTCCGGTCCGTGCCGATCTCCACCGGCCGCCGGATCGCCGCGCGCAGGCGTTCCACGATCGGCGCGGCCTGATCCGGTCCGGTCTCCGGCAGCAGGACCAGGAACTCGTCACCGCCCAGACGCCCGGCCAGCCCCGCCGCGCCGAGCACGCCGACCAGGCGGGTACCGATCTCGTGCAGCAGCAGGTCGCCGACGGCGTGACCGTGGGTGTCGTTGACCTTCTTGAAGCCGTTGAGGTCGAGCAGCAGCACCACCAGGGGCCGGGCCGCGCAGTCGTCGGCGTACCCGGCGAGCTGCGCCCGGTTCGGCAGTCCGGTGAGCGGGTCGTGGGTGGCCTGGTGCTGCAGCGCCCGGCGGGTCTCCTGCAGGTCGGCGAGGTGCCGGGCCAGCGCCGACGACTGGCTGCCGGTGATCACCGCGATCATCAGGTTGAGGAAGATCGCGCCGGTCCGCTCGGCGGCGATCGGCACCACCGGGGCGATCAGCGCCGCGGAGGTGGCCGCCCAGACCGCCATGGCGCCCGGCAGGCGGTTGCGGCTGGCGCCGATCACGATCGGCAGGGCGAGCAGCGGCCAGGTGGCCTGCCCGGTGTACCGCTGGGTCTGTGCCACGAACGCCGTCACCGTGACGGTGTCGAGGACGGTCTGCAGGATGCTGAACCCGGTGTACCGGTCCGCCGACGGCCTGCGCCGGTTCAGGAACGACAGCACGCAGGTGGCCGCGAGCAGCACCGCCACGACCACGCAGACCTGCTCCACCTGCGGCGCGGGGTCCGCCGGCCCGATCCCGCCGACACCCAGACCGAACAGCGCCGTGGCGATCGACCCGATCGCCCGGGTCACCAGGCTCGCGGTCTCGGAGGCCCGGCGCCGCGCCCGCAGCGACTCGTCGATCGGCATCGGTCAGAACCGGAACCCGCCCACCAGGGTGCGCAGTTCCTCGGCCGTACGCGACACCTCGCCGCTGGCCTCCCTGGTCTGGTTGATGCCGGTGACGGTGGCGTTGCTGGCGTCCGACACGTCGCTGATGTTCGCGGCGATCCGGCTGGACCCGGCGGCCACCTCGGCGATGCTGCGGCTCATCTCGCCGGTGGTCGCGGTCTGCTGTTCGACCGCCGAGGCGATGGTGGTCTGGAAGTCGTTGATCTGCGCGATCACCTCGGACACCCGGTTGATCACCTCGACCGCGCCGTTGGTGTCGTGCTGGATGGCGGTGACCCGGGCGCCGATGTCCTCGGTGGCCTTCGCCGTCTCCTGGGCCAGGTCCTTGACCTCGCTGGCCACCACGGCGAACCCCTTGCCGGCCTCGCCCGCGCGGGCCGCCTCGATGGTCGCGTTCAGCGCGAGCAGGTTGGTCTGCTCGGCGATGCTGGTGATCAGTTTGATCACGTTGCCGATCTCGGCGGACGACTCGCCGAGCTGCCGGATGGTGTCGGTGGCCCGGGCCGCCTCGTTCACCGCGATCCCGGCGATCTGCACCGCCTCGCTGGTGTTGCGGGAGATCTCCCGGATCGACAGGCCCATCTCCTCCGAGCCGGCCGCGACCGACTGCACGTTGCGGGAGATCTCCTCGGCCTCGGTGGCGGCCGAGTTGCTCTGCCGGTCGGTCTTGTCCACCGCGTCGGCGATCTGCCCGGACACCCCGGCCAGTTCGTTGGAGGCGACGGCCAGCCGGTCGGCGTCGTGCGCGATGGTGCCCATCGAACTGCGCAGTTTCTCCAGCGACCGGTCCAGGGCGGTGGCCATCGAACCGAGCTCGTCTCTGCTGGTGATGTTGCTGCGGGCGGTGAGGTCACCCCGGTCCAGGGCCTCGAGGACCGCGCCGAGGACCCGGATCGGCCCGAGGATCGACCGGACCATCGGGATCGCCATGCCGATGAGCAGGCCGAGGGCGAGCAGGACGACCACGATCGCGGTGTTGCGGACCGAACTGACCGTGGTGGCCATGTCGGTCTTCTGCTGCTCGATGGCCGCCTCCACCTTGCCGGTGAGGTCGTCGAGATAGCCGTCGGTCTTGTCGTTGGCCTCCGGGATCTCGTCCAGCCGGGCGATCACCGACTTCGGGCTCGCCACGCCCGCGGTGACGAAGTCACTGATGAACGTGTTGAAGTCGGTGAAGTCCGCCCGGTAACCCTCGAAGGCAGCCAGGAGATCGGCGGGCAGGCCGGCGGCCTCGACGGCGTCGGCAGCCTCGGTGGCCGACACGACGTCGTCCTTCACGTCGCCGGTGACGTCCTGGCCGAGCGCCGCCCGGTAGGCGTCGACCTTCAGCTCGCTCTGCCGGTTGTTCAGGTGGTTGAGGGCGGCCAGGCCGGCCTCCAGGGCGCGCAGTTCCTCGGCCTGGCCGGCCAGGCGGGACTGGCCGGCGAGCGTGATCGCCGCGGACACACCGAGCGCCAGGGCGCCGGTGGTGACGATGATGCCCAGCCGTTTGGCCAGGCCGATGTCCTGCAAGCCGCTCATGCGCCCTCCACCGTCCGTCGTCACCTGCCCATCGACCGTGACGCGGATCACCTGAGGAAGCGCTTCAGCTCCCACCGCGGCATCCGGCTCCTGTCACGGCCTCTGTTCCGGCGGAGGAACGGCCTGCCCGGGGCTCAGCGGTGCAGGCGGCTCCGCCACTCGACCGGGACCGCGCCGGCCGGGCCCGGGACCGGCTGATCCTCGGGGCGGCTGGTCGGCGGGGCCAGCTCGGGGCCGGCGAACGCCTGCTCGCTGCTGAAGTCCCAGAACCAGTCCTCGCCGGGCTCGAAGGACTGGACGACCGGGTGGCCGGTCGCCGCGAAGTGGCCGGTGGCGTGCTGCGCCGGGGAGGAGTCGCAGCAGCCGACATGGCCGCACTCGGTGCAGCGGCGCAGGTGGAACCACCAGCCGCCGGCGGCGAGACAGTCGGCGCAGCCGGTGCCGGACGGCGGGACATCGGTTCGGATCTCGGGGCTCGTCACGCCCGGAAACCTATCTCACGCGTGTGTCCGGTCGTACGCCTGCTGCGCCTCGACGACCTGGACGATCTCGCCCTCGAGCAGGTCGATCAGGGCCTGCATCCGTTCGGCGACCTGCGCGCCGAGCGGGGTGAGGCTGTATTCCACCCGCGGCGGGATGGTCGCCTGCACCTCGCGCCGCACGAGACCGTCGCGTTCCAGCGACTGCAGCGTCTGGGCCAGCATCTTCTCGCTCACGCCGTCGACGCGGCGGCGCAGGGCGTTGAATCGGTAGGAGCCCTCGTGGAGGGCGGCGAGAGCGAGACCGCCCCAGCGGCCGGTCACGTCGGCCAGCACTCCGCGGGACGGACACGCCCGTGCGAAAACGCTGGTTATCAGCTCGTCATCGGGTTCGTCCATGACATAGACGATACCTAGGCACACCGCACTGTTCCTCGTGACTGTGCTCACCCCCGGTTGGCACTTTCCAAAAGTTAGTGCATTCTCGTGGCAGGCAAGTCCCCACCTAAGGAGTCACCATGAGCATCGCCGTCACCGGAGCCACCGGACAGCTGGGCCGTCTCGTCGTCGAGGCACTGATCACCCGCGGCACCGCGCCGTCCGAGATCGTCGCCGTCGTCCGGGACAGCGCCAAGGCCGGGGCCCTGAGCGCCCGGGGCGTGCAGGTCCGGGTAGCCGACTACGACGCCCCGGAGACACTCACCACCGCGTTCGCCGGCGTCGACAAGCTCCTGCTGATCTCCGGCAACGCCGTCGGCCAGCGAGTGCCGCAGCACACCGCCGTGATCAACGCGGCCAAGGCGGCGGGCGTGGGCTTCCTCGCGTACACCAGCCTGCTGCGCGCCGACACCAGCACGCTGGGCCTCGGCCCCGAACACAAGGCCACCGAAGAACTGATCGCCGCCTCCGGCATCCCGTTCGCGCTGCTGCGCAACGGCTGGTACATCGAGAACTACACCGGCAACCTGGCCGGCGACATCGAGCACGGCGCGATCTACGGCGCCTCCGGTGAGGGCCGGATCGCCGCCGCCACCCGCGGCGACTACGCCGAGGCGGCCGCCGCGGTGCTGATCTCCGGCGAGACCGGCGTCTTCGAACTGGGCGGCACCACCCCGTTCACCAAGGGCGAGCTCGCCGCCGCCATCGCGCAGCAGTCCGGCAAGCCGGTCGAATACCGCAACCTCTCCGTCGCTGACTTCCAGGCCGCCCTCGTCGGCGCCGGCCTCCCGGAGGCGTTCGCCGGCCTGCTCGCCGACACCGACGGCAAGGTCGTCGACGGCGAACTGGACACCGACAGCACCGACCTGCAGCGCCTGATCAGCCGCCCGTCCACCCCGCTGGACGACGCGATCGCGACCGAGCTGAAGGGCTGAGCGTCCCCTCCTCACCGGGACGCCCGGGAACCCCTAGGCTTCGTCGGTGACGTCGGCGAACGTCCCCCGCAGGGCCTCCACCGCCGCATCGGCGCCGACCCGGAGCGCGACACCACGCTCCCCGGCGCCGAGCGCGACGAACCGCCCACGGGTCCGCTCGTCGGCGATCACCGGCCAGGCGGTCGACGCGCCGAACGGGGTGATCGTGCCCCGCTCGTACCCGGTGACGTCCTTCGCCGTCGCCGCGTCCGGCATGGACAGCCGGTTCACACCGAGCAGCGCCCTCAGTTTCGGCCAGGAGATCACCCGGTCCCCCGGGACCAGCACGAACAGGTAGTCGCTGGCGGCGCGCCGCACCACCAGGGTCTTCACCAGGTCACGGACCTCGACCTGATGGACGGCCGCCGCCTCGGCGACACTGCTGACCGGCCCGTGCCGGACGACGTCATGTGCGATGCCCGCGGCGGTCACCGCGGCGATGGCCGGACTACTCACAATGATCATCGTACGATGCGAGGTAGGCTCGCCTTCATGGCCGACAAGCCGAGACTCACCCCCGGACCGAACCACCCCATCACCGTCACCCCGAGCGGCGACCACATCGTCGTGACGGCCGGCGGTCGCGTGGTCGCCGACACCCGCGCCTCCCTGACGTTGCAGGAGGCGAACTATCCGCCGGTGCCCTACATCCCACTGAGTGACGTGGACACCAGCCTGCTCACCCGCACCGACACGACGACGTGGTGCCCCTACAAGGGCGAGGCCACCTACTACGCGGTCACCGAGGGCCGGGACGCGGTCTGGGAATACCAGGACCCGTCCGAGGCGGTCGCCGCGGTGAGAGGGCACGTCGCGTTCTACCCCGACCGGGTCGACAGCATCGCGGTCACCCCGGCGACCAGCTGACGGTCCACCTCGTACGGGGTGTACAGGGAGATCCGGTCGAGAACACCGCCGAACCGCTTGCGCAGGGCTGCGGCGACCACGGCCGGGTCCCCTACCACCGCGAAGGCGTCGAGCACGTCGTCGTCGATCGCAGCGGCCATCTCCGCCCACGCCTGCCGACGCGACAGCAGGTTCAGACGATCGGCCAGCTCACCCCAGCCGTGCGCCTCGAGCAGCGGACGGTACGCGGGCGTCGAAGCGTAGAACGCGATCTGCTCCCGGACCGCCCGTTCCGCCTCCCGCCGGGCGGCCTCGTCCGCGCCGAGAACCACCATCACCGACATCTCCAGGGAGAATCCGTCCAGATCACCGCCCCGGGCGCCCCGCAGCAACGGCACCAGATGCCCGTGGAGATAGTCGGCGCTGGTCAACGGATGCACGAGCAGACCGTCGGCGACACGGCCGGCCGCGCGCACCATCAGGTCACCGACGGCGGCGAGCGCGATCGGCGGATTGCCGAACCGGTTGGGCCCCGGATTGAAGTAGTCGGACATCAGGGTGTGCCGGTAGAACTCGCCGCGGAACATCAGCCGGTCCCCGGTCTCCCACGCCGCCCAGATCGCGCGAACAGCGGCGACGAACTCCTCCATCCGGGCGGCCGGCTTCCCCCAGGGCATCGCGAACCGGCGCTCGATGTGCGGCTTGACCTGCGAACCGAGCCCCAACCGGAACCTCCCCCGGGAGATCAGCTGCAGGTCGTTGGCGAGCACGGCCACACTCATCGGATTGCGCGCGAACGCGACAGCGATCGCCGACTGCAGCGAGATCCGGGTGGTGGCCCGCGCGGCAAGGGTCAACACGGTGAAGACGTCGTGCCGGGTCTCGGCGGCAGCGAACCCGTCGAAGCCGTCAGCCTCGGCGAGCACCGCGGCGGCCTCGACGTCATCGGGTGAGGCGGTGACCGCAGCGGTGACGTCCACGAGCATGGCCACACCCTAACCCGCGAACCGATCCATCAGCCGGGACGCTGAATCCACGCCTCGCCGTGCACCGTCACACCGGCCGGCGTCCTACGCCACCCCAGTCATCCGGATTCCCGATAAGCGGTGCGGCCGCTCGGCAACCACTGCCTGCGGTCGGGCCCTTTGTTGCTGCTTCCGGCCGACGTTCCTGTTCGCGGGTCGTGGGTCGTGGGTCGTGGGTCGCGGGTCGTTTCAGGAGACCGCGGCGCGGATGGCGTCGGCCATCACCTCGGAAGCCGTCGCCCGCAACAGGTCGAGATCGGTCTCCCCGGCTTCGCCGGTGGCCAGGGCAACCACGGCGTCGCCGTCATAGCGGGAGTGGGCCGGATGAACAGCCCGGGCGAACCCGGTGTGCCCGCTCTGCGCCAGCAGGAAGCAGTCCGTCTTGCTGAGCCGCGCATTGGTGATCAACACGGCGATGGTGGTGTTTCCCCGCCCGAACACCGGTGCGGCAATCTCGCCCCCGCCATCAGCGGCGAAGATCGGCCGCCCGTCGACGCCGAGAACGTCCCCCCACGGATTGACCACAGCCACCGCCGCAACCCGGACGGTCGTCCCGCTGTCGGTCACTCCGCCGGTGCTCGTGCCGCCGGTGCTCGTGCCGCCGGTGCTCGTGCCGCCGGTGCTCGTGCCGCCGGTGGTCACCGCGCGTTCCGCCGTGCCGATACCTCCCGGCGCCAGGCCACCCCGCCACTTGCCGGAATGGGCGCCCGAACCGGCTCCGACCGTACCCCAGCGAAGGTCCTCACCGCTCAGAGCGGCAAGCGCGGCAGCACGCCCCTCCGCAGCACCCGGCGGCTCCCCCGCCACCGACCCGTCGAAGATCGACATCCCCACCACGATCGGCACCGGCCCGAACGGCGTCGCCAGCCCGTCCCCGCGCTCCCGGAGCAGCCGCATCACACCGTCCCCGGCCGCCAGCCCGAACGCCGACCCACCCGACAACACGACAGCATCCACCCGGTCGACCAGGCGATGCGGTTCAAGCAGCGCAAACTCGCGAGTGGCCGGAGCCCCGCCCCGCACCTCCCCGGACGCAACGGTCCCCGGCGGCGGCAGGATGACCGTCACCCCGGTCCCGTCCCCGGTCCAGTGCCCAGCCCACGCCGACAGCAGTTGCGGTTCACTCACACCCGAAACGCTACGCGCCGTCGCTCGCCGCCCCGAAACGGGCAGCGACCGGCCCTGCTTCTCCGGCCCTGCTTCTCCGGCCCTGCTTCTCCGGCGCGGCCCCAACGACTCGGAGTGCCCAGCAGGAGAGGTCTCGTAGGCGCACCCGGCGTCGACCGCCGACCACTCCTGACAGCGGTCCGGGAACCCTGGTGGATGGCGCATCCGCAGCCGCATCCCGGGCCGGGCAGGCCGGGCGGGCCGGGCCGGGCCGGGCCGGGCGGGCGGGCCGGCGTGAGCCTCATCGGCGGTTGTCGTCGACGGGCGCCGGGCCGACCGTGCGGAAACCTGTGTTTCCCGTCGAGGAGTCCGGGGTGTTCGAGGAGCGGGCGGCATTGCGATAGCGGTTGCAGTACGAGTCGTGGCACAGGAACGAACCGCCGCGGATCACCCGGAACGTTCCGGACGGCGGACCGATCGGTTCGTCACGCGGAGACACCGCGTAGTAGCCCGCCGAGAACCAGTCGGCGCACCACTCCCAGACGTTGCCGACCGGCTGCCACAGTCCGTAAGGGTTCGGCTCGTAGGAGCGGACCGGGGCGGTGCCGGTCCACCCGTCCGTGCCGGTGTTCCGGACCGGGAAGTCCCCCTGCCAGATGTTGACCGCATGCCCGTCCGCCGGCAACGCGTCGCCCCACGGGTAGCGCAGCGAAGGCAGTCCGCCCCGGGCCGCACACTCCCACTCCGCCTCGGTGGGCAGCCGCCGTCCCGCCCATGCGCAGTAGGCGCGGGCATCGTTCCAGCTCACGTGCACCACCGGATGGTCGTCGGCTGCGGACGACGACGGTCCGTCCGGGTGCGCCCAGTCCGCGCCCTCGACGCCGAGCCACCACGGCGTTCCGGCCATCCGACCGATCACCTTCTCATCGTCGGCAACGGACAGGTGGAAGACGGCGGACCATCCGTACTCCTCCGCCTCGGTGCGATGCCCGGTCGCCGCCACGAACGCCCGGAAAGCGCCCACCGTCACGGCCGTCGCGTCGATGCTGAACGCCGGCAGCCGCACCTGATGCACCGGTTGTTCGCCGTCCGCGACTGCCCCGTCGCCGTGCGCGTCCCCCATCGCGAACATCTGTGCAGGCACCCTGACCTGCTCAACCGAGTGCGCCTGCTCAACCGGGTGTGCCCCGAAATCCTGAGACAACGACCCTGACAGAACCGACCGCGCCCCGAAGTCCGAGACCTCAAGCGGAACCGACCGGGTTTCGACGTCCGACGCAGCGTGCGAAGACGAGTGGGTTCCGACGTCCAACGCGACTTGCGAAAACGACCGGGCACCGGCATCCGACAGCGCGGGGTTCGGTAGCTGATCAAAGCCGGACCCCGGACCACAGCAGTGCCGCGGCGGTTCGAGACCTGACGACGAATCCGGACCTGACGACAGCACAGAATCCGACGACGTCTCCGAGCATGACGACGGCACTGGCCCTGGCGGCTCGGGACGCGGCTGCGGGTCGGAGGCCGGCTGCGGGTCGGAGGCCGGCTGCGGCCCGGGACCAAGATCCGGCGCCGGGTTCGCGGTGTCCGGCCTGTCGGCCGACGGAGAGCGACAACTCATGTGTACGACTGCTCGTCCAGTCCACTCAACGTCGGGTCATGATCGACCTCGCCGACCGGGTACATCGAGGTCATCCAGTGGAAGAAGCGGTCGTCACGCGCGACGAGCAACGTGTACAGCCGATGCATCATCCGATTGCGGACCGCCGTCACGTCAACATGGTGATACATGTTGACGAGTTCATCGGGGTCGTTCTCCAGGTCGTACAGCTCGTTCGTCGACTCCGGGTTGACGATGAGCTTCCACCGGTCCTCGCGGAGCATTCGCTGCGGATACGGGAAGTGGTGACCGTGGAACTCGCAGACGATGTCGGGTTGCCAGTCCGGTCGTTCACCTTTCACCAGCGGGACCAGGCTGCGGGAGTCGACCGCCGGAGCCGTGTCCGCTCCGGCCAGGTCGAGGATCGTCGCCGTACAGTCGAGCAGGCTGACGAACTCGTCCCTGACCTGCGGATCCTCACCGGGGATGCGGATGATGCCGGGCGTACGGTAGATGTCCTCGTACATCGCCGGGCCCTTGTCGTGCAGCCGGTGCGATCCGGTGAACTCCCCGTGATCGCAGGTGAAGAAGACCGTGGTGGAGTCGGTCCCGTTCACCTCGTCGAGGGCGTCCAGGATCCGCCCGATCTCGAAGTCGATCATCGAGACGTACCCCCAGTAGACCGCGATCAGCTTGCGGGTCACCTCGAGCGGCATCGTGTCGAACGTCCAGTGGGCGCTGTAGTTGCGCTGCACCGGCGGCTTGCCCTCGAACGTCTCGCTGATCGATGCCGGGAGTTCGACGACCGCCGGATCGATCATGTCGAAGTATTCGTCCGGGACGATGTAGGGCAGGTGCGGGCCGAAGAAATGGGTGGCCAGGTAGAAGGGCCGGTCCTCCGCGCGGTAACGCCGCAGGAACTCGATGGTCCGCGTCGCCAGATAATGTTCGAAGGTCGCCTCCCGCGGCTGCTTCAACCGCGCGGCCAGCAGATTCCCCGGCCCGCCGTTCGGCAGCGTTCCCCGGATCCGGTCGTGGATCTCGTAGGGCGGAAGGTCGTTCTCCTTCAGGAAATCCTGATAGTCCTGATGGTCCACCGGATTGTGCCAGCCGGGCAGATGCGGGCCGTCGAATCCGTAATCCGCCGGCGACTTCGCACTGCTCGCGTGCCATTTGCCGAGCAGCCCGCAGTTGTAGCCCCGATCCCTCAGCTCGCGACCGAAAGTGAACGCGTCGTCAGGCAGATCCTCCTGATATCCGACGTTGCGTTCCCGGTTGGCGAGCACCTTGTGCCGGAACGGCGCCTGCCCGGTGAGCAGACTCGCCCTGGCCGGCGTGCAGATCGCGGTCGGCGTGTACCACCGGTCGAACCGTGTGCCGGTCGCCGCGAGCCGGTCCAGATTGGGGGTGCTGACGTGCGGATTGCCGTAGGCGCCGAGCGTGTCCACCCGGTGCTGGTCGGTCATCAGGAAGAGGAAGTTCACTGGAGACCACCACCGGCGTAGTAGGTCGACGGCGCCGGGTTGTTCGCCAGTTTCCCCGCGCCGACGAAGTAGTCGCCCATGCCGGTCAGCCATTTCGTGACCGTTCCGTCGGCCAGGTAGCCGTCCAGGGTCGCGGAGTCGAGCATCTCGCTGTTCGCCGCGTCCGCCTTCACGTCGTCGGCACTCTTGTTCAGCAGTTTCGCGGTCAGTGCGATCGTCGTGTCGGCGTTCTGAGCCCGGAAGTCCATCGCCTCACGCAGCACCTGCAGGACCTTTCCGGTCTTCTCGGTGTCGGCGGCCGGCTCATTGCCCGCCACGAATGCGGTCGGGAACGCCATCTGGTCCGCGAAGTCCGCGTTCTTGGCGAGTTCCACCAGGTCGGGCTTGCGCTGCTTGATGTTGTTGAGCAGCGGGTACCAGATGCCGGCCGCGTCGATCTGTCCCGCACCGAACGCGGTCACGATCGTCGCCGCGTCCATCGGCACACGCTCGACATCGGTCGCCGACAGGCCCGCTTTCTGCAGCGCCAGGGTCAGGATCATGTCGCCCGAGGTGCCCTCCGGCACGCCGATCTTCTTACCCTTGAGCCGGCTCAGATCGGTGATGCCCGCCTGCGCGATCACCCGGTCGGCGTTTCCCAGCGAGTTCAGTGCGACGATCTTCGCTTTTCCGGAGGCCGGCAGCCAGACCGCGCCCGGTCCGATGTATCCGTAGTCCAGGTCGCCGGCGTTCATCGCGGTGATCTGCAGCGGGCCGTTGGTGAAGACCTTCGCCTCCACCTCCAGGCCGTTCTTCGCCCACAGTTTCTGATCGTCGGCGACAGCCAGCAGGCTGGCCCCGTTGTAGTCGGCGATGTATCCGAAGTTCACCTCGGTGAGATCGGCACCGCTCTCGCCGCCATCACCACCGCCACACCCGGAAAGGGCAAGGAGGGAGGCTGCGGCGATTGCCAGGAAAGATCTGGAGGTACGGGAAAAGGTCATGTCACGTCCTTTGTCCGGGCAGGGGGAATCGTCGGCCGACGCGGCTGCGCGACCGTTTTCGACAGGTCTTCTAGCGCACCGGAGCCTCGTGCCGGTGAACGGCGCTCCACACGCGGTTGCGTAACGTCGCGAAGGGGGCGCTGAGCCGGATCTCCTCGGTACGCGGATACGGCAGGTCCACCTCGATGATCTCGGAAACACGTCCCGGATCCGCCGCCATGACGATCACCCGATTGGCGAGGAAGACCGCCTCGTCGACGTCGTGCGTCACGAAGACGACGGTGCGTTTCTCCTGACTCCACGTGGTCAGCAGCTGTTCCTGAAGGCGTACCCGGGTCATCGCGTCGACCGCGCCGAACGGTTCGTCCATCAGCAGGATCGACGGTCCGACGGCATAGGCGCGGGCGATCGCCACGCGCTGTTTCATGCCACCGGACAGCGTTTTCGGCAGCGCGTCCGCGAACCGTTCCAACCCGACGAGGGCGATGAAACGGTCGGCGATCTCCCGCCGCCGCGCTCGCGGAACACCCGCGGTCCGCAGCCCGAACTCCACGTTCTTACGCACCGTGAGCCAGGGGAAGAGCGCGTACTGCTGGAAGATCACGCCGCGCTCGGGTCCGGGGCCGGTGACCGGCTCGCCGTCGACCAGCGCCCGTCCACTGGTCGGCGTCTCCAGGCCGGCAAGGATGTTCATCAACGTGGTCTTGCCGCAGCCGGACGGGCCGACGACAGTCACGAACTCGTTGTCGGCGAGCTCCAGGTCGACGTCACCGAGAGCGACGAACTCGCTTCCTTGGAGCGGGAACACCTTGCGGACGTGCTCGATGGTGATCATCGGGTCTCCTGCCAGGAGGTGAGGCGGCGTTCGGCGAGCAGCAGCAGACGGTCCATCGCCAGGCCGAGCACGCCGATGCTGATCAGCCCGACGAAGATCGTCGGCAGGTCGTAGTACAGCTGTGCGCTCTGCATCCGGTACCCGAGTCCCTGCTGCGCGGCGATCAGCTCGGCGGCGACCAGAGTCGCCCACGACGAGCCGAGGCCGACGCGCATGCCGACGAGGATGAACGGCGACGACGCGGGGATGACGACCCGCGCGAAGATCACCCGATCGCCTGCGCCGAGCACCCGGGCCGCATTGAGCAACGTGCGGTCAACATTGACGACGCCCTGCAACGTTGCGATGACACATGACAGGAAGGAGGCCAGGAAGATCACGAAGATCTTCGGCGTCTCCTCGATCCCCATCAACACGATGGCGAGCGGGATGATCGCGAGCGGCGGGATCGTCCGGAAGAACTGGATCCACGGCTCGACCAGGGCACGGACCGGCGGATACCAGCCCATCAGGAACCCGACCGGCACCGCGAGCAGCACCCCCAGCGCGAACCCGGTGAACACCCGGACCAGGCTCGCCGCCGCGTCCTCGGCGAGCGTCCCGTCGGCGATCAGCTCGACGGCCCGCTCGGCCACCGCCGGGGGTGCCGGGATGTCGAACCCGCTCACCGCGAATCCCCACCACACCCCGATCCCGATCAACACCGAAAGACCGTTCAACACCGTCTTGGGTACGCCGAGGCGCCGCTTCCCCGCCCTCGGCCTCCTGACAGCCGTGGTCTCCGCCTGGACCAGGGTCATGTGGACTTTCCCGTCATAGTCATGGACGTACTGATGCCGCGTCTCGTCTTGACGTCCTCGTCGACGCCGCCATCAACATTGATTCCCAGGCCTTCACATCGACTCGTCAATATGAGCGTCCAGTCGTCATCCCGTGGGGCACCGAGTAATCAGCAAGCAGCGGCGACTGCCGGAACAACGCCGCTACCGCACCCCGAGCCCCGTCGTCATCCCCCAGCCGAGCAGCCCGGACCTCCGGCCCACCACTGCCACTGCCACTGCCACTGCCACTGCCACTGCCACTGCCACTGCCACTGCCACTGCCACTGCCGAAGATTCTTTCTCCGGCGATCACCTCGGCGGCACGGTCGACGATCTCCGGGACGGCACGGATCAGCGGGCCACCGATGACGATCAACTCCGGGTCCAGGATCAGGGCCGCCGCGGCTGCCACCTGGCCCACCGCGACGCCGATCCGGGCCATCACCGCGGCCACCTCGGGTTCGTGCCGGCGGGCCGCCAGTTCCGCCAGGTCGGTCACGCCCGCCGCGACCAGGGCCGGCCCGACCGCCGCCACCGTCTCCAGACACCCTCGTTTGCCACACCGGCAGTCGGCCCCCACATCGCCGGCATCAGCCCCCGCGCCCGGACCGAACGACGGGATGCCCGCCCGGACGTGCCCGAACTCCCCGGCCACCCCGCGCGCCCCCGCCACCAGCCGACCGCCCACCACCAGCCCGCCGCCCACCCCGTCCGCCAACCGGAGGTAGAGGACGTCCCGCGCGTCAGTCATGCCCGCCTCGGCGAGCGCCGCGAACCGCGTGTTGTTGTCCACCAGGATCGGAGCCGTGAAGTGTTCCTGGAAGGCGGCCAGCACCGCCGCCCGGGATTCGTCCACCGGGTACGGCCCGGTCACGCCCACCCCCACGCCCTGCAGCGCGGACAGTCCGATGCCCTGTTCGCGGCCGAGACAGTCGACCAACGACAGCGCCACCCGGATCCGCGCCGCCAGCGACGTCCGGGCCGGGTGAACCGCGACGACGCTAGCGATGATCTCGTGGGCGGCGTCGGCCACCACCGCCCGGACCCGGGTGTGGCCCAGATCGAGTCCGAGGAACTGGCCGGACCGCGGGTCCAGCGCCAGCAGTTCGGCGGGCCGTCCGCTCCCGGCGCGGTGCCGGGCGTCGGTGGTAGCCACCACGATGGCCCCGCGGCCCAGCAGCTCACCGGTGATCTCGGAGAGGGTGGTGCGGGACAGCCCGGACCGGGCGGCGATCTGGGCGCGGCTCAGGGTGCCGTGCTCACGCAGGATCGCCAGGACACGCTCTTCGTGAGCGCGCCTGACCAGCGCGTGGACCCCTCCGGTTACCGGCACGTCGCCACGGTAGGCAGCCGCCAATTTTTCCGTCAACGATCCGACAGAATTATCTCTCCCAATCCGGTAGGAAAACTGGGCGACCCGGACACGGAGGCGGCGACGCGGTGGCCCATGCGTGCCACTCAGCTCAAGTCGGTCCAGCCGCCGACCAGTGCCCACGCGATCCGCTTCGCCGCGGCCACTCCTGCGACCGTCACGGTAGGCAGCCGCGTCGGCGTAGCTCAGTCGTTTGTCACGGCAGCGGGTCAACCTCGAGGTCGACTCAAGCTCAGCGGCATTGCGGGTTGCCCGGCCGTCGCCCACGGTCGTTGCCGGCTCGTCGATGGACCACGGCCGACGGCCCGGTCGGCCGAGCCGTCGCCTGTGGCTCTTTCTCAGCCGAAAAGGAGCCGTGGAGAACGGCTGGGCGCTCCGAGCCGTCGCCCACGGCTGAGAAACGGTCTCGAGAGAGCCGTGGAGGACGGCTGGGTTGCTCGGGCCGTCGCCCACGGCTGAGAAACGGTCTCAAGGGAGCCACGAAGAACGGCTGGACGCTCCGAGCCGTCGCCCACGGCTGAGAAACGGTCTCGAGAGAGCCACGAAGAACGGCTGGACGCTCCGAGCCGTCGCCCACGGCTGAGAAACGGTCTCGAGAGAGCCACGAAGAACGGCTGGGTTGCTCGGGCCGTCGCCCACGGCTCACCCGGTAATGCCGGGCGACCACCGACGACGGCCCAGAACCGCCCGATGCCACCCAGCCAACGTTGATCGAGGCGCCGACCGGGAACGCTACGGCGACTCTCACGGCCGTCGACGGTGGCATCCGTGGACCGAGGACCGAGGACCGAGGACGAACCCCGGGACCGACACGGAGGCGTACCGCAAAAATCAGTAGGTTGATCGCATGAGCATGCGATTCGGGGTTTTCGTTCCCCAGGGCTGGCGGATGGATCTCAATGAGATCGCCGACCCGGTGGAGCAGTACGAGGCAATGACCGCCGTCGGCAAGCTGGCCGACGCCGGCCCGTGGGACAGCATCTGGGTCTACGACCACTTCCACACGGTCCCGGAGCCCACCATCAACACGACGTTCGAGTGCTGGACCGTCACGTCGACGCTCGCCCGGGACACCTCACGGGTCAACATCGGCCAGATGGTGGGCTGCAACGGCTATCGGCAGCCCTCGCTCTACGCCAAGATCGCCTCGACGGTGGACGTCGCCAGTCACGGGCGGCTCTATGCGGGCCTGGGCGCCGGCTGGTACGAGAACGAGTGGAAGGCCTACGGCTACGAGTGGGCCGACGTCCCGGAGCGGATGGCCGCGTTCCGGGAGGCCGTCGAGATCGTGAAGAAGATGTGGACCGAGGAGCAGCCGGTCTTCACCGGTAAGCACTACCGCATCGACAAGCCGATCAACGAGCCGAAGGGTGTCCGCCGGCCGCACCCGTCGTTCTGGCTGGGCGGCGGCGGCGAGAAGGTCACGCTCAAGCTGGTCGCGAAGTACGCGGACGCCTGCAACGTGGGCGGCGGCGACCCGGAGGTGGTCCGGCACAAGCTGGCCGTGCTGAAGGAGCACTGCGAGAAGCAGGAACGCGACTACGACGACATCGTCAAGTCGACGAGTTACTACCTGGACCGGCCGGACGTGCCGACCGCGGAGATCGTCGAGAAGGTGGAGCAGCTGGCCGAGGCCGGCGCGGATTACGTCATCTTCTACGTCCCGCGGGTGGCCTACGACCACGAGCCGATGCAGCGTATCGCGGAAGAGGTGATACCGCGGTTCTCGTAAATTTCGAGAACCTGGCATGATTTCGGTGCCGGGTCCGAAAGTTGCGACGAGATCAGCCGGCGGTAAGGAGCACCGCCATGACGGTCAGCAGGCCCCGCGTGACCATCGCGGCCATCGCCCAGGCCGCCGGCGTCTCGGTTCCCACGGTGTCCCGGGTGCTCAACGGGCGCACCGACGTGTCGCCGCAGACGCGGGAGCTGATCGAGCGGCTGCTGCGTGAGCACGACTACCGGCCCCGCAACTCTCGGCATCCGGGGCGGGCCAAGCTGGTGGATCTGGTCTTCGACGATCTGGACAGCCCGTGGGCGCTGGAGCTGATCCGCGGGGTGGAGGACGTGACGCACGCGGCCGGTGTCGGGACCGTGGTGTCGCAGGTGCATCGTCGCAGCACCGCGACCCGGCAGTGGTTGCAGAACCTGCGGTCGCGGGCGTCGGACGGGGTCATCTTCGTGACCTCGGATGTGGCGGAGCCGGTGCACACCGAGTTGCACCGGCTCAAGGTCCCGGTGCTGATCATCGATCCGGCGGGTGGGGCGGCGGCCGACGTGCCGACGATCGGGGCGACGAACTGGTCGGGCGGCCGGACCGCTACTGATCACCTGCTGGAGCTGGGGCACCGGCGGATCGGGTTCGTGGCCGGCCCGCGGCAGTTGCTGTGCAGCCGGGCGCGGCTGGACGGTTACCGGGCGGCGCTGGAGGCGGCCGGGGTGCGGGTCGACGAGGCGCTGATCCGGACCGGTGATTTCCGGTACGAGACCGGGTTCGCCGCGGCGCAGCACCTGCTCGATCTGGCCGACCCGCCGACGGCGATCTTCGCGTCGAGTGACCTGATGGCGCTGGGGGTCTACGAGGCGGCCCGGCGGCGTGGCCTGCGGGTGCCGGACCACCTGAGTGTGATCGGTTTCGACGATCTGCCGGAGTCGCAGTGGGCGTCGCCGCCGCTGACCACGGTCCGTCAGCCGCTCGCCGAGATGGGGGCGCTCGCCGCGCGCACCGTTCTGCGGTTGTCGCGCGGCGAGACCATCGAGACCCCGCGCCTGGAATTGGTCACCAAGCTGATGGTCCGGGAGAGCACGGCTCCTCTATTTGCCGAAGCCGGCCGTCAACCCGCTGAGTAGCTGCCGTCGCCCGATGATGTAAAGGGTGAGGATCGGCAGCGTGGTGAGCACGACCGAGGCGAGCACCGCGGGGATGTTGACGCTGTACTGGCCCTGGAAACTCCAGAGCGCGAGCGGCAGGGTGCGCTGTTCGGGGCTCTGGGTCAGGATCAGCGGCAGGACGAACCCGTTCCACACGGTCAGTCCCTGATAGATCGTGACGGTGACCAGGGCCGGGCGGGTCAGCGGGAAGGCGAGCCGCCACAGCGTGCCCCACTCGCTGGCGCCGTCCATCCGCATCGACTCGAAGAGTTCCTTCGGCACGTCGCGCACGAAGTTGGACAGCACCAGCACTGAGAGCGGGATGGCGAACGCCAGCGACGGCAGGATGATCGCGCCGAGGGTGTCGTACATCTCGATCTTGATGATGATCAGGTAGATCGGGATGATCACCGCCTGCAGCGGAATGGCCAGACCCATCAGGAACAGCCCGTTGACGGTACGCAGGAAGCGGCTCCCCGCACTGCCCCGCACGATCGCGTACGCCGCCATGAAGGACACCAGCACCGCCGGGCCGACCGCGCCCACCGTGACGATGACACTGTTCATGAAGTACCGGGCGAAGTCGTTCTCCAGGACGAACCGGTAGTTCTCCAGGGTGGGCGACGTCGGTGGGACGAGCGGGTTGGAGTCGTAGTAGTCGCTCTGCATCTTGAAGCTGGTGATGACGATCCAGTAGATCGGCAGGAGCACCACCACCAGCCAGAGCCACCCGGCCAGGCCGCCCAGCCAGTTCCACTGCAGGAACCGCGGCCGCGGCCGGCCCGGTTTCTGCGGTGGCACGCCGCCGACCCGGACACCTCGGTCGTCGAGCACTGTGGTCATCTCAGACACCTTCCAGCTGGCTCTCGGTGGCGTCCCGGCCGCCCAGCCGGCGCAGCAGCAGAGCGAGGGTGAGGCCGACGAGGACCAGGATGACCGCGATGACGCTGGCCGGTCCCATCAGGTTGGCCTTGAAGCCGCGCTGGTACATGTCGACGGCCAGGGCCCGGGTGGCGTCGCCGGGGCCGCCCGCGGTGAGCACGTAGATCAGGTCGAAGAAGGTCAGCGAACCGACCACCATCAGCGTCGAGGACGTGATGATCGTGTACTTGAGCTGCGGCAGGGTGATGCTGAGGAACTGCCGGATCCGGCCCGCGCCGTCGATCTCGGCGGCCTCGTACATGCTGGTCGGGATCTGCCGGATGCCGCCCTGGTAGATCAGCGTGTGGAACGGGATGAACTGCCAGGACACCACGAACACCACGACGCCGAGCGCGAGTGTGCCGTCGCCGAGCCAGTCCTGCTGCAGGAACTCGGCGCCCAGTCCGGCGCCGAGACCGAAGTTCGGGTCCAGCAGCATCTTGAAGGTGATCGAGATGGCCGCCTGGCTGAGCAGCAGCGGGACGAAGAAGAGGACTGCCAGCACCGCGCGATAACGCTTGTGCGCGGCGATGAAGACGCCGAGCAGCAGCGAGAGCGGGGTCTGGAACAGCCAGGACAACCCCATGATCAGGAAGGTGACCCACAGCGCGTGCGGGAGCCGGGGGTCGGCGAGCACGGTGGACCAGCTGTCCGTCCCGGTGAACGAGATGTCCGGGCTCAGACCGTTCCACGAGGTGAAGCTCAGCAGCAGGACACCGAGCAGCGGCAGGACACCGAACACGGCGAACGCCACCAGGGCCGGGACGGCCATCCAGGAGACGGAGGCGCTCCGCACACCGGTGGAACCGGTGGGCGGAGCGCTCCGGACGACGGGTGGAGCGATGGTCATTTGCCGATGACCTGGTTCATGTTGTCGGCGAACTGCTGGGGCGCGATGTCCAGGGTGAACAACTTGGAGATGTTGTCCAGCAGAGCCTCGGCCGCGGTGGGGCTCAGCGCCTGGTCCCAGGACTGGCTGAAGGTCTTGGCGTTGCTGGCCACGCCGTAGATGAAGTTGAGGAACTCGGCATCCGGCGAGGAACCGATCTTCGCGTCCGAGCCCTTGACGATCGGCACGCCGCCGGTCTTGATCCAGTCCTGCTGCTCGGTGTCGTCGAGCAGGCTGGTGAAGAACTTCTTGGCGGTCTCCTTCTGCTCGGCCGAGGCCTTGGAGTAGATGGAGAGGTACTGCCCCGCGTTGCCGACGGTGTTGCTCGGGTCGCCGGTACCGCCCTCGACGGCGGGGAAGTTGAAGTACCCCAGCTTGCCGTCCTTGATGAAGTCGCCACCCTCGGCCGAGATGATGCCGTAGGACCAGCTGCCGTGCAGCTCCATCGCGGCCTTGCCCTTGTAGAGCAGGGCCTGGTCGGCGTTGGAGTCGGCGGTGATCGAGGAGAAGCCCTTGATGAAGCCGTTCGCCTTGATCAGCTCCTGGATCTTGGTGAGACCCTGGATCGAGGCCGGGTTGTTCCAGGCGTCCTTCTCCCCGTCGTAGACGGCGTTGAACACCTCGGGACCGCCGATGCGGTCGAAGAGGAACTCCAGCCACATCATGTTGGTCCAGCGGGACTGGCCGCCGAGCGAGAACGGCGCGATCTTCTTCTCGTTGAACTTCGGCAGCAGGCTCATGATCTCGCCCCAGGACTGCGGGGGCTGCTGGATGCCGAGGTTCTCGAAGACCTCCTTGTTGTACAGCATGATGATCGGCTGCACGGTCTCGGCGGGCATCGCGTAGATCTTGCCGTCCACGGTGGCCGGGCCGAACGAGGAGGGGAACAGACGGTCCTTGACCGCGGCGTTCTGGCTGAACCAGTCGGTCAGGTCGTCGACCTGGCCCTCCTGGACGTAGCTCTTGAGACCGCCGCCGCCCCAGCCCCAGATGATGCTCGGGGCCTGGCCCGCGCCGAGCGCCGTCTTGAGCTTGTCCTTGTAGGCGTCGTTCTGAATCGGATTGACCTTGATCTGGCCACCGGAGTTGGCCTTGTTGAACCGGTCCACCGCGCCCTGCCGGACCGGTTCTCCGGGCGGGCCGCTGAGGAACCAGTAGCTCGCCTCGGACCCCGAGGTGTCACCGGTGTCGGCTGGGCCGGAACTGCCGCAGGCGGCCAGGGCCGCACCGGCCGCGGTTCCCGCGGAAAGGCTCAAGAATGTCCTGCGCTTCACGCTGATCTCCGTTGCATCGAAGAAAGCCGCGGGGGATGAACGCGGCGGCGATATGTCGAGAGCGACATGTCTCCGATTTCCCGAACCGGTTAAGTTACGGAAGTTTCGGGGGCCTGTCGCAAATTAACGCGAGGTTTCGTTAACGTAGGGTTTCGCCGCAACAGGTGTCAAGACCCTTGCCGTAACCGTGCTGTGAGCGCGAGAGTAGGCGGGCGGGGAGCGCCGCGGCTAAGACCGAAACTTTCGGAGGCTTCTGCTATGACCGTCAACCAGCCCTGGCAGGATCCGGCGCTGCCGATCACCGACCGTGTCGAGGCGCTGCTGCGCGTGATGACCCTGGAGGAGAAGGTCGCTCAGCTCGGCAGCCGGTGGATCGGCAAGGACAAGGGTGCGACCGGCGCCGCCGGCCCGGAACCGGAGGAGGGCCACCAGGTCGCGCCGAGCGAGGACACGTTCGCCGGCGGGGACGCCCTGGAGGACGCCAGCCGGCACGGCCTCGGGCACCTCACCCGGATCTACGGCAGCTACCCGGTCACCGCCGCCGACGGCGCCGCCGAACTGATCCGCCAGCAGCGCATCGTGACCGCCTCGCACCGGCTGGGCATCCCGGCGATCGTCCACGAGGAGTGCCTCACCGGCTTCACCATGCACGGCGCCACGGTCTACCCGGCCGCCATCGCCTGGGGCGCGACCTTCGACCCGGCGCTGATCGAGCGGATGGCCGCGGCGATCGGCCGGGACATGGCGGCGCTCGGCGTGCACCAGGCCCTCGCCCCGGTGCTGGACGTGGTCCGCGACTACCGCTGGGGCCGGGTCGAGGAGTCGATCGGCGAGGACCCGTACCTGGTGTCACGGATCGCCGCCGCCTACGTGCGCGGTCTGCAGGGCGCCGGGATCATCGCGACGCTGAAACACTTCGCGGGCTACTCGGCGTCGCGCGGCGCCCGCAACCACGGCCCGGTCCCGATGGGCCGCCGGGAGCTGCTCGACGTGATCCTGCCGCCGTTCGAGACCGCGATCCGCGAGGCCGGTGCCGGTTCGGTGATGAACTCGTACTCCGAGATCGACGGCCTGCCGGCGGCGATCGACCCGTGGCTGTTCACCCAGGTGCTGCGCGAGGAGTGGGGCTTCACCGGCACGGTGGTCTCGGACTACTGGGCGGTGCCGTTCCTGGCGATGAACCACGGCGTGGCGGCGGACAACGGCGACGCGGGCGCGCTGGCACTCGCGGCCGGCATCGACGTGGAACTTCCGGACACCCTCGGTTACGGCACGGAACTCGTCGACCGGGTCCGCAAGGGCGAGATCGTCGAGGAGCTGGTCGACCGGGCGGCCCGCCGGGTGCTGCTCCAGAAGGCCGAGCTGGGCCTGCTCGACGCGGACTGGACGCCGGAGGCCACGGTGGCCGGCGCCGGCGCGGTGGACCTCGACTCGGCGGAGAACCGGGCGCTGGCCCGCGAACTCGCCGAACGGTCGATCGTGCTGCTGGAACCGGGTGACGTGCTGCCGCTGCGCGCGCCGGGCCGGATCGCCGTGGTCGGCCCGTGCGCCGACGACTCGCGGACCTTCCTGGGCTGCTACGCCTTCCCCAACCACGTGCTCCCCCGCTACCCGGGCGTGGAGGACGGCCTCACCATGCCGACCGCGGTGGCCGCGCTGCGCGACGAGCTTCCGGATTCCACCATCGGGTACGCACAAGGCTGCACCGTCAGCGGCGACGACCGTTCCGGATTCGCCGCGGCGGTCACCGCGGCCGCGGAGTCCGACGTGTGCGTGGCGTTCGTCGGCGACCTGGCCGGACTGTTCGGCAAGGGCACCTCCGGCGAGGGCTGCGACGCCGCCGACCTGCGGCTGCCCGGCGTGCAGGCCGACCTGGTCCACGAACTGCTCGCCACCGGCACCCCGGTGGTGCTCGTGGTGATCTCCGGCCGGCCGTACGCGCTGGGCGAGTTCGAGGGCCGGGCCGCCGCCCTGGTGCAGGCGTTCATGCCGGGCGAGGAGGCGGGCGCCGCGATCGCCGGCGTGCTGTCCGGCCGGGTCCAGCCCAGCGGCCGGCTGCCGGTGCAGATCCCCCGGCACCCGGGCGGCCAGCCCGGCACCTACCTGCAGCCCCGGCTCGGCGCCGACCACCTCGGGGCCAGCAACCTCGACCCCACCCCGCTGTACGCGTTCGGCCACGGGCGCTCGTACACCACCTTCGGCATCGACGAGCTGCGGCTGAGCGCGGACCGGGTGCCGACCGACGGCGCGTTCACGGTGACCGTGCGGGTCCGCAACACCGGCGGGCGCGACGGCGCCGAGGTGGTGCAGCTCTACCTGTCCGACCCGGTCGCCGAGGTCACCCGTCCGGTGAAACAGCTGACCGGTTTCGCCCGTGTCGAGCTCGCCGCCGGGGCCGCCGCCGACGTCACGTTCACCGTGCACACCGACCGGGCCGCGTTCACCGGCCGGGCGATGCGGCGCATCGTCGAGCCCGGTGAGCTGCGGGTCCTCGTCGGATCGTCGGCCTCCGACATCGCCGTGCGGGCCGTCGTGGAGCTGACCGGACCGGTACGCGAGGCCGGGCCGCAGCGCCGGCTGTCCACTCCGGCCGAGGTGGTGGCAGTGGATTCGTGACATCCGCTCACGCTGCGCAGCGCTGCGCGCACACTAGGCTGCTGGTGTGCCCGAACCCGCCGCCGTCACCGACGCCGCGACACTGTCCGGACCGGACGCCGTCGCGCTGCTCGACCGGCTGCTGGAGGTGATCGCCGAACGGCCCGGCGGGACCGGGCCGCTGCTGGAGCGCCTGGACCGGGCCGCGGCGCTGGCCCTGCAGCGCAGCCTGCTGCCGGCCCGGCTGCCCGAGGTGCCCGGCGTCGAGCTGGCCGCACGGTACGTCCCCGGGCACCGCGCCGGGATCGGCGGCGACTGGTACGACGTGTTCACCCTGCCGTCCGGCTGGCTCGGCGTGGTGATCGGCGACGTGGCCGGCCACGGCCTGGCCTCCGCGGTGGTGATGGGCCGGGTCCGCAGTGCCCTGCGGGCGTACGCCCTGGTCTGCGACGACCCGGCCGAGGCGCTGACCCTGCTGGACCGCAAGGTGCAGCACTTCGAGGCCGGCAACCTGACCACCGCTCTCTACGTGATGGTCAGCCCGGACCGGGGCCGGGCCGTGGTCTCCTCGGCCGGGCACCTGCGGCCGGTGCTGGCGGTCCCGGGCCGGGCCGCCGGGCTCACCGAGG
The DNA here is from genome assembly GCF_030269225.1 of Actinoplanes sp. NBRC 101535. Lineage (NCBI taxonomy): Bacteria > Bacillati > Actinomycetota > Actinomycetes > Micromonosporales > Micromonosporaceae > Actinoplanes > Actinoplanes sp. NBRC 101535. The sequence continues at coordinate 133,536 of NZ_BSSY01000008.1, read as the reverse complement.
TGGCCGTCGACCCGCCGCTCGGGGTCGGCCGCCCGGACCGGGCCCGGCACAACAGCGAGGTCCCGCTGCCGCGCGGCGCGGTGCTGCTCTGCTACACCGACGGTCTCGTCGAACGCCGCGACGAGATCATCGACGAGGGTGTCGGACGGCTGGTCACGGCGGTTCACGCGACCGGCGCGGAGGCGGTCTGCGCTACCGTCATGGCGGATACGGACCTGGCCCGGCCGACCGACGACGTGGCGCTCCTGGCGGTCCGCCGCCGACCCTGACGTCCCGTGTCACCGCTGCGGAAAATCTTTCGGAACCCCTTGTTCGCGACGGATTCAGCGGAAAAGATGGGGCCGCGCTCACCGATACCACAGCTGGAGGCCGGATGTCCGCCAAGTCGGTTCTGCACAACGTCATCGGTGGCGAGGCCGTCGCGCCCGCCGACGGGCGCTATGCGGATCTCATCGACCCGTCCACCGGCGAGGTGTTCGCCGCAGCCCCCGTCTCCGGGCGTGAGGACGTCGACCGTGCGGTGCGGGCCGCGTCCGGCGCGTTCGGCGCGTGGCGTGACACCACCCCGAGCGACCGGCAGCGGGCGCTGCTCAAGTTCGCCGACGCGGTCGAGGCCCGGGCGGACGAGCTGGTCGCCGCCGAGTCGCAGAACACCGGCAAGCCGCTCGCCCTGACCGCCAGCGAGGAGTTGCCGCCGGCCGTCGACCAGATCCGCTTCTTCGCCGGCGCCGCCCGCCTGCTCGAGGGCCGCTCCGCCGGGCAATACCTCAACGGCTTCGAGAGTTACGTGCGGCGCGAGCCGGTCGGCGTCTGCGCCCAGGTCACCCCGTGGAACTATCCGCTGATGATGGCGGTGTGGAAGATCGCCCCGGCGCTGGCCGCGGGCAACACCGTCGTCCTCAAGCCGTCCGACACCACCCCGGTCACCACCGTCATGCTGGCCGAGATCGCCGCCGAGTTCTTCCCGCCGGGCGTGTTCAACGTGGTCCTCGGCGACCGCGACACCGGACGCGAACTGGTCGCACACCGTACCCCGCAGATGGTCTCCATCACCGGCTCGGTGCGGGCCGGCATGGAGGTGGCCGGCGCGGCCGGCGCCGACCTCAAACGCACCCACCTGGAGCTGGGCGGCAAGGCCCCGGTGGTGGTCTTCGACGACGCCGACGTGGCGGCGGCCGCCGCGGCCATCGCCGAGGCCGGCTACTTCAACGCCGGCCAGGACTGCACCGCCGCCACCCGGGTCCTCGCCGGGCCGGGCGTCTACGCCGACTTCGTCGCGGCGCTCGCCGAGCAGGCGAAGAACACCAGGACCGGCGCCCCGTCCGACGAGGACGTGCTCTACGGCCCGGTCAACAACGCGAACCAGCTCGACCGGGTCGCCGGGTTCATCGACCGGCTGCCCGACCACGCCGGCTTGGAGGCCGGTGGCGCGCGGGTCGGCGACCGCGGCTACTTCTACGCCCCGACGGTCGTCTCCGGCCTGCGCCAGGACGACGAGATCATCCAGGACGAGGTGTTCGGGCCGGTCATCACGGTGCAGCGGTTCACCGACGAGGACGAGGCGGTGGCCTGGGCAAACGGCGTCGACTACGGTCTGGCGTCGAGCGTCTGGACGAAGGACCACGGGCGGGCCATGCGGATGACCCAGCGCCTGGACTTCGGCTGCGTCTGGGTCAACTGCCACATCCCGGTGGTCGCCGAGATGCCGCACGGCGGGTTCAAGCACTCCGGGCACGGCAAGGACCTCTCGGTGTACGGGCTGGAGGACTACACCCGCATCAAGCACGTCATGCACAGCCTGGGGGCCTGACGTGTCGCTCTCCGAGGATCTGCACAAGCGCCGTCTCGCCGCGGTCGCCCGGGGTGTCGGCTCGGTCGTCAACTCCTACATCGACTCGGCCGGTGGCGCCACCCTGACCGACGTGGACGGCCGGGAGTGGATCGACTTCGCGTCCGGGATCGCCGTCACCTCCGTCGGCAACGCCGCCCCGCGCGTCGTCCAGGCCGTCCGTGACCAGGTGGAACGCTTCACGCACACCTGCTTCATGGTGGCGCCCTACGAGTCGTACGTGGCGGTCTGCGAGCAGCTGATCGCGCTGACGCCGGGCACGTTCGAGAAGCGGGCCGCGCTGTTCAACTCCGGCGCCGAGGCCGTGGAGAACGCCGTCAAGATCGCCCGGCACGCCACCGGGCGGCAGGCGGTCGTGGTGTTCGACCACGCGTACCACGGCCGCACCAACCTGACCATGGCGCTGACCGCGAAGAACATGCCGTACAAACACCGGTTCGGGCCGTTCGCCCCGGAGGTCTACCGGGCCCCGATGTCGTACCCGCTGCGCGACGGCGGCCTGGACGGCGCCGAGGCGGCCCGCCGGGCGATCGACGTGATCGAGAAGCAGGTCGGTGCGGGCAACGTGGCGGCGGTGCTGATCGAGCCGATCCAGGGCGAGGGCGGTTTCGTGGTGCCCGCGCCCGGGTTCCTGCCCGCCGTCGCGGCCTGGAGCAGCGCCAACGGGGCGGTCTTCGTCGCCGACGAGATCCAGACCGGGTTCGCCCGGACCGGGCACTGGTTCGCCGGCGAGCACGAGGGCCTGGAACCCGACCTGGTCACCACCGCCAAGGGGATGGGCGGCGGACTGCCGATCGCCGGGGTGGTCGGCCGCGCCGACCTGATGGACGCGGTGCACGCCGGCGGGCTCGGCGGCACGTACGGCGGGAACCCGGTCGCCTGCGCGGCCGCCCTCGCCGCCATCGAGACGATGCGCGAGCTGGACCTGGTCGCCGCCGCCCGGCACATCGAGGCGGTGCTGGTCCCGGCCCTGCGCACACTGGCGTCGTCGGCGCCGGAGATCGCGGAGGTGCGCGGGCGCGGCGCGATGATCGCCATCGAGATCGTCGAGCCCGGCGGCCTCACCCCCGACCCGGTCCGCACCGCCGCGATCAACAAGGCCTGCCACGACGCCGGGCTGCTCACACTGACCTGCGGAACGTACGGCAACGTGCTGCGTTTCCTGCCCCCGCTGGTGATCTCCGACGAGGACCTCCAGCGAGGCATCGACATACTCGCACGGGCGATCCGCGGTTGACGGCTTTGCTCCCGGACCACCATCCGGGGAAGAATCGCGACGTGACGGACACGGCCCTGGACGAGACCAACAAGCGGATCATCGAGCACCTGCAGCGGGACGGCCGGATGTCGTACGCGACGCTCGCCAAGACCATCGGGCTGTCCGAGGCGGCGGTCCGCCAGCGGGTGCAGCGCCTGCTCGACGGCGGCCTGATGCAGATCGTCGCGGTGACCGACCCGCTCACCCTGGGCTTCGCCCGCCAGGCGATGGTCGGCCTGCGCGTCAACGGTGACCTGCGGGCCATCGCCGCCGAGATCGCCGAGATCCCCGAGGTCGACTACGTGATGATCTGCGCCGGGCGCTACGACCTGCTCGTCGAGCTGGTCTGCACCGACGACGAACACCTGCTCGACCTGCTCAACGAGAAGGTCCGCGCGGTGCCCGGCGTCACCGCCACCGACACGTTCATGTACCTGAAACTCGCCAAGCAGACCTACGCCTGGGGCACCCGGTAGATGCGCGCACCGTCGTTCTGGCTCGACTCCCTCGGCCCGCTCCCCCGGCGCGACCCGCTGCCCGGTGACACCACCGCGGACGTGGCCATCGCCGGGGGCGGCTACACCGCGCTGTGGACGGCGTACTACCTGGCCCGCGCCGCGCCGGACCTGCGGATCGTGATCCTCGAGGCGGAGTACTGCGGGTTCGGCGCGTCCGGCCGCAACGGCGGCTGGGCGTCCGGCCTGTTCCCGGTCTCCCCGGCCCGGCTGACCCGCGCGTACGGGGCGGACCGGGCGGACGCGATGCAGCGGGCGCTGGAGGACACCGTCGACGAGGTGGGCCGGGCGGCGGCCGCCGAGGGCATCGACTGCGACTTCGCCAAGGGCGGGACGATCTCCCTGGTCCGCACCCCGGCCCAGCTGCGGCGGGCGGCCGGCCCCGGCCTGCTCGGCGCGGACGAGGCGCGGGCCATCTGCGCGGCGAACGACGTGCTCGGCGGCGTCTACAGCGAACACTGCGCGGCCCTGCACCCGGCGAAACTGGTTCGTGGCCTGGCCGACGTGGTGCAGCGGCTCGGCGTGACGATCCACGAGGGCACCCGGGTGCTGCGCCTGAGCCCCGGCGCGATCGTCACCGACCGCGGCGTGGTCCGGGCCGGCACGATCGTCCGAGCCCTGGAGGGCTACACCTCCGGCCTGCACGGGCACCGCCGGCACATCGCGCCGGTCTACTCCCTGATGATCGCCACGGAGCCCCTGCCGGCGGCGTTCTGGGACCGGGTCGGCCTGGCCCGGCGCGAGACGTTCACCGACGAACGACGACTGGTGATCTACGGCCAGCGGACCGCCGACGACCGCCTCGCCTTCGGCGGGCGTGGCGCCCCGTACCACTTCGGCTCCCGCATCCGCCGCGAATACGACCTGGTGCCGGGGGTTTTCGAGGCCCTTTCGCGTACGCTGACCGAGCTCTTCGGCATCGCTCCGGCGATCACCCATCGATGGGGCGGTCCGCTCGGCATCCCCCGCGACTGGTTCCCGTCGGTCGGCCTGCGCGACGGCATCGCCTGGTCCGGCGGCTACGTCGGGGACGGGGTGGCGGCGGCCAACCTGGGGGCGCGCACCCTCACCGATCTGATCCTGGGCCGGGAAACCGCGTTGACAGCGCTCCCCTGGGTCAACCATCGTTCACGGCGGTGGGAGCCGGAACCGGCACGGTGGCTCGGCATCAACGCCGGACTGCGCGGGACCGCCCTGCTGGACGGACTCTCCTTGTGATGTCCCGCCCTCGGACAGGAGCTGAGACCATGCCCGGTCGCTCACGCACGCGCTGACCTCACGTCATCGCGTGCTGCCTTCGAACAGCGCGCCTCATCGCCGCCACCGTTCGAGGGAGCACTGTGCCCGGTCTCTGGAAGAATGCCGATTTCCGCCGTCTGTGGGCCGGTCAGACGGCCTCCCAACTGGGCGAGCACACCGGTCTGGTGCTGCTGCCCCTGACCGCCGTCCTGACCCTGCACGTCGGGGCCGAGCAGCTGGGGATGCTCCGCGCGGTGGGACAGGCGCCACTGCTGCTGGTCGCGCTGACGGCCGGGGCGTGGGTGGACCGGTGGCGGGCTCGTACCATCATGGTGCTGTCCGATTCTGTTCGTGCCCTGGTCCTCGGTGTGGTGGCGGTGACCGCGCTCGGCGGCGGGCTGCGGCTGGAGTTCCTGCTGGTCACGGTGTTCGCGGTGGGCGCGCTGTCGGTGTTCTTCGACGTGGCCTACCAGGCGTCGCTGGTGCGGCTGGTCACCCCGGAGCACCTGTTGCGGGGCAACGGCGCGATCGAGGGCACCCGGTCGGCGGCGCAGATGGGCGGCCCGGCCCTCGGCGGCGCCATGGCGTCGGCGCTGCCCGCACCGGTCGCCGCGGCGGTCACCGGTCTGATGTTCCTGCTGTCCGCGCTGGCCCTGACCCGCATCCGCCGGCCTGAACAGCCGGTTTCCTCCCCTGGCAGCGCCCGGTTCCGGATCCGCGACGGCCTGCGGTTCGTGGCGGGCGACCGGATCCTGCGCGCGGTGTGCCTGGCGTCCGGGGCCTTCCAGTTCTCGCATGCGGCACTGACCACCGGGATCCTGCTGTTCCTGCCCCGGGAACTGCACCTGTCCGGCACGTTCGTCGGGCTGACCCTGGCGGCGACCGGCCCGGGAGCCCTCGTCGGTTCGCTGCTCGCCACCCGGTTGCCGGGGCGCCTCGGCTACGGTCCGGTGCTGATCGGCGGGGCATTGATCGGCAACGGGGTGATGCTCTGCCTGCCCCTGCTGCCCGCCGGTGCGACGGCCACGGTCGTGGCGCTGCCGGCGGTCTTCGCCGTCTTCGGGGCGTTCGGGCAGCTCGTCAACGTGACGGTGATGGCGGTCCGGCAGGCGGTGACCCCCGCATCGTTGCAGGGCCGGGCCGCCGCGACGATCACGTTCGCCGGGATGGGCCTGACCCCGTTCGGCGCCCTGGCCGGCGGGTTCCTGGCGGACCAGATGGGGCTCCGGGTCACGGTGACGCTGGCGGCGGCCGGCATGATGCTGTCCCCGCTGGTCATGCTGGTGTCGCCGCTGGCTCGCCTCGGTCGTACGCTGCCCGGCCCCGTCCCTTCGCGATGAGGCCGGCACCCGGACGGCGACGGCGTCACTCCTGATCGGGAATCGTGTGGCCGTGCTCAGCGGGTTCCACATCCGGTCCGTGACGCCCACGAACCCTGAATACGATTCCGGGTTCCACCCGATGGAGAACCAGCACGGATTTGCCGCAACCTCGTTGTGTGGCGAGAAGATGGCGGCAACTGACGGTCTGGCTCCACGTGTTGACATCGGTGAGCTGGATGGCGCAGACGATGGCGCTGTGCGTGCTCCTCTGCGTCGGACTCGCCGCGGACACCATTCCTGATCGTGATGCCGCCATGTCCATGGCTCACGTCCTGGACGGCCGTCTGCTGGGACCGATGGCCGACGCCTCGGCCTTCACCGGGATCATGCTGGCCGCGGCCACGCCCTGGGGGTTCTTCCGGAACTGGTGGGTGCTCGTCAAGTTCGCGATCACCATCATCCAGCTCTACCTGGGCATCTTCCTGCTGTCGCCGGCACTCACGGACTCGCTGGCCACCGGGCCCGCACCGGTGCAGATCGCCGGAACGGCCCTCATGGCGAGCGCCGTCGCGTTCCAGGGCTGGCTCTCCGTGGCGAAGCCGTGGGGAAGGATCCGCCACCCCAGCCGGCCGCAACCCGGAATCGGGCCCCGATGGATCTTCATCATCACGGTGGGTGGGGCCCTCGCGGACCTGGCCCTGGCCATCGCCATCGGCCACCCCATGCCGCTGCTGTCGCTCACACTGCTCGCCGTCGGATTGATGAGCCGGCCCCGCTGGGTGAAGGCCTGATCTTCATCCGGCTGCCGTCGGCTCCTGGGCGGGTGGCAACCGGATGGTGACGGGAGGGCACCGGGCCGGGAATCGAGTGGGCGGCGGGGTGGCCGATGAGTACGGTACGCCCGGCGGCCTGCCGGGTTACCGGCTCCGGAAGGGTTCTTCTTGCGTAAGCTCCTCGGTCGTCTGGCTCTGTCCGCCCTCGTCGCCCCCGCCGCTGTCGCTGCCGTGATGATCGCGTCCCCCGCTCAGGCCGCTGTAGCGAAGCCCACCGAGAAGACCCTGCAGGCCGAGGTCAACCGGCTGATCAACGTCGAGCGCACCTCGCACGGCTGCGCCCCGCTGACGGAGAACAAGGCACTGACCGCCGCGGCCCGCACCCACAGCGCGTGGATGGCGCAGACCGGCGCCTTCTCGCACACCGGCAACGCCGGATCGAACTTCGTGGCCCGGGCCAAGGCCGCCGGCTACGCCAAGCCGTCGGCGGAGAACATCGCCTACGGCTACCGCACCGCCGACACGGTGGTGCAGGGCTGGATGAACAGCACCGGCCACCGCACCAACATCCTCAACTGCAAATCCAAGACCGTCGGCGTCGGCGTGGTCTTCTCCGCCAGCGGCACCCCGTACTACACCCAGGACTTCGGCTTCTGACGGTCCCCCCGCCGTCGAAGCCGGAAAGCGATGCCCCAGCCGATCCCCCTGCGGCTGGGGCATCGCTGCGTAGTCACCGCGGTCGAAACTGAGTCATGGCGCCTTAAAAGGGTCATAGCGCTTTAAAACGGGTCACAGAGGTTGAGACTGCCGACGCCGGGACTGCCGAAGCGCACGGGAGGCGCGGGACGGAGCTTCGTGCGTACCCCGGAAAGGGCTTCAGATGATCGGCGTGGCCGGCGGCGGCCCGGAGAGCGGAAGGCGCACGCAGACGATCGTGCCCGACGGACGGTTCTCGTCCAGGCGGATCGTGCCGCCGTGCAGGAGCACGATCGCGCGGGCCAGGCTCAATCCCAGGCCGCTGCCCGACGTCCCCTGATGCCGCACGTTGCTGCCGCGGAAGAACCGGTCGAACACCCGGGCGCGTTCGGCCGCCGGCGTGCCGATGCCCACGTCCGCGATGCACAGGTCGGCCATCGAACCGTCGGCGCGCAGCGTGATGTGCACCGGCGCGCCCGGCGGGCTGTAGCGGACCGCGTTGGACAGTATGTCGTCGATGACCTGGCGTAGCCGGGTGCCGTCCGCCGCGATGATCAGGGAGCGCGGGAGTTCGCTGACCAGGGTGAGGCGTTCGCCGTCGCGGCAGGCCGCGGTGATCACCGAGGTCACCAGTGCTGCCAGGTCCACCTCCTGTACGTCCAGGACCAGGTGCCCGGAGTCCAGCCCGGCCAGGTCCAGGAGCGTGTTGGCGATGCGTTGCAGGTTTCCGGCGTTGCGCGCGATCACCTGGGTCATCTGCCGCACGTCCGGGTCGAGGGTGGCGGCCTCCTCCTCGAGGAGCGTCGCGTTCGCCGTGATCGCGGTCAGCGGGGTTCGCAGTTCGTGGCCGACCAGGTCCACGAAGTCGCTCTGGGCGCGGGCGAGCTGGCGGGAGAGTTCCTCGGCGCGGCACTGGGCGACGAACACGCCGAACTGGGCGGCGACGCCGTCCAGCAGCACGGTGAGCAGGTCGGGCTCGAACTCCTGGGTGCCCGCGTAGCAGGTGAGCACGCCGAGCAGCGAGTTGCCGTCGCGGACCGGGACGGCCAGGGCGGTACGCACGCCGCGGCTCAGGCAGATCTCGACGCGTTCCCGTTCGTGGCTGGTGCGCAGCTCGGTGCTGAGGCTGATGTCCGGTTCCCAGATGGCCCGGCCGCTCTCCCAGACGCGGCCGGTGATGCCCTGGCCGCGGATGGGCACATGGCCGAAGAAACCGTCCGCCTCGAGGCCGGAGGCGTCCCAGTGGCCGACCGGCAGGAGCAGCCCGGTGGCGTCGTCGATCAGGTACAGCTCGGCGGCGGGCCAGCCGAGGGTGACGGTCAGGGCGCGTAGCGCCTCGGGGGCGGCCTCGGCGGGGGTGGCGGCCTTCTGCAGGATGTGTTCGACGGCGAGGTGGCAGTTGCGGAACCGTTCGACGCGGCGCAGGGCGGTGACGTCGTGGGCGACGGCGACCGCGCCGCGGATGGTGCCGTCGGCGGCGGCGATCGGGCGGGCGATGGTGTGGAAGACCTGCATGCGCTGGCCGGCCCGGCGCACGTAGACGTCGTCGGTGATCACGTCGCCGCTGGCCAGGGCCCGCATCATCGGGGTCTGTTCCCAGGCCAGCGGCCGGTTGTCCGGGGCGGTGAGCATCGTCGGTTCGATGGTGGCCGTCCCCTGGCCGGACATGCCGCGCATCTCGCGCATGACCCGGCTGATGTAGACGACCCGGCCGTCGGCGTCGCAGGCCATCACCCCGGCGTCGAGGTTGCGGACCATGCCGCGCAGGAATTCCGTGTCGACCGGGAGGTCCGGCATGTCGTTCAGGTCGCCGGCAGCCGGGACGCCGGACGGGCCGGGGCGGGTGACGCTGTCCGGGGCGAGCATGGTCGCGGCGATCGTCATCAGCGTGTCGCACTGCGGGTCGCTCCAGGCGCGCGGCCGGCGGTCGAAGACGGTGAGCGAGCCGATCGGCCGGTCCAGGTGGTCGCGGATCGGGACGGACAGGAAGGCGCGCATCCCGAACTCGTTGGCGACCGGATGTTCGGCCAGCCGCTCGTCCGGGTCGTCGAGCATGTCCTGGGCCATGATCAGGTGGTCGGCGCAGACCACGAACTTGCACACCGAGTACGCCAGGGGCAGCTTTTTGAGGTGCGAGATCTGGTCGGGCAGTCCGTGCGAGCCGAGGAAGTGGACGTCGTCGTTGTCGACCAGGGTGATCACGGCGACCGGTGTCTCGATCAGTCGCGCGGCGAGGGTGGCGACGTCGTCGAGTCGGGCGAACCCGCCGGACATGGTTCGCAGGGCTTGATGTACCGCGGCCAGGCGCACGGGGTCGCCGAGAACAGCTTCGTCCACCACCATCATGACCGGCCCGCCCTCTCCGTCGGAAGTCCGTGGTCACTGACTGTCGACGCTAGTACCCGGCCTCGGGGACTTCATACTGAAACCGACATATCGGCCGGGCAGCGGCTGTCGGACACGTCGTGCTCGTGCGGGCCGATCGCGACCAGCTCCTCCATCGTCGCCAGCAACTGGTCGTTCGGGCAGGGCTTGAGCATGATGGCGCAGACCTGCGCGGAGCCGGCCCGGGGATCACCGGGGTGCAGGTGGCCGCTGAGGATGGCGATCGGGGTGAGCCGGACGTCGGCGTGCGACCGGACGGCCTCGATCAGGTCCCAGCCGTCCATCCGGGGCATCCCCAGGTCGGTGAGGATCACGTCCGGGCGGAGTTCGAGGATCTGCTCGTAGGCCGCCTGACCGTCGGGCGCACGCGTCACGGTCATTCCGGCGCGTTTGAAAACCCTGGTCAGCACCAGGGCGATGTCCTCGTCGTCCTCGGCGATCAGCAAACGTGCCATCGTCGGCCCTTCGGTCGCAGCAATTCCCCTCAGCATGCCCCTCGCCGGCTGGGGCCGTAGCGCGTTCCGGTAATCGGGGCAGATTTCCCCCGAAAGCGCCAGACGATTACCAACTTCGATATGTCGGTTGCCGCGTGCGCCTTCCGTTCCGGCCACCGGCCTGCCCAGGATGACGGGATGCGACCCGCCTACGCCGTCGGCGCCCTCGTCGCCGCGCTCCTGCCCGTACCCGTCACCAGCACTCCGGTCTCCTATCGTGACGCCCGCGTCCCTGTCGAACGGCGCGTCCAGGACCTCCTCGGCCGGATGACCCTCGCCGACAAGATCGGCCAGATGACCCAGGCCGAACGGGGCGCCGTCGCCGCGGACCCCACCCTGGTCACCGAGTGGCGCCTCGGCTCGGTGCTCTCCGGCGGCGGTTCGGTGCCCACCCCCAACACCCCCGCGGCCTGGGTGGACACCGTCAACACGCTGCAGCGCGCCGCCCTCGCCACCCCCTTGAAGATCCCCATCCTGTACGGGGTGGACGCCGTCCACGGCCACGGCAACGTGTACGGGGCGACCGTCTTCCCACACAACATCGGCCTCGGCGCGTCCCGTGACCCGCGGCTGGTCGAACAGGTCTACCGGGCGACGGCGGAGGAGATGCGGGCCACCGGCATCCGCTGGAACTTCGCGCCGTGCGTGTGCGTGACCCGCGACGACCGGTGGGGCCGCGCGTACGAGAGTTTCGGCGAGGACCCGGCCCTGGTCACCCGGATGCTGACCGCCGTCGACGGGCTGGAGAAGAACGGTGTCCTGGCCACGGTGAAGCACTACGCCGGCGACGGCGACACCACGTACGGGACCGGCACCGGCGACTACCCGATCGACCAGGGCGTCACGATCACCAGCCGGGCCGACTTCGCCCGCATCGACCTGGCCCCGTACGTCGCCGCGGTCACCCGGCACGGCGTCCGCAGCGTGATGCCCTCGTTCTCCAGTGTCGACTGGACGGATGACGGCGTCGGCAATCCCGTCAACATGCACGGACATCGTGAACTGTTGACCGGCACGCTCAAGGGCAAGCTCGGCTTCGACGGTTTCCTGATCAGCGACTGGGAGGGCATCCACCACCTGCCCGGCACCCTCGCCGACCAGGCCCGCGCCGGCGTCAACGCCGGCATCGACATGTTCATGGAACCGAACACCGCACCCCAGTTCGAGGCGGCGCTCACCGCGGAGGTGCAGGCCGGGCGGGTCCCGATGACCCGCATCGACGACGCGGTGTCCCGGATCCTGCGGGTCAAGTTCCAGCTGGGCCTCTTCGAGAACCCGTACGCCACGGCCGGCGAGGTCGGCACGGCGGCACACCGGGCGCTGGGCCGCGAGGCGGTCGCCGCCTCCCAGGTGCTGTTGAAGAACAACGCGCGCACGCTGCCGCTGCGGCCGGACGCGCGGATCTACGTGGCCGGGCGCAACGCCGACGACATCGGCAACCAGGCCGGCGGCTGGACCCTCGACTGGCAGGGCCGCACCGGCGACAGCATCCCCGGCACGACGATCCTGGACGGCATCCGGCAGGTGGCCCCGGCCGCGTCGGTCACCTTCAGCGCCGACGCGTCCGCGCCGATCGCCCGCACCGACGTCGGCGTGGTGGTGGTCGGCGAGACGCCCTACGCGGAGGGCTTCGGCGACGTGGGCGGCCCGGTCTGCTCGTGGTGTCCCGCACCGCAACAGGAGCCCAAATCGCTGACCCTGCAACCCGCCGACCGGGCCGTGGTCGACAAGGTCTGCGACGCGGTCACCCGCTGCGTGGTGCTGATCGTCTCCGGCCGTCCGCAAGTGATCACCGACCAGCTCGGCAGCATCGACGCGCTGGTGGCGTCGTGGCTGCCCGGCAGCGAGGGCGGGGGCGTCGCCGACGTGCTCTTCGGCCGGCGCCCGTTCACCGGGAGACTGCCGGTGAGCTGGCCGCGTTCGGTCGACCAGGTGCCGATCAACATCGGGGACAGGCCCTACAACCCCCTTTTCGCGTACGGCTACGGCCTGCGCACGTGACGCCGCGGCCGCGTACCGTCGATGAAGTCCTTTGATCTCGTCTTCTTGCTGGGATGTGATGTCGTGGACATTCCCCTTTTCGATATGGGTGCGTGGCGGGCGGCCGACGTGCGGGACCGTGGTGTGCTGGCCGGGCGGCTCGACCGGGCCATGCGGGACTCCGGGTTCTTCCTGGTCGGCGGGCACGGCATCGACGGTGCGCTGCAGGAGCGGATCCGGGCGCAGGCGCGGGCGTTCTTCGCGTTGCCCGGTGCCGTCAAGGACCGCTACGCGACGGGCGTCGGCGGGCGGGGGTGGATACCGTGCGGGCGGGAGGCGAACGCGTTCTACGGGGAGGTCGCCGACGCGGACAGACCCGACCTCAAGGAGACGTTCACGCTCGGACGCGACGAACCCGGGCGCGACCCGGCGTGGTTCGCGGCGAACGTCTGGCCGGCCGAGGTGCCAGGGTTGCGGGAGCCGGTGAGCGCGTACGCGGCGCAGGTCCAGGAGCTCTACCGCGAACTGCTGGAGGTGCTGGCGATCGCGCTCGGGCTGGACGGCGGCTACTTCGTCGAACGGTCCCGGAACGCGCCGTACACGTTCAACATCAACCGTTATCCGCCGCTGACGGTCACCGGGACGCCGCTCGACGGACAGTTCCGGGTCGGGCCGCACACCGACTGGGGGATCCTCACCATTCTCGACCGGCAGCCCGGGTACGGCGGACTCCAGGTGCAGAACCTCGACGGCTCGTGGGCGGACGCCCCGTACGTGCCGGGGGCGTTCACCGTCAACATCGCCGACCTGCTGGCCCGGTGGACCGGCGACCGGTGGCGCTCCACCCGGCACCGGGTGCTGCCACCGCCGGAAGCCGACCGGGACGAGGAACTGATCAGCCTCATCGTCTTCTGCGAGGCGGACATGGATCGCGTCGTCACACCGCTGCCACCTCCGGCCGGCGGCGGCGCGAACCATCCGCCGGTGGTCGCCGGCGACTACTTCCGGGAGCGGGAGGCTGCGGCCTCGGTCGGCTGATCCGGCTCTCCGGCATACGCAGCGATGCCCCAGCCGCAGGGGGATCGGCTGGGGCATCGCTTTCCGGCTTGACGGCGGGGGACCGTCAGAAGCCGAAGTCCTGCGTGTAGTACGGCGCGCCTTGTTCTCGGTCAGCCGGCGTCATCGCCGGGGACACCATGTTCATCGGCCCCGGGTAGGGCCACTCGATTCCCGATCAGGAGTGCCCCCGTCGCCGTCCGGTTGCCACCGGTGCCGACTCGATCCGATCTTGTCGGTGGGTGCCGTTAGAGTCCCGCCATGGCAGAGATCGACTGGTCAGACGTCCGGCCCCGCATCGCCGCCTTGGCGCGACTCACCACTGCCGCGGAGATCTTCGCTGCGACCTCGCACGGCTGGCGGCTGGCGGCGGCGTTGACCGTCGATGAGCTCGCCGAGTTGGAGGACCAGCTCGGTTTCGAGCTTCCGGCCGAGTACCGTTCGTTCCTGCTCGAGGTGAGCCGCGGCGGCGCCGGCCCGGCATACGGACTCTTCCCAGTGCACCGGGTCGAGGGGCGTTGGACGTGGGAGGACGACGGCGCCGCTCTCAACAGCCACGAAGCACTCGCCCGGCCGTTCGCCCACATCCGGGCCTTCAACCCCGCCGAGGACCCGGCCGTCCCGCCGCCGCCCGGACCGGATCAGATCGCCTTGTGGGAGCTGCCTGATGACGGTCCGGCCCACTCGACAGGGGAGCTTCTCGACGATGGCCCGGCCCACTCGACCGGCTTGCTCTACCTCTGTCACCTCGGCTGTGCCCTCCGTCAGGCGCTGGTGGTGAGTGGTCCGTCCCGTGGTCAGATGTGGGCCGATGACACAGCGGACGGGGAGGGCTTCCATCCCCTGCAGAACCCGGACGGCAGCCGCATGACCTTCACCGACTGGTACCGAACCTGGCTTCGCCAGTCAGAACGGACAGCGGCCCGAGGATGAGCGCAGGCTTCTGCCGTGGATGCGGGCGGATGGTGGTGCCACCCGCGCTCAGTCTGGTCCCTCCCGCCACACGCTCGGGGTACACCGAGCTGTTCCGGTGGCAGGGCGTGGCTAGGCTTTATCCGGACAGCACGGGAGGAACGACAATGGGCAACCCGGCATGGGGCTCCGGACGACACGCCGGTATGGGAGAAGGCCTCGCCCTCGGCGAAGAGATCGGCCGTGCTCTCGGCGAAGCCGCCGGCTTGAAGAAGGGCGTGGCGATCGGCGTCGCCGCGAGCGCCGCAGTGATGGCCGCCGGCGTCGGACTCTGGAAACTGGAACCGTGGAAGCTGATCTCCCAGCACTCCCCGGAGCGCGAGCAGGATCCGGCCCCCGACGACGAGCCGGAGACCCGCGAGACCGCCCACACCGCATGACCCAGCGGTGAGCCCTGCCGCAGGCTGGGGCCTCAAGCATCCCGAGACTCATCGGCCACCCGGCCGTCCACACGATTCCCGGTATGGTGCCCTGCCGTCACCGCCCGAGAGGTGCATCGCGGTATATATGTTGCGGGTACGACATCGTTTGCCATGATCATCGGGTGGCATCAGTCTGGCGGACGTCCTCGGAGATCAGCGAGGCGCTCGCGCGTTACGAATCGAAACTTCGTTGGCAACGGCCAAGGCTGCACGGCATCGGCTTCGCCGACGAGCCGGACACGATCATGTTCGTGCGGGTCAACGAGGACGAGGACGTGCTGGCTGCTGCGGTACTCGCCGCGGTCACGGGCTGGCACGGCACCACCGGCTCGGTCCGGCTCGGCAAGAGCAAGCTGGCGAAGGCCGTCAAACGCCTGGCGCCCGCTGAGGCCGAACGTGCGAATCTGCAGATCTGGCGCGAGATTCATGGCTGGTATTGGTCCGGCCCGCATGTCCGCGGCGGCAGCCTGGTCGCCGTCTTCGATGCCGACCCGGACCAGCCGAGCGATGACCCGTACGTCAACCGTCTTCGCGAAGTCGTCGGGTCGGGCCGGCAGGCCACGCCGGAGAACGAGGTCGAGTTCTGGCCGCCGCCGGAGGGCCGCCACCGGCTGCAGGACGCGTGGCGACTTCGCTGGCCGCAGCTGCTGCGGAGCTTTTTCACGCGGCGTGGCTATGCGGACCGGTGGGTGCGATTCCACAGTCTTCCCGAATCGAAACGCTACGCGGACACGCCACTCGAGTACGAGACGATCCTCCATCGGCACAACACGGTCTTGAAGGAGCTGGTCGCGCAGGGGTCGGATCTGCAGGTGATCACGCTGGAGCCCGCCTTCTCCCCGGTGCCGCGGCACCGGACCCCGGTCCTCGAAGACCTGCTGCCCGACGCGGAATGTTGGCTGGTCATGTCGTGGCCCGACCTCGATCCGACGCTGGCCTTCATGCACGCCTACGTCAGTCGCGTCGCATGGCAGCCCGGGCGCCTGGATGAGCTGCTCCGCAGGGTCGCCGATGATGAGCTTCCCCGCGTAGTCATCGCCCCATCCGACCTGGCCTGGGTCTACGGACCATACGACGGCGGCGCAGACGTTCTGCTGGACACTCCAGATCTCCGCGACCGCCTGCGGGACCGATATTCCGCATGGCTGTCCAGCCACCCTGGCGGTCTCTGAAAGCCTGGAGACGGGGCGCATTGAGGCCCAGCCGCAGGGGGATCGGCAGGACAAGCCCTAAGCCCTCGAGCTAGCACCCGGCGCTGTTTCACCATGGGCTGGACAGCCGTGAACGCTAGCCCTGCGGGGGCAGCTAGCGTCCAGCGTGGTGTCGACACGACAGCGCTGAACGCTAGTCGAACCACGAAGCAGAACCCGGCGCACTCGTCTGCCGCCGAGCGGGCGCCGGGCTTGCGTGGACCGGCCGTCGGCGTCCTCGGCCCGGGCTGCGTCAGCCGGCCGCCGTTGTGATCGGGTAGCCGATCGTGGCCACCTCTGTGCGGATCGCGGCGAGGCTCGACTCCGGGTTCAGCGCTCGGACCACGTCGTCGGTGAGCGGGCGCAGCGCCGCGACATGTTTTACCGCGGCCCGGTCGATGCCGGTCTCGTAGTAGTCGCCGGCGAAGTCGGCGTACTCATCGGTGATTTCGTCGCACAGGATGCTGAGCCGGTCAGTGCCGTCGGGGCTGATGTCGTAAAGGCCGCGGGACGGCGGGAACGTGATGCCGGCGGCTGCGTGCCAGCGGTCGTCGGTGGTTCGCCGCCACAGCACCGCGGTCGCGATCATATCGGCGCCGTGGCGGAACGCCGGCTCGGTGAGGTGTTCGGCGAAGTCCGGCGGCAATCCGGCGGTCAGTCGCGGCCAGAGTTCCGCCTCATCGTCGGCGGTGTGGGACGACATCGCGGACTCGTGGTCGAACAGCCGGATGAACACGCCCGCCTCGCCGAAGACGATGGTGTACTCGTCGCCGCTGCCGTTGCTCATCAGCGCTGCTTCGTCGTCGCCCCAGGCGGTGTAGCTGTAGTACTCGAACCCGGTGCCCTGGATCAACTCCAGGACGGCCAGGGCCCGGCACCGGTCGCGCAGCACCGGAATCGAGGGCAGCCGACCGACCATGTCATAGACGTTCACTCGATGACCCTACGAGTCACATCGACCAACGGTGAGGCCCCAGCCGCAGGGGGATCGGCTGGGGCCTCGAGCATCACGGCTTCAGAAGCCGAAATCCTGCGTGTAGTACGGGGTGCCGCTCGCGGAGAAGACCACACCGATGCCGACGGTCGTGGACTTGCAGTTGAGGATGTTGGTGCGGTGCCCGGTGCTGTTCATCCAGCCCTGCACGACGGCGCCGGCCGTCCGGTAGCCATAGGCGATGTTCTCCGCGGACGGCTTCGCGTACCCGGCAGCCTTCGCCCGGGCCACGAAGCTCGAACCCGCGTTACCGGTGTGGGAGAACGTGCCGGTCTGCGCCATCCACGAACTGTGCGTACGGGCGGCGGCGGTCAGCGCCTTGTTCTCGGTCAGCGGGGCGCAACCGTGCTGGGCGCGCTCGACGTTGATCAGCTGGTTGATCTCAGCCTGCAAGGTCTTCTCGGTCGGCTTCGCCACCGCGGCCTGAGCCGGGGACGCGATCATCACAACAGCGACAGCAGCGGGAGCGACGACGGCGGACAGAGCCAGACGACCAAAAAGCTTGCGCAAGAAGAACCCTCTCGGAGAATCAGCGCCCGGCGTCATCGCCGGGCACACCATGACCATCGGCGCCCCGCACGGCCACTCGATTCCCGAACAGGAGTGCCCCCGTCACCGTCCGGTTGCCATCTATCCACCGAACCCCGGACCGAACCCCCGCCAGCCTTGGCGTCAGGTCAGCGTTCCCGCCATTCCTTGTCCGGCTCGAAGAGCAGGCCGTTGTCGTCACGATGGTTGTAGATCGCCAGGTAGCCGGCAACGAAGGTGAAAGCAATGGCGAGGGGTTCATCGCTGCCGCGGTTGTCGGCCGGCTCCAGCACCCGAGCATGACGGAGTTGCTGTCCCGCAAGTGCCTGAAGCTGTCGCAGGGCATCGCGCCGCCACACGAATCCGTAATCGCTGTCAATCGGCCGGCTCGGGTCGATGCTGCTGAAGGTGATCGACACGTCGTCGGTCTTGTAATGGTTGATCTCGACCTGGTCGGTGCCGAAGTCCAGGAGAACCGGCCAGTCAGACACCCATGTGTCATCGGAATCCCAGGTCAGCCAGACATGTCGCAGCGTCCGGCCGGCAAGCCCGGCAAGGCGCTGACCGTGCTGGGCGACAACCGCGTCATAGCCCTGAAGCCACCGTGGCTGGTAGCCACTCATCCTGAAGTCGGACATGTCGACACTCTGCCATCAGCCGTAACCTATGGACGGCATCGGTCACCCGCCTTCAATACGATCTTCCTCGATATCGGCAGACGGCCGGGGGTACGATCCGCCGATGATGCCGTCTTCGCCGGTCACTCGCTCGTCTCTGCGAGGGTTGGTGCCCATGCTGGAACCACAGCGGCTGGCGGACCTTCCGGCCCGCATCTGGAGTGACGCCGAGTGGGAGCGGATCCAGCTGGGTTACGCGGCTCGCGACATGGACGAGAAGTGGGACGTCCTCGTGGAGGGGAAGGTGACGTACCTTCATCGCAGCTGGACAGGCTTCGCGATCTTCGAGGCACGGTTCGACGCGGTGGACGGCGGCTGGCGCATCTCGGAAGCACTGACGGAATCGGCACGATCCCGTCACCGGTATCACTCGGACCGCTACGCCAGAGTGATGCTCGAACTCGTGCTGAGCAGTGTCGTCCTGGGCGAACCCGCGAGTGAACTCCGAGCGGAGACGGTGGCTCTCCTGACAACGGGATCGAGCAAAACCTGATCTCCCCGCGTTACCCGGATCGGGAGCAGAGCCCCAACAGCGGCTTCCTTGTCGAGCAGCCGCCAGCACAGGGGGATAGACACGGCTTGACCTTAGCCTCGCCTCCCAGCCGGACGCGGTGAGGCCCCAGCCGCAGGACGATCGGCTGGGGCCTCCCGTGGACTACAGGCGGGTCCAGGCCTCGGTCAGGACGCCGCGCAGGATGTTCTCGATCTCGGCGAACTGGGTCTCGGTGGCGGTCAGTGGCGGCGCCAGCTGGATGACCGGGTCGCCGCGGTCGTCGGCCCGGCAGTACAGGCCCGCCTCGAACAGGGCCGACGACAGGAAGCCGCGGAGCAGCCGCTCGGATTCGTCGGCGTCGAACGTCTCCTTCGTGGTCTTGTCCTTGACCAGTTCGATGCCGAAGAAGTAGCCGTCGCCGCGGACGTCGCCGACGATCGGCAGGTCGGTCAGCCTCTCCAGGTACGAGCGGAACAGCGGGCTGTTTTTGCGGACGTGACCGTTGAGGTCTTCGCGTTCCATGATGTCGATGTTGGCCAGGGCGACCGCGGCGCCGACCGGGTGGCCGCCGTAGGTGATGCCGTGGGCGAACCAGTTGGTGCCGGTGAGGAACGGCTCGGCCAGGCGCTCGGAGGCGATCATCGCGCCGAGCGGGACGTACCCGGAGGTGAGGCCCTTGGCCATGGTGATGATGTCGGGCTGGTAGCCGTACTTGTCGGCGCCGAAGAACTCGCCGAGGCGGCCGAACGCGCAGATCACCTCGTCGGAGACGAGCAGCACGTCGTAGCGGTCGCAGATCTCGCGGACCCGCTGGAAGTAGCCGGGCGGGGGCGGGAAGCAGCCGCCCGCGTTCTGCACCGGTTCGAGGTAGACGGCGGCGACGGTGTCCGGGCCCTCGAACTCGATGGCCTCGGCGATCCGGTCGGCGGCCCAGACACCGAACTGTTCGGGCGTCATGTTCTCGTCGGGGCGCCGGTAGTAGTTGGTGTTCGGCACCCGGATCGTGGACGGGACGAGCGGCTCGAAGTCCTGCTTGAACGGCGGGATGCCGGTGATCGACAGGGCGCCCATCGAGCTGCCGTGGTAGGCCACCGCGCGCGAGATGACCTTCGTCTTGAGCGGCTTGCCGACCTTCTTGTAGTACGACCGGGCGAGTTTCCACGCGGATTCGACGGCTTCGGAGCCGCCGGTGGTGAAGAAGACCCGGTTGAGGTCGCCGGGGGCCATGTCGGCGAGGCGGCCGGCCAGTTCGATCGCCTTGGGGTGCGCGTACGACCAGATCGGGAAGTAGGCCAGTTCACCGGCCTGCTTGGCGGCCGCCTCGGCGAGTTCCTGACGGCCGTGACCGGTCTGCACCACGAACAGGGCGGACAGGCCGTCGAGGTAGCGCCGGCCGGCGGAGTCCCACACGTAGCAGCCGTCGCCGCGAGTGATCACCGGAACCGGCGCGTCCTGGTAGGCGGAGAGGCGCGTGAAGTGCATCCACAGGTGGTCCCGGGCGGTCGCGGAGAGCTGGTCCACGTCGGCAGGCTTGGGGTCTGTCACGGTTTCTCCCGATTTGGCTGGCCGCGGATGTCAACGACTCCGTTGCATGATGCCTACGGATTCCGTCGCACACAAGCCTCTCAGCAACCATTTCCGTGCCGACACCGCGCCTACGCAGTGTGAAACGCACAACACAGGGGGCATTCGAACCGCAACCACCCAGGCATGCCCCGGCGCCCGCGCTACGGCCTCGCGCCGCACCCCGGTCGCGGAGGGAGCCACGGGCGTCCTGGTAGCGCGTACCCCATCAGGCCTTTGATCTTCTCGATCGGAGATTGACGATGACCGCGATGAGCACACCGACAGCGAAGATGAGCGTGCCCATCACGTTGACCTGCGGCGGAAGGCCGACCCGGGTGGAACCCCAGATCCACAGCGGGAAGGTCTGCACGTTGCCGGCGGTGAAGTTGGTGATGACGAAGTCGTCGATGGAGAGCGCGAACGCCAGCAGCAGGCCGGAGAAGACGGCCGGCAGCAGGATCGGGAAGGTGACCTTCCAGAACGTCGTCCACGCGGTCGCGCCGAGGTCGGCGGCAGCCTCCTCGATGGAACGGTCCAGGCTGACGACCCGGGCGCGGACGACCGTGGCGACGAACGAGATCGAGAACATCACGTGCGCGATGGTCAGCGTGATGCCGCCGGGCGCGACGCCCATCGAGACGAAGAAGCCGAGCAGCGACGCGCCCATCACCAGCTCCGGCGACGAGATCGCGGCGAACATGATCAGGTTGGTGACGCCGGCGCCGCGGAACCGGTAGCGCCCCAGGGCGTAGCCGATGCCGGTGCCGAGCACGGCGGCGATCAGCGAGCTGAGCACCGCCACGACCAGGGAGGCGATCAGCGCGTCGGTGAGGTCCGGCACCGCGAACAGCTGGCCGTACCATTTCAGGGTGAAACCCTGCCAGGTCTGGTTGTAACGGCCGCGCGGATCGTTGAAGCCGAAAGCGATCATCACCAGGATCGGCAGGACGAGCCAGGAGATCAATATCCAGGTGTACGCGTGAAGCACACGATTGCGGGTCACCGGGCCGCCACCTTCATCACGTCGTCGGTGCCCAGCGCCCGGGCGTAGGCGAACACCCCGATCAGCAGCACGGTCATCAGCGTGAAGGCGAGCGCCGACGCGGACGGATAGTCCGAGCTGGTCAGGAACTTGCTCTGGATGACCTGGCCGATCATGGTGGTGCCGGTGCCGCCGAGCAGCTCCGCGTTGACGTAGTCGGAGCTGGCCGGCACGAACGTCATCAGCACGCCGGCGAAGACGCCCGGCAGCGACAGCGGCAGGATCACCCGGCGGAACGCGGTGAGCGGCGAGGCGTACAGGTCCCGGGCGGCCTCGACCACCCGGGGGTCGATGCGTTCCAGCGCCACGTAGATCGGCAGCACCATGAACGGCAGGAAGTTGTACACCAGGCCGCCGATCACCGCGACCGGGGTGCCGAGGAGGTGGAAGCTCTCCGGGAGCAGCCCGGCCTCCTTCAGCGGGTGCAGCAGCACGCCGTCGTCGGTCAGGATCATCCGCCAGGAGATGGTGCGCAGGACGAACGAGACGAAGAACGGCAGCAGGATCAGGAACAGGTACGTCGGTTTGCGCCGGCCGCCGTAGAAGGCGATCCAGTACGCGACCGGGAACGACAGCACGATCAGGATCAGCGAGGTGATCGCGCCGTACACCAGGGACCGGATCAGCTGGGTCTGGTAGCCCTGGATCGACTCCACGTAGGTCTGCCAGTGACCGGTGAAGACGTAGCCGTTGATGATGTCGCCCTCCTGCAGCGACAGCGACAGCATCGTGGCCATCGGCACCACGAAGAAGAGCAGGAGCCACAGCCCGCCGGGGAGGACCAGCAGGTAGGGGGCGAGGATGCGTCTCATCCCAGGACGATCGGTTCGAACGTCCTGGTGAACGCCTGCTGCTTCTGCGGGGTGTCGAACTCCACGTAGTAGTGCAGCTTGCTGTAGTCGGCCTCGGCCGGGAAGACCAGCGGGCTGTCGGCCACCGAGGTCAGGTACTCCTTGTCCTCGCCGGTCGCCGCCGCTGCGTGCTCCTTGATCACGGCCTGGGCGGCCGGGACCGGGCAGACGTAGTTGATGTACTCGGCGAGGGTGGCCGCGTTCTCCACCTCGTAGAAGAAGTCCATCATCATGATCGCGTCGACCGGGTTGGCGGCGGTGATCGGGATGGCCATGTTGTCGGTCCAGATCGTGCCACCCTCCTCCGGGATGACGAACTCGAAGTTCGTGCCGTCGGAGACGTTCTTCTGGAAGATGTCGCCGGACCAGGCCTGGGTGATCCACACCTCGCCCTTGCCGAGCGCGTCGACGTAGCTCTGGTCGTAGTACTGCCGGACGATGCCGGCGTCCTTCTGCTCCTTGAGCTTGGCGGCGGCGGCCGTCCAGTCGGCCTCGCCCGACCCCGCGGGGGTGATGCCGGCCGCCAGCAGACCGAAGTTGCCCAGCTCCTGCGGGTCGCGGAACATGCCGACCTTGCCCTTGAAGGCCGGGTCCCACAGGTCGGCCAGCTTGGTGATCTTCCGGCCGACCTTGTCCGGGTCGTACGCGATGCCGGTGATCCCGGACGCCCACGGCACGGTGTACTGGTTGCCGGGGTCGTAGGAGGTCGCCGCGTAGGACTTGGCGGCGTTCGCGGCGTAGTTGGTCAGCTTCGAGTGATCGAGCGGGGCCAGGAAGCCGGCGTCGCGGAACTGGCCGAACTGGATCGAGTTGGTGATCACCATCAGGTCGTAGCCGATCGACTGACCGGCGGCGAGCTGCGGCTGGACCTTGGCGAACCAGGGTCCCATCTCCTGGATCACCTCGTCGTACTTGACCTGGATCCCGGTCTTGGCGGTGAACTTCGCCAGCTCCGGCTTCGACGGGTCCATGTAGAGCGGCCAGTTCGCGAAGTCCAGCTTGTTGTTCTGGACCTTGCCGGCCCAGTACTTCGCCACCGCGTCCGGGGCCACCGAGGCCGACGGCTTGCCCTGGCCCTGGACGCCGCACGCGGCGAGGAACGCCCCCATCGCCGACATCCCGCCGAGGCGCAACGCGTCACGCCGGCCGAGCCGGCGCCGCGAGAGACCGCGCAGGAGGGTGGGGTCCGGCTCATCGGTGGGGAACATTCAAACTCCGATCGGGTACGAGTGCTGGGGGGCCCAGGTGAGGAAGACGCGCTCGCCCCGGGAGGCGAGATCCTCGGCGTTGCTGGCGTTCTGGTCGAACACCGTGAAGTCTGCACCAGCGCTGGTCGCCACGGTGTAGTTGGTCGATGTCCCGTGGTAGACCACTTCGGTCACCACGCCGGAGAGCAGGCTCGTGCCGGTCGCGGCCGGCGCGCTCCGGTGCAGGTCGATCTTCTCCGGGCGGACCGAGATCTCCAGCGTGCCGCCCGGCCGGATCCCGTCGCGGACCGGCACCAGGACCCGCTCGCCGGGTGCCGGTTCCAGCACCGCGACGTCGCCGTCCAGGTGGCCGACCGTGCCGTCGATCAGGTTCGACGTGCCGATGAAGCCGGCCACGAACCGGGTCGACGGCTTCTCGTAGATCTCGCGCGGCGTGCCGAGCTGCTCGATCAGGCCGGCGTTCATCACGGCGATGCGGTCCGACATGGTCAGCGCCTCACCCTGGTCGTGGGTGACGTAGACGAAGGTGATGCCGACCTCACGCTGGATCCGCTTCAGCTCGACCTGCATCTGCTGGCGCAGCTTGAGGTCGAGCGCGCCGAGCGGCTCGTCGAGCAGCAGCGCCCGCGGCTCGTTCACCAGGGCCCGGGCCAGCGCGACCCGCTGCTGCTGGCCGCCGGACATCTCCCGCGGATGCCGCTTCTCCATGCCGGTCAGCGAGACGATCTCGAGCATCGCGCCGACCCGGCGCCGGATCTCGTCCTTGCCGACCTTCTTGCGCTCCAGACCGAACGACACGTTCTGCAGCACGGTGAGGTGCGGGAACAGTGCGTAGGACTGGAAGACCATGTTGACGTCCCGCTTGTTCGGCGCGACGCCGGTGACGTCCCTGCCGGCGAGGAACACGGTGCCCGCGCTGGGATCCTCGAATCCCGCGACCATCCGCATCGTGGTGGTCTTGCCGCAACCGGACGGCCCGAGAAGCGAGAAGAACTCCCCCTGCGCGATCGCCAGATCCAGGCTCCGGACCGCCGGCACGGATTCGCCGTGCGACAGATAATCCTTGCGTACGCCGACGAACTCGATCGCGGGAGTCGTGGTCATCCATCACCTCTGGTTACTGCCGTCGAGACTCGTCACGTGCCCGCCGAAATCCGGGCGACGGGATACTCTCATGTCCCGATCTCGCCCCGGATTGGAGGGACAGTCCCACACCACGGAGCGCGGTTTCAAGGGAATCCGAAGTAGTTTCCAAGGATGAAACGGAATCAGAATCTCTGATCCCGTCCCAACGACGTATTCGGTGGCGTCAGCCTTTGTAGAAACCGTCCGAAACGGTCAGCGCCTCGTCGATGATCGCGAGGCCTTCGCGGATCTGGTCCGCGGTCGTGGTGCAGGGCGGGACGATGTGGATGCGGTTCCCCTGGGTGAACGGCCAGAGACCGCGGTCTTTGCAGGCTTTGATCACCTGTTCCATGGGTTGGACCTCGTTGAAACCGACAAGTGGCGATTTATCCGGTGCCTTGATCAGTTCGATCGCCCAGAAGACGCCGAGCCCCCGGACCTCGCCGACGCTGGGATGCCGGTCCGCCAGCGCCGCCAGCAGCGGGGCGATGACGTCCGTGCCGAGGGCGCGGGCATGCTCGACGACCCCCTCGTCCTTGAGGATCTGCATGCCGGCCACCGCGGAGGCACACGCCAGGGGGTGACCCGAATAGGTCAGCCCACCGGGGAACGGCCGCTCCCGGAACGTCTCCGCGATCGCATCCGAGATGATCACACCGCCGAGCGGCAGGTATCCGGAGTTCACCCCCTTCGCGAAGGTGATCAGGTCTGGGACCACACCCCAGTGGTCCACCGCGAACCACTCCCCGCACCGGCCGAACCCGGCCATCACCTCGTCGGCGATCAGGACGACACCGAACTCGTCGCAGATCTCGCGTACCCCGGCCAGGTAGCCGGGCGGCGGCACCAGGATCCCGTTGGTCCCGACGACCGTCTCCAGGATGACCGCGGCGATCGTTGCCGGGCCCTCGAAGAGGATCGTGTCCCGCAGGTGCCGCAGCGCTCGTTCGGTCTCCTGCTCCGGGCTCACCGCGTGGAACGGCGACCGGTAGGGATAGGGGCCCCAGAAGTGCACGAACCCGATCGCCACCGGCTCGTTCGGCCAGCGCCGCGGATCGCCCGTGGCGGTGATCGCCGCGGCGGTGGCGCCGTGGTAGCTGCGGTAGGTGGCGAGGACCTTGTGCCGGCCGGTGTGCAGACGGGCCATCCGGATCGCGTTCTCGTTGGCCTCGGCGCCGCCACTGGTGAAGAACACCTTGTTCAGCGGCTCCGGGGCGACCTCGGCGATCATCCGGGCCGCCTCGCCGCGCTTGTCGTTGGCGAACGACGGGGCGATCGTGCACAGGCTCGCCGCCTGCTCCTGGATGGCCTGGACCATCCGCGGATGCTGGTGTCCGATGTTGACGTTGACCAGCTGCGAGGAGAAGTCCAGGTAGCGGCGGTCCCGGTAGTCCCAGAAGTAGCTGCCCTGGGCCCGCGCGATCGGCAGCGGATCGATCAGGCCCTGCGCGGACCAGGAATGGAAGACGTGCGCGCGGTCGTCCGCGCGCACGCTCTCGTCGGTGCTCATGGGTACATCTTCACCGGGTCTGCGGGAACCCCAGGTCGATCTTCGAGGTTCCGGGGTCCGGCCAGCGGGAGGTGACGACCTTGCCGCGGGTGTAGAAGTGGATGCCGTCCGGCCCGTACATGTGGCTGTCGCCGAACAGCGACGCCTTCCAGCCGCCGAACGAGTAGTAGGCGACCGGCACCGGGATCGGCACGTTGACGCCGACCATGCCGGCGTTCACGTCGAACTGGAACTGCCGGGCCGCGCCGCCGTCCCGGGTGTAGATCGCGGTGCCGTTGCCGTACTCGTTGTCGTTGACCAGCTGGAGCGCCTCGGCGTAGCTCTCCACCCGGACCACGCTCAGCACCGGGCCGAAGATCTCGTCGGTGTACACCGTCATGGCCGGCGTGACGTTGTCGAGCAGGGTCGCCCCCAGGAAGAAGCCCTGCTCCGGGAAGTCGCCGGACTTGCGGCCGTCCGCGACGACGGTCGCGCCCTCGGCCTCGCCCGCCTCGATGTAGCCGGCCACCTTGTCCCGGTGCTGCGCGGTGATCAGCGGCCCCATCTCGGACGCCGGGTCCGCGCCGTCACCGATCCTCACCTTCGGCAGCCGGGCGGCGATCGCCGCGACCAGCGGGTCGGCGATGTCCCCGACGGCCACCACCACCGAGATCGCCATGCAGCGCTCGCCGGCCGCGCCGTACCCCGCGCTGATCGCCGCGTCGGCGGCCGCGTCGAGCTCGGCGTCCGGCAGCACCACCATGTGGTTCTTGGCGCCGCCCAGCGCCTGCACCCGCTTGCCGTGCGCGGTGCCGGTCTCGTAGATGTACTTCGCGATCGGCGTGGAACCGACGAAACTGACCGCCGCGACGTCCGGGTGGACCAGGAGCGCGTCGACCGCCTCCTTATCGCCGTTGACCACGGTGAACACGCCGTCCGGCAGGCCGGCCCGCTTCCACAGCCGGGCCAGGAAGAGGCCCGCGGACGGGTCCTTCTCGCTGGGCTTGAGCACGAAGGCGTTGCCCGCGGCGATGGCGGTCGCGCACATCCACAGCGGCACCATGGCCGGGAAGTTGAACGGCGTGATGCCGGCGACCACCCCGAGCGGCTGGCGGATCGAGTAGACGTCGACGCCGGTCGCGGCCTGCTCCGAGAACGAGCCCTTGAGCAGGTGCGGGATGCCGGTGGCGAACTCGACGTTCTCCAGTCCGCGGGCGATCTCACCGGCCGCGTCGGCGAGCACCTTGCCGTGCTCGCGGGTCACGATCGCGGCCAGCTCACCGGCGTTCTCGGCGAGCAGCTCGCGGAACGCGAACAGGATCGCGGCACGCTTGGAGAGCGACGAGGAACGCCAGCTCTTGGCGGCCTCCTTGGCGATGCCGACAGCCTCGCCGACCTCCGCGGCGCTCGCCAGGTCGACCTCGGCGATCTTCTCGCCGGTGGCGGGGTTGAAGACCGGTCCGACCCGGCCCGAGGTGCCGGCGCGCTCGGCGCCGCTGATCCAGTGCGCGATGTGACTCATGCGCCGAGATTATGTGACGACCGTGGACCGAACAATCCCTTGGTTGTACTGTCACAAAATGATCCTCGGCGTTCTCCGCGAGCGGCTCGTCGACCCCAGCTCCCGCGGCCTGGCCGAGGCGGTCAGCCGCGCGGTCGGCGACGGCGCCCTGCCCGGCGGGACGAAGATGCCACCGGTGCGCACCGTCGCCACCGAACTGCGCCTCTCCCCCAGCACCGTCAACGCGGCCTGGCAGCTGCTGCGGCGCGCCGGAACCATCCGCACCGACGGGCGGCGCGGCACCGTCGTCGCCACCCCGGGCGCCGGACGATATCGGGCGGCACTGCCCCGCAGCAACGGCTTCGGGCTCGACCTGTCGACGGGCGTCCCCGACCCGCGTCTGCTCCCCCCACTGCCGGCGCTGCACGGACTCTCCCCCGCGTTCTCCTTCGCACCGACGAGCTACCTCGACGAACCGGTCCTCCCCGGGCTGGACGCCCTGCTGCGGGAGCGGTGGGCGTACCCGCCGGAACGTTTGGCGATCTTCGACGGCGCGATGGACGCGATCGACCACGTGGCGTCGGCCCTGCTGCGCCTCGGCGACGTGGCGGTGGTCGAGAACCCGTGCTTCCCACCCCTGCTCGACCTGCTGGAGGCTCTCGGCGCCCAGGTGGTCGGCGTCGACACGGACGCCGAGGGCGTGCTGCCGGACCGGCTCGCGGAGGCGTTGGCCCGGCGCCCCACCGCGGTCTTCCTCCAGCCGCGCGCCCTCAACCCCACGGGCGCGTCGTGGTCACCGTCGCGGGCCGGCGCCCTCGCCGCGGTCCTTTCCGAGCACCCCCATGTGTACGTGGTGGAGGACGATTCCGCCGGCGACCTGGCCTCCGGACCGCTCTGCTCGCTGGGCACACACCTCCCCCGGCAGACCGTGCACGTGCGCAGCTTCTCCAAGTCGCACGGCCCCGACCTGCGGCTCGCGGCGGTGAGCGCCCCGGCGACGCTGCTCGACCCGATCCTGGAACGCCGCCTACTCGGGCAGGGCTGGACAAGCAGGCTCCTGCAACACCTGCTCCTGGCACTACTGACGGACCCGGATTCGATCGCGGCGGTGGCGGCGGCCCGCACCGAGTACGCCCGCCGGCGCCACCTGGTGAGCGAGGCCCTGGCCGCGTCGGGCATCATCCTGCCGCCCGGCGAGGGCCTGAACATCTGGCTGCCGGTGGCGGACGAGCAGGCGGCCCTGCTGAGCCTGGCGAGCGCGGGCATCGGCGCGGCGGCGGGCACGGCGTTCGGGGTGGGGCCGGCCGCGTCCCCGCACCTGCGGGTGACGGTGGGCCTGATCGCCACCGATCACGCGGAGGTGGCGGCCCATCTGGTGCAGGCCGCCGGCACCGCGGCCGCGGCCATCCCCCGGTGACGCGACGTCACCCGATCCAGGTATTGATTGCCGTCAAGTAGTCATGCAACTATAGTCGTGTGACGCCGATGGTTCGCGGCTGCCCTCCGGGTTCCGTCGGTGCCGCTCTCGCCTGCCCTCCGCCCTTCCGGGGCCGACCCGCTTCCGCTCCTTCGGTGGCGGCCCGCTTCCGCTTTTCCGGTGGCGGCCCGCTTCCGGTCTTCCGGTGGCGGCCCGCTTCCGGTCTTCCGGTGGCGGCCCGCTTCCCGGGGCCGTTCGCTCCCCGGATGGCCGTTGGCCTTTCCGGGTGGCCGTTCGTTCCCCAGGTGGCCGTTCGCCTTTCCGGGCGACCGTCCGCCTTTCGAGACGGTTCGCTCGCCTTTCCGGGCGGTCGCCGGCGGGCACGTTTCGCCTACCAGGGTCGGCAGCGGGTCGTGCGAGACTCGTCGTATGACGGGCACACCTCCGGCCCACGCCGGCCCTTGGACCGAAGAGGAGTACTTGTCACTGGGCGCAACCACCGACCGGATCGAGCTGATCGACGGGAGCCTCGTGGTGAGCCCGGCACCGAACAGTCCACACCAGGAGATCTCGTACCTGTTGACGGCCGCGCTCCGCCCCACAGCCCGAGCCCACGGTTTCCGAGCCCAGCAGGCGGTGAACCTGCGCCTGGCCCCGCACCGCATCCTGATCCCGGACGTGACGGTCTCAACAGCCCCGCGGCTGTCCACCTATGTCGAGGCCGCCGACGCCGTGTTGGTAGCCGAGGTGACGTCCCCCGGCAACGCCGCCGTAGACCGCACCACAAAGCTGACCATGTACGCCGCGGCCGGCATCCCGTGGTACCTCCTGGCCGAACCGGACATGACCGACTACCGCTCCCTGACTCTGCACCTGCTCCACCTGCAGGGAGACACCTACGTCCCCCGCACCACCGCAACCGACGACGAACTCCTGCGCGCTGAGACCCCGTTCCCGATGGCGCTCACCCCCACAACCCTGCTCGACTTCTAAACCAGCCCAAGCCCGTCCCCGCGCTTCCCGGTGCGACACCCACCCGTGCAACGTCATTCTGCGAGGTCGCGCGCCGTCCGGTCTGGCGCCGTCCGGTTCCGCGCCCGTCCAGTCCCGCGTCATCCGGTCCCGCGCCCGCGCCCGTCCAGTCTGGCGCCGTCCCGTCTGGACACCTTTCGCAGTCAGGGTCTGCCTCTGTGTTGATTTCGGGCGTCCAGCGCGCCCGAAATCACCACGCGGACGGGCTTCGCACCCTGACCACGAAACATGTCTCGCGCCGTCCGGTCTTACTTCGTCACCGGCCGGAAGCTGTCGAAGACGAACTGCAGATCGTCGCGCGCCCCGTCCCACTCCGAGTCCGTGGTCTGCCAGTAGAACCCGTAGGCCTTCTTGCTGGACACCACGACCCCGCGGTTGTTGACGTGCTGCCGGGTCCCGCTCCGGGTGAACGTGAACTCCCAGTCAGCGGCCTTCTTGAAGTAGTCCACAGACTCGATCTTGATTTCCTTGTAGCTGGGGAAGTCCCCGCGCGACACCCGATACTCCGACTGACTCTGCCAGTCCTTCACCGGATTCGACTTGGGCTGATTCGTCTGGTCGATGCCGAGCACCCGCCCGTCCCCGCGGAAGTAGACAATCGTCCCCTCCTGGGAACGTTTCCACCCCTCCGGCACGTATACCCGGAATCCCGTCGCATCCTTGTAGTCCACCCACCCGTCCCGCAACGCGGGTATCCCACCCGCATCGGGACTCACGCTGGCGGCGACACTGGGGCTGGCGCTCTCGACCGGCGCGCTGGCCGACGCCTCACCCGAGGGCACTCCGTCCGTGGGCGCCGCACCCGCCGGAGACGCCTCCGCGGAGGGCTGCTGGGCGCTCTCGGTGACCGCAGCCCCTGGCCCGCTCGGCTGAGCCCCGTCCCGATCGGTGCTGTTGTTCCCGGGCCCGACCACGTAGGTCACCACCCCTACCGCCACCAGTGCCGCCACCGCAGCCGCCCCGACGACCAGCCTCCGTCGCCCGTTCCGTTCCGATGGCTCGGCCACAGCGGTCCCCGCCAGCGTCCCGGCACCGGCGGCCGCCGCCACCCGTGTCTCCCCGGTAGCCGGCGTGGCGTCCATCTGCCCCTGCCCGATCCGGGCCTTCCCCAAGGCCCGGTCACTGACGGTGCTGTTCCACGTCGCGGCCCCTGCCGCGCCGACTGCCGTACCAGGCGTCCCCGCCCCGGCAGTCCGCTGCCCGTTCTTCCCCGAGCCCGCTTCAGTCTTCGAAGCTGCTTCCGGTGCCGCTTCCGCCCGTGCTGCTTTCTTCCCCGCAGCGGCTTGCTCCGCTACGGCATCTCCCACGGCCTGCCCCGCAACGGTGTTCCCCGTTGCCGCTCGTTCTGCTGCGGCCTGCTCTGCCGCGCTCTCTCCGGCCGGGGCCTTTCCCGCCGCGGCCTTTCCCGCCGCGGATCTGTCAGCAGCGGCTTCAGCTGCCGAGGCAACGGCCTCCGGCTCGTCCCCATCAGCGGCCTTCGCGCCGCTCTCCCCCGCATCCGAGCCCACTTGCTCAGAGACCGGCGACGAAGACGCCGCGTCCGAAAGTTCTTCCAGGTCGGTGTCCGCATCCACCCGCGTGGTACTCGCGGAACCCGACGTTCCCTCACCGGCACGCTGTTTAGGAATCCGCGGCTTACCCTCCGGTTCAGCCGTCGCGCTACCCAGCCTCGAGGGCGCGCCCGCAGAGTCGGCCGCCGTACTCGTACTGCCGGCCGTAGCACCAACCGGCCCTACAGCCCTACCGTCAAGTCCTGCAGCCGTACCGGGCGCGCCTCCTGCGCCGGCAGCCACATCAGCAACTGCATCTTCGCTCGCCGCCACGCCACGCGCAGACCCGTCGCGCGCGGAAGTGTCGCGCTCAGACCCGTCGTGAACAGACCCGTCGTGAGCAGACCCGTCGTGGAGAGACCCGTCGCGCTCAGATCTGTCTGCCGTAGCCAGGCCACTCACCGCTGGAGCATCCGCCGCTGGAGCACCCGCCGCCGTGCCGTTTGCAGCTGGCGCATCCGCCGCTAGACCACTTGCCGTCGGCGCGTCCGCGGCTAGATCACTCGCTGCGGGCGCGTCCGCTGGCGAGTAGACCTCGTCGCTGGCACGGGACGCCCCGGCCGCCGCCAGGACTCGGCTGAACAGGCCGCGCCTCTTCTGTTTCGGCGCCTTGGCACTGCCCACGGTGCCGGTGACGATCGACTGGAGCATCTGCTCCGTCTCGTCGAGCCCCATCCGGACTGCCGGGTTCTTGCGCAGCAGCCTGTCCAGCACCGGCGTGAGAACTCCCGCCTGCCGCGGCGGGTCGGGCTCCTCGGTGGCGAGCGCGGTCAGCGTGGCCATGGTGGAGCCTCGCTGATAAGGGGAACGGCCCTCCACCGCGTTGTACAACGTCGCGCCCAGCGACCACAGGTCGGCCGCCGGGCCGCCCTTGCCGGTACTGGCCCGTTCCGGCGCCATGAAGTGTGGCGACCCCACCACGACGTCGGTTCGGCTGATCACGGCGTCGTCATCCATCGCCGCGATCCCGAAGTCTCCGAGCAGCACCCGGCCGTCGGTCGCGAGCAGCACGTTGGCTGGTTTCACGTCCCGGTGCTGCACGCCGGCCCGGTGCGCGGCCCGCAGCGCGGCGACCAGGTCGAGGCCTATCTGCGCCACCTGGTACGGATCCAGCGGCCCGTCCTCCACGATCACCTGCCGCAGCGACCGGGACGGCACGTACTCCATGACGATCCAGGTGCGCCCGTCCAGCTGCAGCACGTCGTACACCTGAATGACGTTCGGGTGGTTGAGTCGCGCCGCCGCCCGGGCCTCCCGCAGCGTGCGGCGCGCCGCAGCGTCGGGGTCGTCGCCCAGCGGCTGGTCCAGCTCCTTGATCGCGACGTCCCGTTCCAGGGTCTCGTCGCGGGCCAGATGCACCTCGCCCATTCCGCCGCGGCCCAGGACTTCCCCCAGCAGGTATCGTCCGGCAAGCAACACGGGCGCATCGGGCATGGCCATCGTTATACCCGCCGTCCACAACCGTCACTCCCCTCACCTCCCCTTCGTCCGGATCAGCTCTGACTGCTATAAGGCCTCGTCAGCCCGCTCCCGCCCGTTCCGTCACCGCGTTTCCGTAAATCTGCGCCCGCCCTTCGCTCCGATGGCGTCACCGCGCGTCCGCTCACCCGGTCCGGCCGCCGTACCGCGGCGCGATGTGTAGTCACCACGACACGCTCCGCCGCGACATCACACGTCGGTGGACACGACCACCGCCGGGAGCCGACACACCAGCCGCTGTCTGGCCCTGCAGTCCGCATCCTCTGTCCAGCTCAGCGGCCTGACTCAACGGCTTGGCGGTAATCGAGACAGTCGTGCGGCCGGCACCGCGGCCGTGATCGTCGCCAGCGCCAGACAGGTCGCCACCGTCGCGGTGATCGCCGGCCAGGACACCAGAACCGGCACCGCGGCGCCGACCTGCGCTGCAAGCGAACGAGCCGAACCCGCAATCGCGATCAGGCCGGCCGCCCCGCCGATGAGGGAGCCGATCGCCACCACCAGTGCCGATTCCAGGACCACCGCCCGCACCACCTGCGCCCGGGACGCCCCGGCAAGCCGGAGAACCCGATAGTCAGGACCACGCCGCCGAGCCGTCATCAGCAACGTGTTGCCCACCGCCAGCGATCCGGCTCCAGCGGACACCGCCAAGAGCAGCATCGCGAACATCTGCACCAACCGGTCGTCCTCGGCGTCTGCTTCCCGGGCGAGGTCGTCGCGGTCAGCCACGCGGGCACCGGCTCCCACCGGCCCCTCCGGGACCGGGAACGCCGCGGGGGCCAACGCTGAGGGATCGTGCCGCCGGACCGTGCCGCGAGCCAGGACCAGGTCTGCGGTGAACGGGCCGGGTGATGCGGTCCCGGACACCCGAACCGTCTCCTGATGACCGTCGGCATATGTCACCGCCACCGTCGGCCCGAAGCGGCCAGCCGCATTTTCGCTGACCAGCGCCGTGCCCGGCAGAACGTTCTCGGTACCGGAGACGACCACCGCCTGTCCCGCCACGTAGACGGTCGTGTCCAGCGGAGCGCCTCCCGACGCCGCATCACCAAGTCCGGGCACCCTGTCCGGCACCAGAACGGTCTCGGACGGCACGGTGGCGCTTCGCCGCGCCGTGTAGGCCGCAGCCGACGTCTCCACCGTCCCGGTGACGAAGACCGCGAACGCCACGGTGAACAACACCGGCGCGGCTGTCGAGGCGGTCCGTCGTACCGCTGTTCGGGCGCTCTCCCTGGCGAGTGTCGCGGTCACTCCGGTCATCGGGCCGAGCAGAACGCGGACCAGTACGGGCACTACGGCGGGTGCCAGCAGTACCGCGGCCGTGACCAAGGCGATCGCTCCCAGCAGGGCCAGCATCCCCAGCTCGCTGAGGTCCGGGGCTGCTGCTGCGGACACGCCCGCACCGACAGCACCGGCTGCGGCGACGAGACCGAGGATCCACCGTGCGCGGCTCATCGCCCGCGGTTCGAGCTCGGCGACGCGCAGCGCCTCGATCGGGCTGATCCGGGACACTCGCCGGGCTGCGATCGCCGACCCGGCAAGCGCGACCAGGGGGCCGGCGGCGAAGGACACCGCAAGAACCCAGAGCTGCCAGCGGATGTGGTAGCCGGGCGGTTCGAACCCGGCGTCGACCAGCGCGCCGGCCAAGGGCATCGCGGCCAGCCCACCCGTCACGACGCCGGCCAGCGCGGCTGGCACTCCCCGGGCCAGTGCGGAGCGATGAAGCATCGACCGCACCTGACGCGGGGTGGCGCCCACCGCCCGCAGCAGACCGATCTCGCGACGTCGCTGATCAACCGCGTAGGCGGAGGTCGACGCGACGAGGAAGACACAGGCGAACCCGGCCAGCGCCGTGGTGGCGATGAGGATCTGCATCCCGATCCACCGGGTCCGCGCGTCGACCCGGGGCTCGGCGCGACCGCGTTCGTCGCCGGTCAGCACCCGGTCACCGGCGCCGACCACGGCACGTACGGCTTCCGGGTCGGGATCGCCGGACAGTCCGATGACCCGTACACCTGGGGCGAGCCGGGCGGCCTCCTCGCCGGACACGTGGATGCCGGGCAGCGTGGTGTGCCCGCTGACCCGCCAGTCTGTCGGCCCGGCACCGGTCAGCAAGGTGACAGTGGAGCCGACCGGCACACCGAGGTCCCGGTTCACCACCACCTCGCCCTGGTCGGGTGGGTCGTCGCCGAGCCAGGCGTGACCGCTGGTGCTGTCGACGACCGGCACACCGTCGCGCAGCGGCTGGGCGTAGAAGGTGCGATCCACGACGGCCGCACGGACGCCGGGGACCGCACGCAGGCGATCGGCCAGGGACCGAGCGTCAGCAGCTGACCAGGGCACCGGCTCCGCGAACTCGTCGGGCAGGTTGCCCGCGGCGGGGCTCTGCACCAGCACCGGATATCCGGCCAGCCGTTCCGGCACTCGGGGCTGGCCGGATGTCAGCAGGAGCAGAAACGTCGTGACCAGGCCCGTCCCGAGCAGGACGGCCAGGAAGGTGCCGAGGCGGTCGCGGCTCAGCACCTCCGCTCCAACGCGGTCATCCGGTCCGCCACGGTCGTCGCGTCCGCACCGACGATCTCGTCGGTGACCCGGCCGTCCACCAGGAGCAGAACCCGATCGGCGACGGCTGCGGCCACCGGATCGTGAGTCACCATCACCACGGTCCGGCCGTGTGCGTCCACCAGTCGCCGCATCAACTCCAGCACCTGGTGTGAGGTCTGGCTGTCGAGGGCACCGGTCGGCTCGTCGGCGAAGACCACGGACGGACTGGTGAACAGTGCCCGAGCGATCGCGACTCGCTGCTGCTGGCCGCCGGAGAGCTCGCGAGGACGGTGCCCTGCCCGGTCGGCGAGGCCCACCTCGGTGAGCGCGGCCTGCACAGCGGACGGCTCCGCTCGGCGCCCGGCCAGACGTAGAGGTAAGGAGACGTTCTGCGCCGCCGTCAGCGACGAGACCAGGTTGAACTCCTGGAAGACGAATCCCACCCGGTCGCGGCGGAGTTTGGTGAGCGCCGTCTCGGCCAGGCCGTCGAGGGCCGTGCCGGCGACGGTCACGCTGCCCGAGGTGACCGGCTCCAGCCCGGCGGCGCAGTGCAGCAGGGTCGATTTCCCGGAACCGGACGGACCCATGACCGCGGTGAACGTCGCTTGGCCGAAGTGAACGGTCACCCCGTCCAGAGCGACCACGGCCCCGGCTCCGGCTCGGTAGCGCTTGTGTACCTCGTGCAGGACGACTGTCATGCCCGGAGACGATCCCGGTTTGGGTCCCGGATTTCGTCGGACCCGGGTTTGGTTCTCGGCGTCATCCCTGGGGATGCGCGAAGGCGTCCTCGCCATACCTGGGGATGACCGTCCACAGGCTGACGCGGACGGCGGCAAGCGTCGATAACCTCAACCGCGTGGCTGTCCCGTCGTTCGCCCCGCATGCCTTCCTCGTCCATCGCCTCGGCCCCGTGTCGCGGCTGGTCGTGGACGTCGCTCTGACCGCTGCCGTCCTTCTCCTCTGCTTGCACGCGGCTGCTGAGCAGCCGCTGCCACCCGCTTCCGGGCTGCAGGAACCCGCCTGGCTCACCGCGGTCGCCGCGGGTGTGCTCGCCGGCCCGCTGCTCCTGCGCCGCCGGTGGCCGCTCGTGAGCAGTCTCGTCATCGGCACAGCGGGCGGGGTCGCCATCGGCACCGGTGTCGTCCCGGACTACGCATCCACAGGCCCGGTGGTGGCCGCCGGTGTCGCGCTGTATGCGCTCGGTCTTCGGACGTCCGGTCGCCGGGGGACGGCCGGGGCGGTGACGGCGACCGGGCTGCTACTCATCGGGACGGCCGTCGCCGACATCTCCGCGGACGGCCCCGGCCCAGCCGGGACGGCGTTCGCCGGTCTGGTCTGCGCAGCGAGCTGGGCGGTCGGCTGGACATTGCGGGAACGCCGCCGGCACACCGCGCTCGCCGCCACGCAGAACACCGCACGCGCTGTCGCGGAGGAACGCATGCGCATCGCCCGGGAGATGCACGACATCGTCGGCCACAGCCTGGCCCTGATCTCCGTCAAGGCATCCGTCGCCACTCACGTCGCGGAGCAACATCCGGAGGAAGCCGGGAAGGCCCTCCAGGTGATCGAGACGGCCAGCCGGAGCGCTCTGGCCGAGCTTCGGCGGGCGGTGGGCGCCATACGCACCGAAGCGGCGTTCGCCCCCTCGCCGACTCTCGAGGATCTGACCAGCCTCGCCGGTCAGGCGGGTGATGCCGGGGTCCAGGTGCGACTCGACATCCAGGGCGGCGACGACGCGCCCGAGGGTGTCGTCGTGGCGGCCTACCGGATCGTGCAGGAGTCCCTGACCAACGTGGTGAAACACGCCGCCCCGGCCGTGTGCTGGGTACACATTCGAGGAACCAGAAGGCAGCTGGACGTAGTGGTGAGCAACGAAATGGCATGGCACGGTGCGGTCGCCGTGGACGGCACCGGAATCATCGGGATGCGGGAACGAGTGGCCGCCTACGGCGGGACATTCAGCGCGGGGCCACAGGACGACGATCGATTCACCGTCACTGCGACCCTTCCGTACGAATCATGAGCAGTGACACCCTGGCCTCGGTCCGGGTCCTGATCGCCGAGGATCAGGAACTCCTGCGAGCCAGCCTCAGGCTGCTGGTGGAGGCCACACCAGGTCTCCAGGTCGTCGGCGACGTCGGGACGGGTGTGGAAGCGGTGGAACTCGCCCGCAAGGAACAACCGGACGTCGTGCTCATGGACATCCGGATGCCCAAGCTCGGCGGCATCGACGCAACCCGGCAGATCTGCGGTGATCCCCTGACACCCAGCACCCGGGTGCTCATCCTGACCACGTTCGACTTCGACGAATACGTGTTCGCCGCGCTCCGCGCCGGTGCCAGCGGGTTTCTACTCAAGGACGCCAAGCCGGCCGAACTTCTGGGCGCGGTCCGCGTGGTGGCCGACGGGGAGGCCCTGCTCTCCCCGGCCATCACGCGGCGACTCATCGACCACTTCTCCGCCCGGCCGGAACCCGCGAGCCGCCCAGCCTTGGAACTCGCCGAGCTGACCGACCGTGAACGGGAGGTTCTCACCCTGGTCGCCGAAGGGCTTTCCAACACCGAGATCGCGGAGTATCTGCGGCTCAGTCTCGCCACGGTGAAAACTCATATCGGACGTCTGCTGGCCAAGCTGCGTGCTCGGGACCGTGCCCAGCTCGTGATCGTCGCCTACGAGACGGGGCTGGTGGTCCCAGCACGCTGACGATTCGCGCGATTAGTCAGGTTTGACCGGGGTACGTGGTGGCGGACGAGGGCTCAGGACGGAGGGACCATGAGGCACACCGACGCAGAAGCTGATCATGCGCAGTCTGAGAACGCGCGGACGGCGCAGCTGATCGGTCAGCTCAGCGATCAGGTGACCACCCTGGTCCGGGACGAGTTGGCCGCCGCCCGGCTGGAACTGGCCGAGAAGGGCCGGCGGGCCGGCAAGGGCGCGGGGCTGACCAGCGCGAGCGGCGTCATGGCGGTGTACGGCCTGGGCACCTTGTTCCTCACAGCGGGAGCCGCACTGGCGCTGGTAATGCCGGCCTGGACCGCCGCCATCGTGGTGGCCTTGCTCTTGCTCGCCATCGCGGCCCTCCTGGCCCTCGGCGGCAAACACGAGGTTCAACAGGCGATCCCGCCCACCCCGGAGACAGCGCTGGCAAGCGGCCGCCGAGACGTGGCGGCCTTCGTGGCCGCGGCCCGCCACGGGAGGAACTCATGAGCGCCGACAACCCGACGTCGCCACACGACAGCGCCCGCGACGGCCGATCCCCCGCAAAGAATCACCCCATCACCCCGACCACCCCTGGAGCCAAGGCGTCGTCACCCACCTCAGCAAAGCCCGGAGTTCAGGCGGCATCGGCTCCCCCGGCAAAGCCTGGAGCCGGGACGGCGTCGGCCAGCTCGCCTAAGCCCGCGGACAAAACACCCCCGGCGACGTCCGCGGATTCCTCTCCCACCGAGAAAGCTCCCTCAGCCACGTCTTCGAGTTCACGCTCGGGCTCGGACGGAACTGCGGGTTCAGGCTCGAAAACGACTTCGGGATCGGGATCGGGATCGGGATCAAAACCGCCGGCTACCCCGAAGCCGCCCGCCTCACCGAAGCCGCCCGCCTCTTCCCAGCACGTCGCTTCGCCGAAACCGCCCACCTCGTCGCAGTCTTCCACCTCACCGAAGCCGTCGACTCCCGCTAAGTCACCCGCTACGGCAACACCCCCAACACCCCCAGGACCCGCAGGACCCGCCAACAAGCAGACAACAGCAGCAGGGCAGACGCCGGCGCATGACGGTTCCAAGCCCACTGGCAATGCCGCAGCCAACCAACCAGCTGGGCAGCCGGGAGGCAAACAGGCAGGGTCGGCTCCCGTGCCCGCCTCCGCCAAAGGCAACAAACCGGCCGGCCAAAATCAGGGGCACCAGAACCACGGGAAGCAGGCCCCCTCGAAACCGCCGGGAAACGGCGGATCCACGTCGAGTGGCGGCACGTCCTCGTCCTCGAGGCCGGGTCCCAACAATCGCGCGATCGGCCGCGCCAAGGTCGCCACGCCGCCGACCAGCACCCCCAGCTCTCCGCCGAAGCCGTCGGCCTCCCGGTCCCAACCAGACTCGGCCAAGGTTCCTCCCCCGCCGGCTTCCGTGCCGGCACCCGCCGCACCCCCAACGGCCACCAAACCTGCGTCCGCCGCGAGTTCAGCCTCACCGGACACCCCGCCAGCAGCCACCGCAGGCTCAGCCTCATCAGCCGTCAAGCCGGCATCCGCCGCAAGCTCAACCGCACCGAGCCTCAAGTCGTCAGCTGCCGAAAGCTCAATCGCGCCCAAAACTCCGGATGCCGAAGTCGCGCAGCTCAAGGTGGGCTCAGAAA
This sequence comes from Actinoplanes sp. NBRC 101535, assembly GCF_030269225.1. Taxonomy (NCBI): domain Bacteria; kingdom Bacillati; phylum Actinomycetota; class Actinomycetes; order Micromonosporales; family Micromonosporaceae; genus Actinoplanes; species Actinoplanes sp. NBRC 101535. The sequence goes on along the minus strand of NZ_BSSY01000008.1, from coordinate 93,542 downwards.
CGGGGAGCGACGCTCTGGACGGTGCCGGTGCGTCTGCCGGAAACGGCGCAGAAGGCGCCGCTGTCGGCGAAGCTGGAACTGGCTCGGCCGGCAAGGCCACCTCATCAGGCGAGGCCGACGGTTCAAGCAAGACCGGCGGTTCAGACGTGACGGACGGCTCGAGCAAGACCGACGGCTCAGGTAAGGCCGGTGACGCGGGCGAGGCTGAGACGCGGGGCACGTCGAATACATCCGATAAGGGTAGTTCGCAGGACGACACCCGCTCGGCGGGCGAGGACGACTCGCGCGGTGGGACGGCTACATCAGACAAGGTTGGCGCACCGGTGAAGACAGAGGCTCAGCAGAAGACAGGGGCAGGACCGGGCTCGGCAGGTAAGGGCCAGGCCACGGCGGGTTCCACCGGCGAGAACGAGGTCCGCGCGACCAGCCGACCTAGCGGTTCGCCGGCGCCCGTGGCGGGCGACAAGTCAGTGGCGGGCGACAAGTCGGTGTCGTCCGCTACGGCTGAGTCCAGGCCCGCCGCCTCCTCCCCGAAAACCACCGGTCCTGAATCCGGGAACGCCTCCTCCTCGCTGAAGACCACCAGCGCTGAAACCGAGGCTGCCGCTCCCTCCCCGAAGAGCAGCAGCCCTGGATCCGAGAACGCCGCCTCCTCCTCGAAGACCGCCGGCGCCGAAACCGGGACTGCTGCATCCTCCGCCCTCTCGTCGAAGGGCGCTGAGCCCGGAGCCGAGACTGGCGGATCATCGGCGAAGAGCGCTGCTTCCGAGTCGGAGACTGCCGCTTCGCCGCAGAGGACTGAACAGAAGGCCGATGGGCCTGGTAACGACGCCGCCAGCACAGCGAAGCGTCCTGCTGGGGACGGAAAGGGAAACGCTGCCGTTGATGCGAGGACTGGCAGCGCTGAGCAGGAAGCGGCCGCTACTGCTGAACGGGTTGCTGCCAACAGTGGTGGCCATGCCAAACAGACTGTGGCGGAAACCGGCGTCCACGTGGCTGAGTATGCGGCGGAGGCCGCCGAACATGCGGGGGCTGTGCTGGGTTCGGTTCCTCGGCGGGTCGGCGCGGAACCTCAGCGGTATGCTCTGATCGGCGCGGCTCTGGCCGCGGCCGCGGTGGGCGTGATCCTCATCCGGAGGGCTCGCCGATAGGACGAAATCGGGCGCGGCGCGAACCACCACCCTGATCGGCAACTTGGTCGGCGCTCTAGTCAGCGCCGACGGCTCTACCTGCTCCCGGCCTGCTCCCGGGCCTGCTCCCGGGCCTACTCCCGGGCTCATCTCATCACTGCCGCTGGGCCTCACGTCACCACTGCCGCCGAGCCCCACGTCATCACTGCCGCTGGGCCTCAGCGCGCCTGGAGGGCTCGCCGTAGAGACGGCTTCGGGGGTCGCCGCGCAGCTCATGTCGTGGCCAGCGCGATCCGCCGCCTCGGGACGTGAGCCTCGCCCGGGACTGCTTGCCGGCAGGATGACGTCGGGCGCATCGCTGAGTAGGTCCTGGTCGGCACGGTCCTGGCTGCCGCCGCCCCGGGGCCTGGGATCGATCCGGGGTGACTCGCCGCGCGATGACGATTTCGGGTGCTGTGCGGGTTTCGGGGTACGCGGTGCACGCCCCTGCGGGCTGACGCCTCGTCGGCCCGCTGAACAGGCTGGCGCGGGTTCGAACCCACGAACCCATATTTACGACCACGAGCGCGGACTCGTCCGGCAGCGCCGACCGCGAAAACGCTGCCTGATCGTCGCGTCTGCGGTGGATGGCTGGGCGGACGGGTGCTTCGACGGGACCACGGCCGGCCTTCAAGGCAGAGACAGGGCGCGAGGCGGCACCGGCGGATCAGGCAGGCGCCGCCGGACCGGGACAAGGCCCCGGCCGCGCACCCCGAACGGATTCTCGCCCCCGATCATTGAAACGTCTCACAGGCGGGGCGGTCAGCGCGCCGCTGCTGCGGCCGTGGATCTTCTGGCCTATCAAGTGTCAACTCTTGACCCTGCCCTAACGGGATCGTAACGTGAGTCACACCTCGCATAGAACGTTTCAACAAGCCCTTTCACAGGAGGCGTCATGCGCCCTCGGTTCACTGCGGCCGTCGCTCTCACGGCGACCGCCGCCCTTGCCCTCACGGGCTGTACCAAGAAGAACGACACCGACACCGCGGCGGGTGGTGACGCCGGCGCCAAGACGTACAAGGTGGCTTTCGTCCCGAAGCTGCAAGGTGTGCCCTACTTCGAGGCGATGAACGCCGGCGGCAAGGAGGCGGCTGCCGCGCTCGGCAACGTCGAGTGGCTCTACCAGGGGCCGACGCAGGCGGACGCGGCCGCGCAGGCCGACATCGTCCGCTCCTACATCCAGCAGAAGGTCGACGCGCTGATCGTGGCGCCGAACGACCCGGACAGCATGGCCCCGCTGCTGCAGCAGGCCAAGGACGCCGGCATTCACGTCGCGACCGCCGACACCGACGCTCCGTCCAGCGTGCGGGAGGTCTTCGTCAACCAGGCCACCGCCGACGGCATCGGCCAGGGGCTCACCGATGCGCTGCTCACCGCGATGGGCGGCAAGGGCAAGTATGCGATCGTCTCCTGCGGCCAGACCGCCGAGAACCTGAACGCCTGGATCGAGGTGCAGAAGGCGTACACGAAGGAGAAGTACCCGGAGGCCCAGATCGTCGACATCGTCTACGCCGGTGAGGATCAGGCGAAGGCGACACAGATGGCGACCGACCTGATGAACGCGCACCCGGACCTGACCGGCCTGGTCGGCGAGTGCACGTCGAGCGCCCCGGGTGTGGCGCAGGCCGTCAAGGACGCCGGGAAGATCGGCAAGGTGTTCACGGTGGGCCTGGGCACGCCGCAGGCGATGAAGCCGTACCTGCAGGACAAGTCGTCGACTGCCGCGATCCTCTGGGACGTGGAGAACCTGGGCTACCTGACCGCGTGGGCCGGTGCCCAGATCGCGCAGGGCAAGTCGTTCGAGGCCACCAACAACGTGTCCGGTGACCTGTCCGCGGTGACGTACGACAGCGCGAGCAAGATGCTGCTGCTCGGCCCGGCGCTCGCGATCACCGACCAGAACGTCGACCAGTTCAACTACTGATGACCGAGACGATCGATACCCCGCGACTGCGCCTGACCGCTGTGTCCAAGCGGTTCGGCGCGGTTCGGGCCATTCAGCACGCCGACATGACCGTCCGGGCGGGCACTGTGCACGCCCTGGTCGGGGAGAACGGCGCCGGCAAGTCCACCATGATCAAGATCGTTGCCGGGGCGGTCACCGCGGACACCGGTGAGATCGAGTTCGACGGGGCGCCGGCCCGGATCGCCTCCACCACGGACGCGATCGGGCTCGGCATCGCCACCGTCTACCAGGAACCGCAGTTGTTCCCGGAGCTGACCGTGGCCGAGAACATCTTCCTCGGCCGCGAGATGAAGAAAAACGGAAGGATCGACTGGGCCGGGCAGAACGCGCGCGTGGTCGAACTCCTGGCCCTGCTCGGGCTGCCGGGCCGCTACGCCACCGCCACCGTCGGCGACCTGTCGGTGGCCGAGCAGCAGCAGGTGTCGATCGCGAAGGCGCTGTCCGGCGACGCGAAGGTGCTGATTCTCGACGAGCCGTCGGCGATCCTCACCGACGCCGAGATCGAGGTGCTGTTCGACGTGGTCCGGCGCCTCACCGCCTCCGGGGTGTCGGTCATCTACATCTCGCACCGGCTGGACGAGTTGTTCCGGATCGCCGACGAGGTCACCGTCATGCGCGACGGGCGGACCATCGGGACGTACCCCATCGGTGATCTGAGCGTGCGCCAGATCGCGCACCTGATGGTGGGCGGGGAACTCTCCGACGAGCGTCCGCACCGGCAGGTCCCGGACGGGCCGGCGGTGCTGGAGTTGCGCGGGCTGGGCCGGGAGAGCCGTTTCCACGACGTGGACGTCACGGTCAAAGCGGGTGAGATCGTCGCCCTCTACGGGCTGGTCGGCAGTGGTGTCTCCGAGATCGCCGCCTGCATCTACGGCATCGATCGCGCCACATCCGGGGAAATACATTTGAATCAGCAGAGAGTCACGCCGCGCAACCCGGGCCACGCGCAGAGACTCGGCATCGCGCTCCTGCCGGCGAACCGCAAGGTCGAGGGCATGTTCGGCTTCCAGTCGATCGCCTTCAACATCTCGGCCGGCCACCTCAAGCTGCTGTCCCGGTTCGGCGTCCTGGTCGACCGGGCGAGGGAGAAGACCGTCGCCACCGACATGATCAAGCGGCTGGCGGTGAAGACGCCGCACGAGCGTCAGCCGATCAGCGCCATGTCCGGCGGCAACGCGCAGAAGGTGGTGCTGGCCCGGCAACTGGTCGAGCGCCCGACGGTGCTGGTCCTCGCCGAGCCGACGCAGGGCGTGGACGTCGGCGCCAAGGAGGAGATCCACCGGCTGATCACCGAGCTGGCGCAGGAGGGCACCGCCGTCCTGGTGGTCACCTCGGACCTGCCGGAGGCGCTGCGGATCGCCGACCGCATCCAGGTGGTGCGGCGCGGCACGACGACCGACGAGTTCGGCCCGGACGCGAGCCAGGTCGACCTGCTGGCGGCGGCTGCGGGAGGCACGGAATGACCACGGAGTCGTTGAACAAAAACGATAAAACCGAAAAAAACGAAAAATCGCCTAAGCGGGTACGCGTCCTGCCGGCGCCCGTCACCGGCCAGGAGGTCGTCCTCGTCGGCGTGATCGCGCTCCTCTGGGCCGGCCTGGCCCTGAGCACGCCCGCGTTCCTGACCGCCGGCTCGATCCAGCCGCTGCTCGTCGCCACCGCCCCGATCGCGCTGATCGGCGTCGGCATGACGATCGTGATCATCACAGGCGGTATCGACGTCTCGGTCGGCGGCGCGATCATGGTCTGTTCGGTACTGACCGCGAAGACCCTGGTCGGCTCCGGGGTGAACCTCGGCGTCGCGGTCCTGCTGTCGGTGCTGACCGGCGGTGTGCTGGGCCTGGTCAACGGGGTGCTGATCGCCTACGGGCGGGTGCACGCCATCATCATCACGTTCGGCACCGCGAACCTGTTCATGTTCCTCGGGCTGCAGATCTTCGGCTCGGGCACGGTGAACGGGATCCCCGGCACGCTCGCCTTCTTCGGCCGCGGACCGGACGGCCGGACGCTCGGTGTCCCGCACGCCTTCCTGATCACCGTCCTGGTCACCGCGGCGGCCTGGTGGTACCTGCGGCACACCGCGGGCGGCCGGCACTTCTTCGCCATCGGCGGCGACGCCCAGGCGGCCCGGCTGGCGGGCGTCCGGGTGCAGCGGCGCGTGCTTCTCGCGTACACGACGACGGGTCTGCTCGTGGGTCTGGCCTCGTGTTTCGTGATCGCCCAGGGAACGTCGACGCTGGATCAGACCGTCGGGTCGGGCAAGGAACTGGCGGTGATCGCCGCGGTGGTCATCGGCGGAACCTCGATCATGGGCGGGCGCGGTTCGGTGCTCGGCACCCTGCTCGGCGCGCTGCTCGTGCAGTCGGTGGCGTCCGGGGTGACCCAGCTGGGCTGGCGGTCACAGCTGTCCGACCTGTTCGTCGGCATCTTCATCATCGTGGCGGTCGGTGCCGACCTGCTGCGGGCGCGGGCGCGGAGGTCCCGATGACTACGACAACCCGGGGAAGATCCGACATCACGCGACTGCTCCTCACCCAGCGTATCCCCCTGCTGGCCGTCCTGATCGTCGTCGTGGTGGTCACGTTCTTCATCAACGACGCGGGCGGCTACCTGACCGCCTCCTACGACTTCGACTACATGTCGGCGTCGCTGATCAGCGCCGTGCCGCTGGCCATGCTCGGCCTTGCCGAACTGATCGTCATCCTCTCCGGACGCGGCGGCATCGACCTCAGCGTCGGCGCCATCGTCTCCCTCTCCGGGATGATCTTCGGTTTCGCGTACGGCCAATGGGGCTGGCCCCTGTGGTTCGCGATCATCGCCACGGTGCTGTTCGGCGGGCTCTGCGGCGCGGTCAACGGTGTCCTGGTCAGCTACATCGGCTTCCCGGCGTTGATCGCCACGCTGGCCACGTTCTACGCCTTCAAGTCGATCGCCATCGTGATCAACAACCAGCAGCCGATCAGCACACCGCCGATCCAGGAGCTCTACTCACTGAGCAAATCGGTGGAACTCCCGGTCATCGGCGCCTCCATCCCGGACGTACCCCTCGGGATCTTCACCTTCCTGCTCCCCACGGTCGTCGCCGTCTGGCTCCTGCTCGCCAGGACCGCCTACGGCCGCCGCCTGTACGCGATCGGCACCAACGACGTCGCCGCCCGCTGGTCCGGACTGCCCGTCCGGGACACCCGTTTCAAGGCGTACGTCTACGCCGGCCTGATCTCCGGCCTCGTCGCCGTGGTCACCGTCGCACAGTTCGCCTCCGCCCGCCCCGACGCGGGCGTCTCCGGCAGCGGCATGGCGCTGCCGGCCATCACCATCGCCGTGCTCGGCGGGGTGGCGATCACCGGAGGCATCGGCAGAGTCGCCGGCGTCGTCCTCGCCACCCTGCTGATCGTCTGGCTGAACGCCGGCATCCTGCTCGCGTTCGTCGGCAACGAGGGCTCGCAGTACCAGCTCCTCGCCCTCGGCACCGTCCTCGTCTTCGCGGCCCTGCTGAACGGCCTGACCACCCGACGCTACGGAGGAACCGTATGAACCTCAGTGCACTGGACGACTTCACCATCGAGGTCCCGAGCTGGGCCTACGGCAACTCGGGGACACGGTTCAAGGTCTTCACCATGCCCGGCGGGCCGCGCAACCCGTACGAGAAGATCAGCGACGCCGCGCAGGTGAACCGCCTGACCGGCCTCGCACCGCGGGTGTCGATCCACATCCCCTGGGACCTCGTCGACGACTGGTCGGACCTGCGCGCGCACGCCGAGAAGCTGGGCGTGAAGCTGGGCGCGGTCAACTCGAACGTGTTCCAGGACGACGACTACAAGCTCGGTTCGCTGTGCCACCCGGAGAAGCGGGTCCGCGACAAGGCGATCGCGCACCACAAGCTCTGCCTGGACGTGATGCGCCAGACCGGATCGACGGACCTGAAGATCTGGCTGCCGGACGGCCTGAACTATCCCGGTCAGGACTCGCTGCGCGGCCGGCAGGACCGGCTGGCCGACTCGCTGCAGCAGATCTACGCGGCGATGGACGACGACCAGCGGCTGCTGCTGGAGTACAAGTTCTTCGAGCCGTACTTCTACAGCATGGACATCCCGGACTGGGGCACCTCGCTGGTGCACTGCCTGGCCCTCGGTGACAGGGCGTCGGTGGTGCTCGACACCGGCCACCACGCCCCCGGCACCAACATCGAGTTCATCGTGATGCAGCTGCTGCGCGTCAAGAAGCTGGGGGCGTTCGACTTCAACTCCCGCTTCTACGCCGACGACGACCTCATCGTCGGTTCGGCGGACCCGTTCCAGCTGTTCCGCATCCTGAGCGAGATCGTGTCGCTGGGCGCGCACCGGCCCGAGTCCGGGGTCAACTTCATGCTCGACCAGTGCCACAACATCGAGGAGAAGATCCCGGGTCAGATCCGCTCGGTCCTCAACGTGGAGCAGGCGCTGGCCAAGGCCCTGCAGGTCGACCAGGAGGCGCTGGCCGCCGCCCAGGTCGAGGGCGATGTGCTGGGCGCCCACGCGGTGCTGATGGACGCCTACGAGACTGATGTGCGGGGCGCCCTGGCGGACCGGCGCGAACAGCGGGGCCTTCCCCGCGACCCGCTGGCGGCTTACCGGCATTCGGGGTACGCGGAAAGCATCGCGACCACCCGCACCGGCGGCGCGCAACTCAGCTGGGGAGCCTAGGCACCCAACCGGACGGGGCGGCGAAAGTCGCCCCGTTTCCGCCGTTCCCGGCACATCCCACCGGCGACCGGCGCACGATGATCTCATGACAGCTCCGCCCCCGGACCGGAATTCCCGGGTCGCGAGCGTCCGCGCCCGGCTGGCCGACCTGATCGACCCGGTGCCCGACCCGGACGAGATCGCACTGGTCATCCGCCTGCTCCGCTCGTACGCCGGCAAGACCCCGGCGGCCGCGGAGAAACTGGTCGGCCTGCTCCGGGCGGGTGACGTGGCCCGGGTCCGCGACCACGCGCACGGCATGAAAGGGTCGGCCACGAACATCGGGGCGAACGCGTTCTCCCTGCTCTGCGCGGACGTGGAGCAGTACGCCCGGGTCGGCAGGCTGGCCGACCCGGACAGCACCGAGGACCTGATGAACATCGAGCTGGCGGTCACGCTGGAGGCGGTGACCGCGGTGGCCGCCGACTTCGAGGCCCTCCCCTGACGTCGCCTCTCCACGTGGGCCGGCGGGAGCCCCCACCGGTCAGGAACTTCCGCTGCGCCGGACGGCCGGCCACAGCCGGAACTGATGGATGGCCTCACCGAGATTGAGTGGGCCGCAGGAGATCTCGAACCGGTCGTCCACCATCTGGGCGATGAACCAATCACGCTCGTTCCGGCGGACCTCCTGCTTGGCGAACGTCAGCCCCTCCGTACCGGTTTCCTGCGTTCCGCCCACGCCGCCAATCCACGACGGCCGAGCCGGCCCTCCGAAACGGCGGCTGACCGGACCGCCCACAGCGAACGCACTCGCGGTCGGCACCGGCAGGACTGGCACGCTGTGCACCATGGAGCCGTTGAAGGTCACGTACGACGAGGTCGCCAATGCGGCCTACATCTACCTCCAGGCGCCCGGCACTCGGGTGGCGAGAATGTATCCGTGCGATCCCGTCGACGTGGACGGCATGATCAACCTGGACTTCGATGCCGATGGGCGCCTGGTCGGTCTTGAGGTGCTGGACGCACGGGCGAAACTCGCGCCGGAGATCCTGACGCAGGCCGAGAACATCACGCGGCGAACCACGGGCGGACAGTAGCGCACCACCCCGGTTCGCGACTGGAAGAGAGCACACCGCGCGGCAGATGAGGACGTCACCACCAGAGCCACTGGGCGTTATGGCGATGCTGCTGGACGGTGGGGATCGTGTCGACTATTCCGTCGCCGCGGTGTTCCTTGGTGGCATTTCGGCATGCGACGCGGGCTGCTTGCCGCTCCCGGCTGGTCCAGACATGGTCGATGAACCAGCGAGGTGGGCCCCCGCCACCGACCAGGAGGCGCAGTCCGGTTCGCCGGTGATGCGGACCGTCTCTGTCCGTGCGAGACATGATTCTCCCCTTTCGGAGCCGCGTGTGCGGTCACCTAAGTGGGATGGGATGTGGCGCTCATTCCTGCGCGACGGTCGACAACCATGACTCGCAGAATAGTCGGAGCCATCCGCTCATCGGCAGATCAGTCGGCCCGATTGGTGCGGGGATGAGGTCGGGCCGGCCGAAGAACAGGACTCGTCGGAGGCAGGCTCTCGCAGTGGCGGATTGTTCCACGGGCAGGCGCGTCTGGAGGACGACCTCGGTGTCGGGGAGATTCGAGGCAACCGCGGCCTACCCGATGAACACCATCGGCGCATCGTGATACCTGCCAGATGGCCGGGGGCGGAACACGCTGTGATGGGCGGTAGTGGTCAAAAGCAGAACGCGGCCCGGACTGTGGTGCTGAGATTGCCGGATGGGTGTTCGCGTCTTGCTGGATGAGGATCGGGTCTTCGTGACCTACCACTCGGCGTCGGTGTTCAGCGGCGATGACCTGTTCGAGGAGGACTACGACCTCGAACAGGCCTGGACGGGGCAGAGCAACGGGCTCTGTGGTGCCGCGGTGGAAGGGCTGCTTCTTCTGAACGTGGGTCAGCACACCGGGTGGGTGCCTTTCCGGGTGGAGTTGCACGCTGGTGAACCGTCCGTCGACGACCGGTGGGAGGACATAGTCGACGTGTCGTTTCGGCCGACCCGGGACTCCGTTCACCTAGCCGGCCTGGACGGCGAGGCGTACCCGCTGGTGCTGCCGCGGCAGGACTATCGGGTCCGCTATCTGGCGTGCGGCCTCGATGAGGCCCAGGCCGAGGACGGGCGCGACGCGTACCTGATGCAGCTGTGGCCGGCGCCGCCGGCCGCAGACCGGATCGTCAGACAGACCAGCGAACAGGCCGCTTACTGGCATCGCTCACACCGCCCGCCCACCCCGCAGGAGGAGGCCGAGGAGAACCGGCAGTAGACCGAGGCACAAGCCGCCCAAGACCGGGAAAGGTGGGGCGAACGGGTCCCCAACGAACGCCTCCGTAACGCGCACGGTTCGGCCCTCGACCTGATCTCGGCGCTGGACATCGACCTGGAGTTCCGGCAAACCGGTTCGCTATCTGAGCCGCGACCAGCGTTAACGGCTGCCGCGGCGGACGATGTACTTCTGGTAGTCGGGGACGGCTACCAGGACCGTCTCGACCAGTTCGACCACGCGGGCGAAGTTCGTCAGGCGGTCCAGCATCACCTCGGTGGCGACCGTGCCGCGGCCGATCAGCACCAGGCCGTTGGTGGCCACCAGGTCCTCGGCGAGGCGCATGCCGACTTCGAGTTCCTTGGTGTTCACCGTCTTGGTGACGTCCTTGGCCGCCTGCACGCCCTTGACCTTGCGCAGGGCGGTGAGCACGTGCTGCGGGCAGATGCCCTTCTCGTCGAGGGCGCTGATCGCGTTGGCGTCGGTGATGCCCCGGCTCTCCAGGGATTCGAAGTCGATCGCGGTGCGCATCACGCCGATGCCCGATTCGACCAGTGGGGAGCGGCCGCCGTCCGGGGCCGGTTCACCGGCCAGGCCGAGGATCATCGCGACCACGTCCTGCATGTTCGGGATGTCGTGCAGCAGGCGGGCGGCGACCCGCGGCATCGCGTCGATCATGGCCTGTTCGTCGGTGTTCAGGGGGAGGCCGCGTTCGCGTTTCTGCAGGACCGCGGGCGGCACGGTGACCGCGCCGAGTTGCGCGGCCATCGCCGCCACCTCGATCTCCCAGTGGGCGTCGAGTTGCAGTGCCCCGCACAGTTCGGCGACCAGGGTGCGGATCCGGCCGGCGCGGGCGAACACCACCGGGCTGGCCAGTTCGAGGACGCCGAACAGGGCCTGGATGCTGGCCCGTAGGGTCTGGTCGAGTAGTTGCCGCTCGCCGACCGCCTGACCGTTCTGGGCGACCGCGTCGTGCACCGCGCCGCGCAGCTCGCCGGTGCTCGCCGGTTTGAGCAGGTAGCGGTAGACGCCCCCGGAGTTGATCGCGGCCATCGCGGTGTCGATGTCACCGGCGCTGGTGTGCAGCACCCGGGTGGTGTCCGGGTGGTCGATCTGCAGGTGCCAGAGCAGTTCGATGCCGTCCATGCCGGGCAGGCGCAGATCGCAGACTACCGCGGCGACCGGCCCGCTCTCGGCCAGGACCTGGAGTGCCTGTTCGCCGCTGGTGGCGGTCACCAGCCGCAACGAGCGGCCCAACTGGGACACCAGCTCCCGCAGGACGCCCTCGTCGGTGTCGACGAGCAGTACCGTCGGTTTGCCCTTGTCGGAGGTGGGTGCCCGGTACAGGTCGTTGTCCTGGAACAGGTCGGTTTTCATACGAGCCATATCGCCGGATCCGGGCACGGCCTGAGTGATGTGTCACCGCGATCCCACCCGGCCGAAGTCCTCAGTCCGCTTCGCTGGACGCCGAATTTCGGAACAGGCCGACCGCGGATCCCCCGCCCGACTCACCGGAGAACGCATGCAGATGAGCGCAGTAGGGGAAGACGCCCGCCTCGCGGCGGTGCACAGCTATCACCTGCTGGGGGCGCCACGGCCGGTCGTGCTCGACGAGCTGACCCGGCTGGCCAGTGCGGTCTTCGAGACGTCGATCTCCACGGTGACGCTCGTCGGCCGGGAACGCCAGTGGTTCGCCGGCAACACGGGCATGCCCTGCGACGGCGGCGACCTGAACTCCTCGTTCTGCCGGATGGTGATGGACCGCCGGGTGTCGCTGGTGGTGCCGGACGCGCTCGGGGATCCGGAGCACCGGGACTGGCCGAACGTGGTGGGCGCCCCGCACATCCGGTTCTACGCCGGGGTGCCGCTGGTCGACGAGGACGGGCACGTCCTGGGGGCGATGGCGGTGATGGACGACCGGCCCGGCGAGGTCGGCGACCGGCAGATGGACATGCTGGCCACGATGGCGCGGCAGGCCGCCGGGCATCTGTCCGCGATCCGCAACCGGCGGCTGCTGGCCGCGGTCGGTGACGAGCTGTCCCGGGCGATCAGCCGTGAGGAGGATTTCGTCGCGGCCGTCTCGCACGAGCTGCGCACCCCGGTGACCACCATCCAGGGATACCTGGAGCTGCTGGTCGACAACGACGAGCTGGCGCCGTACCAGCGGCTGATCGACCCGATCCAGCGCAACGGCGAGCGCCTGGTCCGGATGGTGGATCACCTGCTGGCCGGTACCCGCCCGGCCGCCGCGCCGCTGCCGCTGCTGCGGGCGCACACCGACCTGGTGGCGGTGGCCGAGGCGGGGGTGGCCGCGGTCCGGGTGACGGCCGACCAGCGGGACGTGCGGATCGAGGTCGAACCGACCGAGGGCACGCTCAAGGTGCCGGGTGACTTCACCCGGCTCAGTCAGGCCGCCGAGCATCTGGTGCGCAACGCGGTGCTGTTCAGCCCGACCGGCGCCCGGGTCACCGTCCGGGTGCTGCCCGGCGCGATCGAGGTGACCGACGAGGGCGCCGGCATCCCGCCCGACGAGCTGCCGCACGTGGCCGAACGGTTCTTCCGGGGCCGGCACGCCCGTGAGCAGGCCGTACCCGGTGTGGGTCTGGGTCTGAGCATCGCCGACCGGATCATGCGGGCGCACAACGGCACGATGAGTGTCACCTCGGCGGGCGCCGACCAGGGCACGACCGCGCGGATCACCATGCCGGTCTGACCCGTTCCTGCCGGTTGCGTCCCGCTCAGACCGATCCGTGCGTTGCCGATTCTTCAGGCGACGTACCGGTGCGATCGAGGAGACAACCATGGCGGTCCTGCGTCGTCTGCGGCTGGCCGGGCGGCTCGGTGCGGCGTTCGCCGTCGTTCTGGTGCTGCTCGGTGTCGCGGTCGGCATCGGTGTCGTGGCCTTGAACGCGCAGGCCGGCGCGGCCGCCCGGATGCGGACCCTGCAGACGCTGATGCACCAGGTCGACGAGCAGAAGTACTACGACGGGGACATCTCCGGCTGGCAGGTCGCCTACGTGTGGGACGTCTACCGGCTGGGCCCGGCCAAGGCGCTGGCGGCGACCAGTGACAACCGGGCCGGGTTCCTCGCCGACGCGGAGAAGCTCAAGACGCTGCTCGCCGAGACCGACACCGTCGCGATGACGGACGCCGAACGCATCGTGTTCAGCAACCTGACCACGCTGTGGACCGACTATTTCACCACCGATGACAAGATCGTCGCCTTGTACGCCGCCAACAGGATCGCCGCCGGCGACGCGATGGTGCTCGGGGACGGCTACGACATCTTCTTCAAGATCGTCGAGGGTACGGATCAGCTGGTCGCGTCGGTGACCGCGCGGGCCGACCAGGCCAGCACCGACGCGCAGGCGGACGCGGCCTCCGCGCGTACCATCATGATCGTTGTCTTCGTCCTTGCCGTCGCCGCCGCGGTGGCCCTCACCATCCTGGTCACCCGCAGCCTCACCCGCCCGGTCGCCGGTCTGGTCCAGGCGCTGCAGGCGATGGCCCAGGGCGATCTCCGGGTACGCCCGGACACCTCCGGCACCGACGAGATGGCCGTGATGGGCCGCGCGGTGGACGAGGCCGTCGCCGGAGTCCGCGCCACGGTGCTGGAGATCGTCGACAACGGCGGCCGGCTCACCGTGGCCTCCGAGACGATGCGGCAGGTCAGCAGGCAGATCGACGCCGCCGTGGCGGACGCCGACCAGCAGGCAGCCCTCGCCTCGGACAGCGCCCACGGCGTCTCCGGCAACGTGCACACGGTGGCCGCCGGCTCCGAACAGATGGGCGCGGCGATCGGCGAGATCTCCCGCAACGCCGCCGACGCCGCCCAGGTCGCCTCGGACGCCGTCGGCGCGGCCCGGGCCACCAGCGACACCGTCAACCGGCTCGGCGACTCGTCCGCGCAGATCGGCGACGTGATCAACGTGATCAGCGCGATCGCGGCGCAGACCAACCTGCTCGCCCTGAACGCCACGATCGAGGCGGCCCGGGCCGGCGAGGCGGGCAAGGGCTTCGCCGTGGTGGCCAGCGAGGTCAAGGACCTGGCCCAGGAGACCGCCCAGGCCACCGAGAAGATCTCCCAGCAGGTCGCGGCGATCCAGAGCGACACCGGCCAGGCCGTCACCGCGATCGACGAGATCAGCCGGATCATCGAGCAGATCAGCGACTACCAGACCACGATCGCGTCGGCGGTGGAGGAGCAGAGCGCCACCACCGGCGAGATGAACCGGGGCGTGAGCGAGGCCGCGGCCGGCGTCAACGACATCGCCGCGAACATCGCCGGGGTAGCGAGCAGCACCGCCTCCAGCCGCGAGGCCGTGAGCCTGGCCGCGCGTACCGCCGAAGAGGTCCAGACCCTCGCGGACGATCTGCGGGTCACCGTCGGCCGCTTCTCTGTCTGATATTGACCATCATCGTTGAGATCCTTATCGTCTGACTCACGTTGTCGGAGCGAGGGGACCGCGTTGAAGACTTCCCGCCTGCTGTCATCCGGACTCGTCGCCCTGCTGCTGCTCGCCGGACCCGTTCCGGCCCGCGCGGCGGCCGCCGACGGCACCCAGCCCTATGCCTCCTACTGGCATCCGAACAGCATCCTGAACTGGGATCCGGCCACCGACCCGGACGCCCGGTTCAACCGGTCCCGGGTGCCGCTCGCCGCGCGCGCGTCGGACCCGGCCCTGCGGGCGAACCCGAACGCCCACGCCGGTGAGGGCCGGATCGCCTCGCTGGTGTCGTTCGCGCCGACCTCGAACAACCCGTCGCAGGGCGCGCCCGACCCGAACTACTACGCGTTCGGCTACTGGCAGTACATCGACACCCTGGTCTTCTGGGGCGGTTCGGCGAGCGAAGGACTGATCCTGGCCCCGAACGCCACCGTCATCGACGCCGCACACCGCAACGGCGTGAAGGTGTACGGCACCGTCTTCTTCCCGCCCGCGGCGTACGGCGGCCAGATCCAGTGGGTCCGCGACTTCGTGCAGAAGTCCGGCAGCGCGTACCCGGTGGCCGACAAACTCGTGCAGGTCGCCGAGCACTACGGCTTCGACGGCTGGTTCATCAACCAGGAGACCGGCGGCGGCACCGCGGACCTGGCCACCGAGGTGCGCAACACCCTGCGGTACGCGCGCTCCCGCGGCCCGGTCGAATTCATGTGGTACGACGCGATGACCGAAAGTGGCAGCGTCTCCTGGCAGGACGGCCTGAACGCGTCCAACGACGCGTTCCTCCAGGACGGTGACGCCCGGGTCAGCGACACGATGTTCCTCGACTTCGGCTGGAGCGCCACCAAACAGACCACCTCGCGGACCAACGCCCGCGCCCTGGGCCGCAGCGAATACGACCTGTACGCGGGCATCGACACCGAATCCAACGGCTACAACACCGGCGTCACCTGGAGTTCGGTGTTCCCCGACGGGCAGCCGCACGTGACCGGACTGGGCCTGTACCGCCCCGAATGGACGTGGAAGTCCAGCAGCTCCCGCGCCGACTTCCACGCCCGGGACGCGCGGTACTGGGTCGGCGCGAACGGCGACCCGTCGAACACCGGCACCACGTCGTCGTGGAAAGGCCTGGCGGCCTACGTCGCCGAATCCACCGCGATCACCGCGAAACCGTTCGTGACCAGCTTCAACACCGGGCAGGGCGACTTCTACGCGGTCGGCGGGCAGCGGGCGGGCGCCACCGGCTGGAACAACCTGTCCCTGCAGGACGTGCCACCGACCTACCGCTGGGTGGTCCAGTCGGCCGGCACGAAACTGGCGCCGAGCATCGACTTCACCGACGCGTACGAGGGCGGCAGCTCCCTGAAACTGTCCGGCAGGCTCGACGCGGCGAACACGGTCCGGCTCTACCAGACCCGGCTCCCGGTGGCCGCCGACACCCGGCTGTCCGTCGCGGTGCGGACCCCGGCGGCCGGGCCGACCCACCTGTCCGCCGCGGTGTCCTTCACCGACGACCCGGCGACGTTCGTGACGCTGCCCCTGGGCGACACCGACAGCACCGACTGGCAGATCAAGACCATCGACCTCTCCGAGTACGCGGGACGCACGATCGCCCAACTGGGCCTGCACGTCTCCGGGGCCGCGGACGCGTACTCGGTCAATGTGGGCCGGCTCGCCGTGTACGACGGGGAGGTGGACGCGGTCCCGCCGCCCTCGGAGCTGACGGTCCTCGGCGCGTCGAGCGTGTCGGCGACCCGCCAGTCGCTGCGGCTGTCCTGGACGGCGGCGCCCGGCCCGGTCCACCACTACGACGTGTTCGCGCTCGACGGTTCCGGCACCCGGGTCCACCTGGGCGGCACGACCGGCGACGCGTACTTCGTGCCCCGCTTCGACAGCCCGGCGACTCAGGTCGAGGTGGAGGCGGTCGGTGTCGAGGGCGGCCGTTCCTCCGCAGTGGTGGCCGAGGTCGCCTGGCCCTGATCCCACGCGTAGTCGAAGGTGCCACTCTCGACACGGCCGATGAGTACTTCGACGTCGTCGGCCTGGTGGATGCCGCTCACCCACCCCTCGCTGGTGATGTCGACCATCAGCACCGGCGAGGGATCCCGCCGCAGGTCGAGGGCGAGCTGCTCGCGGCCGCCGCTGTGACCGATGACGGCGATACCGGGGTGCGCGCCGGTGCCGGCGTCCCACGCCTCATGCAGCTCGAGCATCTCGCGGGGAGTGAGCAGGATGAGGTAGGCGCCGCTCGCCAGCTGCCCCTGCCGGAACCAGGCCGGGCTTTGCAGATAGTCACGCCACGCCTGCGGGAGCGGCCGGCCCAGGGCGTCAGCGGCCTCGTCGAACTCGTCGTCGCCGACCGGTCCGCGGAACTCGGCCTCCTCATCGTTCACGCCGCCATTCTGGTACAGCCCCATCTCTTGCTGCTAGGCATGGCAACACCGGCCTCCAGGGTAATCCGAGCCCATGGACAGCGCCGAAGATCGGTGGCGCTGTACGACCCGGGCCCGGACGGCCCACGCGGCTTCGAGTTCCAGCGCGACCTCCGCGACCACGACGACCCGGCCGCCTGGCAGCCCCCGGTCTACTGCGTCGTGACCGGTGACCACGACGTCCACTACGGCGGGATCCTCGCGGTCACCTGGCAGGCATCACGATGCACGATGCTCTTCACCGAGCAGGCTGCGGCCGCCTTGAACCTCCCCGGCACCGAGCTCATCCTCCAGTTGCGCCTGACCGAGGAGCAGTCCGCCACGGCGACGACCGGCCTCGAACCGGTCCTGTCCTTCGGCGCCCCCGACCTCGTCCCCGCACTGACCGGCTTCGACTGATCCACCGATGTGAGCGCGCCCGGAACGACGACTTCGGTGCGCCAGGAGGATCGGCTCAGTACTCGACGCCGGCTCGGGCTATCAGGCCGATGGCGGTGTCGAGGGCGATCGCCCGGGCGAGCGTGAAGGCCTGGCCGGCTGCTTCGGCCTTGGCACGTTCGGCGCCTTTCTTCTCGGACGCCGTGCGCCCGGGGACCGGAAGGATGTCGCCGTGATACTGCATCGCGGCCACCGCGGTGAAGGTCGTCCAGGATCCCCAGGGGAGATCCTCCCTGTTTTTCACCAGCTCGGTGACGGCATCGACGCGGGATTGCCTCTGCAGCATGCGCGAGGCCGAGGTCCCGTACCCGGAAAGGATCTCCTCCGCCCTCTCGGCATGGATCTCCCGGCCCCTGCGCAGTCGCTTCGGCACGTCCGGGAGGCTTCTCGTCGGGGGGCAGGACAACAACGGTGTCTCCGGCAGTGCGGCGTCATGGCGGCGACGCAGCTCCTGGCTGATCGGAAACATCAACCCGATGGCGAAGGGCGCTGAATTCAGCTGTGGTTCCGGGATCCCGGGTTCCATCTCCCGGACCATCTCCTTGACATGCGCCGCCAGAAGGTTCTCGAATGCGAACAGCCAGATGGCTCCGGTGGTCCGCTCCACTCCGGGCAGGAGCAAGCAGACGGTGTCCGTGACGTCCCGGCGTACCGTTCGGGCCAGAATCCGGGACGTGAGCGGGGGCATACCGAAGTTTTCCAGGTCATCCGCGTCTTGATCGTGCGGCAGGACCCGCTTTACCCATTGGGCCAGAGCCACGTGCGCGTTCTCCGTCCATTGTCTGCGACGTGCCGGGCCCGTCAGTCTAGACGTAGGGTGCCCGCCCTCAGGTCGTCTGAAGCTGCTCAAAGGAGACACGCCTTCTTCCGCCGCTCAGAAGGTGCGCCCGGCCCGGTCCCTCCCGTGCCCCGGCGGGTAGGCAGCACGCGCTGCAGTCGCCGTCGACGACTCAGCGGGCTGCTCTGTCGTGGAGCCGGGTGGAGGTCAGAGGGCGATCGGACGATAGGCGAGCACTGCATCGACGATTTCCTCCGCCGTTGCGTTCGCCAGTTCGGATGGCGGGTGGAAGATCAGGCCGCTCGCACCCGGCATCACGGTATTGCGATCGAATGCTGCGATGTACCAGGCGTCGGTCGGGTCGGCGAGGATGCGGCGCACGATCTCGACCAGCTCGTCACGGGTGATGTCGGGCACTCGGACCGGAGGCGGTGTGCACGCCCACTCGATCAACTCTGCACGGCCCGGCGCTCCGCAGCGGTAAGAGAAATCTTCGACCGCGAAGCTGTGGCCGGTGGTCTTGTTGAACGTCTCGAGAGCGGCGGTGGCATCTGGGCTGATGCGGCTTGGCCGGACAGTTGCGGGTAGCGGACCCGTTTCGGGCGGGGTCGAGGCCATCCACCACCGGGCCATGGCAAACGAACTCAACTGCCGCTGTCCGCGCTCTGGCCTGGCGTGGCCGCGGCCGATCCAGCGGGCGGCTGCGGCGCGGCGTCGCGTCGTGCCGGCGTGAGAGCGTCGGTGACGTTCGCTCGGTTCGGGAGCTGTTCCGAAATGGGCTTCACATCCACCATGGGTGTGGACAGCGTCGTCATACCTATGCCCCGAACCGCCGTGTCGCATTGAGGTGCGTACTCGGCTGCCGCCGAGCGGGTGATCGATGTGCGGCCACCAGCAACGCGTATGAGTATGAAGTCCCTTGATCGGGTGCGCCCGGCGCTAGCAGGGGCGCTCTCAGCCCTCGGCGAAGCCCGGTCGTCGGTTAGGGTCCCGCTCCTGACCGGAATCCACCCCCAAACAGGCCGGGGAGGCAGCTGCTTTACGGAGCTGGATCCCTCGGATGCCGGACGCACCAGGCCAGGATAGTGGCGCCGGCAGGGTTCCCGCGCACTCACATGTCGCATATCGGTGGTTCTCTACGGGTGTGCCCTCTTTCAGTAGCGAACCGGGGTGGTGCCGTTACCGTCCGCCCGTGGTTCGCCGCGTGATGTTCTCGGCCTGCGTCAGGATCTCCAGCGCGAGTTTCGCCCGTGCGTCCAGCACCTCAAGACCGACCAGGCGGCCATCGGCATCGAAGTCCAGGTTGATCATGCCGTCCACGTCGACGGGATCGCACGGATACATCCTCGCCACCCGAGTGCCGGGCGCCTGGAGGTAGATGTAGGCCGCATCGGCGACCTCGTCGTACGTGACCTTCAACGGCTCCATGGTGCACAGCGTGCCAGTCCTGCCGGTGCCGACCGCGAGTGCGTTCGCTGTGGGCGGTCCGGTCAGCCGCCGTTCCGGAGGGCCGGCTCGGCCGTCGTGGATTGGCGGCGTGGGCGGAACGCGATCCCCGCGACGAGGAGCAGCGTCACCGGCAAGCTGAGAAGCCACAGCGCGACGATGGGGTCGATCCAGCCCACCTCGCGCGCCATGTCCACGAGCGCCCCGGACAGAATGGCGCCGCCGAAGGTGAAGCAGAACGAGATCGCCGAACGCCGGGACGGCCAAGCCGCGGGGGTGCCCTTCAGGACGACGGGCGCGCCGGTGAGTAACGCCAGCACCCCGCCCCCGATGACGTACGCGGCGAGCGCCAGCGCCAAGATGTCGATGATCACGCTGGCGAACCTAGTGGCCGGCGCGGCCGAAGCGGACCGGCCTTGCAGGTGATGAGCTCCGGCCGGTTGTGCAAAGGTTGCGGGACCGCCGATGAGAGTGACCACTACCCGGGGTCGGCGACTTCCGGCGGGTGCCTCGGGCGGCGGTACGCTCGGCGGCCATGAGCACAGTCAGCACCCGATTCCGTGACCCCATGGTGCGGCTGCGGCGTTTCGGAGGCGACATCCTCGTCCGCTGCCCGGCCTGTTCCGGCCGCGCATCGATCCGGCCCGCCCCCTCCGCCGATAATCCCCGCGCGGCCGGGCTGCATCGCAGGCTCACCTGTTCCGGCTGCGGGCACGTCGCCCACTGGAGCGCGCCGCAGCACGGTAACGGCCGTTCACTACCGCACCTGTCCGGACCTGAAGACCCCTACTTCGGGCTTCCCCTCTGGCTGCGCACCGACTTCCGCGGGCACGTCTTCTGGGCCTACAACGCCGACCATCTCACCCTGCTGGAGCAGTACCTGACCGCTGATCTTCGCGAGCGCGGTTCGGCCTTCTCGTGCTGCGACATGAGCCTGCTCGAACAGCTTCCCGCCTGGATGAAAGCGGCCAAGCACCGCGGTGACCTACTGCGCGCCGTCCATCGTCTGCGGGCCCGCCTGTCCTGAACTCAGCGAGAAGGCCTGCGCAGGTGTCACGCGGGCGGGGCGGTGCTCGTCCCGACCAGGATCGCGCGGCCCAGCGTGTGCGGAATCATCACGATCTGCAGCATCGCCGGGGAGGCGCCCGGCGGCAGGTCGAGGTGTTCCACGCTCAGCGCGGTCGCGCACACGAACAGCCGGTGGACGCCGGTTCCGGGTGGCGGTTTCACGCCCGACCACGCGGCGACGCCGAGCGAGTTCGGCAGGGCGGGCAGCACGGCCCCGGCACCGTGTTCGAGACCGCCGCGACCGGCCGGGATGTCGACGGCCACCCAGTGCCACAGCCCGCCCGGGATCGGCGCGTCAGCGTCAAAAGCGGTCACGACCACGCTGCGCGTCCCTTGCGGCAGCGCGCTCCAGGTCAGCTCCGGCGATTCCCCAGGGCCGTCGTCGCCGGCGTACGCGGTGAGCGGCAGCGCCCCGCCCGCGGCGAATTCGCGGCTGCTCAGGGTGAACGCCGGTGCCGGGAACGCCAAGGCGTAGGGGTCGTAGGACACGATCACTCCTCGAGGATATGCAGTCTTGCTGTACATTCCAAACGTACAGGCATGCTGTACTTTTCTGTCAAGAGGCCGACCGGAGGGACGAGCATGGCGACGAACGACGACGATCTGGCGGAGGAACTACGGGCGGCGGTCGGCGAATTCGTGCGCCGCGTCCGCGACCTCAGCACCATGCCCGCCGGTCAGGCCGCCGTCCTGGGGCACCTGGATCGCCGCGGCCCCCTCGCCATCGCCGACCTGGCCCGCCTCGAGGACGTCCGGCACCAGTCCATGACCCGCACCGTCGGACTGCTCGCCGACCAGCATCTGATCACCCTCGGCGCCGCCGAGGACGACCGCCGCCGCGTCGTCGTCACCATCACCGACAGCGGCCTGGCCCGCCTGCACGAGCAGCGGCAGGCCCGCGCCGCCTGGATCGCGACCGCGATGGAGACCCTCGGCCCGGACGACCGCACGACCGCCGCCCGCATCCCCGCGATCCTCAGGGCCCTGACGGCGAACTGACCCGCCGGGTGTCGCCTTCGGCATAGACCGCACCCGCTGCCGGGGTGAGGCTGGCGCCATGCCACGACGTATCATCTCCACTCCGGACGCGCCGGAGTTCCCCAGCTACAGCCAGGGCACCCGCGCCGGCAACACGGTCTACGTCGCCGGGACCGTCGGCGTCGACGTCCGCACCGGGCAGCTCGCCGGGCCGGGCATCCACGACCAGACCCGGCAGGCGCTGCACAACTGCGCGGCGATCCTCCGCGCGGGCGGCGCCACCCTCGACGACATCACCATGGTCCACACCCTGCTGCTGCGCTCCGAGGACGCCGACGGCGTGGTCGAGGTGTTCGACGAGTTCTTCCCGGACGTCCGGCCGCCCCGCTGTGTCAGCCGGCTCGGCGTCGACCGCCCGGGAATCCTGGTGTCCGTCGCGATGGTCGCCGTCGTCGACGACTGACCGGATCAGATCAGCGCTGTCCCCACTGTTCCCTGCTGATCTCGTACCGCAGACCGCCCTGCTCGGCGCCCTCGACCATCAGCATGTCGGGTGGGGTCTCCAGGGCGCACGCCACCGTCATCCCGGCCTTCTCCAGCACCTTCTGCGAGGTCACGTTCGAACACATCGTCTCGCCCCAGGCCAGGCGCACGCCGAGCTCGGTGAACCCCTTGGCCAGCAGGGCCCGCGAGCCCTCGGTCGCGTACCCGTTGCCCCACGCCGCCTGCCGCAGCCGGTACCCGAGCTCGACCTCGTCCAGCGGCCCGTCCCAGTCGGGGCGCAGGTGGAACCAGCCGATGAAGGCCCCCTGCCCTTTCTCGTACGCCGCGAACAGCCCGAAGTCGCCGTTCCACTTCTCGTAGCAGGCGAGGATGTTCCGCAGGCCGCGCTCCCGGTAGTGGTCCGGCGGCGTCGGCTCACCCCCGGTCAGGTAGCGCATGACCGCCGGATCACTGTCCAGCTCGGTCAGCAGGTCCGCGTCGTCGGCGGTGAAGTGGCGCAGCGTCAGGCGATCGGTCTCAAGGTAGGCGTTCACGGGCGCATCCTGACCGACCCCGGCCGAAATGACCAACGCTTATCACGCCCGGACACGTTTCGTGGTCAGGGTGCGAAGCCCATCCGCGTGGTGACTTCAGGCGCGCTGGACGCCCGAAGTCACCACGCTGTTGTGGGTGTGGTGAATTCGGGCGTGTTGAGCGCCCGAAATCACCACGGAGACAGACCCTGACTGCGATTAGGTGTCTAAACGGTCTGGCGGCCGGTCAGCAGGTTCAGGACGCCGGTGACCGAGAACGAGCGGCGCACGATGCCGCGCACCCGGACCACCCGGAAGGCCACCCCCCGCGCCTCCGCCTCCTCCTGCACCGTCAGCAGCACGTCGATGCCGCTCGAGTCGCAGAACGTCAGGGCGTCCAGGTCGATCAGCAGTTTCTGCGGCGACGGGTCCGCGGACAGCACCTCGCCGGCCGCCTCCGTCACCAGGTCGGTGGTCGCCAGGTCCAGCTCGCCACGCAGCGCCAGCCGCACCGCCGGGCCGTCGTCGAGACGCACGATCTTCACCACGCACCTCCACGGGCGCTCGCCGCGTCCCGGACCGTCGCGCCGGGACACGGGAGGAGCTCCACGCGTACCTTCTTGCCGCCTTGATGGTTGTGCACCGACCACCCGGCGCTCATCGCCTCGATGAGCGCGATCCCCCGCCCGCCGAGCCCGTCCGGGTCGCGGCGGCGCGGCACGACCGACGAACCGTCGGCGACCGAGACCACCACCACACCGTCGTGCGACTCGACGTTCAGCGCCACACAACCGCCGCCGTGCAGGACCGCGTTGGTGACCAGCTCGCTGACCACCACGGCGGCGGAGTCCAGCCAGTCCGGGTCCTGAAAACCCCACCCGGCCAGCACTGCGGAGACAGCCCTGCGAGCCGCGGCGGGTGCGCCACGGTCCAGAGGGACGTCCAGATGTGCGGTCAATGTGCTCATACAAACCCCGGGGATTCGTGGATGTGCGGCGCCATCATGCCCCGGCCGGGTGATCTTCAAACCCGGCGGGGTCCCGCCGCCACGGGACTTCCGGCCCTGACCGGTCACGCGCGGGCAGATCAAGGTAGAGGTAAGCACCGAACAGGGAGGCAAGCTAATGGATGCGTGGCGCGGGTTCACCGGCACGACGTGGCGCACCGGGATCGACGTGGCCGGGTTCATCCGGGACAACGTGCGGCCGTACGACGGTGACGCCACGTTCCTGGCGGGGCCGACCGAGCGCACGAGCCGCGTCTGGGGACAGCTGACCGCGATGTTCCCGGCGGAGCGCGAGAACGGCATCTACGACGTGGACGCCGCCACCCCCTCGACGATCACGGCGCACGCCCCCGGGTACATCGACAGGGACGCCGAGGTGATCGTCGGCCTGCAGACCGACGCGCCGCTGCGCCGGGCGATCATGCCGGCCGGCGGTCTGCGGATGGTCGAGAACGGTCTGAAGGCGTACGGGCGGGAGATCGACCCGACCGTCAAGAAGATCTTCTCGACCTACCGGAAGACGCACAACGAAGGGGTGTTCGACGCGTACCCGGCCGACGTGCTGGCCGCCCGCCGCTCGCACATCATCACCGGGCTGCCGGACGCGTACGGCCGGGGCCGGATCATCGGCGACTACCGGCGGGTCGCGCTCTACGGTGTGGACCGTCTGATCGAGGAACGCCGCCAGATCAAGACGTCGCTGGACGCCCGCCTCTCCGCCGCCGACGTGATCCGCGACCGCGAGGAGCTGGGCGAGCAGATCCGGGCGCTCGGCGAGCTCAAGACGATGGCCGCCTCCTACGGGTTCGACGTCTCCGGCCCGGCGACCACCGCGCAGGAGGCCATCCAGTGGCTGTACTTCGCGTACCTGGCCGCGACCAAGGAGCAGAACGGCGCGGCGATGTCGCTGGGACGCACCTCCACGTTCGTCGACGTCTACCTCGAGCGGGACATCACGAACGGCCTGCTCTCCGAGGCGGAGGCCCAGGAGCTGATCGACGACTTCGTCATCAAGCTCCGGATCATCCGCTTCCTGCGTACCCCGGAATATGATGAATTGTTCTCCGGGGACCCGACCTGGGTGACCGAGTCGATCGGTGGGGTCGGCGCGGACGGGCGTCCCCTGGTGACGCGGACCAGCTTCCGTTACCTGCAGACCCTGTACAACCTGGGGCCCGCGCCGGAACCGAACCTGACCGTGCTGTGGTCGGCGAAGCTGCCCGAGGGATTCAAGGAGTTCTGCGCCCAGGTGTCCATCGACACCAGCAGCATCCAGTACGAGAGCGACGACCTGCTCCGGCCGTACCTCAGCGACGACGCGGCCATCGCCTGCTGCGTGTCCGGGATGCGCGTCGGCAAGGACATGCAGTTCTTCGGTGCGCGCGCCAACGTCGCCAAGGCTCTGCTGTACGCGATCAACGGCGGCCGTGACGAGATCAGCGGTGCCCAGGTGGCTCCGGCGTCGTCGTCCCTGCCCGACGTCCTCGACTACGACGAGGTGTTCGCGGCGTACGACAGGACACTCGACTGGCTCGCCGAGACATATGTTGATGCACTCAACGTCATCCACTACATGCACGACAAGTATGCATACGAACGTGTCGAGATGGCCCTGCACGACTTCCCGGTGCACCGGTTCATGGCCACCGGTATCGCCGGCCTCTCGGTCGCGGTGGACAGCCTGTCGGCCATCAAGCACGCCCAGGTCAAGGTGGTCCGCGACGACCGGGGGCTGGCCGTCGACTACGAGGTGGACGGCGAGTTCCCCACCTTCGGCAACAACGACGACCGGGTGGACGCCATCGCCGTGGACCTGGTCAGCCGGTTCATGGAGAAGATCCGCCGGCAGCCGATGTACCGGGGTGCCGAACCCAGCCTGTCCGTCCTGACGATCACGTCGAACGTCGTCTACGGCAAGCACACCGGCAACACGCCCGACGGCCGCCGCGCCGGCGAGCCGTTCGCGCCGGGCGCCAACCCGATGAACGGCCGCGACAAGCACGGCATGGTCGCCGCCGCACTGTCGGTCGCCAAGCTGCCCTACCGCAGCGCCCGCGACGGCATCTCGCTGACGATCACCACCACCCCGGACGGCCTCGGCCGGCCCGAGGAGCGGGCGGCGAACCTGTCCGGTGTCCTCGACGGCTACACCGAGGGCGGCGGCTTCCACATGAACGTCAACGTGCTCGACCGGGCCACCCTCGAGGACGCGATGGAACACCCGGAGAACTACCCGCAGTTGACCATCCGGGTCTCCGGTTACGCCGTCAACTTCGTCCGGCTCACCCGCGAACAGCAGCGCGACGTCATCTCCCGTACCTTCCACGGGTCTCTGTAGGAATCTGATCATGACAGTCATCGGCCGTGTGCACTCGTTCGACGTCTCGACCGGCGTCGACGGCCCGGGAACGCGCTTCGTCGCCTTCCTGGCCGGGTGCCCGCTGCGCTGCCAGTACTGCCACTCCCCGGACACCTGGTTCCGGCGCAGCGGACGGCCGATGACGGACGACGAACTCATGACCGAGATCGGTCACTACGAACGATTCCTCAAGGTCGCGCACGGCGGTGTCACCCTCAGCGGCGGTGAAGCCCTTCAACAACCGGATTTCGTACGCGAGATCTTCACCCGTTGCCGCGAAAAAGGCATCCACACCGCCCTCGACACGAGCGGCTTCCTCGGCGACAAGGCCGACGACGCCCTGCTCGACGTGACCGACCTGGTGCTCCTGGACATCAAGGCCGGCGACGAGGACACGTACGCCCGGGTGACCCGCACCGGCCGCCTCGAACCCACGCTCCGCTTCGCCGACCGGCTGGCCGCCCGCGGCACGAAGATCTGGATCCGCTTCGTCCTGGTCCCCGGCCTGACCGACTCCGTGAAGAACGTCGAGCTGGTAGCCGAACACGCCGCGTCCATCCCCACCGTCGAACGGGTGGAGGTCCTCCCCTTCCACCGCCTGGGCGCCGCCAAGTACCAGGCCCTCAACGAGCCGTTCCCCCTGGCCGAGACGCCCGCCCCCACCCCGGAGTTGCTGGAGCGGGTGCGGGCCCAGTTCCGCGCCCACGGCCTGACCGTCTTCTGACCCGCCACCTCCGTCCCGCCCTTACGTCCCGCCTTTACGACACGCACTTACGTCCTGCTGTTACGTCCCGCCGTTACGTCCCGTCCCCACAGACTCAGCCGTGGCTCACGGCCATCCGCCCCTTCCCACCGTGAGCCACGGCTGCCCTTCCTCCCGCCCACGCCGGATCATCACCACCCCACCCACGCCGGATAACCACCGCCCAATCCACGCCGGATCACCACCACCCCGCCCACGCCGCGGCAGCCGCCGTCTCCCCGTCACGAAGCCCGGCCCGGCACCGAATGCCCCGCCGGCCGAGTACGTCATCCCCGGCACCTGATCACCTCCGGCCTCGGGCACCCACCCCGCGCGGCCGCCCAGCCCGTGCCCCTCCCCTCGCCGCACCCGACCCTCCCCGCGCACCTCCGCGCACAGCTCCGCGCACGGCTCCGCGCCAAGGCCGACCTTGGTGCACTAACCACCGAGGACGGTGGCTTCTGCACCAAGGTCGGCGCGGCAGACGCACCACGATCACCACATGCGCCGGGCGAATCGCCGCAATCGGTGCAGGCGGCGATCCGGCCCTCACACAAACGAGCGCCGGCAGGCGGCTGGCGGCACTAAGCCACTCAAGCGGGCTGCACAGGCGGGCCGCACAAGCGGGGTGGCTGCATAGGTGGACCGCACAAGCGGGCTGCATAGGTGGACCGCACAAGCACTGGACACGAAAAGTGGCCAACGCGCCAAGATCCGACGAGTCGCATCAAGCGGGCAGCAGCGACGCCGCCTCGGGCTTCGCCGCCGTCGCCTCCTGCCCCCCTGGACATCACGCGAACCACGGTCCTCAGCAATACACGAGGAGCTACCCGAGGACCGAGCCGTCGTCCACGGCTCTCCGCAGCTCGACAAACCACCATGAACTACGGCTGAGACAACCGAGCCGTCACCCACGGCCCTTCACAGCTCGACAAACCACCATGAACAACGGCTGAGACAACCGAGCCGTCACCCACGGCCCTTCACAGCTCGACAAACCACCATGAACAACGGCTGAGACAACCGAGCCGTCACCCACGGCCCTTCACAGCTCGACAAACCACCATGAACAACGGC
>NZ_BSSY01000008.1:15046-65541 GCF_030269225.1 Actinoplanes sp. NBRC 101535 | reverse complement strand
GGCTGAGACAACCGAGCCGTCACCCACGGCCCGAAATCGCGCCACAGAACCGGGAACGACGGCCGGACTGCCCCAATCGTCCTCACCCCGAACTGACCAAATCGTCCTCGCCCCAACTGCCCCGATCCGAGCCGCCCGCCCCCAACCGACCCGAACTGTCCTCGCCACGAGCCGTCCTCCATAGCGACACGAGTGCCAGAACCGCTACCCGACGACGCGACGACGGCCGAACGAGCCGAACCGTCCGTCCGTCTGTCCGGGCAGAGCGTCCGGGCAACAGTTCACGGCTCGCTAGACACGTTTCGTCGTCAGGGTCCACATGGCGACTTCAGCCGCCCACCACGCCCGTAATCACCACACCCACCCGAGCGTGGTGATTACGGGCGCCCACCACGCCCGTAATCACCACACCGCCACGGGTGTGGTGATTACGGGCGCCCAGCGCGCCCGAAATCACCACGCAGACCTTGACCGCGAAACGTGTCTAGCCCGCCGTGAACTCAGAGGGCCATCGAAGTCAGCCGCATATGGGCGGCCGCCACGAACGCCTTCTCGTCGTCCGCATGCAGCCGCAGCTGGGTGACCGGCGGGCTGGCGCCGGCCGGGAGTGGCAACGCGACCGGCGACCGCAGGTGGATGTCGACGTTCGTCTCGCTGCCGGCGACGAGGTGCAGGGCGCCGTCCTCGACCTGGATGCTCTTCGACGACGGCAGTGGGCGCACACTGCGTGTCACCGTGGTGATCTGCTCCCACGGCACGGTGATGTCGACGCCCAGGGCGGTGCGCGCCCGGATGCCGGCCGGGCCCACCACGTGGGGGGTGCGGCGCATCGCGGCCAGTAGGCCCAGCATCCACAGCAGGCCCCAGAGGCTCAGCGCCAGGGTGATCCAGCGGGCCGGTGGCCATGGGATCACGTGGCTGACGATCACGTCGAGGATCGGAATCTCGACGATCGACATGCCGATGAAGGCGCCGAGGATCGGGTTGACGATGCGGTGGTGGGTGAAGGCCTGTTCGCCGGGGGCCAGGTCGAGTGGGGCGCGCCGGAGCCATTGGAACAGGCTGCGCCACATCATGGCTTCGACCGCGGCCATTCTGCTCATCATCGTGACCTCCCCCGAACCCTTTGCAATACGACTGCAATGTAACCGGGGAACGGCTCGGGGCGCAAGGCGCGGCAGGGCGGTGACCAGGCACGGGAAGATCGCGTTGGGGGGTACGGGACTCCCCATCACGCGTACGAAAAAATGAAGAACGGCCTGGACCGAATCGCCCAGGCCGTGCCGAAAGAGAGATCTAGTGATGTGAGGGGTGGTCGCCGAGCAACTTGGTGGCCAGCACCGCGGCCTGCGTGCGACGCTCCAGGCCGAGCTTGGCCAGCAGGCTGGAGACGTAGTTCTTGACCGTCTTCTCGGCCAGGAACATCCGGCCGGCGATCTCCCGGTTGGTCAGGCCCTCGGCGACCAGTTCCAGGATGCGGCGTTCCTGATCGGTCAGCGACGCCAGCTCGCGGGGCTGCTCGACGCCGTTACGGATGCGTTCGAGGACACGCTGGGTGACCGCCGGGTCGAGCAGGGACTGGCCGGCGGCGACCCGGCGGACCGCGTCGACCAGGTCGGTGCCGCGGATCTGCTTGAGGACGTAACCGGACGCGCCCGCCATGATCGCGGCGAACAGGGCCTCGTCGTCCTCGTAGGACGTCAGGATGAGGCCGTTGATCGACGAGTCGACGGCGCGCACGTCGCGGCAGACGTCGATGCCGTTGCCGTCGGGCAGGCGGGCGTCGAGGACCGCGACGTCGGGGCGCAGTGCGGGGATACGCCGGGCCGCCTCCCGGGCGGAACCCGACTCGCCCACGACCTCGATGTCGCCGCCCGCCTGGAGCAGATCGACGAGGCCGCGGCGGACGACCTCGTGGTCGTCGAGGAGAAAGACTCGGATCATGTCTTATTCATACCGCCCGCCCGGCCCCACACCTAGGGCACAAGGTCCCGGCGACCCGGATCTCCCGACCGGCTAGCCTCGGACACGTGTCAGACGGATCTCCGCCCACCCTCGGCCTGAGCCCCCTGTCCCGCATCCGCCTGGACGAGCTGTTGCAGGAGATGCAGAACCGGGTGGGCGCCATCGTGTCCAGCCGGGAACGGCTGCGGGCGCTGCTGGACGCCGTGGTCGGCATCGGCACCGACCTGGATCTCAACAGCACGCTGCAGCGGATCGTGGAGGCGGCGTGCGCGCTCGCCGACGCGAGGTACGGGGCGTTGGGCGTGCTGTCGCCGGACGGTCCGAGCCTGTCCGATTTCGTGACGCACGGCATCGATCCGGCGACCCACGCCAAGATCGGTGACCTTCCGCACGGCCGGGGTGTGCTGGGCCTGCTGATCACCGAGCCGCGGCCGGTCCGGCTGCCGGACATCACCCAGCATCCGGACTCGTACGGCTTCCCGGCGCACCACCCGCCGATGCACAGCTTCCTCGGCGTCCCGGTCCGCACCCGCGACCAGATCTTCGGCAACCTCTACCTGGCCGAGAAGATCGGGGCCGCCGAGTTCACCGAGGATGACGAGGAGATCGTGGTGGCGCTGGCTGCCGCGGCGGGCGTCGCCATCGACAACGCCCGGCTCTACGAGGTGGCCCAGCGCCGGCAGCGCTGGCTGGAGGCGGCCGGCGAGATCACCGGGGTGCTGCTCGGGACCGTCCGCCGGACCGAGGCGCTGCGGCTGATCGCCCGCCGGGCCCGCGAGGTCGCCGACGCCGAGCTGGTCATGGTGCTGCTCTACGACGAGGAGAACGACCGCTACACCATCGAGGTGGTGGAGAGCGCCGACGCCGACTGCAAGGGCATGACCGGCCGGGTGCTGCCGGTCGACGGCCTCGGCGCGCAGACCTTCGGCACCGAGCGCTACCTGATGCTGGACAACCTGCGTGAGGTCGCCGAGTGGCCCGGTCCGGTGCCGGGGAGCGCCGCGCTGGCCGCCCCGCTGGCCGGCGCGGACATGCCGCAGGGCGTGCTGATCGTCAGTCAGGCCGTGCACCGGGCGATCCTCACGTCCGACGACGCGGTGCTGCTCTCCACGTTCGCCGGGCAGGCCGCGCTGGCCCTGGAACGTGCCCGTGCCCAGGAGCAGCGGGAGCTGCTGGCCGTCCTGGAGGACCGCGAGCGTATCGCCCGCGACCTGCACGACGTGGTCATCCAGCGGTTGTTCGCCACCGGCATGCAGCTGCAGGGCGCGGCCGCGCAGGCGTCCGGGGCCAAGCCGGAGGTGCTGCGGCGGGTCAACGCGGCGGTCGACGACCTGGACGCCACCATCCGCGACATCCGCCGGTCGATCTTCGAGCTGCGCGCCCCGGTCGGCGCCACGCTGCGCACCGAGCTGCGCGACACGGTCGACGCCGCCTTCGACACGCTGGGCTTCCGGCCGGTGCTGGAGACGTCCGGGCCGGTGGAGAGCGCCGTGCCGGACGACATCGTGCCGGAGCTGATGGCGGTGCTGCGCGAGGCCCTGGCGAACGTGTCCCGGCACGCGAACGCGACCGCCGTCCGCGTCTCGGTGCGTGCCGCCGGCGGCGAACTGATCCTGCAGGTCGAGGACGACGGCGTGGGCATCGACCCGGCGCTGGCCCGCGGCGGCATGGTCAACATGGGTGAGCGCGCCCACGACCTCGGTGGGGCCTTCGAGATCGCCACCCGGCCGGACGGCACGGGGGCCATGGTCACCTGGCGGGTTCCGCTGTCCGGTTGAGGGGGACTTTCGGCCCTTAACGGACCGGGCACCGGCACGGCACGGTGGAGGTACACCGTGAAGGAGAATCAGCCGTGACGCGCTACGACGAGTCCGACCTGCGGCGCGCCGCCGCGGCCGGGATCCATGCCCCATCCATGTACAACAGCCAGCCGTGGATGTTCCGGCTCCGCGACGGCGCCATCGAGGTCCTCGCGGATCCGGGCCGGCACCTGGCCGTCGCCGACAACGGCGGCTGGGCGATGCGCCTGGCCTGCGGCGCGGCCACGTTCAACGCCCGGCTGGCGCTGGCCTGGGCCGGCACCCCGGCCGAGGTGCGCCTGCTGCCCGACGGCCACGAACCCGAGGTGATCGCCCGGCTGACCCCGGGACGGCAGCGCCCGCCCACCTACATCGAACGTGACCTGCACGCCGCGATCGAACGCCGGCACAGCAACCGGGAGCCGTTCTGGCCGGACCCGGTGCCCGCCGACGTCCGGGTCCGCCTGATCGAGGCGGTGCAGGCCGAGGGCGGCTGGCTCGATCTGCTGGTCGGGATGACCGCACTGACCGGCTTCTCGGAGATCGCGCACAGCGCCGACCGGGTGCTGCGCCGCGACGTGCGCTACCAGTCCGAGCTGATCACCTGGACCGGCGCCGACACGG
The DNA here is from genome assembly GCF_030269225.1 of Actinoplanes sp. NBRC 101535. Lineage (NCBI taxonomy): Bacteria > Bacillati > Actinomycetota > Actinomycetes > Micromonosporales > Micromonosporaceae > Actinoplanes > Actinoplanes sp. NBRC 101535. The sequence continues at coordinate 61,153 of NZ_BSSY01000008.1, read as the reverse complement.
CCGAGGACGGCATCCCGGTGGCCGCCGGCGCGCCGGTCGCCGAGCACCAGGACCTGATCCCGCAACGGTCGTTCGCGCAGCGGCACCGGTCGCCGGGACGCGACTACGAGCCGGAGCCGCTGGTCGGCATCCTGGGCACCGCCGGGGACCGCCGGCTGGACCAGGTGATGGCCGGTCAGGCGCTGCAGCGGGTGCTGCTGGCCGCGACCGACGCCGGGCTGACCGGTTCGCTGATCTCCCAGCCGATCGAGGTGCCGGCCGCCCGCGACCAGTTGCGGCGGTCGCTGGGCCGCAGCGGGTTCCCGCAGATCGCGTTCCGGGTGGGCTACGGCTATCCGGGTCACCCGTCCGCCCGCAGGGACGTGGCGGACGTGCTACTAAGCTGACGGCATGAGCCTGCACCTCGACCGGGAGAGCCCGATCCACCGGCTCTCCCCCGAGGTGAAGATCGTGGCGATGCTGCTCTTCACCGTGCTGGTGGTGAGCACGCCACGCACCGCGTTCGCCGCGTTCGGCGGCTACCTCCTGCTGCTCGCCGTCGTCGCGGTGATCGCCCGGGTGCCGGCCGGCTGGCTGGCGAAACGGGCCACCATCGAGCTGCCGTTCGTGGTTCTGGCGGTGGCGCTGCCGTTCGCCGGGCGCGGCGAGCGGGTCGACTGGCTGGGCTTCTCGCTGTCGGTCGACGGCCTGCACGGCGCATGGAACATCTTCGCCAAGGGCACGCTGGGGGTGCTGGCGTCGCTGCTGCTCGCCGCGACCACCACGATGCGGGACCTGATCCTCGGGCTGGACCGGCTGCGCTGCCCGGTGGTGTTCACCCAGATCATGACGTTCATGCTGCGCTACATCGACGTGCTCGCCGACGATGCGCGGCGGATGCGGATCGCCCGGCTCTCCCGGGCGTACGATCCGCGGTTCCTCTGGCAGGCCAAGGCGTTCGCGGTCGGCGTCGGGTCGCTGTTCCTGCGCTCCTACGAGCGTGGTGAGCGGGTCTACCTGGCGATGCTGTCGCGCGGCTACACCGGTCGTCTCCCGGCCGTCTCCGACTCCCGGGCGCCCGCCCGGGAATGGGCGTTGTCGGCCACGCTCCCGGTCGCCACCGCCGCGATCCTGGCCGTGGTCCTCGCCAGGGGCATGTGACTCCTCCTCGTTCACACCCGCTGCGGGTGTGACCGGCTCCGCCTCTAGCATCATCGGCATGACCCCGGCCCTGAGCATCACCGGACTGCGTTTCGCCTATCCCGACGGGCGCGAGGCGCTGCGCGGCGTCGATCTGAGCGTCGCGCCGGGCGAGCGGGTGGCCCTGCTCGGGCCGAACGGGGCCGGCAAGACCACGCTGGTGCTGCATCTCAACGGCATCCTGCACGGCGGCGGCGGGCGGGTGGAGATCTCCGGGATGCCGGTCGCCCCGGGCGACCGGGCGGCGATCACCGAGATCCGGCGCCGGGTCGGCGTCGTCTTCCAGGACCCCGACGACCAGCTCTTCATGCCTTCGGTCGCGGAGGACGTCGCTTTCGGCCCGGCCAATCTGGGGGTACGCGGTGCCGAGCTCACCGCACGGGTGGACGAGGCGCTGGCCGCCGTCGGCATGACCGGGCACCGTGACCAGGTGCCGCACCACCTCTCGTTCGGGCAGCGGCGCCGGGTGGCGGTCGCGACCGTGCTGGCGATGCGCCCGGAGATCCTGGTCCTCGACGAGCCGTCGTCCAACCTCGACCCGGCCAGCCGCCGCGAACTGGCCGAGATCATCGAGTCGTTGCCGGTGACCGTGCTGATGGTGACCCACGACCTGCCGTACGCCCTGGAGCTCTGCCCCCGCTCGGTGATCCTGGACGCCGGCCGGATCGTCGCCGACGGCGGCACGCAGGCGCTGCTGGCCGACCGTGAGTTGATGGCCGAGCACCGCCTGGAGCTGCCGTTCGGCTTCGACCCCGCTATGCGGCGCGGCTGAGCGGGGCGCTGACGCCGCCGATCAGGGCCTGCCACGTCTTGGGCCCGATCACGCCGTCGACGGCGATCGGGGTGCCGCTCGCCAGGACCGCCGCCTGCACCTCACGGACCGCGTCCTGGGTACGCGGGCCGTACTCCCCGTCGGGTTCGACCGTGACGCCGGCCCGGTGCTGGACGCCGCGGACCGCGTTGCCGCGCGATCCCGGGGCGACCTCGACGAGCAGGGCGTGCCAGGTGTCCGGGCCGACGACGCCGTCGTCGGTGAGTCCCCGGGTCCGCTGGTAGGCGCGGACGGCCTCGCCGGTCTGCGGTCCGAAGACTCCGTCGACGGTGACCGTGTGGCCGTGCGCGAGCAGCAGGTATTGCAGGGTCGGGACGGGGTGGTCCTTGGTGCCCTGCCGGGTCGTCGGCCAGGGGTTCAGGGTGTCGGTCATGGGGGTCCCCTTCCTCATCGTCGAGCGACGGGTATGTGGTGCCTACCCCACCCTCTCTTCTAGAACCGTCGATTGAAAGGGTGAAGAATCTCTCGACCACGGAATCTTCGGCTCACCTGTTCGTAAGCGTTCGTTCAGCACGGAGATCACGCAGATGCGAACACAGAGTCGACAGACCGTGACACGTAGTGGGAAATGGCACGAGCCCGGCCCCTTGAGAAGGGCCGGGCTCGCCGTCGATGATGATCAGTTCTCCGCCCAGTCCCCCAGGGACCAGTCGCGGACCTCCGGCATGTCCTCGAGGTGCTCGACGACGTACCGCTCGTGACGCTCGAGCTGCTTCTCGCACCACGCCTTGACGTCCGACGCGCCGCTCGGCAGCCGACCCGCGTTGTTGATCGCGTCCATCACCAGGTGGTAACGCGACGCCCGGTTGCGGACCGTCATGTCGAACGGGGTCGTCGTGGTGCCCTGCTCGATGAACCCGCGCACCCGGAACCGGTCGGCGTCCGGCCGGCCGTGCACCAGCTGGTGGATGGCGCCCGGGTAGCCGTGGAAGGAGAAGACGACGTCCACGTGGTCGGTGAACAGCTCCCGGAACATGGTCTCGCTCATGCCGTGCGGGTGGTCCTTCGGCCGGGGCAGGGTCATCAGGTCGACCACGTTGACCACCCGGACCTTGAGCTGCGGCAGCTTCTCCTTGAGGATCTGCGCCGCCGCCACCGTCTCCATGGTCACCACGTCACCGGCGCAGGCCAGCACGATGTCCGGGTCGCTGGAGCCGTCGTCGGTGCCGGCCCATTCCCAGATCCCGGCGCCCTTGGTGCAGTGCTCGATCGCCTGGTCCATCGTCAGCCACTGCAGCTGCGGCTGCTTGTCGATGACGATCAGGTTGATGTACGACCGCGACCGGAAGCAGTGGTCGGCGACCGAGAGCAGGGTGTTCGCGTCCGGCGGCAGGTACACCCGGGCCACGTCGCCGCGCTGGGTCAGCACGTTCTGGATCAGGCCGGGGCCCTGGTGCGAGAAGCCGTTGTGGTCGTTGCGCCAGGCCGTCGAGGTGAGCAGGATGTTCAGGCTCGGCACCTTGGCCCGCCACGGCAGGTGGCTCGCCTCCTGCAGCCACTTGCCGTGCTGGATCGTCTGCGACGCGCTGACCATCGCGAACGCCTCGTAGGTGGCGAACATGCCGTGCCGCCCGGTGAGGTTGTACCCCTCCAGCCAGCCGTGGCAGTTGTGCTCGGACAGCACCTCCATCACCCGGCCGTGGCGGCTGATCTTGACGTCGTCGCCGGTGACCGACTCCATGAAGCCGCGGTCGGAGACGTCGAAGACCGCGCCGAGCCGGTTGCTGTTGGTCTCGTCCGGGCAGAACAGCCGGAACCGGTCGTCGTTACGCTGGTAGATGTCGCGCATCATCTCGCCGAGCTTGCGCGTCGACTCGGCACGCCCCTGGGCCGGCCGCTGCACGTCGATCGCGTAATCCCGGAAGTCGGGCATGTCGAGATCCCGGGTGAGCAGTCCACCGTTGGCGTGCGGGGTGGCGCTCATCCGCAGGTCGCCGTCCGGGTTGATCGAGCGCACCACGTCGGTCGGTGAGCCGGTCGCGTCGAAGAGCTCCTCCGGACGGTACGACCGCAGCCAGGTCTCCAGATCGCGCAGGTGCTCGTCGTTGCCCTTGACACCGGAGAGCGGCACCTGGTGCGAGCGCCACGTGCCGGTCACCGTGATCCCGTCGATCTTCTCCGGGCCGGTCCAGCCCTTCGGCGTACGCATGATGATCAGTGGCCAGTGCGGGCGCTGCCCGTCCCAGGTGCCGTTGCGGGCGGCCGTCTGGATCGCCCGGATCTTGCCCCACGCCTCGGCGAGCACCTGCGCGAACCGGTGGTGCATGCCGGGCAGGTCGGAGCCCTCGATCTCGATGACGTCGTAGCCGTGGCCCTCGAGCAGCTTGCGCACCTCGGCCGGGTCCTTGCGGGCCAGCACCGTCGGTCCGGCGATCTTCGCGCCGTTGAGGTGCAGGATCGGCAACACCGCGCCGTCGTGCTCCGGGTTGATGAAGGAGACGCCCTTCCAGGAACCCTCGAGGGGGCCGGTCTCCGCCTCGCCGTCGCCGACCACCGCGATGGCCAGCAGGTCCGGGTTGTCCATCACCGCGCCGAACGCGTGCACCAGGACGTACCCGAGTTCGCCGCCCTCGTGGATGCTGCCCGGGGTGGTCACCGAGACGTGGCTGGGGATGCCGCCCGGGCTGGAGAACTGGCGGAAGAGCGTGAGCAGGCCGTCCTCGTCCAGGCTGACCTTCGGGTAGACCTCCGAGTAGGTGCCCTCGAGGTATCCGGCGGCCACCAGCGCGGGACCGCCGTGACCGGGACCGGCCAGGTAGATCGCCTGCTGGCCGGTGGTCTTGATCAGGCGGGAGACGTGGGCGTACACGAAGCTCAGGCCCGGGCTGGTGCCCCAGTGGCCGAGCAGACGCGGCTTGATGTGCTCGGAGGTCAGCGGCTCCCGCAGCAGGGGGTTGCCCTGCAGATAGATCTGGCCGACGGTGAGATAGTTGTTCGCCCGCCACCAGGCGTCGAGGCCGGCGACCTCGGACTCGTCGGGAGCGGCGAGCTTCCGCACGAGTGCGTCCTGGTCGAGCGTGGCGGCCCGGTTTTCCGAAACGGCGGTCACGGTCATTCCTCTCGGGAGAAGCGTGTTCGCGTCCTGACGTGCTCTTCGCGTTCTTTCAAGGTCGAATCTAGGCTTGCGGAAGCACGGCCGCAGGGGGCCAAAGACATCGGTCCCGGGTCTTTCGGCCCACCCGCCCGGGACGTTACCCACCGCCGGGTCCCGTATGCCGTTCCGGGCCTCCCGATCAGGGACACTTGTCGATATGATCGGCCGCGTGCCCGCCGTCGAATCGGTTCTGGTGGTCGGTGCCGGTGCGGCCGGCTGTGCCACCGCGATCCTGCTGGCCTCGGCCGGCGTCACCGTCGATCTGATCGACTCCCGCCCCACGGTCGGCGCCGTGGGCTCCGGGATAACCCTGCAGGGCAACGCGCTGCGCGTCCTGCGCACCCTGGGCGTCTGGGAGGATCTCCGACCTCGGGGGTACGCCTTCGACGGCCTCGGCATCCGCGCACCCGGCCCGCAGGCGGCCCTGCTCGGCGAGGTCACCGACAACCGCACCGGCGGGCCCGACCTGCCGGCCACCTTCGGCACGTACCGCCCGGTGCTGGCCCGCATCCTGGTCGAGCGGGCGGCGGCAGCCGGTGCCCGCATCCGGTACGGCACCGCCCTGACCGGCCTCGACCAGGACGCCACCGCGGTCACCGCCCACTTCGCCGACGGCACCTCCGGCGTCTACGACCTGGTGGTCGGCGCCGACGGCCTGCACTCGACGACCCGGTCCGCGGTCGGCATCGACCTGCCCACCACCGACGTCGGCATGGACATCTGGCGTTTCGTCGCGCCCCGCCCGCCCTCGGTCACCCGCACCGAACTGATCTTCGGCGGTCCGCTCTTCATCGCCGGCTTCTGCCCCACCGGCGACGACTCCCTCTACGGTTTCCTGGTCGAACGCCCGCAGAACCGCGGCGACCTGCCCCCGGCCGAGGCGCTGGAGCTGGTGCGGTCCCTGGCCGAGCCCTACCACGGCCCGTGGGACGACATCGTCGCGTCGTCCCCGGTGAACTTCACCCGCTTCCAGGTCCACCTGCTGCCCCCACCGTGGAACCGCGGCCGCGTCGTCCTGATCGGCGACGCCACCCACGTCTGCCCGCCGACGGTCGCCCAGGGCGCCGCCCAGTCCCTGGAGGACGCCGCCGTCCTGGCCGAACTGCTGACCACCCGTCACACCGTGGACGACGACCTGTGGACGGCGTTCACCGAGCGCCGCTACGAACGGGTGAAGACCGTCGTCGACGTCTCGATGCAGATGTGCCACTGGCTGCTGGAGGGGGTGCGCGGCGACGTACCGGGCCTGCACGCCCGCGTCTTCCAGGCCGTCTCCCACCCCGCCTGACCCGCTTGCATCGACCTCCATGATGGAGGTTATGCCCCGGTCACTGAGTTACGCGGATGCCGTCCGTCTCCTGGGCGGCCAGGACAGCAGGACCGTCACCGCCATCGAGAGGGTCGCCGGTGCCCTGATGCTCGGCACCGCGCCGGTGGTCTCCGAGGTACTGGGCTGGTTCGACGCCAAGGGCGAACTGGTCCGGCTGAGCCACGACCTGGTCCGATCCCTCTCCGAACGCCGCAGCGGCCTGTCCCGCCACTCCCGCACCGAACGCCTGGAGGCCGCCCACACGGTCCTGGTGATCACGTCGTTCTTCGAGGCCCTGAACGACGTGCGGCTGCCACTGACCCTCGACGAACTGGCGCTGACCGCCGAGGAGCAGGCCGGTCTCACCGGCCGGCGCACCCTGGAACCCGGCAGGTCGATGGTGTTGATCCTGCAGACCAGCGGCCAGCCCCAGCCACAACCGCAGGAGGCGCCCGAGGCGTTCCGGGGCCGGCTGCTCGTCCACTACACGATCCTCCGCGGAGTCCTGCAGAAGTTCGTCGACGGGCTCTCCGTCGTGGACAGCCTCGACGACACCGGGAGGCGGCGACTCTCCGAAGCCTTCGACCGCGTCCCCGAGCACGCCTGCCGGCGCTACGACGAGTCGTTCCGGCGGTTGGCGGCCGACTTCCCCGAGGTCGCGTGCTGGGCCGGGCAGCGGGAACACCGGGCCACCCGGGCGGCCCTGGCCGAACTGGAGGAGGCACTCCAGGCGATCTCCACCGGCCGGGCGCCGGACGAACGCCGCGAAAGCCTGGCCCGGGCCTACCAGGCCGAGCTGAAACGGCCGGTCGTCGAGTCCGGGGACGCCCCGGAGGGGATCGTGGTGCCCGCCCTGTGCGAGGCCTACCTCCCGCCCCGCTTCCGGGCGGCCGGGGTCTCGCCCGCCGCCCGGATCAGCGAGGAGTCCTGGTGGTCCGCGCTCCCGGTCCGCGACGACCTGCGGGAGTTCCTGATCGGGCACCTGACGTCCCCGCAGGCCGTCCGGGCGCCGCTGCTCGTCCTGGGCCAGCCCGGTTCGGGCAAGTCGGTGCTGACCCGGGTGCTGGCCGCCCGGCTGCCGGCCGCCGACTTCCTGCCGGTCCGGGTGGTGCTGCGCGACGTCACCGCCGCCGAGGACTTCCAGGACCGTCTCGAACACGCGGTCCGCAAGGCCACCGGCGAACGCGTCGACTGGCCGGCCCTGATCCGCTCGGCACCCGACACCCTGCCGGTGATCCTGCTGGACGGCTTCGACGAACTCCTGCAGGCGACCGGCGTCAGCCAGACCGACTACCTGGTCAAGGTGGCCGCCTTCCAGCGCCGCGAGGCCGAGCAGGGCCGGCCGACGGCGGTGATCGTCACCAGCCGCACGGCGGTCGCCGACCGGGCGCGTACCCCGGAGGAGACCGTCGCACTACGCCTGGAACCCTTCGACGACGGCCAGGTGCGGGCCTGGCTGGACATCTGGAACGCGGCCAACCCCGGCACGCCGCCGGTCCCCGCGGCGACCGTGCTGGCCCACCCGGACCTCGCCGAACAACCGCTGCTCCTGCTGATGCTCGCGCTCTACGCGGGCGGCGGCGGCACTCTCCAGCAGGGCCTTCACACCCACCAACTGTACGAACGGCTGCTCCACGACTTCGCCGAACGCGAGGTCGCCAAGCACCGTCCGGGCCTGCCCGGCCGCGAGTTCCGGGACGCCGTCGAGAACGAGCTGCGGCGCCTGTCCGTGGTGGCGTTCGCCATGTTCAACCGGGGCGCGCAATGGGTCACCGAGGCCGGCCTGGACGACGACCTCACCGCACTCCTCGGCCACCCGGGTGCCGCCCCGGCCAGCGGCCTGCGCCCGGCGCTGCGGGACGCCGAACGCCAACTCGGCCGGTTCTTCTTCATCCACCGCGCCCGGGCCGCACACGACGACACCCGGATGGAGACCTACGAGTTCCTGCACGCCACCTTCGGCGAATACCTGGTCGCCCGCCTGACCTGCCAGGTACTGGCCGACATGGCCGCCCGCGAGTCCGCCTCGACGATGTCGTTCGGCGCGGCCGAGGCCGACGACGACCTGCTCCGCGCCCTGCTGTCGTTCCAGCCGTTGAGCGCCCGCACGCCGATCATGACCTTCCTCGCCGCCCTGGCTCCGGCAGATGGCCGCGATAATTTACGCAATATCCTGATCCGTCTGTTTCGAGCGGTCCCCTACACACCACCCGCCCACCGATTCGCCGCCTACCGGCCCAGCCCCGCGAGCGAGCCCGCCCGATACGCCGCCTACAGCGCCAACCTTCTCCTGTTGTGCGTCTTCCTCACCGGAGAGCTGGCAGCCTCCGATCTCTACGGGCCCGACCGCGACATCTACGACGCCTGGCACAGCGACACTCTCCTGTGGCACTCCCAGCTCTCCCACCCGAGCGGCTGGATCAGTCTGACCGAGACGATCGAGTTGGACCGGATCTGGTCCGGCGGACGGCGCGACCTACGGCTCGCCGCCCTGCCTCATCGATCGACCCGGATCAAACCGGTCGACGTCTTCTGGACGCTCGACATCAGTCCCGACCGGGCCGATCGCGCCGATCTCGTGTCACGGCGGAACAATCTGAGTCCCGCCTCCCTGCGCCAAACGGCCACCTTCGCCGTCAGTTCCGCCACCGACGTGACCCAGCACACCGTCGAACCGCTGTACACGAACCTGGGATTCGCCGTGACCAGCTTCGTGGGGTCCGTATCGGCAGCCCACCTTCTGATGCGGTTGTGGACCAACCCGTCGCCGGAGATCTACCTCGCCGCCACCGACGTCGTCACCCGCGACCTCCAGTGGACCGGCGCGGACCAACGGAGTTACAGCGTCCACATTCTCGACCGGCTGCAGACGGACCCGGAGGCGACGGCCGACCTCGCCCTCAGTGTCCTGGATACGCTGCTCGGCGCCCGGTTGTCCTTCGATTTCCGGCTGCTCCACGCCTTCCTCGGGGTGATGATGCGATTTCTGGGCCGGAACTCGGAGGATGACGCCCTCCAGCACGGCCTTCTGGAACGCCTCCCGATAGCCGAAATCGCCGCCGAGCCGACCGCCCCGGCCTGGCTGCTGGACCGGATCGCCGAGCTGACCGGCCGCGAACCGGGGTGATGGAGGGCAGCTCCTCCATCACCCCGCAGCGTCCAGACACGTTTCGTGGCTAGGGTGCGAAGCCCGTCCGCGTGGTGATTTCGGGCGCGCTGGACGCCCCAATTCACCACACCCGTGGCGGTGTGGTGAATACGGGCGCGCTCGACGCCCCAAATCACCACACCCCTGGCGGTGTGGTGAATACGGGCGCGCTCGACGCCCCAAATCACCACACCCCTGGCGGTGTGGTGAATACGGGCGCGCTGCACGCCCCAAATCACCACACCCCTGGCGGTGTGGTGAATACGGGCGCGCTGAGCGCCCGAAATCACCACAGAGGCAGACCCTGACTGACTCATTAGGTGTCTAGCAGGCGCCGAGGTTCTGCCACGGGCCGTACGGGTCGCCCGGCTGCTGGGCCCGCGTCCACCACCGGGCCTGCCACCGCCGGCCCGAGTGCACCACCACCTCGTCACCGGTGTAGATCCACGACGGCGTCCAGGCGGTGTAGCCTGCGGTCCCGCAGACGACCGGCGCGCCCACCTCGGCCCAGGGCCCGGTCACCGAGGCGCCGGGTGTCTCGCCGCGGGTCCACCACTGGGCCGCGAAGACCCGGGAGGAGTGCCGGACCCGGTCGCCGGCGACGTAGACGGCGTCTGCCGCCCAGGCGCTGACGGGGTCGCCGGTGCGGGCCACCGCGAGCCAGCTGATCACCGGGTCGGCGGAGCCGGTCTTCGCCACCGTGTAGGTCACGACTGTCGGGGTGGGCACGGTGAACGTGACGGTGCCGGTGGCCCGGGTGGTGGACGAGCTGAGCGCGACCGGGGTGCCGGTCACCGTGGTGCCGTCGACGGTGACGGTCTGCGACATGGCCCGGGTCTGGCTCCACCATTCGGCGAAGCCGGCGGTCAGCACATAGGTACCGGCGTCCAGCGGCAGCCGGTAGCGGATGGTCTTGTTGCTGCCCGCCCAGGTGCCGGTGGAGAACTTGTCGGTGACGTCGGTGCCGGATTTGACGGTGATGCCGTCGTCGACGTAGCCCCAGGTGGTGGCGGAGGTGGAGATCTGGTCCGGCACCTGGTTGACGATGCCGCGCACGGCGGCGAACTGCGGCGAGGTCTGCCCGGCGGGCACCCCGGCGTCGATGTAGTAGACCAGCGACGCCGGCACCACCTCATAACGGGCGGTGATCGCCTGCTTGCGGCCGTCCGCGTACGCCTCGTTCGTCCAGCCCTCCACGGTGACCGTCGTCCACAGCGGCCGGGCGGTGGTGCGGCTGGCAGGCGTCCAGGTGACCGCCCGTTCCCGCCCGTCGATGGTGACGCTCGCCGGCAGGTCGCCGGTGTTCTGCACCGCACCGGCGAGTCCCAGGTCGCGCACCGTGTCGGTGACGTTTGAGGGCCGCAGACCGTCGTACGCCGCGATGAGCCGGGCCGCGATCTCGTTGACGCCGATCGTGTCCAGGCCGGGCTGCCCGGAGAGCGCCGCCACCGCCTGTGCCCGGGTCGCGGCGAAGACCGCCCAGGTCCGCGCCGACCAGTCGGCTTCGGCGGGGGTTCCGACGGCGGCCAGGGCGTTGCGGATCGGCGCGGTGTCGACGGCGCCGGTCACCTCACCGGAGATCGCGGTGACCGCGTCGAGCACCAGGGTGCCGGTACGCAGCGTGAACGTGGCCCGGTGCGGGCCGGCGGCGAGGCCGCGCAGCGTGTACGTGGCCTGCCGTTTACCACTGGCCCGGGTGGTCGCGCCGAGGGCCAGTGGCGTCCCGTCGACGGTGACGTCCAGGGTGGCGCCGCCGGTGTTGCCGCCGATCAGGTCCAGTCCGGTGCCCTGGAATTCGGTCGTCACGGTGGAGCCGGCCACAGCGCTGGTGCTGGTGGTCCGGTGCCAGTCCATCGCGTCACCGGCCGAGGCCCGGTGACTCCACGTGCCGGTGTAGGCGAGAGCGCTGTCCATGTCGTCGACGAGTGTCGACGCGTACGCCGAGAAGCCGTCGATCTTTTCGATCTTGAGGTTGTCGAAGCCGGTGCGGTAGAAGTCGCTGGACAGGTTGACCCGCCCGGCCAGTTCCGGTGCCGGGTCGGTCCAGCTGTGGACCGCGGTGCCGTCGACGAACGCGGTGACCGTCGCGCCCTTCGCCTCGACCGCCAGCCGGTACGCACCGGCGGCGGGCCGGGTGCCGGTGGCGATGGTCGTGCCGCGCTTGAAGAAGGTCCAGGTCCCGGAGCGGTCGATGCGGATGCGGTAGGCGGCGCTGTCCGCGGTCATCCCGCTCTGCTGGCGGACGCCGAGACCGGCCGAGCCGCCCGCCGGGTCGGGGAACGACACGTCGGCGCTCGCCCGGTAGTTCTGCCAGCGGAAGTCACCGACCAGGGTGTTCGGGGTGGTGCGGTTCCACGCCGCGGTGTCCTTCATCGACTGGTCGAGGTATTGATAGAGCGTGCCGTCCGCGCCGACCTGCCAGGCGCCGGTCTGGTCGACGAGGTACCGCGGCTCGTGACCCCGCGACGCCAGGTACGGCTGGGTCTGCCGCTCGGCGCCGTTGCCGACGCCCACCTCGACCGGGCCCTCGTCGGCGTATCCGAAGTCGTCGGCGTAGAGAACGTCGCCGTCGTCCAGGACGGTGCGCTCCCCCGTCTCGGGCAGCCGCCGGCTGGTCTCCGGGTCGGCGCTGCGGTCCAGGGTGGTGAAGGTGACGATCGACCGCGGCTGCACCGCGAAGGTGTAGAAGCCGTCGTCGCCGGGCTGCAGCTCGGCCACCGGCCGCAGGTATCCGGCGGCCCGGGTCTCCCAGACCTCCATCGTGGGGTCCGCGCCGAGGTCCATCTCCTGGGCCTTGATGCGGTACGTCTTGGTGCGGTCGCTGTCGTTGACCGCGATCGTGGAGAAGTCCCGCCGGTCCGGGTCGGCCAGGGTCATGTAGCTGGCCGCGCCGTTGGATCCGTCGATGTTCTCGGTGCCGGTGACCCCGCTCCAGCTGGCTTCCGGCACGGTGCGCCAGATGCCCGCGGTGTTGTCGTCGTTCTCCCAGCCGACCGTGGCGAAGCTGGTGAAGTGGCGCATGACGTAGATCGCCGCGTCGTAGTGGATGGCACCCGACCACGGGTCGCGGGCGCTGAGCAGTTCCTTGTGGCTGTACTGCGCGCCCTCGTAGAAGGAGCCGATCGCGGGCTGGAAGATGTAGTGGGTCCGCTTGGACCGGTAGTAGCCCTTGACGCTGCGGTTGGCCAGGTCGAGGGCGCTCTGCAGGCCGCCGATGCCGGTGCTCGCGCCGTCCGGCCCCTCGTTGTTGTTGACCCGGTAGTCGGTGAAGCCGAAGGAGCCGACCCCCTCGCTGTACCAGACCTCCTTGTCACGCCGGGTGGCGAGTTTGGTGTACGGCTCGTAGGTGTTGCTGTCGGCGGCCCCGTCGTAGCGGTCGTCGGTGTTGTAGTGGTAGCCGACCGCGTCGACCATCGAGAACAGTTCCGGGTCGTTCAGCAGCGCCGGCCCGATGTTCTTGGTCTGGTTCTCGTCGGACGCGACGATCTTGATGCCGTGGTACGCCGTGGCGGCCGCGGCCTGCTTCTCGGCCGGAATGCCGTACCGCGGATCGGCGAAGTCGTCATCGGTCGCCACCGCGTCGACGTAGTACTTGATGAACGAGACGTCCGGGTTGCCGGTCTCGTTGGTGTCCGGGTTGACGTAGTCGACCATGTAGCCGTACTTCTCGTACGCGTCGAGGATGGTCTCCTTGTACCACCGGTACATCTCGTCCCGGCCGGTTCCGGCGCTCCACGCGGCCTGCACCCAGTAGGGCATGGTCCAGCGCAGGATCGAGACCTTGAGGTCCGGGTTGACCGTCTTGGCGTCGGCGGCGAGCTGGAATCCCGGCGACCGTGAGGCGTCGGCGAGTTCGTCGGCGGTCCGCATCGTCGCGGCGTCCGCGCCGGTGGAGTTGTTGGTGTCGGAGCCCATCTCCATCTTGACGTGGGTGATCAGCGGATGTGTCCCGCCGAACAGCACGTCGATGAGCTGCCAGTACCGCTGCGGGTGCTCCGCCTTGTAGTCCATCAGCAGGTTGCTGGTGCTGTTGGCGCTGATCAGGCCGAGCCCCTTGTAGGTGAGGCCGTTGACGTTGTCCTTGTGGACGTCGGTCCCGTCCACGATCACCTCGACGACGTCGTCGGCGTCGGCCGCGGCCGCGGGCGGCACGCCCACCAGCCCCCACAGCAGCGCCGCCGACATCGCGACGCATCCCGCCTTCCCACGTCCTCCGCGCAGTGCGCTGCTCATCCGCGTCGCGACTCCTCACCGGTGACGAACCTGTTACGGGAGTAAACCGCTCGCAATAAGACACGTCAATGCCTCAATCAATCAGAAACGATCAAAGACATTCAAAGAACACGGTCAAAATCCCTGTGATGTGTACGAATCGAAGCGCTCTCTTCCCGCACCGGAGACCCCGCGGCCCCCGCTCCCGAACCCGCAGAGTCCCGCCGTGATCGTTTCTGATCACTTTCCGGACGGCGATCCACAGTGAACTCTGAGGAAACGTCGAGCTTCCTATCGATGTACTTCAATTTAAGCTCCCAGGATATCCCCACACCTTCCGGACGACCGCGTCCGGATTCGGAGAGGACCTGTCGATGAGATCCAGCATTCCGCGGGGCGCTGTGCCCGCGGCGGCCGGGGCGTTCGCCGTCACCCTGGTGACCGCCTCGGCGGTGGCGATGGCGGCCGCGCCGGCCACCACCCCGGCCCCGTCGCTCCAGGCCGTGGCCCACACCCCGGGCACCGCGGCGTCCGAGGCCCGCACCCACCTCCGGCCCGACCACGAGAGCGCACGACCGGACGACCGGAACCGCCCGCACCCCGCCGAGCGCCGCATCCGCCTGACCGGGCGCACCGCCCGGGCCGCCGGGCCGGGCGTCACCGTGGACGGCGCGGTGGTGACGATCGGGTCACCCGGCACCTACCGCATCAGCGGAACCCTGACCGACGGTCAACTGGTGGTGGACAGCCCGGGCGACGGCGCGGTCCGGCTGATCCTCGCCGGAGTGTCGATCAGCAGCTCGACCACCGCGCCGCTGGTCGTCGCGGCGGCCGGGCGGGCCGAGGTGGTGCTCGCGCCGGGCACCGCCAACACGCTGTCCGACGGCGCCACCGAACGGGACGAACCGAACGCCGCCCTGTTCAGCGCCGCCGCCCTGACCATCGGCGGAACCGGCTCGCTCACCGTCACCGCCAACGCGGACGACGGCGTCACCAGCACCGACGGCCTGGTCGTCACGGGCGGCACGATCACCGTGAACGCCGTCGACGACGGGATCCGCGGCCGGGACTACGTGGTGGTCGACGGCGGCACGATCACCGTGACCACGGCCGGCGGCGACGCCCTGAAGTCGGACGGCGAGGAGGCGACCACCGGGTACGTCGCGGTCACCGGCGGCTCGGTGACCGCCACCGCCGGCGACGACGGCCTCTCCGCCGCCTCCGACGTGCTCATCGACGGGGGATCCGTCGCGGTCACCGCCACCGGCAAGGGCCTCCACAGCAAAAGATCGACACTGCTCAGCGAGGGTACGGTCACCGTCGACACCACCGATGACGGCGTGCATGCCGACGACGCGATCACCGTCGACGGCGGCCGTCTCACCGTGGGCAGCGGCGACGACGGACTGCACGCCGAGGGCACCGTGGGGATCAGCGCCGGCGAGGTCACCGTGACCCGGTCGTACGAGGGGATCGAGGGCCTCAAGGTCCTGATCAGCGGTGGCGTCGTCCGCGCCGCCTCGGCGACCGACGACGCGGTCAACGCGGTGGAGGAGGGTGTCGGCGACTTCGAGCCCGCGCCCAACGCGCTGATCGCGATCAGCGGCGGCACGGTGATCGTCGACGGCGGGACGGACGGCCTGGACTCCAACGGAACGCTGAGCATCTCCGGCGGTGTGGTCGTGTCCACCGGCTCGGCCCGGATCGGCGGTGGCGAGGGTGCCCTCGACGCGAACGGTCCCCTCCTGTTCACCGGCGGCACGGCCGTCGCCGCCGGCATCAACGTGATCGCCACCCAGGCGCCCACCAGCGGTCAGGGCTGGGCGATCTACGGCTTCGCCGCCAACCAGCCGGCCGGCACGGTGGTCCACCTGGTCGGCGAGGACGGCGTCCCGCTGCTCACCTATGTGGCCACCAAGGTCTTCAAGGGCGTCCTGTTCACGTCTGCGCAGATCACGACCGGCAGCCACTACATGATCTACACCGGTGGCGCCCCCGGTCCGATCGCACTCGCCGACGGCTTCTCCACCGGCGGCGACCTGACGGGTGCGACCCCGATCGTGGAGCTGACCGCCGGCACGGTCGCCGGCGACGGACAAGGCTTCCCCGGCGGGGGCGGACCGGGCGGCCCGCGCCCGAGCGGTTCGTTCCCCGGCGGCCCCCGGCCGAGCGGGTCCTTCCCCGGCGGCCCGCGCCCGAGCGGCTCGGTCCCGACCGGCCTCCCCACCCCGTCGGCTCCGGCCGACCCGTCAGTCACCCCCGACCCCACCCCGACGGACGACCCGCAGCCCTCGACCTCGACCTCGACCGCCTGACCCTCCAGACGCCGACGGCAGCCGCACCCGCCCATGGTGGTGGGTGCGGCTGCCGCCGGGAGCCGGTTACAGCGGAAGGGACGGCTGGTCGACGGCCCAGAGCCAGGATCCGTCCGGCTGGCGGCGGGCGATCTCGACCGTCAGCTGGCCGGTCGGCACGCGGGACGCGGTCAGCGCCAGGTCGCCGTTGATCAGGGCCGGCTGCTGGACGCCCGGCACCAGCACGAGGCCCAGTGCGACGAACTGCTCCATGGCCTTGCGGATCTCGTCGTGGCCGGTCGACAGGGTGCCCGGCGGGAACGCCAGCACCGCGTCCGGCTCGAACAACGCGACCAGCCCGTCGACGTCGCCCTCGTTGGCCAGCTCGATGAAGAACAGTGCGAGATCGTTCGGCTCGGCGGCCACCCTCTTCGTCATGCGGCCATCCTGGCAGCCGTCCGATCCCCGAAGAACCGATGAACCACGGCGCTCCGACCGAACTATCCATTCAGAGTGGACATTACCGAAATCGAAGATCTCCCTCATCCTGCGCCCCGCTCAGGAGGCAGAACGGCCGCCGTTCCGAGAACGAAACGACGGCCGCCTGGCTTCGGGAGGGGAACCGCTATCGCAGGGTCAGGGTGGCGGTGTCCTGGTCGGCGGCGATCTCGACGACCGTGTCACCGGCCTCGACCCGCCACGGCAGCGCGTCCCCGGCCCGCGTCACCCGGATCTCCGCGCCGTCGCGCACCACGGTGAAGACGCTCTCCGTTCCGGCCTCCAGGCCCGGCACCCGCACGGTCGTACTGTCGGCGAGGTCGGCGAAGAGGCGCAGGGTGACGCCGTCGCGGAAGTCGTAGTCGGGGCGGTCCCGGCGGGCGCCCACCGGGATCACCGCTCCCGGCCGGACCAGCAGCGGCACGCTGTCGAAGCCGTGCGTCTCCGTCACCCAGCCGGGGCCTTCGACGATCTCCCCGGTCCGGTAACGGGTCCAGCGCCCGGCCGGCACGTAGTACGTGACCTCGCCGCCGGCCGTGAAGACCGGCGCCACCAGCAGGTCGTCGCCGAGCATGTACTGCCGGTCGAGGTGGGTCACCGCCGGGTCGTCCGGGAACACGAACGTCGTCGGGCGCATCACCGGCACGCCGGTCTCGTGCGCCACGTGGGCGGCGCCGAACAGGTACGGCATCAACCGGTACTTGAGGTGCGTGAAGGTCCGCAGGACGTCCACGGCCTCCTCGTCGAAGAGCCACGGCACCCGGTACGACGACGACCCGTGCAGCCGGCTGTGCGACGACAGCAGGCCGAACGCGATCCACCGCTTGAACACCGCCGGATCGGGCATGCCTTCGAATCCGCCGATGTCGTGGCTCCAGAATCCGAAACCGGACGACATCAGTGACAGCCCGCCGCGCAGGCTCTCCGCCATCGACTCGAAGGTGCTGGAGTTGTCGCCGCCCCAGTGCACCGGGAACTGCTGGCCGCCGACGGTCGCCGAGCGGGCGAACAGCACCGCCTCACCCTCGCCGCGCAGTTCCCGCAGAACGTCGAAGACCACCTTGTTGTAGAGCTGCGTGTAGTAGTTGTGCATCCGTTCCGGGTCGGATCCGTCGTGCCACACCACATCGGTGGGTACGCGTTCGCCGAAGTCCGACTTGAACGCGTCGACGCCCATCTCCACCAGGGGACGCAGTTTGCTCGCGTACCATTCGCAGGCTTCGGGGTTGGTGAAGTCGACCAGGCCCATGCCGGCCTGCCACAGGTCCCACTGGAAGACGTCGCCGTTGGCGCGCTTCACCAGATATCCGGCGGCCGCGGCCTCGGCGAACAACGGCGAGCGCTGCGCGATGTACGGGTTGATCCACAGGCAGGTGTGCAGTCCGCGGTCGGCGAGCCGTTTGAGCATGCCCGGCGGGTCGGGGAACACCCGGGAGTCCCACTCGAAGTCACACCAGTTGAACTCGCGCATCCAGAACGTGTCGAAGTGGAACACGCTCAGCGGCAGGTCCCGGTCGGCCATCCCGCCGATGAACTTGTTGACCGTCTCCTCGTCGTAGGAGGTGGTGAACGAGGTGGTCAGCCACAGGCCGAACGACCAGGCCGGCGGGAGTGCCGGGCGCCCGGTCAGCGCGGTGTACTTGCGGATGATGTCAGCCTGGGTCGGGCCGTGGATGACCAGGTAGGAGAGCTCCTGCCCGGCGACGCTGAACTGGGTGCGGGTGACCATCTCGGAGGCCACCTCGAAGGAGACCTTGCCGGGGTGGTCGACGAGCACGCCGTACCCGCCGTTGGTCAGGTAGAACGGGACGTTCTTGTACGCCTGCTCGCTGCTGGTCCCGCCGTCCTCCTGCCAGATGTCGACCGTCTGGCCGTTCTTGATCAGCGGGCCGAAGCGCTCGCCGAGGCCGGTGACGACGTGCCCGACGCCGAGGTCGAGCTGCTCGTGCACGTAGGACCCGTCGGCCGAGGCGACGATCCCCATGCCCTTCCAGCCGCTGCCGGTGAGGCGGCGCCCGTCGGCGTCGAGGAAGTCGAGCCCCCACTTCTCCCCCGGGTTGAACCGCGCGGTCAGCGACCCGGACGTCAGCGAGTGGTCATCCACGATCACGGGCACCGGGGACGACGCGACCGAGAAGTTCGGGTACAGCGGACGTGTCCCGCTGAAATGGGAGACGTCGACCCGGATCACGTCGGCGGCCGGCGACGACACCTTTATCGTGATCAGCCCGGAGTTCAGGGTGTCCCCCCGGTGCGTGACCGGGCGCGTCGCCGCCCACACCGTCAGGGAATCGGGGGCCGCCGCGGAATCCTGGAAATGCGCGGGATGAAGAACCGTGAGACCAGCACGCTTACGCCAATAGCCGTCGGTGAACTTCATGATGATCCTTTACTTGATGGCACCGGCAGCGATGCCGCGCGTGAGGGTCCGCTGGAAGATCAGGAAGAAGAGCAGGGCGGGCAGAATGCCGATCAGGGCCGACGCGCTGGTCGTGGTGGCGTCCATCATCCGGTCGCCCTGGAGGACGCCCAGGGCCACCGGAACCGTCTGGTTGTCGTTCGAGACGAGGAAGACCAGCGGCAGGAAGAACTCGTTCCATGTCCAGATGAAGAAGAACGTGAACAGCACCCCGAGGGTCGGCATGCTGATCGGGACCACCACCCGCCAGAGCGTGCGCCACCGGCCGGCGCCGTCGACCTCGGCCGCATCCAGCAGTTCCCGGGGGAATTCGGCATAGACCGAGGTGAGCAGGTACGTGCCGAACGCGCTCTGGATGACGGTGAAGATGATGACGACCGCGATCAGGCTGTCGTAGAGGCCGATCTCCTTGGAGATGTAGTAGAGCGGGTAGACCAGCACCTCCTGCGGGAGCAGGTTGGCGACCAGGAAGAACACCAGGAACCAGACCCGGCCCTTGACCCGGCCGATGCCCAGCGCGTACGCGTTGAGAATCGACAGCAGCACGCCGAGCACGGCGACGACCAGGCTGGTGACGAAGCTGTTCCAGAGCTTCTGGCCGAAGTTCACCCGGTTCCAGAAGTCGACGATCCCGTCCCAGTAGAGACTTGTCGGTATCGACAGCGGGCCGTTGCTCGCGTACTCGGCGGGGCTCTTGACCGCGTTGATCGCCACCACGAGCAGCGGCGCGAGGATCAGCAGCAGCAGGACCGCCAGGACGGCGAGCACCACGAACCGGACCGGGTTGCGGTGCCGGGCGGCTTTCGGTGTCACCGGTGACGGCGGCGCCGCCGGGGGCGAGATGGTGACGGTCATGCCCGGTCCTCCGCCCGGTTCTGCAGGCGCAGGAACACGAACGCGAGGATGACGATCAGCACCGTCAACACCGTCGAGATCGCGGACCCGTACCCCACCTGGGCTTTCTCGAAGAAGTTCTTGTACGCGAAGTACGACGGCACCAGCGTCGCGTTGCTCGGTCCACCGCCGGTCAGCACGAACACCTGCCCGAAGATCTTCAGCGAGGCGATCGTGGTGGTCACCAGGACCACGTAGAACTCCGGACGGATCATGTAGACCGTGATCCGGCGGAACTTCTGCCACCAGCCGGCGCCGTCGAGATCCGCCGCCTCGTAGAGCGACGGGTCGATGCGCTGCAGGCCGGACATGAACATCACGATCGGGTAGCCGAGCTGGAACCAGATCATCACGCCCATCACGCTGTACAGCGCGTAGTCCGGGTCGCCGAGCCAGTCCTTGGCCAGGCCGGTGAGACCGACCGTCTCCAGGATCCGGTTGAGCGCGCCGTAGCCGGGGTGCAGGATCCAGCCCCAGACGATGCCGGTGACGGCGACCGGCAGCACCTGCGGCACGTAGTAGCCGGACCGGAAGAGCCCGGCCCACCGGTCGCCGAAGTGTTTGGCGATGTAGTCGAAGAGCACCGCTGCCAGGAGCAGGCCGAGCAGGGTGGGGATCACCGCCATCGCGATGATCAGCAGGGCGATGTGCCCGAAGGACGCCCAGAACAGCGAGTCGGCGAAGAGCCGGGTGTAGTTGTCGAAGCCGACCCAGCGGGGGCTGCCGACGCCGGTCCACTTGGTGAAGCTGACGTACACCGTCATCACCAGCGGGACGACGATGACGGCGACCGAGGCGATGACTCCCGGTATCAGGTAGGGCGCGTACCCATGGCGTTTCACGGCCGATCCTTTCCCGCCCGTCGCGGGCGGCGTCCGGGGACGCCACCCGCGGCGAGTCTCACTTGCCCAGGTCGGCCAGGTTCTCGTTGTACGGTCCGGCGATCTCGTCGAGCACCGCGTCCGGCGTCTTCGAGCCGCTGATCAGCCCCTGCATGCCGGCGACCAGCACGTCGTAGTAGCCCGGCGCGGGCCAGTCCGGGTAGAACGCGAGACCGTCACTGGTCGAGATCTTGTTGAAGTTCTCGATCAGTTCCTTGTTCTTCGGGTCGGTGATCTGCGAGACGTCCGCCGCGACCGGGACACCGCCGCTGTTGCCGAGCAGCGCCTGCACCTCGGGCTGCATGGTGATGTCGATGAAGTCGTACGCGAGAGCCTTGGCCTTGCTCTTCTCCGGCACGACCCAGAGGTTGCCGCTGGAGCCCGGGTGCAGGGTGTTGCCCGGGAAGAGGAAGGTCCCCCACTCGAAGTCCTTGATCTCGTCGGCGAAGCGGCCGTACCACCAGCTGCCGGAGATCAGGATCGGGAACTTGCCCTGCGTGAAGGAGACGCCCATGTCCTCGGCCTTGATGCCGGACGAGTCCTTGGGGATGTAACCCTTGGCTACCCAGTCGGCGAAGGTCTGCGCGCCGTAGGTCAGCTGCGGGCCCTTGAAGTCGACCTTGTTCTTGTAGAGCTGGTAGTCGTCGACGAACGCCCGGTCGGCCTTGGAGAGCGCCAGCTCGTAGAAGATCTGCTGGGCGGGGTACTCGGCGCCGCCGACGGCGAGCGGGGTCACCTTGTTCTGGACGAAGGTGTCCATCACCGTGGTGAACTCGTCGAGCGTGGTCGGCACGGCGAGCTTGTACTTGTCGAAGAGGGCCTTGTTGTAATAGACCATCACGTACTCGCCGTAGTTGGGCACGCCGTAGAAGTTGCCGCTGCCCATGACGCCGTCTTCGTCGTACTTCGCGGTGGTCTGCAGGCTGGTGCTCAACTTCTTGTCCCAGCCCCGCGAGGTCACCTCCTCGGTGAGGTCGGTGAGCAGGCCCTGCTTGGAGAGCAGGCCGGCGGTCGCGTTGCCCTTGTTGTACTCGAGGATGTCCGGCGCGCTGTCGGAGTTGAGGATCATCTGGGCGTTCTGCTGGATCTGCTCGAAGCCCTTCTCCTCGAACTTCACCTCGACGCCGGGGTGGCTGGCCTTGAAGAGCTCGATCGCCTTGTTCCAGGCGATGCCCATGGCGCTGTTCGGGCCCTCGTAGTGCCAGAGGGTCAGGGACTTGGCGTCGGCGCCCTCGTCCTCGCCGCTGCCGCCGCCGCAGGCGGTCAGGGCCAGGGAAGCCGACAGGAGAAGGGCACCGGCGGCGAGGCCGCGTCGTGATCGAAACATGAACGTCCTCCCAGAGGGACTGGTCGAGGAAGCAGTGAGGGGTTGACTGTCGAAGCGCTTCGACGATGGAGGGGAATCCGTCGAAGCGCTTCGACGACTACTCTGCGCCAGACGCTAAGGAACGAGCGCCGTTCATGTCAACGGTGTGTCGGCGAGATTTCGCGACAGCTGTCCCGCTCCACCAGCTCAGGTGCCAGAAGACGGGTGTACTCGACCCGGCGCCCGTCGAGCAGCCGCATGACGGTCTCCACCGCCAGCGTGCCGACGTCGTGCGCCGGAATGTCGATCGAGGTGAGCTTCACCGGCATGGCGGTCGCCACATCCCGCGGGCACACCGCCACCACCGAGATGTCCTCCGGCACCCGCCGCCCGCTGGCCTGCAACAGGTCCAGCAGCGGCCGCAGCGCCTCCTCGTTGTGCACCACCAGGGCGGTCACCCCGGGCAGATCGGTGTCCAGATCCGCCAGGCACTCCCGGGCCCCGGCCGCCCCCGGCTCGCACGGGTGCGACAGCGTGCGCAGGTTCAGCTCCGCCGACGCCTCCAGGAAACCGGTGAGGAACCGGTCCGCATAGGTCGTCTGCCGCCGGTAGACGGCCGGCGACGGGCCGACCAGCCCGATCCGCTCGTGCCCCAGACCGGCCAGATGGGTCAGCGCCAGTTTGGCCGCCGCCCCGAAATCGAGATCCACGCAGGCGAGCCCGGCGTGATCCGCGGGCAGCCCGATCATCACCGACGGCTGCTTGAGCCGGCGCAGCGCCGGGATGCGCACGTCGTCGCGTTCCAGGTCCATCACTATCAACGCGTCGACCATGGTGCTGTGCGCGACGCGTTCCAGCCCGGCGGTGCCCTCGTCCTTGGTCAGCAGCAGCACGTCGTGGTTGTGCGCGCGGGCCGCGGTCACCACCGCCGTCGCGAACTGCATGATGACCGGCACGTTGACGTCCACCCGCAACGGCGCGACCAGCGCGATCACATTGGTCTTGCTGCTGGCCAGGGCACGTGCCCCGGCATGTGGGTGGAAACCGAGCTCGGCGATGGCGGCCTGCACCCGGGCGCGGGTCTCGGCCGAGATCGGGCGCCGCCCGCTCAGCACGTAGGACACCGTGCTGGCGGACACCCCGGCCGCCCGGGCGACGTCGTTGATCGTCGGCACGGTGCCTCCCCACGTCGACCGGTCGTTCCCGGCGGCCCTCCTACTGCTCAAGGCCACTCCTTTCGTCGGATCCTACAAACACGCGTGATCGCCGCGGCGCTGCCGGTTCGGTCACGTGATGCTGAACTCGGCCAGGCGCAGGCCGGGCGAGGGCACCAGGTAGACGTCGTGACGTCCGGTCACCGGGGCGATCGGGGCGCTCACGGAGGCGTACTCATGAACGGACGTGGTGTCCGCAAGCGTCAGCGTGCCGAGAAGCCTGCCCCGCGCCGAGCCGATCCGGACCTCCACGGTTCCCGCACCGGCGGCGCGAGCCCGGAAGGTGGTCCCGCCGCGCAGCGCGGCATCCTTGAAGGCGATCCACCCGCCGGCCTTCGTGCTGGTCACCGCGGTGCCGCGACGCTTGGTCTCATCGACCAGATCAATATCGTGGTACGCGTCGAAGGTCTCCCCTCGCGTCAGAGGTGCGAGGTCCCGAGCGGGTATCCGTTCTCCACGCACCGTCATCGCGGCGCGGACACGGATGTCTGCGGACGACGGACCGGCCAGCACGTCGTGCACTGACGACTCGACCACCCAGCGTTGCCGGGTCACGTCCCAGCGGGCCAGGTCGGCCGCCGCCAGACCGAAGGTGACCGTGGTGCTGCGGCCCGGCGCGAGGTGCACCTTGCGGAACCCGCGCAGCTGCTTGACCGGTGTGACGTCGCGTGACGTGCGCTGATGTGTGTAGAGCTGGACCACCTCGTCGCCGGCCCGCGTCCCGGTGTTGGTGACGGTCACCCGCACCCGGCCGTCGCCGACCTGCGGCGTCCCGTAACGGAACGTGGTGTACGACAGCCCGTGCCCGAACGGATAGAGAGGCTTGTCGGTGTCGTAGAGATAGGTCTGCCCACTCTTGATGATGTCGTACTGAAGGAGATCCGCCGGGAGCTGCGACACCGAGGAGTACCAGGTCTGGGTCAGCCGTCCGGACGGGTTGACCGCCCCGTAGAGCACATCGGCGACACCGTGACCGGTCTCGGCCCCCGCGTGCGTGGTCCACAGGATGCCCGGCACGTGCCGCTGCGCCCAGGTGATGGCCTGCGGGTAGCTGCTCTGCAGCACCACCACGGTCCGCGGGTTGGCCGCCCGCACCGCCCGGATCAGCGCCTCCTGACGGGCGCCGAGGTCGAGCGTGGCGCGGTCGTGCACCTCGCGGCCCGCGACGAACGGGTTCGTGCCGACCACGACCACGGCGGTGGACGCCTTCCGGGCGGTGGCGGCGGCCGCGGCCACCCCGTCGACCAGCAGTTCCCGGCTGAACCGGGCCGCACCGGCGGCGGTCGCGGAACCCAGCGTGAGGTTCCCGTCGGCGCCCACGGTCACGTAGTGGTTCGCGCCGAACCAGGACTCCTGCGTCTCGTACCCGGCGTAGTTCAGCACGACCGTGCCGTCGCCCTGGTCCTCGATCCGGAACTGCTGCTGGACGAACCAGCCGCCCGGCTCGTCGGCGTTAGCCCGGAACGGCCCCCAGTCGTAGGAGACCAGCTTGCCGGTGGAGACGCTGCGCAGCGTGGACACGCCGTCGCCCCAGTCCTCGCTGTCGAACTGCGCGGCGGCGACCGGGGTGTCCGCGGTCACGCCGAGCGCCGTCTCCCCCACGGTCACGTACCGGCCGGTCGCGACGTCGCGCAGCGCGATCCGGTCCGCCCCGCCGGCCGTGGTGACCGTGGCCGCCCGCTCGGCGATCGCATCCCGGGTCGAGACACGGTACGGCAGTCGTCCCCCGTACCAGTCGGTGTGCACCTTCTCGGCGAGCGGACCGACCACCGCGACCGTACCGCCGGGCTTGAGAGGCAGCAGGCCGTCGTTCTTGAGCAGCACGGCGGCCTCCCCTGCGGCCTCCCGGGCCAGCGCCCGGTGCTCCGGACTGTCGATCACCGCCGGGGTGATGCCCGCGTGCGGACCGCCGTCCGGGTCGAACTCGCCGAGCCGGAACCGGATGCTCAGCGCGTTGCCGACCGACTCGTCGATCTCCGCCTCGGTGAGCAGTCCCCGGTCCAGGGCCTGCCGGACGGCGGTGATCGTCGGCTGGGCGTCGGTGTCGTTCACGGTGAAACTGTCCAGACCGGCCTGGAGCACCGCCGCGTCCGCCTCGGCCTGCGTCGGGAAGTACGCCTGCGAGCCGGTCAGGTTGGTCGGCGCCCACGCGTCGCTGACGTTGAACAGCCGCCGGTCGCTCCAGGTCGGCAGCAGCTCACCGAGATCCGGGTCGACGGTGGCCGGCCGCCCGTTGATCAGGTTGTAGGAGGCCATCACCCCGGTCGCCGCGTCGTTCTCCAGCGCGATCCGGAAGGGTGCACGGTCGTACTCGTTCAGGACGCGCTGCGGCACGTTGGACGAGGTCACGTCCCGTTTGGCCTCGTTGTTGTACGCCGCGTAGTGCTTGAGCGTCGGCGCGACCAACAGATGATCGGGGTCGTCGCCCTGCAACCCGTGCCCGTACGCGGTGGCCATCGCCCCGGTGAGCAGCGGATCCTCCGAGTACCCCTCCTCGTTGCGCCCCCACCGCGGATCGCGCAGCGGGTTCACCACCGGCGCCCAGGCGTTCAGCCCCCAGACCACCGGGTCCTGCGCGTGCAGCCCGCGCAGCTCGTCGCCGACGGCCGCGCCGACCCGCTGGACCAGGGCCGGGTCCCAGGTGCTCGCCAGGCCCACCGCCTGCGGGAACACCGTCGCGGTGGCGTCGACCTTGGTGTTCGTCCGGTGGTCGTTGGACCAGGCCACCCCGTGCAGCGCCTCGGTGCCGGTCTTGAACAGGCCGATGCCGAGGCGCGGGATCGCCGGCTGGTACTGGTGCAGCATCGCGATCTTCTCGTCCAGGGTGAGCCGGCCGACCAGGTCCTCGATCCGCGTCTCCAGCGGCAGGGCCGGGTCCCGGAACGGCGGCTCGGCGGGTGCCGCCCCGATGAGCAGGGGCGCGATCAGCAGAAGCACGGCGGGTATTCGCACGGGGTCTTCCTTTCTCGGGGCGCGTTTGTCCACCGTTCGTCGAAGCGCTTCGACGAACGGTTGTCACGATGAGTCCAGAAAGGGTTGCGGTGGGGTCACCATAGATTGCCGCTGATGCGGGCGGCAACCATCTGTCGCAGCTTCCCGGAAATCACGCGGTAACACTTCTCCACGCTTCTCCCGGCGGGACGGGGCAGAATGGGCGCGTGCGACTGATCGTGATCGGCGGCGACGCGGCCGGAATGTCCGCGGCCGCCCAGGCCCGCAAACGCCGCAAACGCGACGACCTCGAGATCCTCGCGTTCGAGCGGGGCGACTGGACGTCCTACTCGGCGTGCGGCATCCCCTACTGGATCGGCGACCTCGTCGACGGGCCGGACGCCCTGGTCGCCCGCACCCCGGCGGCCTTCCGCGAGCAGGACATCGACGTGCGCACCGGCCACGACGTGATCGGCATCGACCTGGACGCCCGCACGGTCACCGTCCGCGACCTGGCCGCCGGCCGCGAATTCCGGGAGGGGTTCGACGAACTGGTGTACGCGGCCGGCGCGACCCCGGTCCGGCCCGGCTGGGCCGAGACCGAGGCGGACGGCGTCTTCGGCGTGCAAACCCTCGGCGACGGCACCACCCTGCGCGGCTGGCTGGATGCCGACCCGAAGCCGACGACCGCGGTGGTGATCGGCGGCGGCTACATCGGCGTCGAGATGGCCGAGGCCCTGCACCGGCGGGGCCTCGCCGTCACCCTGGTGGAACGCTCCGCCCAGCCGATGGGCACCGTCGACGAGGACATGGGCGCGCTGATCGCCGACGCCATCCGCAAGATCGGCATCGACCTGCGCACCGGGATCACGGTCCAGGGCCTGGACACCGCCGGGGGCCGGGTGCGTGCGGTGGTCACCGACGACGGCCCGCTGCCGGCCGACGTCGTGGTGCTCGGTCTGGGCGTACGCCCGAACACCGCGCTCGCCGCCGCCGCGGGCCTCCCGCTCGGCACCCACGACGGTCTCGTCCCCGACGTGCGCCAGCGGGTCACCGACGGCGTCTGGGCGGCCGGTGACTGCACCGAGGTGCTGCACCGGATCACCGGGAGGCACGTGCACATCCCGCTCGGCACCCACGCCAACAAGCAGGGCCGCGTCGCCGGCATCAACATCGGCGGCGGCTACGCCACGTTCCCCGGCGTCCTCGGCACCGCCGTCACCAAGATCTGCGACGTGGAGGTGGCGCGCACCGGCCTGTCCACGACGGAGGCGACCGCCGCCGGCTACCGTTTCGTCACCGCCACCGTCGAGTCGACGAACCGGGCCGGCTACTTCCCCGGCGCCGTCCCGATGACCGTCAAGATCCTCGCCGAACAGGACACCGGCATCCTGCTGGGCGCCCAGATCGTCGGCAAGACCGAGGCGGCGAAACGCATCGACGCGTTCGCGGTGGCCTTGTGGAACCGGATGACCGTCACCGACATGACGGCGCTCGACCTGGGCTATGCGCCCCCGTTCGCCCCGGTCTGGGATCCGGTGCTGATCGCCGCCCGCAAGGCCGCCGACGCCCTCTGACCGCACGCGAGAACCGGTCGAAGCATCCGCGGCCGAGGTCCAGGAGGTGGCTGTCCGCCGTCAGCTCGTCATGACCGGAAGCCTCGCCCGGAACAGGTGCCACTCCCTGTCACCTACTGCTGGAAATCTTGGTTCTGCGCCGGTCACCACGGCGTCAACCCCAGCTTCCGCGGATCTCAAGGAGTCACCCATGGCCATCACCACCACCCCGCACCTGAACTTCCGCGGCGACGCGCGGGCGGCGCTGGAGTTCTACCGGTCGGTGTTCGGCGGGCACCTCACCGTCGTCGCGTACGGCGACTTCGGCATGCCGAAGGAGGCGCCCGACGCCGACAAGGTCGTCTTCGGTCAGGTCACGGCCGACAACGGGTTCCGCATCATGGCGTACGACGTACCCGGCCAGAGCCCCGCGGCCGCGCCGGCCGCGGCCACCACCCGCGAGCACGGCATGACCCTGACCGGCGAGCGGTCCTTCGTCTCCGTCCGCGGCGAGACCGCCGAGGAGGTCAGCGTGTTGTGGGACAAGCTGGCCGACGGCGCCGCGATCGTCGAGGAGTTCGGCCCCTCGCCGTGGGGGCCGGGCTTCGGCATGCTCACCGACCGGTTCGGCGTCACCTGGATCCTCGACGTCGCCGTGGCCTACGCCGGCTGACACCGCGCACCGACACGGTGTCCGGCGATCGCCGGTACGAGAGTGCGCGGTTCCGTGTCCCCGGCCGGCGGGGGGCACGGCCCGCGGGTGGGTCTGTCAGTCGCGGGCGGCCAGGTGGACGAGGACCACCGGGGTCTCCTGGCCGGACCAGCACGCGGTCAGGATGCCCTCGTTGGCGTCGTCGACGGCGACCGTCGGGATGCGGTTGACCGTCAGGAGCAGGGTGTCGGTCTCGATGACGGTGGGCTCGCCGTCGCGGTGGGCGGTCAGCGACGCCGGCGCCGGCACCTCCGCGCCGCTGCCGACCAGCCGCAGGTCGGGGTCGCGGGAGTCGCCGTTCTCGAACTCCTCGGTCGCCTGGTTGCCGGCGTCACGGATCACCCGGGCCAGTTCGACGACGTAGACCGGGTCGCCGGTGGCGTCGTACACCCAGCGCTTGCCGAGCACGCTGTGCTCGGTGGTGCCCACCAGGAACGCGTCGGCCCCGGCCAGCGGCGCGCCCCGGTAGGTCAGCGGCACGTGCAGGGTGGGGCCGTCGCCGGCGCGGACCAGCAGCGTCTCGATGCCGACCTCGCCCGCCGGGTCGTCGAAGCGGGCCGCCGCCACCCGGGTGATCTCGCCGCCCGCCGGGCCGTCGAACCAGGGGCGGGTGGGCAGCCAGGAGGAGAGGAGCTCGAGCTTCGTGGGGGTGATCGTCGCCTTGTGGAGGAGAGCCATGACCCGCAGCCTAGTGGCGCACCGCCCCTTGTACCGGCCGCCGCAGCACCCCCGGGACGCCATGTTTCACAGGCATGTCGGGCCGGGGGGTGACACTACCGTGACCAGGGCCGGGAAGGCTCGCGAGCATGCGGACATTACGACATCCAGCGGTGTGGTCAGTTCCCGTCGCCGCGCTGCTCGTCGTCGTGCTGATGCCGGTCAACGACGCGTTCTACGAGTTCTGGATCAACTACGACCCGCAGGGGGACGGCCAGCAGTGGGAGTGGGGCTTCGCGACCGACCTGATGCGCGGCACCTCCGGCGTGCTGTGCGGCCATTTCGTGGCGTTCGCCGCGGGGCTGGCCGCCGCCCGCCGGCACCGGCACCGGGTCGCTCTCGGTCTGTCCGTGCTGCTCGGCACGGTGATGGCGCTGGTCGCGGGGCTGGTGCTGTGGTTGCGCGGTGAGCGGGTCGGGGCGGTCGCCGAGCAGGTGTGGCGGTCGGCCGGGGTGGCCGGCGACGGGCCGCCGGTCGGCACGCTGCTGCTCGCCCTGGCGGTGGCCTTCCCGCTGTACGCGGCGGCCGGGGCCGGCCTGGGTGCGGCGTTCGGCCGACGGGTCTCCCGGCACACGGTGGTCACGGCCGGTGTGCTCACCGGGATCGGGTGGACCGTCGTGACGCTGGCCGGCCTGCTGCAGAACGACGATCGGGGCTTCCCGGCGGTGCTGCTCTGGCTGATCCCGCCGCTGGCCGCGGCGACCGCCGTCGGGCTGGGCTGCCTGTCGCTGGACGCCTGGAGTGTGCCGCCGGTGGTGACCGGTGACTGGGGTGACCAGGCGATCACGGCGCTGCTGGTGGGCCTGACCGTCTTCGCGCTGATCCTCAACGTGCTGGCGGTCCGGGCGCCCGCCGGGGAGCGGCCGGTGCCGACGGATGCCGGATAGCTCAGCAACCTCACAGGCCTCACCAGCCACCGCCGAGGACCGGCCCGCGGGCCGTCGCTGACCGGCCGCCACAGCCGGCCGGCGTCCGCTGTGGACGCCGGAATCCGGCCGGGACGGGATCGGAGTCG
This sequence comes from Actinoplanes sp. NBRC 101535, assembly GCF_030269225.1. Taxonomy (NCBI): domain Bacteria; kingdom Bacillati; phylum Actinomycetota; class Actinomycetes; order Micromonosporales; family Micromonosporaceae; genus Actinoplanes; species Actinoplanes sp. NBRC 101535. The sequence goes on along the minus strand of NZ_BSSY01000008.1, from coordinate 30,942 downwards.
CGCCCGCGGCAGCGGGCGCGAGCCGGCAGTGGCTCGCGCCCGGGACAGACATGAATGGAACGGGTAGCGCGTACCCCCTGATGGGTCTTTAAAGCCCCATGTCCTTGGCGATGATCATCTTCATGACCTCGGACGTGCCGCCGTAGATCCGGTTGACGCGGTTGTCGGCGTAGAGGCGCGCGATCGGGTACTCGTTGATGAACCCGTAGCCACCGTGCAGCTGCAGGCAGCGGTCGATGACCCGGTGCGCGACCTCGGTGCAGAACAGCTTCGCCGAGGCGGCCTCCGCCGCCGTCAGCTCGCCGGCGTCCAGGGCCTCCAGGGCGCGGTCGGCGACGGCCTGCGCGGCGTCCACCTCGGCCTGGCAGGCGGCCAGTTCGAACTTGGTGTTCTGGAACGAGGCGACCGGCTGGCCGAACACCTTGCGCTCCCGGGTGTACTCGGTCGCGAACCGCACCGCGGCCGCGGCCTGCGCGTAGGCGCCGTAGGCGATGCCCAGGCGCTCCTGCGGCAGGTTCTGCCCGAGGTAGGAGAAGCCCTTGTTCTCCTCGCCGAGCAGGTCCTCGACCGGCACCTTCACGTCGGAGAAGGCGAGTTCCGCGGTGTCGGAGGTCTTCAGGCCGAGTTTGTCGAGCTTGCGGCCGACCGAGTAGCCGGGCGACGTGGTGTCGACGACCAGCAGGGAGATGCCGAAGCGGCGGTCGTCGGGCTTGGCCGGCGACGTCCGCGCACAGACGATCACCCGGTCGGCGAGCACCCCGCCGGTGATGAACGTCTTGGCGCCGTTCAGCACGTAATGCGTACCGTCCTCGGACAGCTTGGCCGTCGTGCTCATCCCGGCCAGGTCACTGCCGGTGCCGGGCTCGGTCATCGCGATCGCGAACATCGTGTCACCGGCCACGAAGCCCGGCAGCCAGCGCTGCTTCTGCTCCTCGGTGCCGAGCTTCAGCAGGTACGGCAGGCAGAGCGCGACGTGCACGCCGGAACCGCCGAAACTGACGCCCGCCCGGGACGCCTCCTCGTACTGGATGGCGGCGAACTTGAACGAGGCGATGCCGGCGCCGCCGTACTCCTCGGGGACCTCGATGCCGAAGAGTCCCAGTTCGGCGAGCTTCTTGTAGAAATCGCGCGGCACTTCACCGGCCGCGAACCACTCGTCGTAGCGGGGGACCACCTCGGCCTCGATGAACTCCCGCAGGGTCTGCCGGAAGGCCTCGTGGTCCTCGTTGAAAATCGTGCGGCGCATATCGACGTTCCTTACAAATCTAGAGACGGCGTCCGCCGTCGACGTAAAGGGTCTGGCCGGTGACGAACGACGCGGCGTCGGAGGCCAGGAACGCGACCACGCGCGCCACGTCCTCGGGCCGGCCGACCCGCCGCAACGGGGTGATCTCGGCGGCTTTCGCACGCATCTCGGTGGCCGAGATCCCCACCCGGGCGGCGGTCGCGTCGGTCATCTCGGTGACGATGAAGCCGGGCGCCACCGCGTTCACGTTGATGTTGAAAGGACCCAACTCCATCGCCAGGGTCCGGGTCAAGCCCTGGATGCCCGCCTTCGCCGCGGCGTAGTTGGCCTGACCGCGATTGCCCAGCGCGGACACGCTCGACGTGTTCACGATCCTCCCGGATCGCTGCGGGACCATGTGGCGCTGCGCGGCGCGGCTGCACAGGAAGGCGCCGCGCAGGTGCACGCTCAGGACGATGTCCCAGTCCGCGGCGGACATCTTGTGCAGCAGGTTGTCCCGCAGCACCCCGGCGTTGTTGACCAGGACGTCGAGTCTGCCGAGGTCGGCCGCCACCTTGTCGACGACGGCGTCGACCTGGGCCTCGTCGGCGACGTCGCAGCCGAACGCGACCGCGGTGCCGCCGCCGGCGGTGATCCGGTCGACCGTTTCTGCACATGCCGCCTCGTCCAGGTCGAGGACGGCGACGGTGGCGCCCTCGCGGGCGAACTGGAGGGCGGTGGCCGCGCCGATGCCTCGCGCGGCGCCGGTGACGACAGCAACCCGGCTCATGCTGGATCCCCTAATCTCAGAAGGCGCTGATCCCGGTCAGCGCGCGGCCGATGAGCAGTTTCTGGATCTGGCTGGTTCCCTCGTACAGCGTGGTGACCCGGGCGTCGCGCAGTGCCTTGCCGACCGGGAACTCGTCGACGTATCCGTATCCGCCGAACACCTGGACGGCCTGATTGGCGGCCTTGACGGCGGCCTCAGTGGCGAACAGCTTGGCCATCGACGCCTCGGTGCGGAACGGCCGTCTCCGGTCGACCAGATCGGCGGCCCGCCAGACCAGCAGACGCGCCGCGTCGGTCTCCACGGCGATGTCGGTGAGCATCTCCTGGACCAGCTGGTGCGCCGCGATCGGTTTGCCGAACTGGGTGCGCTGCGTGGCATACCCGATCGCCGCCTCGAGGCAGCCGCGGGCCAGCCCGACCGAACCGGCCGCCACCGCGATCCGCCCCTTGTCCAGCGCGCTCATCGCAATGGTGAAACCGGCACCCTCGCCGCCGAGCCGGTCGGTGTCGCTCACGCGTACATCCTCGAAGGTCAATGCGGCGGTGGCCTGGCCGCGCAGGCCGAGCTTTCCCTTGATCTCGCGCCGGCCGAGGCCGGGCGCGTCGGCCGGAACCAGGAAAGCGGTGATGCCTTTCGGTCCCGCTTCCTTTCCGGTACGCGCGAAGCACAGCACCAGTCCGGCCCAGGTCCCGTTGGTGATGAAGATCTTCTCGCCGTTGAGGATCCAGTCGTCCCCGTCGCGAACCGCCCGCATGGTCAGGTTGCCCGCGTCGGAACCGGTGCCCGGTTCGGTGAGCGCGAAACAGCCGAGCGTCGCGCCCGAGGTGAGCCCGGGGAGCCAGCGGACCTGCTGATCCTCGGTGCCGTGCGCCTGGATGCTCTTGGCGACCAGGCCGAGGCTCACCGAGACGATGCCGCGAACCGAGGTGTCGCCGCGGCCCAGCTCCTCCATCATCAGGCAGTAGCTGAGGAAGTCCCCGCCCGAGCCGCCGAGCTCCTCGTCGATCCCGAGGCCGAGGAAGCCCAGCTCACCGAGCTGCCCGACGATCTTCAGGTCGACGTGCTCGGCACGGTCCCACTCGGCGGCGTGCGGCACCACCTCGCGGTCGACCCAGTCCCGGGCGAGCGTGCGGAACTGCTCCTGCTCCGGCGTCAGGCTGAGATCCACGGCGGCTCCCCGGGCTTTAATTGAACGCTGTCAGGTTTTCTCGTCGGCAGGTTAACCTAACGGCGTTAGTCTTCTCAACGGGGAGTTTTCGTGGCCAGACCCAGCACCCCACTGCTCAGCCGGTCCGGCCTGCGCGCCGCCGCCCTGGCGATCATCGACGCGGAGGGCCTCGACGGCCTGAGCATGCGAAAACTGGCCGCCGCGCTGTCGGTGAGCGCCCCCGCGCTGTACTTCCACTACCCGACGAAGGAACACCTGCTCGACGACATGGCCACCGAGATCATGGCGACGGTCGACGTGACCGCCTTCGCGATCGGCTGGCGCGAGGGCCTGCTCGGCTGGGCCCGCTCCTACCGGGCGGCGCTCGCCGCCCACCCGAACTTCGTGCCGTTCCTGGCGCAGGGCCCCGGCCAGCGTGAGGTCTCCCTGCAGCGGGCGGACGCCATCCACGGCGGCCTGGTCGCGGCCGGCTGGCCCCCGCGCGAGGCGACGATGATCGGCGCCTCGACGAAATACCTGGTGGTGGGGGCGGCGATGGGCTCGTTCTCGCAGGGGTTCGTCGACGACGTGCAGGTCTATCTCGACCGCTATCCGCACCTGGCCGACGCGCACCGCCTGCGGGAGCATGCCGAGGCGGTCGACCGGGACAGTTTCGAGTTCGCACTGACGACGTTCGTCGATGGTCTGGCCGCGCGTCTCGGGCATTAGAGCGTCCAACTGTAAGGCCGTTCCCCCGCCGATGATTGGTACCGTCGGCGCGGCCATCACCATTCCATCTCGTCGGGTTTCTTCGGGGGAACACATGAGACGTTTCGCGATCGCTCTCGCCACGATGGCGGCCCTTTTCGTGGCGCCGGCCCCGGCCTCCGCCGCGGAGGACTACTGGCACTCGACCCTGAACTGGCGCAGCACGAAATGCCTGGAACAGGTCTGGGTGAGCGGCGCCGAGACGACGGACGTACAGGTCGCCACGTGCACCGGTGGCGACAGCCAGCTGTGGGCGTCCACCCGGGTCGGCACCGGATACGTCGTCGTGACCATCAAGAACAAGAGTGGCAAGTGCCTGGAACAGAGTTATGTGGACGGCGCCGAGACGACGACCGTCAAGGTGGCAGAATGCACCGGCGCCACCAATCAGCAGTGGGAGATCTACCAGGCGGAATACTACGTCACCGGCTATTTCCTGAAGAACATCAACAGCGGGAAACGGCTACAGCAGAACTACGTCAACGACGTCGCGACGCCGACGGTGAACGTCGCCGCCGCCAACGTCTGGGGCGACTACCGCAACCAGATCTGGCGCTGAGAGCGGACCGGCCGGAAAGGCGGCACCGCACGCGCGGTGCCGTCAACCGATCCCGTGCCGGCGCCGGTGCTCGGCCGGCGCGGCGCCGGCGCCGTACAGCAGAATCGCCATCTCGGCGGCATCCATGTAGTCGAGGTCGGTGTCGTCAGCCAGACCCGCGTCGCGGCTGCCGCCCAGGAAAGCAGCAAGACTTCGCGACAGCGCGACCACCCACGTCCGCTGGTCGCGTCGTCCCCGCTCCTCCAGGCTCCGGATGGCCGGAGCCTGGGTACCCTGGTCGAAGGCTCTCAGAACAAGATCGAAGAAAGCGGTGTTCTCCGTACGGTTCTCGCCACCGGCACGGCGATAGTCCAGATAGTCGCCGATCGCCCGCCTGCGCGCGGCAGCGGCGGCGTCACGGTTTCCGGCGGACCTCTCGAGACTCTCCCACAATGCCCACACCGTCCACGGCTGAGCATGGGCACCGAACGGCTCCACACAGACTGCCGCCCGCTGGAGCTCAGGCCGGGCTTCGTCGAGACGGCCCAGCACGATGAGTGTCTCCGCCAGGTTGTTGCGGGCGATCCCCTCGGACAGGAGATCGCCCTGCTGCCCGCTGATATCGATCCCACGCCGGTAGAAAGCCACGGCATCGTCAGGCCGGCCCATGTAGTTGTAGAGGCCTCCCAGTTCGGTCAGCGCCGAAACCTGATTGGAGAGATCCTTCTGTCGCACCGCCATCGCCAGGGCGTCGCGATAGGCGTCCTCGCTCTCCTCGAATCGTCCGGCCTTCCGGTGCACCATGCCGATCTGGTGCATCGCCGGGAGCGCGATGGACTCATCACCCAGTTCACGACCGACATCACGGGCATCGTGATAGGCGCGCAGCGCCTTGTCGAGGTTCCCCTGCAAGAGGTGCACGGTTCCGAGTCGATAGCTGGCCACCGTCCGTACCCGGACGTCACCGGAGGCCACCGCCAACGCGATGGCACTCTCGCATGCCTTCGTTGCTTCTTGAAAGCGGCCCAGATCGCACAGGCATGCACCGATCTCCGCCAAGGTCGTCGTCACGTTCCTCGCTGCCTCCTCATCCCCGGCAGCGGCCAGATGCCGAAAGCACGATTCCGCTTTCAGCAGCGTGATCAGTCCAGCATCGGGCGAACCGGCGGCATGTTGTGCCGTTCCCAGCATCGCCTGGGCCTGTGCCGTGTCGAAGGCGGCGTCCTCGTATGCGTCATCACCCGCCGCGATACATCGGGAGAGGACCTGCTGAAATCCAAGCAGCGCTCCGGCATCATCGCCCTGGACAGACATCACATTCGCCCGGGACGACTCGTCCACGAACCGGGCATGTGACCACTCGCCCAGGCGACTCGCCGCCTGCCTGCGGATTCCGGCAGCACGGGCAGCGGCGTGGGCGCGTCCCAGATCCTTCATCAGGGTCTCCACCTGCGAGGCGAGAAGAACGACGTCCTCGGGCGGCCGGACCTTCTGCAGCTGGTCGAGCATGGACAGCAGGTGGGGGACCTCCAGCGCGGCGAGCCGTGCCGCTTTCGCCGCGTTCTGGTAACGGTCGACGTAAAGCAACGCCGTCACGGTCTCCATCGCCTCGGCCCACTGTCCGCGGAGCAGCTCGGCACGCTCGGTGTCCAGCCCGTCCATCAAGTAGGGCGCCAACCCCGGGTCCAACCGGAGGTACCCCTCCTCCGCAGACTCGGCCAGCCCGACCTTGACCAGATCAAACGCGAGACGGGCGCATTCCCGGGGCTCGAGGCCCGTCAGTGCCTTCAGAACCACGAAATCGGTCCCGCCGGGGCAGACGGCCAGGACGGCGGCGTGGGTACGGGAGCCGGGTGGGAGCCTGCGCAGCGACAGCTCGACGCTCGCGTAGAGCGAGTTCTCCCGGTCGCCGGGATGCCGTCGTTCCAGGCTGACCATCACCTCGTGCAGGTCGGCCGTCGCCGCGGTCACCCCGGCGCGGGCCACCTCCGGGGCCAGCAGGACCAGGGCCCGCGCGTGCCGGCCGACCGCCTCCACCAGGTCGGCGATCTGTTGCGGGGTCTCGCCGGCGTCCTGTTCCGGCGGGACCAGCCCCTGCTGCTTCAGGACCTGGCCGACCAGCTCGATCGCGGACGCGGAGTCCAGGGCGCCGAGGGCCCGCTCCGGACGGTCGAACGGCGCCGGCAACGACTCCCGGGTGGTGAACAGCAGGCGGGTGCCGTCGCCGGCCGCCACCAGGGTCTCGCACAGCGCGAAGATCGGGCCGGGTTCGCCCAGCAACGCGGACTCGCAGTTGTCGACCACCAGGATCGTCGGCCGGTTGCGGAGGGCGCGTTCGACGGGCTGCAGAGCCTCGGTCAGGTCGTCAAACTCCGCGACCGAGTAGCGCGGGCCGGCCAGTTGGCTGCCGATCGTGTCCAGGACGGCCCGGTCGTCGCAGTGGTGTTCCAGGCTCACGAAGGCGGCCTGCCCGAACCGGCCGGTCCGGACCAGCCAGCGGGCCAGTTCGGCGGCGAGGGTGGTCTTGCCCTGGCCGCCGGTGCCGCGGACCACCGCCCACGACGACCGGGTCAGCAGGCGTTCCAGGGCGAGCAGGTCCCGGCTGCGGCCGTGGAACCGGTGGCCCGGCGGTTCGGGCAGCGCGCCCAGGCTGAACCGGCGCCGTCGGCGTTGCTGCTCCCGGACGTCGCCCGGCGCGATCCTGGTGATCAGTTGCGGGTCGTGTTCCTCCTGGTAGAGCACCGGCACGAACCAGTCCTGCAGCCGCAGTTCCCCGGCGCCGCGGACCCGGCCGCGGACCGGGTCCGCGTGGAGCGCCTGCTGCCCGGCCAGCATCGCCGTGCCCACCCGGGCACCCCGGGCCAGCGCGGCGTAGAACGCGTGCACGAAACGCCGGGCGGTCTCGACCAGCACGCTGTGGCTCATCGCGACGACCGAGGTGACACCCTCGTTCAGCAGCCGGGCCGCCACCGACGCGGTCGGGTCGTTCTCCGCGGTGGCGCTCTGGCAGGCTTCCAGGAAGACCAGGGGGATCCGGTGCCGCCGGACCAGCCCGGCCAGCCGGTCGGCGTCCACCACCTCGAGCAGGGACGGGTCGGTGGCCGCCTCGAAGCACAGGCCGCCCAGCCCGATCCGCCGGTCGTAGACGCCGTGGCCGTCGAAGTGGACCACGTCGAACGGCCGACCCTGATCGCCGTCGCCCAGGGCCTGTTCCAGAGCGGCGTAGCTGGGTTGCGGCAGCACCGTCAACCGTGCCAGATCACCGAGTTCCTCCACCGCCTCGACGAGCGGCCTGGCACTGGAGCGGTGATCGAGGTAGCTGACCCGGCCGCCGCGGCCGTCGTGTTCCGGGCGGGGGCTGACCAGCAGGATCCGGACCGGCAGTGCGGCCGGGCGGGCCGGGGCGACCTCACGGTTGGGCAACCGGCGGCGGACCCGGACCGCGTCCCGGCCCTGGAACAGCCAGCCACGCTCGTCGTGCAGCAGCTCCCAAGGCAGGGTGAGCAGCACGGTGGCGGCCTCCCGGGCGGACGCCTGCGCCTGCGTCGACGCGGATCCCGTGGGCAGGTCGCCGTCGACCATCACCGAGAACCGGCGGTCGGCGCCGTCCGCCGCGGTCTGCCAGGCGGTCAGCGCCGCCCGGGCCGCCGGATCACCCAGTGCGGCGGTGTGCAGGGCGCGGCCCCAGACCGGCAGCCGCTCCTGGATCTCCTCGGCCCGCCGCCGGAACACCCCGGCCGGCCAGCGGTAGTAGCTCTGCAGGTACCACGCCAGATCGTCCGCGGCGATCGAGTCCCAGGGCGCGGTGAGGACGAACCGGCGGCTCTCCACGTGGCGTGCCCCGCGGGCGGCCGGTTCGTAGATCAGCGTGGCCGTCGCCCGGACCCGCCGCCGTCCGCCGGCCTCCTCGAACGTGGGGTCGGTCAGTTTCAGGACCAGTTCCTCGACCGGTTTCGTCCCGGCTTCGCGGAACGGTGGTGCGTCGTCGGGGAGCCGCCTGCCCAGTGCGGCGAGGATCCGCGGTGCGGCGGCGCTCAGCCCGCCCGGCCCACGGTCCACCTCGATCGCGACGGGCTCCTCCGGGAACCACATCGTCAGGGCCGCGGGGGTGATACCGGGGAGCAGCAACGGGATGACCGGCCGGCCCACGGCCAGGGCGGAGGTGATCTCACGGCGTACCCATGGCGAGTTGATCGTGGCGGGGCTCAGGACCGCCACGACGTGGGCGGCGTCCCGGATGGCGGCCTCGATCTCCGGTGCCAGGCGACTGCCGCCGCGCAGTTCCCGCGAGTCCACCCAGACCGGGATCCGGCAGTCCTCCAGCAGGATACGCAGTTCCGCGACGAACGTGTCATCGGCGGAGGCGTGCGAGACGAAGACCGGGGCGGGGAGCGTCACCGGTCCACTGTGATGCGGCGCCGCCCGGCGCGGCAACCCGTCAGGCGGGTTTCCAGCCGAGCGCCGGGCCCAGCTTCGTGGCCATGTCGGTGAGGATCTGGACGTAGTCGTCGTGCTCGAAGGTGAACGGCAGCGCGAACGCCACCTCCTCCACCTCCCGGAACGCCACGTGCGCGGCCAGCTGCTCGGCGATCTCGGCGGACGTGCCGACGACGTCCGGGGCGAACATCATCCGCGCCGGCCCCTGCGGCTCCCGGGTGCGGGGCAGGCGTTTCTCCGCGTACGCCGCATAGCGGGCCCGCTGCTCCGGCGTGGCGCTGTCGGTGGGGATCACGACGAGGCCCTGGGAGATCCGGCCGGCCGGGTTGGCCTCGCGGTACGCGCGGATGTGCGACAGCTGGATCTCGGCGAAATCCGTCGACTCCTCGGCCTTCACCACGCTGCTGGTCAGGAAGTTCATGCCGTTCTCACCGGCCCACCGGGCCGATCGCAGGCTGCCGCCGCCGTACCACATGCGCGACGCGAGGCCGGGCGAGTGCGGCTGGACACGGCCGGAGAACTGCTCGAATCCGAGGGTGCCGGAGAAGTCGGAGACCTGCTCGCCACGGACGGCGGCCAGCAGCCGGGTCACCCGCTGGTAGCTGAAGTCCTCGGCGTCGGCGGTGTCCGGGTAGAGCGCGTCGCGGACCGTCGCGTAGTTCATCGGCGGGCCCACGCTCACCCCCGGGTTGATGCGCCCGCCGGACAGGATGTCCACGGTCGCCAGGTCCTCGGCGAGGCGCAGCGGGTTCTCCCAGCCGAGCGGGGTCACCGCCGTGCCCAGTTCGATCCGGCTGGTCCGCTGGGACGCCGCGGCCATCACCGCCACCGGTGACGAGATGCCGAACTGCAGGTGCCGGTGCCGCAGCCAGGCGCTGTCGAAGCCGAGCCGCTCCCCCAGCGAGATGATCTCCAGGGTGGACTCGTGGCCACGGCGGGGATCCGCCTCGTCGAACAGCCCGATGGTGAGGAATCCCAGCTTGCGCAGCATGTCTCACACCCTAGTCCCGGCAATCCCTGCCGATGGCATAGGAGTTACCAAGACCACGCCCGGACCAGCCGCCGAACCCCGTCGTCGAGCAGTTCGGGCGGCGCCGCGGCGTAGGTGAGCCGCAGGAACTCCCCCGGTGGTTCCGCCGCGAACCACGGCCGCCCCGGGAACACCACCACGCCGGCCGCGGCAGCCGCGGTGACCAGGGCGGCTTCGTCGACACCGGACGGCAGCCGCACCCAGAGGTGGAACCCGCCCCGCGGCACCACCGCGGGCACCAGCGTCGGCAGGTGCCGGCCCAGCGCCGTGAGCAGCGCGTCCCGCCGCTCGCGCAGCGCCGACCGTAGCGCCCGCCGGTGGCGCGGCCACACCGGGGACGTCACGAACTCCAGGGCCGCCCGCTGCAACGGCCCGGCCACGAAGAAGTCGTCGAGCACCCGGGCCGACCGCAGTCGCTGCCCGGCCGCCCCGCGAGCGCCGAGCGCGGCCACCCGCAGTCCGGGCGCCACCGCCTTGGTCAGCGAGCGCAGGTACATCACGTGGCCGTCGACGTCGGCGGTCACCAGCGGCGGCGCGGGTTCCCCGTCGATGGTGAGGTCCCGCGCGTAGTCGTCCTCGATCACGAACGCCCCGGCGACGCGGGCGGCGTCCAGCACGGCGGCGCGGCGACCCGCGGCGAGGACGGCACCGGACGGGTTCGCGTACAGCGGCTGGCAGTAGAACAGCCGGGCGCCGGTGCGTGCGAAGGCCGCGGCGAGCAGCTCGGGGCGTACCCCATCATGGTCGGCCGGAACCGGCACCACCCGGCGGCCTGCCGCCCGGGCCGCGGCCAGCACCCCCAGGTAGGTCGGCGATTCGACCAGGACGGGCTCGCCGGGCGCGGTCAGCGCCCGGATCGCGGTGGTGAGCGCGGCCTGACCGCCGGGGCAGATCACCATGTCCTCGGCGCGCAGCAGGCCACCGCTCTCCCGGGCGAACCAGGAGCGCAGGTCGGGATGTCCGGCGACGTCGCCGCGGTCCCAGCTCGCCGGATGCCGGGCGGCCCGGGCGAGGGCGCCGGCGAGCGCCGCGGTCGGTTGCAGAACCGCATCGAGGTAGCCGCCGGACAGCGGGATCGCCCCGGGCGGCGGCACCGCGAGCAGCGCCTGCAGGGCTTCCTCGCCGTCCGGCCGGGCGCCGAGCGCCACCGTCTGCCAGTCGAGATCCGGCACGCCGGTGCCGCGCGGCGCGGTCGCCGCGAACAGTCCACGACCGGGGACCGCCTCGATCACACCCTCGGCGGTGAGCTGCCGGGTCGCCCGGGCCACGGTCGCCGGCGACACCCGGTGCCGGCTGATCAACTCGCGGACCGAGGGCAGCCGGGATCCCGGCCCGGCCGCCGCCGCGCGCCGCAGATCGTGGATAACGCGAGCGCTTGCGTTATCGTCATTCATGAGAGCACAGAGTAACGTCATCGGCGGAAATGCGGTAACGGGCACCGCCCTGGGAGCGCTCGGCGTGCTGGCGTTCAGCCTGTCCCTGCCGGCAACCCGGGCCGCCGTCGCCGACCTCGACCCCTGGTTCACCGCCTTCGGCCGGGCCGTCGGAGCCGGCCTTCTGGCCCTCGTCTACCTGGGGATTCGCCGAGCATCGCGCCCCACGAAAGAACAGTGGCGGCGCCTGACGGTGGTCGCCCTGGGCGTCGTCGTGGGGTTCCCGCTGTTCACCTCGCTGGCCCTCACCGTGCAGCCCGCCGCCCACGGCGCAATCGTCGTCGCGTTACTGCCCGGCATCACCGCGGTGTTCGCCGTGCTTCGCGGCAGGGAACATCCACCGGTCCTCTTCTGGGCCGCCGCGGGCGTCGGCGTGGTCACCGTGCTCGGCTTCACCGCCCTCCGCACCACCCCGACCGGCACCGGATCATCGTGGGCGGACCTGTCGCTCTTCGCGGCGGTCCTTCTCTGCGGTCTGGGGTACGCGGAAGGCGGCGTCCTCGCCCGGACCATGGGCGGCGCCGTCACGATCTGCTGGGCCCTGATCCTCGCCCTGCCGCTGACGACGGCCGCCACGGTCGCCGCGATGCTCCACCGGCCACCGGTGGACGCCACCCCGCGGGCCTGGCTCGGTTTCGGGTACCTGACCGTCGTCTCGATGTTCCTGGGGTTCGTCGCCTGGTACGCCGGACTGGCCCGCGGCGGCATCGCCCGGGTCGGCCAGGTCCAGCTGGCCCAGCCGCTGCTGACCCTGCTCTGGTCGGCGCTGCTGCTCGGCGAGCACGTCACCTGGCACGCCGCCGCGGTCGCCGTCGCCGTGCTGGCGTGCGTGGCGGCCACCCAGCGCGCGAAGAGCACCGGTGCCGCCGTGCCACCCGAGACCGATCCCGCACCGGCCCTGACCAGCCGTTGATACACCACCGGTGCCCCGCCGTGCCACCCGAGACCGATCCGGCCCCGGCCCCGGCCCTGACCAGCCGTTGATACGCCACCGGTGCCCCTGCCGGAGAAGACCTTCTCCGGTGTGCGGTTCGCGCCGGCCCTGTCCGCCGCGGCGGCCGTAGAGAACAACGTCCGCGACCAGCCGGCCTCGGGTCGCGACGTGAAGCACCCGCCACCACCGACGACGATGCCGAACATGCCGCCCCGCTGACGGGGAATCGCCGTAACCTGGGCGGATGCCGAGCGCGCACCACGCCGCACCGTCATCCGCCCGCGGCCGCGCGGTCCTGCCCGCCGCCGGTCTCACCGCCGCCGTCGTCGCTCTCGGGGCCCTCGCCGGCCTCACCCGCGGCGACGCGACGGACCACTCCGGCCGGGCCGCCGGGGCCGTACCGCCGGCTGCGGTAACCCCGTCGGCGACCGCGCCGGCCGTGGCCGCGGCGCCGGGTACGCGCCGGGCCGTCGCCGACCCGCCGGACGGCCTGCCGACGATCACCTATCTGAAGGGTCCACGGGGCCTGCCCGCCGACCCGGACCCGCACACGCTGACCACCCCCGCCGAGGCGGTCCGGCTCACCCGCCGGATGGTGCTGTACGACGCCCCCGGCGGCCGTGCCCGCGCCTACCTGCCGCCGCGGATCAGTGGCCTGCCGGTCGTCGCACCGATCGTGGCCCGCCAGAACGGCTGGGTCGCCGTGCTGGCGCCGACCGCGAACCGGCGGATCGGCTGGCTCCCGGACCGCGGATGGCGGCCCGAACCCCTGCGCGACCACCTGATCGTCGACCTGTCGTCGCGGAGGCTCACCTGGACCCGTGACGGCGTGCAGCGGCAGTCCTGGCAGGTGTCGGTCGGCTCGTCCGCCACGCCGACACCGAGCGGGCGGACGTTCGTGCTGGGCCGCACCGGCACCGAGGGCACCGTCTACGCCGGTCTCGACGCGCTGGTGCTGGCCTCGGTGCCGGAACGCCCGGAGAACCTGTCGTCCGCGCTGCGCAAGGCACACACCGGCATTCACGCCTGGTCGCGGCGCGGCGCGTTCGGCCGCGGCATCTCCAACGGATGTGTCCGGATGCCGGCGAAGGCCCAGCGCACCCTGCTGAAGCAGATCACGCCCGGCACCCCGGTCACCGTGGTCGCCTAGACACGTACCACCCGTCGGCTGATCATGGTGCACCGCAGCCGGGCCATGCTGCGCGGGGCACCGCCGCCCACCGCACACCGCGGCGACGACCCACCCTGCGCACTGCGCGGCGACGAGCCGCCCTGCGCACTGCGCGGCGACGAGCCGCCCTGCACGCTGCGCGGCGACGACCCGCCCTGCACGCTGCGCTGCGTGGCCAGGCCCAGCCGCAGATGCGCCCGCGGGGCCGGAACGTCCCGCAGCATCTCCTTACGGACCTCGTCGAGCAGGTCCGGCATCGGCATCCCGAGGGCCCGGCAGATCGCCGCCAGCACCTCCGACGACGCCTCCTTGGTGCCGCGTTCCACCTCGGACAGGTAGGGCAGCGACACACCGGCCGCACCCGCGACCTGCCGCAGGGTCCGGCCCTGACGCTGGCGTACCCGCCGCAGAACCGCCCCGATCACCCTGCGCAACAGCGCCATGCCGCCTCCCAGCGAAAGTCCGTGCCGACCCCGCCATCATCGCGCCTGATGGCCAGCGGAAGCCAACGGTGCTACGGTTACGGCATTCCGGCCCCCGGATGCCGGCAGCTCCTGCCACCCCCGGGCCGCGCACCACCTCATCACCTTCGCTCCCTGGGCAGCGCACTCTTCGCGCACCCCGGAGCAACCCCACTCTTGCTGGAGGACCAGTGAACACCTCGGTACCCCGTACCCAAAAAGAAGATCGACCCCTCGAAGCCCTGCTGGACCACAACGTCCTGCGCGTCGACGGCTACCTGCCGTCCCCCGGCGACATCCCGGTCAGCGCCGCCGAGATCCGGCGCCACCGTCTGCGCCCCGGCGACCTGATCACCGGCGTCGCCCAGGCGAACGGCCGCCTGCGGGTGGACACCGTCAACGGGCGCCCGCCCGGCCCGCGCACCGACTTCTACCAGCAGACCTCCATCCACCCGCGGGACCGCCTGCGCCTGGAGACCGAACCGCACCTGCTCACCACCCGCATGATCGACCTGCTGATGCCGATCGGCAAAGGACAACGCGCCCTGATCGTCGCCCCGCCGAAAGCCGGCAAGACCACCGTGCTGCAGCAGGTCGCCGACGCGATCGCCCAGAACCATCCGGAATGCCACCTGATGGTGGTACTCGTCGACGAACGCCCGGAGGAGGTCACCGACATGCGGCGCTCGGTCAAGGGCGAGGTGGTCGCGGCCACCTTCGACCGCCCACCCCAGGAACACGCCGCCGTCGCCGACCTCGCCGTCGAACGGGCCAAACGCCTCGCCGAACAGGGCGAAGACGTGGTCCTGCTGCTCGACTCGCTGACCCGCCTGGCCCGCGCCCACAACCTGATCGCCCCCGGTCGCGGCCGCACCCTCTCCGGCGGGCTCGACGCGTCCGCGCTCTATCCGCCGAAACGTCTGCTCGGCGCCGCCCGCGCCCTCGAAGGCGGCGGTTCGCTGACCATCGTCGCGACCGCGCTCGTCGAGAACGGCTCCGGCATGGACACGCTCATCTTCGAAGAACTCAAGAGCACCGGCAACGCCGAACTCAAACTGGACCGTCGCCTCGCCGAATCACGAATCTTCCCGGCCATCGACGTGAGCAGCACCGGCACCCGCCACGACGAACTCCTGCTGAACCCCGGCGAGATGACCGTCATCGGTCAGATGCGGCACGCGCTCACCGGCCAGGACCCGGCCGCCTGCCTCGCCCGCCTGCTGACGCAACTGCGGACCACCCCCGGCAACACGGCCTTCCTGCAGAGGGTCAAGGCCTCTCTGGGGTACGCGTAAAGTACTCCCGCTCGAGCCGCTCCACGTCCCGTTTCGCATCCGCCAGCGACACCCCGGTCCGCTCCCGATAGACCTTGATCGCCTGAATCCTGTCGCCCGTGACGAGCAGCCCCACCACCTCGGGATACTCCGCTTCCGGCTCGACGATCCCCAGATGCCGCATGATCGTGTCAAGTTTGCGGTCGACGACCATCAGACGCCGGTCGAGCCGTTGCCTGGCCCGCTGCCGACCACTCACGGCGAGCATGACGAGCCCCACCGCCAAGAACAGCTGCGCCACCGCCGTCACCCACGACACCGCGCCCATCTCGTGCTCCTCCCCCGGTCGTGGAGCCTCACGCTCAGGCTATCCTGCGGCACTGGGGGACGTATACCGTGGTCAGCGAGTTGCTCGCCGCGATGCCCGGCGGACGGACCCACCTGGTTGCGCCCGGTCGACGGCGACTCGCGGATCGCCGCGGTCGGAGGCTGGCGTCGGCGCACTCCATCCGTTCATGGTGAGCGGCCCCTCCGAACGCTGCACACCCGAGTGCCGCACTCCCGCACTCCCGCACTCCCGCACTCCCGCACTCCCGCACTCCCGCACTCCCGCACTCCCGCACTCCCGCACTCCCGCACTCCCGCACTCCCGCACTCCCGCACTCCCGCACTCCCGCACTCCCGCACT
>NZ_BSSY01000008.1:0-14947 GCF_030269225.1 Actinoplanes sp. NBRC 101535 | reverse complement strand
CCCCGCCGGGGGATGGTGAGCACCCCAACCGCATGATCGGGTACCCCCACCGTCCCAAATCAGCAGGCCACCACCCCCAATCGCATGATCGGGTGCACTCACACCCGAACCAGCCGAGGCCCCGCCCCAATCGCATGATCGGGTGCGCCATCCCCGCCGTTTCCACCCCTCCCGCCGTTCCCTCATCCGAAGAACGGCGACCGCCCCCAGTCTCATGATCGTGTGCACAGACCTTCCGTTTCGAGCCGGTGACCGCACCCAGTCCCGTGATCGGGTGCGCCGACCTACCGCTCCAGAACGATGACCACACCCAACGCCTCGTTCGGGTGCAGTCACCACCTGAACAAGACGCGAACGGAGGTGACAGCTCCCGACCCGCAATCGGGGACGCCGGCCAACCCTTCGAACCCGCACCCGCACCCGCACCCGCACCCGCACCCGCACCCAGTCGCATGATCGGGTGCGGTGGCCCTCCGTTCCGGGAAGGTGACCGCACCCAGTCCCGTGATCGGGTACGCCGCCCTACCGCTCCAAAACGATGACCGCACCCAACGCCTCGTTCGGGTGCAGTCACCACCTGAGCAGGACCCGAACGGCGGTGACAGCTCCCGATCTTGTGTTCGGGTGCCCCCACCGCCCCGAAACGGAGGGCCACCGCACCGGATCATGCGACCGGGGACGCCCACCGCCGGCAACGACAGACGGCAGACGGCAGACGGCAGACGGCAGACGCTCCCGGTCCCGTGATCGGGTGCACTCACCGCCCCGCGATGGCAGGCCCGCACCCCAACCGACCGATCGGGTGCACTCACCCTCCAGAAACGACAGGTCAGCGCACCCGATCACCACACCGGGAGCCATCACCACCCTGGCTCACCGCTCCTGACGGCGAGCGCCCCGGACAACCCGAGGGAAGCGTCCACTGCACCCGGCCGACGAGGTAACCGCACCCGAGCAAACCGTCCCCCAGCGGCGGTGGCGCACCCCCAACCCGCGAGAGCGGAGCGGAACAGGAGCGAGAACAGAAAGGAGAGCGGGTACGTCAACAGACCGCGACCCGGCCGGCTCCCCCTCAGAGGTTCAAGCAGATGCGAACGAGCGTGCCCCCAGGAACCGTCGCCGTGTAGACCGCGTCGCAGATCCGCTCCACGATGGCCAGGCCACGGCCCCGGACCGCCTCCGCCGACGGCATCGCCCGCCCGAACGGCCGCGCCGTCCCTTGATCGACCACATCGCAGACCACGCGGCCGTTCTCCGCCCACACCCGGATGTGCCCGCCGCCTGTCGTGTGCTGGAGCGTGTTCGTCGTGAGTTCGCTGACCGCCAGCGTCAGCAGGTCGATGCGTCCCGCCGGCAGCCCCAGTGCCAGCGCCCGTTCGGTGACGAACGCCCGGACCGCCCGCAGGTCGTCCGCGACCTGATAGGACATGCTGTCGGTGGTGTCAGGCATAACGGTCCTCGTCAGCCAACGCAACAAGCGAAGCCGACGCAACAAACGAAGCCGACGCAACAAACGAAGCCGACGCAACAAACGAAGCCGACGCAACAAACGAGGCCGGCTCAACAGACCGGGCCGGCACGACAAGCAGCGTATCCAGCCCGGTAAGTTCGAGGACATCGGCGACCGGCCCAGCCGCGTCGACCACGCAGACACAGGCACCGGATCGTTTCGCCACGTGGTGGGCGGCGTCCAGGCGGTGAACGCCGCTGGAGTCGATGAAGGCGAGCCGGGTCATGTCGACGCGCACGACGCCTTCACGGCGTACCGCGTCGAGCAGGATGGCCGTCAGGTGTTCCCGGGCGGACAGGTCGCATTCCCCGGCGAGGGCGACGGTGATCCGGCCGGCCTCGGCGGACGTCCTGGCCTCGAATCTGCCCATCGACTGCCGTACCTCCCTGCGGGTGTGTCGGCCCGCCGGGCCCATCATGTCACCCGCCGGGCCGGAAAGCTCACGGCGTCATGATCCCATCGGCGGGGTGCCGCCTGGTCACCGCGTTGATCAGCGTTCCCAGGGCTGCCGCGAGGGTGTCGATTCCGCCGGTGGGCGGACCGGCCGGTTCCCGCATGTAGACGTCCCGGCGGATCTCCAGCATCAGTGCGGCGACGCGGGTGTCGCGCCGCCAGTGGGCCAGTGGCACGTAGCAGCCGGCGAACGGGCTGTTCAAGGCTGTGTCGTCGTGGAGTTCGCGGGCGAGGGCGATGAGCCGGCCGGGTGTGTGGTCGGGGTCGGTGCCCAGGCAGAGGTGGGGTCGTGGTCCGTCGCCGTGCATCTCGTACGGGAGGGGCACCGCCGGATACGAGTGGACGTCGAGCAGGATCGCTCTGCCGGTGGCTGCGAGCCGCTGGTCGGTCAGGGTGCTCATCGCGGCCGCGTACGGATGAAAGTGCTCGTCGAGGAGGGCCTGGTCGCGGGCCGGGTCGTCGTTGCGCAGGCGCCGGCCGGCGTAGCCGTGGGTGTAGACGGGTCCCATGCCGACGGCGAGCATCTCCTCGGTGTCGTCCGGGAACCGTTCCGGGTCGACGACCAGGCGGGACAGCCGGTTGACCAGTGTCCAGGGCCGGAGTGGGGCGTGGTCCGCGGCGCGGGCGGCGATCACGTCGGTGTACGCGTCGGTGAGGTGGTCGAGTTCGTCGGCGAGTGCGGCGGGGCCGGGCAGCAGGCCGGAGTCGACGATCGTCCGGGAGGCGTGCGGGACGTGCAGGATCACCGGGGAGTCCGGGTGTCCCGGGATGATCTGGAAGCTCATCGTGGCAAGGCTAGGGCCTGTGACGAGGTGGGGGCGGAGCGAGGCGGGGTCCCGGTGTCGTCCGGCCGCGTGTCGATGCGGGCTTCGGGTCCGTCGTGCGGGGATCCCGGTCCGGGTTCCCCGCACGACGGGGTGGATCAGCTCTGGGCGAGCTCGGTGCAGATCGTGTTGATCATCAGGTAGGTGACCACGTACGGGTCGACGTTGGCGTTGGGGCGACGGTCCTCGATGTAGCCCTTGCCGTCCTTCTCGACCTGCCACGGGATGCGCACCGACGCGCCGCGGTCGGAGACGCCGTAGCTGTACTCGGTCCACGGGGCGGTCTCGTGCAGGCCGGTGAGGCGCTCGTCGATGCCGGAGCCGTAGCCGTCGACGTGCTCCTGGCGCTTCTTGCCGAGGGCCTCGGCGGCCGCGATGATCGCGTCGTAGCCCTCGCGCATGGCCTTGGTGGAGAAGTTGGTGTGCGCGCCGGCACCGTTCCAGTCGCCCTTGACCGGCTTGGCGTCGAGGGTGGCGGACACGCCGTAGTCCTCGGCGATGCGGTAGAGCAGCCAGCGGGCGACCCAGAGCTCGTCGGCGACCTGCGGTGCGGCGACCGGGCCGATCTGGAACTCCCACTGTCCGGGCATGACCTCGGCGTTGATGCCGGAGAGGTGCAGGCCGGCGTCGAGGCAGGCGTCCATGTGCTTCTCGACGATCTCACGGCCGAAGACCTCGTCCGCGCCGACGCCGCAGTAGTAGCCGCCCTGCGGGGCGGGGAAGCCGCCGCCGACCGGGAAGCCCAGCGGGCGACCGTCCTGGAAGAAGGTGTACTCCTGCTCGATACCGAAGATCGGCTCCTGGTCGGCGAACTTCTCGGCGACCTCGGCGGCGGCACGGCGGGTGTTGGTGGGGTGCGGGGTGCCGTCGATCAGCTCGACCTCGCACAGCACGATGATGTTGCTGCCGCCGCGGATCGGGTCCGGGCAGGTGAAGACCGGGCGCAGCACGCAGTCGGACTTGTCACCGGGCGCCTGGTTGGTGCTGGAACCGTCGAAACCCCAGATGGGGGGCTCGGCACCGTCGGCGAGGATCTTGGTCTTGGAACGCAGCTTGGCAGTGGGCTGGGTGCCATCGACCCACAGGTACTCGGCCTTGACAGCCATGTCGTTTCTCCCTCAAGTGGCGTACTCGGTGCGTACTCCGCTGATACTGGTGCCATCCGGTCAACAGTCGCTAAACGTTAATCTCGGACAAACCCCGGCGCAGCGAGGGGATGCTATCGGCCGAAGATCAAATCTACGTTTCCGAACCGGATCAATCGCCCGGTGACTCCCGTCATGCCATCCACCACGGTCAGAGCCCGGTTCGGGCCGGAAGCCCGGTCCCGGCGGGCCGTAGGACCTTGCCCAGGAGGCGTCCACGCACCACGATCAGGTGAAGTAAGGAGCAAGGAGGCTCGCCGTGCCGAACCAGAAGATCGTCGTGGGCTACGACGGAAGCCCGGACGCCCGCAAGGCCGCCCGGTGGGCGCTGGACGAAGCCGTGCGCACCGAGGCGCCGGTCGAGCTCCTCTACGCGTACGAGTGGCCCAGTTACGTCCCCGCCGCGGCGATGATGCCGGCCGCCGCCGTCTACCCGGACGCCGACACCGACGACGCCGTCGGGGAGATGCTGACCAGCGCACTGGCCGCCGCCTCCGACTCGCATCCCGGCGTGCGCGTGCGCGCCCGGGTCGAGCACGGCACCGCCGCGGTGGCGCTGACCCAGCGCGGCGCCGAGGCCGGCCTGATCGTGGTGGGCGGCCCGCGCCACAACCCGGTCCGCGCCCTGCTCGGTTCGACCAGCGCCTCGGTGAGCGCGCACGCCCGCTGCCCGGTCGTGGTGGTCCGCGGCGAGCCGCGCGCCACGGATCCGGTGGTCGCCGGTGTCGACGACGCGCCCACCTCCGGCCTCGTGCTCGGTTTCGCGTTCGAGCAGGCGGCGGTCCGGGGTGTCGCGGTCCGCGCGGTGCACGGCTGGACCCCGCCGGACGGCCGTGACCTGCTCTGTGAGGCGAACCTGCGGGCGGTCGCCGCCGAACGCGAGCGCCTCGAGGGCGTGCTGGCCTGCTGGCGGCGGCGCTTCCCGTGGGTGCCGGTCACCTCGGAGGTGGTGGTCGGCGGTCCGGGCGAGGTGCTCGCCGAGGCCGCGGCCGGGGCCCAGCTGGTGGTGGCCGGCGCCCGGGCCCGCCGCGCGCTGCGGGTCGTGCTGCGCCCGTCGGTCGGTCGGCATCTGCTGCACCGGGCCCGGTGCAGCATCGCGCTGGTGCACCGCGGACGCCTGATAACCCCTGAGGGCCGCTAGCATCCGGGCTGCCCGGATCATCAGGCAATCCCCCAAAATCACCCGTATTCGCCTCTACAGTGAGTCGCACAGACGCACTGATCCGGAGGACGGGATGCAGCCGGGTACCACCATCTCCGGGCGAGGCCTGCTCGAACGCCTGCTCGGCGACCGCAGCCTACTGATCAAGAGCACCGTGGCGGCCGGGTGCGTGGCCCTGGTCGCGGTAATGGTCACCGTCCTGGCGCTGACCCGGATGTCCCAGCTCCGCGACGACCTGCAGGCCATGAAGAGCAACCATGTCGACGGCATGGAGCAGATCACGAACATGCGCGGTGGGCTCTCCGGCATGTACCGCGGCATGGTGATCTACGCGATCACCGTCAAGACCGACATCGCCGGTCTCAAGAGCGCGATCACCACCACCACCGACGCCGACAAGCTGGTGGACGCGGCGGTGGCGAAGTACCAGGCGATCGCCACCGCGTCCGGCGCCACCGACCGCCTCGACGCGCTCACCAGTTTCTCCGAGGCCGTCGCGCACTACCGGGCACTGCGCAACACCATCCTGTACGCGCTGCCGCTCGCCGACGGCTACACGCTGCCCGCCGCCGCCGACGTCGGCGCCGAGTTCAACACCGTCGAGACGGCGATGAACACCGCGATGGACGACCTGCAGACCGCCGAGGAGGCCGACGCCGACGCGATGGCATCCGCGGGCGCCGGCGAGTACCGCCGCGCCCAGCTGATCACCATCGCCGGTCTGGCCATCGGTTTCCTGCTCGCGATCGTGGTCGGCTTCGGCGTGATCCAGCTGATCAAACGGCAGCTCGCCACGGTCGCCGGCGCGCTCAGCGCGGTCGCCGACGGCGACCTGACGGTGCCGGCCGAGGTCCGGTCCCGCGACGAGCTGGGCCAGATGGCGATGGCGGTCAACCGGGCCCGCGAGGGTCTGCGGGACACGGTCGGCCAGCTCACCCGGGGGGCGGACGTCCTCGGTGAGGTCACCCAGCGGCTCGGCGGCATCACCGCCCGGCTGGACAGCGAGTCCCGGGAGGCCGCCGACCAGGCGCAACTGGTCGCCGGCACCGCCAACGAGGTCTCCGGAAGCGTGCAGACGGTGGCCGCGGGCAGCGACCAGATGGGCGCGTCGATCCGGGAGATCTCCGAGAACGCCAACAACGCCGCGCAGGTCGCGTCCAGCGCGGTCGGTGTCGCGCAGGCCACCAACGACACCGTCGCCAAGCTGGGCACCTCGTCCGAGGAGATCGGCAACGTGGTCAAGGTGATCACCACGATCGCCGAGCAGACCAACCTCCTCGCGCTCAACGCCACCATCGAGGCCGCCCGTGCCGGGGAGGCCGGCAAGGGCTTCGCGGTCGTCGCCACCGAGGTCAAGGACCTGGCCCAGGAGACCGCGAAGGCCACCGAGGACATCGCCCGCCGGGTCGAGGCGATCCAGGCGGACACCGCCAGCGCGGTCGAGGCGATCGGCGAGATCTCCCGGATCATCGAGGAGATCAACGACTACCAGGTGACCATCGCCTCGGCGGTCGAGCAGCAGACCGCCACCACCAACGAGATGAGCCGCAGCATCAGCGAGGCCGCCCAGGGCAGTTCGACGATCGCCGAGAACATCAGCGCGGTCGCCGCCAACGCCAACGCCACCACGGCCGCGCTCGGTGACGCCGACGCCTCGGTCGGTGAGCTCACCCGGGTCACCGGCGAACTGCGGCACGTGGTCCAGCGTTTCCGGGTCTGATCTCCTTTTCCGGGTACGCGCTGAGCACCGTCACCGGGTACGCGCTGAGCACCGTCACCGGTGCCGCAGCAGGCGCTCCACCCGGTTGATCAGGTCGGTCATCGAGAACGGCTTGACCAGGTACTCCTCGGCTCCCACCGTCCGGCCGAGGTCCATGTCGCCGGGGCGGCCCCGGCCGCTGATCATGATGACCGGGATGCGCGCGGTCTGCGGCGACGAGTGCAGCTCGTAGCAGAAGGTGAGACCGTCCAGTCCCGGCATCGAGACGTCCATGACCACCAGCTGCGGGTGCTCGTTGATCGCCAGTTCCAGCGCGGTCCGCCCGTTGTCGGCCACCAGTGTCCGGTACCCGAGCGCCTGCAGACGGAATTCGATGATCTCCCGGATGTTCTCGTCGTCGTCGGCGATCAGCACCGTCGGGGGTTGCAACGCGACCGCCCAGTCCTCGACCCGCCACATGACCCCGAGGTCCTCGGCGTCGCTGAACGCGATGGTGGTGGTCGACCCGGACGACTGCGGCATGGCGGCTCCTTCTCCGTGGATCCCCAGTGATCGGCCGGGTCCGCCGCCGGAACAGGGAGATCACCGTTGCGATCGGGGTGCCGCGGCCCACACCGCCCCCGGTGGTGACAGGTTCCCGCCCAGCGTTTAGGTTAGGGTTACCTAATCTTGCCGGGGAGGCGAACGTGACCCAGACAGTCGTGCCAACCGAGACGACCCCGTTCCGGTTCTTCCCGGTCGAGGTCGCCCGGGTGACGCAGCTCAGCCCGAGCTTCATCCGCGTCACCTTCACCGGCGACGACCTGGACCGCTTCGGCGACAACGGATGGGATCAGCGCATCAAACTGATCCCGCCGCTGCCCGGCAGCGGCCACGACCACCTGCCGACCGGCCTGGACTGGTATGCGCAGTGGCGCGACCTGCCCGAGGATCGCCGCAACCCGATCCGCACCTACACCGCCCGCGAGGTCCGCCAGGGCCGGCGTGAGCTCGACGTGGACATGGTGCTGCACGGGGTGAACGGACCGGCGTCGCGCTGGGCGGTCGAGGCCCGCCCCGGCTCCACCATGTGCATCCTCGGCCCGAACGCCGACTTCACCGGCAGTTCCGGCGGCATCGACTTCCACCCGCCGGCGGGCACCCACCGGATGCTGCTGGTCGGCGACGAGACCGCGGTCCCGGCCATCGCCTCCATCCTGGGCGGCCTGCCCGAGGACGCCTGCGGCGAGGCCCTGCTCGAGGTCCCGGAGCACGGCGACGAGCTGGACATCACCGCCCCCGAGGGCTTCCGGGTCACCTGGCTGCCCCGGGCCGGCGTCACCCACGGCACCCTGCTCGTCCCGGCCGTCGAGGCGGCCGCCGCCCGGCTGATCGGCGACTGCACCAACCGCGGCACCACCGAACTCGAGGACGTCGACATCGACGAGGAGATCCTCTGGGAGGTGCCGGACGGCACCACCCCGGCGATCGACGGCTTCTACGCCTGGCTGGCCGGTGAGGCGGGCGTCATCAAGACGCTGCGCCGCCACCTGGTCGCCGGCTGCGGCGTCGACCGGCGTGCCGTCGCCTTCATGGGGTACTGGCGGCTCGGCCGCGCCGAGTGCTGAGCAGCCCGCCCGCGGGGACGCGCCGCCGCCGGTTCCCGGTCTCCCCCACCCCGCACCACCCCCGCCGCTGATCTCCTCCATCGACGCATCCCCCTCTGTTCAAGAACCGACAGCCGGAGCTGCTCAAGAACCGACAGTTCCGGCGTCGGATCCCTGCCAGTCTCGGCCGGGTGCCGGTTGCCGAACCGAGGGGGATCCTTGTCCGTCTGCTTCTTCGTGCCCGCGCACATCGTCGAGCACCTCGCCCGCAACGCCCGCCGGCTGGGCCTCGACGCGGACGCCGCCCGGCGCACCGCCCTCGCCTCGCACGCCCTGCGCCGGACCCGGCAGGCCACGGCCACCGGCCTGGAGGCGCTCACCCCGGCCCGCCCCGGCGAGGGTGACCGGCAGATCTTCGACGACGACCACCGGTGGACGACCGGCGTGAAACAGGTCCGCGGCGAGGACGACATCCCGGCCCCCACCACGGCCGCCGGCGCCGCCTTCGACGCCCTCGGCGTGACCCGGGCGTTCCTGCGTGAGGTCCTCGGCCGCGACTCGATCGACGACGCCGGCATGCCGCTGCTCGCCGACGTCAACTACGGCGTCAAATACGGCAACGCGTTCTGGGACGGCACCCGGACCGTCTTCGGCAACGGCGACGACACCGTGTTCCGGGACTTCACCGCGGACGTCGGCGTCTGCGGCCACGAGGTGGCACACGGGCTCACCCAGCACACCGCCGGCCTGGACTACACCGGCCAGCCGGGCGCCCTCAACGAGGCGTTCTCCGACATCGTCGCCGCCTGCGTCGAACAGTTCGCGCACCGCACCGACGCCGGCGAACACCACTGGCTGATCGGCGAGGGCGTGCTGGCCGACCAGTGGCGCGGCGAGGCGATCCGCTCGATGGCCCGCCCCGGCGCCGCCTACGACAACCCGGTCCTCGGCCGCGACCCGCAGGGCGCGCACATGTCGGCGTACGTCCCCGGCGGCGCCCCGCACGTCAACAGCGGCATCGTGAACCGGGTTTTCCACCTGTGCGCCACCACGCTCGGCTCGTTCCCGGCCGTCCGGATCTTCTACGCCGCCCTGTGCGACCTCTGGCCACGGGCCCGATTCCTCGATTTCGCGTACGTGGTGAGCGAACAGGCCCGCCTGCTGGCCCGCGACGGCCGTGTCCCGCGCGGCGCCCCGCACACCGTCCGATCCGCCTTCCGCGAGGTCGGCATCCACTGACCGCTCAAGTCGCCGCCGGGAATGCCGACCATCGAGGTCCCACCGGAATCCGACCGCTGAGGCAGACCACGATGACGATCGCGCGCTACGCCCTCCGCACCACCGCTTTCGCGGCCGCGTTCCTGCTCGTCTCCTGGGCCGCCTCCGGGCCGGTGGAGGTCTTCTCGTCGATCGCGGTCGCGGCCCTCTGGATCGTCGCGCAGGCCCGGGCCGGGCTGCGCCGGTTCGACGTGATCGCCCTCGGCACCACGGCCATGGTCGTCGCGGTGCTCCAGGGCACCGGGATGCTGATGGCGCTGGTCACGGCGATCGCGGTGATCCTGCCCGCCGTGGTCTTCGCCGAGCTGCTGGACCGCTGGGTGCCGGGCTGGTGGCAGGGCCGGGCCGACCGGTTCCGCAAGCAGGACGCGGTCCTCGGCCGGATCATCTCCTCGGCGATGCTCGCGGCGGTGACGGCGGTCGTGCTGCGGGGCGTCATCGACCCGTCCGGGTTCGACCTGTCCGGCACCGCGGTGGCGCTGGCCCGCGACGGCGCCTCGATCCTGATCCTCACCGTGGCGGTGCGGGCGATCCGTCAGGCACGGCGTCCGCGGCGGCCGGTCCTCTCGGTGGTCAGGTAACGGCAGAAATCGCCTCTTTCGGCCGTCAGAGCGGGTAGCGCGTACCCGATAAAGGTTTTTGTCGGTCTTGTTCGCCAGAAATTTACATAGCTTTTCGTCAATTGCCTGACACTTCCCCGGCAGGCACACACCGTGACCATCCGGCGGCACCGTCACCCCGCGCGGTTTTCCCGCAGCGCTGACCTGGGCCTTCAGCCAGGAGATCTGCGCCATATCAGCGATCCGGTCACGCTCACCGCCCGTAGCAACGAGACGCATATCGCCGAATGATCGACTCCAGATCCGATCGTCGGATGGAACAATCATCGGCTTGAGACGAACAGGCACAACGGGGAAGGCGGCCTGCATGACGACCTACGGACGATCCGCGCGACTTCTGCGCCGGTACGGTCCCTGGACCCTCGCGGTGACCGCCGCGACGGTCGCGGGGACCTACGGGCTGCACCGGGCCGCGCCGGTCGAATACCGTTCCGAGGCCTCCGTGCTGGTCGAGTCCCGGGTCGTCCGCGACACCGCCGCGGTCGCACCCGACCTGAACACCGAACGGGCGATCGCACTCTCCGACGCCGTACTCGCCCCGGTCGCCCGCGAGGCCGGCCGCAGCACCACCGACCTGCGCGACAGCATCGAGGTCACCGCACAGCCCGGCACGAACGTGCTGACGATCGCCTACGACGACGAGAACCGGTTCACCGCCCAGCGCCGCGCCCAGCAAATCGTCGACGCATACGTGAACTATCGCGGCGAGGAGACCGCGGTCCTCAACCCCTCGGTGGCACCCAGCGCCGCCCCGGCCGCCTCCACCCCGGCGACCGCCACGGCTCCGGCCCGCAACGCCGACATCTCCGCACTCTCCGCGGCGAGCCTGCCCACCGACCCGCAGAACCGGCCACTCGTGCCCGACCTGGCCCTGGGCCTCGGCGCCGGCCTGCTCCTCGGCGCCGGCACCGCCCTGCTGCGCGCCGGCACCCGCGGCGGCATCCGCAGCCGGGAGGACTACGCCCAGCTCGGCGCGGCGACCGTGCTGGCCACCGTGCCCCGCTACAAGCGTCCGAACGGCACGGTCAGCTCCCCGCCGGTCATGCTGCGCGACCCGGGCTCCCCGGCCGCCGAGTCGTTCCGCTACCTGCGGGCCCGCCTCCAGCCGAAACTGCACCCGATCAACCCGACCACGGTCCTGGTCACCAGCCCCGGCGACAAGGAGGGCCGCACCTCCACCGCGGCCAACCTGGCCGTCGCCCTCGCCCAGGCCGGCCGCACGGTCGTCCTCGTCGACGCCGACCTGCACCGCCCGCGGCTGCACGACGTCTTCCAGGTCGCCGGCGAATACGGTCTGACCACCCTCCTGGACGGCGACGCCACCGTCTCCGAGGTCCTCGAGGACACCGTCGTGCCGCGACTGCGCCTGCTCGCCGCCGGGCACCGCGCCGAGGAACACGTCGACCTCCTCGAAAGCCCGCAGCTCGCCCGGGTCCTGCGCGCCGTCCAGAAACACTGCGACGTCGTCGTCCTCGACTCGGCGGCCGTCCTCAGCGTCTCCGACGCGATCGCCCTGGCCGCCCTCAGCGACCGGGTGCTGCTCGTCGGCGACTTCCGCCGCACCAGCCGCGAGTCGGTACGCCGCGCCGTCACCGAACTCGCCGGCGTCGTCCACGACAACCTGGACCTGGTGCTGCTCAACGCCCCGAAGACGGCCGGCGCGCTGGTGCCCCAGCCGCGGGAGGTCAGCCCGACGGCGACCATCCCGTTCTCGTACGCGCAGGCCTCCGCCCTCCCCGCCACGGCCACCGCCGCCGCGGCCCCCGACGAGGAACACGCCGAACTGGACGAGAGCGTCCCGCCCGAGTTCGAGCGCCGCTACCTGATCCCGGTGGTGTACGGTCCGAGCGGCGGCATCCCCACCCTGTACAGCTCCGCAGCCGCCGAGATGCCGAACAGCCCCGACGCCGAGATCCCGGTCTCCCCCGCCGTCTCCCTCGACTCCCTGACACCCGCCGAGCCCGCCGACGGCGACTCCCCGGCGTCCGCGGTCACCACCGACGGCGACCCCTCGGAGGACACCGTGCCGCCGGTGGACGACAACGCCGCAGACGATCACGCCGACAACGACCGCCCGCGGGACGACGAGCGGGACGAGCCGACCGGCAACACCTACGTCTCGGTCTCCGCCGCCGTGGACACCGACGCCGACGACACCGAGGTGATAGCCGACCCCGCAAAGCCGCGCGCCTGACACCCACGGCGTTCCCGGAGCCCGCACGCCGTTGCCAAGTCCGCACGCCGTTACGGAGCCCGCAATCCTGATGCACCGCGGGCCCCACGAGCCGCGCACCCGGCAACCTCGCCCTTCGTGAAGCCTCTCCAGCACCCCTGCCGGACTCCGAAATGATCGAAGCCGTGCATCTGACTCCCATCGAAGCCGTGCATCCGACTCCCGTGGTGGCCGGTCAGGTGCGCTCCCCGGTGATGTAGCCCTCCAGGGTGGAACGTTCGGTCTCCAACTGTTCGATGCGGTGCTTCACCACGTCCCCGATGCTCACCACTCCGGCCAGCCGGCCGCCGGCGGTCACCGGGACGTGGCGGAAGCGCCGCTGCGTCATGAGCCGTTCCACGTCTTCGACCTGCGCCTCCGGGCTCACCGTCCGCACTTGCGTCGTCTGGATCTCGCTGACCGGCAGCGCCAGGATCCCGGCACCTTTCCCCGCCAGCGCCCGCACCACGTCCCGTTCACTGACGATCCCGTCGACGGTCGTCCCGTCCCGCGAGACCACCACCGCGCCGATCCGATGTTCGGCGAGCACGCCGAGCAGCCGCTCGACGGTCGCGTCCGGGGTGACCGTGACAACCTGGTCGCCCTTGACCCGGAGAATGTCGCTGATCCGCATAGTTCCTCCCTGTGCCGGTCGGCCCCCGCGTACTACCTTCTATGCCGAACCGCCCCCACCCCTGTCAAGGTCGCGGTACGCAAAGACGCCACTCCCCGAAATATCCGGGAGTGGCGTCTTCGGTGTAGCCGCGTGATCAGCGATGCAGCAGCGAGGCGATCCGCCCCCGCGGTGGCGTCTTGGCCGCCTGCCGGCGCTTCAACAGCACCACAGCCGCGGCCGCCGCCCCGACGACCGCCAGCAGTCCCGCCGTACTGGACTTCGGCTTGCTCCGTACCGCCCCGCGGGCACGCGTGCCCGCACTCGACGCCCGCATCCGGGCCGCCGACGCTTTGCTCCGGGCCGTCTCGACCACTTGCCGAGCCCGCGATCCGGTCCCGTTCTCCTCCGCAACCGTCGTCTCGAGCTGGTCAGTAGTCGAATCACTGAAAGTGGTCGGGTTCGTGGTCATAGCGCAACCTCTCTCCAGATGCAGCTGACTGGCCTGAGTCGTGTTATGCCCTTCCTGCGCCGGTTATCACCTCGAAGACGCCCCCCAACGCCCAAACCCGACGTTAACCGCCCCACACCGCCACCGTTGTCCAAGACTCGACACAACCCTCACGCACGGCACACCCCCGCCCATGCCGCTCAGCCAAATTCGATCAACGTAGTCGCCAGTAACTACGCGATCCCCTCCGCCGCTGCGTCTCGTCGGCCGTCGGCGGTCGGCGTTGGCCGTCGGCGGTGGCGGTGGCCGTCGGCGGTGGCGGTGGCGGTGGCCGTCGGCGGTGGCGGTGGCCGTCGGCGGTGGCGGTGGGCAGCGGCAGCGGCAGCGGCAGCGGCAGCGGCAGCGGCAGCGGCAGTGCCAGTGGCGTGACTGGCCAGTCGCATCAGCGAAGCTCAGCCGTTTGTTGCAGCGCGGGTTCACATCCAAGATCAACGTAAACTGAGTGGCATCGCGCAACCGCCAGCCGTCGCCCACGGTCATTTTCGGCTCGCGAACGAACCGCAACCGACGGCCGAGCCGGTCGAGCCGTCGCTTACGGCTGTTCGAGAGGCGGAAATCAGCCGCCGGCGACGGCTCGGGGGAACCCGGCCGTCGCCCACGGTCGTTGTCGGCTCTCGGGTGGACCGCGGACGACGGCCGGGGATAGCCGGAACGCCACTCAACCTCTTCCGATCTCGGCGACGGCTCGTGTCCAGGGTGCGAAGCCCATCCGCGTGGTGACTTCAGGCGCGCTGCGCACCCGAAGTCACCACACCCGTCGAGCGTGGTGATTACGGCCGCCCTACGCGCCCCAAATCACCACGACGTCGTGGACCGTGGTGATTACGGCCGCGCTGAGCGCCCCAAATCACCACACGGACGCTGACCACGAAACGTGTCGAGGGGGGAACCGACTAACTCAACCCAGGCAAAGGGCGAGTGGAGCAGGCTTCAAAGAAACGGCCGTGACGAGTGCAGGAAGAGTACGCACTCGAGAAGGCCGGCCGTGACGCGCTGCGGGGAGAAGAGACAGGCAAGGTGTGGGGCGTGTGGGGCGTGGAATGGCGAGAATCGCGCCTGACCGCCCGGAGTAGGTCATCCCACGCCCCACACCGTCCAGCTCGTATTCTCCGCAGCCGGAGAACGCTGTCAGAATCGCGCTGTGGGAAACGCCCGGGACCCGGATTCCAGTGTCCCAGAGGTTTGGAAAAGTCCGGAAACGAAGAAAGGCCCACCCCGAAGGGTGGGCCTTTCTCAACGTTAAGTCCGGCGGCGTCCTACTCTCCCACACCCTCCCGAGTGCAGTACCATCGGCGCTGGAGGGCTTAGCTACC
>NZ_BSSY01000007.1:0-468264 GCF_030269225.1 Actinoplanes sp. NBRC 101535 | reverse complement strand
TCCAAATACCAGGCCCGCGGACCGAACATCGACCGCCACACCTACAAGGCCACCACCAGCATCAACGTCGTCACCGACGAGCCTTGACGCATGAGCCATCCGCCTAACTGAACGGCGTTGTGTCTAGACCTCGGGTTCCCAGGCGAAGAGCTGGTCGAAGATGCCCGCATCGCCCTCGACCCGCAGGGCCTCCGCCGGGATCCGGCCGTAGAAGAACATGACCAGCTCGTTCGCGGTGCCCCACGCGGCGACGTCGGCCGCCTCCACGCCCTCCTCGCCGCTCGGAAGCCGGGCGGCGAGGGCACCGTCCTCGGAGAGCCGGACGCGCCAGGAACGGCCCTCGGTGGCGTGGTAGTCGACGACCGCCGGCTTGTGCGGCCACCGGCCGGTCGTCGCGCAGCAGGTGGTCAGGAACTCGTCGACGCCGTCGAGCGCCACCTCGGTGGGCAGCGGCTGCGGGGCGCCCACCGTGACCTGGGCGTCGTACGCGTGCACGGCGAACTGCTGGAGCTGGTGCCGGGCGACCGAACGGCTCGTCTGCGGCGACTGCGACGCGCCCCACCAGGTCCAGCAGGCACGGTCCGGTCCGGCCGCCCGCAGCGCGTCGAGCAGTTCACGCGCTGAGGCCGCGTACCAGGAAATCAGGTCTTCTCGATCCTGAGGAACCGGCGGGACGGACACGGGCGCGGGGCCGTCGGCGGGACCCGCGGCGACGGTGGCGGCCCACTGGTGGCGTCCCTGCCCCAGGTGCTGCACCAGGTCGAACAGCGTCCACTCGGGGCAGGTCGGCACCTGCACGTCGAGGCTGGGCGCACCGGCAACCGCGGCTTGGAAGGCGGCCGATCGTTCGTCCATCAGGCGCAGCAGGTCGGCGTACTCCACAGTCTCTTCCACCGGGGCTTTCTACCATCACCCGCCGCCGCCCGACACCGGGTTTTCGCCGGAGAACCCACGGGCGGCGAACAGGGACCGCTCGCCGACGTTACGGGTCATCGCCGCCGCCCGGCGGAACTCCGCGCGCCTCGGCGTCCCGGCCCAGTTTCGCGAGCAGGTCGCCGCGGACCGCCGGCAGCAGCGGATAGCCGGGCAGCGCCAGGGTGTCCACGATGGCGAGCGCGCGGCCGGGGTCGCCGGCGTGACTGATCGCCACCGCCCGGGTTCCGCCGGGGCGAGACCGGCCAGGATCCGTCCGAGTCGCAGCGCCTCCGTGCACAACGCGGGCCGCATCCAGTCGTCGCCGGCGGTCGCCGCGTACCCCGCATTGAAGATCAGATAGACGACTTCCAGGACCGACGCCAGCAGCGGAACCGAACGCCGCCCCTTGCCGGCGGTCAGCGCCCGGCCCAGTCCGGCGGCCGCGGCGACGGTCATCGACCCGGTGAGGATGAAGTTGGTGACCTGGATCCAGCCGAGACTGCCGTTCGCGAGCAGGCTCCACGAGTGCCGGTCCAGCGCGAACCCGTCCCGGGTCAGCGCCTGGGCCAGGCTCACGGTCACGTAGAACGGGCCGGCGAGGACGCCTTACCCGAGCAGCGACCGGGTGATCCGATCGGCGGGCGAGCAGGGCGGCGCACCTGCGGTGGTGATGGTCAACGTGGTCTCCTTAGTTCGTGGTTCCTACCCGAACCTCGAACGGCAGACCCCGCTGCGGACACCCCACGACAATCTTTTTCTGGTACGCGGCAAAGCCCTGCTCCGGACCGCCGCCCAACGCCGGTTCGCCTCTGCGAGGGGATGACGGGTGGTCAGGACGCGCGGTCGGGCAGCGGGTGCTGGCGGGTCCAGCTGGCCCAGCCCCGCTTGCGCAGCAGGGCCCGCAGCGTCGCCGCCCGCGGGTCGGCCTCGTCGGCGAGTGAGTCCAGCAGGTGGTGGGACAGGTCGTCCTCGCTGACCACCACGCCCGCCTCGTACGCCTCCTGCAGCAGCGCCACCATGATGTCGGCCACCTCCTCCAACAGTGCCTCGTCGACGGTTGCGGCGTCGTGCACCTCGGACAGGATGCGGTAGAGGCGCACCATCCGCGGATCCTCCAGCTCGGCGAACTTGGCCGGCATCCACTTGCGGACCTCGTCCGGCCAGCGGGCCGCCATCAGGATCCAGCCGCCGCGTTCGCCGTCCACGATGCGGTCGGACGCCCCGATCTCGCGGAGCCGCCGCAGGTAGGCGACGACCTCCGGCGGCAACGCCATGCTGTCGCCGGCGGCCAGCCGGGCGATCTGTCTGCGGCTCGTCTCCAGCCGGGTGATCTCCGACGACAGCCGGTCGTCGATGCGCTGCACCGCCGCCGCGAACGTCGCCTCGTCGGCGTCCAGCAGCGACGAGATCTGTGACAGCGGCACCCCGGCGTCGGCCAGCGTCCGGATCCTGATCAGGGACACCACGGCGGTCGCGCCGTAGCTGCGGTAGCCCGAGGAGTCCCGCTCGGGTTCCGGCAGCAGTCCGATCTGGTGGTAGTGCCGCACCGCGCGCACCGTGACGCCCGCGTAGGAGGCCAGCCGGCCGATCGTCAGCATCGGATCAGGAGATCCGGCGCCGGTAGACCAGGGTGGCGGACAGGTAGGCGACGACGAGAATTCCCACGCACCACGCTAACGCCGTCCCGAGCCCGTCGCCTACCGGCTGCCCGGCGAAAAGATTCCGGATGGCGTCCACGATCGATGTCACGGGCTGATTCTCGGCGAAGGCCCGCACCGGGCCGGGCATCGACGCGGTGGGCACGAACGCCGAACTGATGAAAGGCAGAAAGATGAGGGGGTACGCGAAACCGCTCGCGCCGTCCACGGATTTCGCGGTCAGTCCGGGGATCACCGCGAGCCACGTCAGAGCCAGCGTGAACAGGGCCAGAATGCCGCCGACCGCGAGCCACGCCGTCACGCCCGCACCGCTGCGGAATCCGATCAGCAGCGCCACCGCGATCACCACCAGCACCGAGATCAGGTTGGCGATCACCGACGTCAGCACGTGCGCCCACAGCACCGACGGCCGGGCGATCGGCATCGACTGGAACCTTTCGAAGATGCCGCTCTGCAGATCGAGGAAGAGCCGATACGCCGTGTACGAGATCCCGGACGCGATCGTGATGATCAGGATGCCCGGCAGCAGGTAGTCGACGTACTCCCCGGCACCGGCGTCGACGGCGCCGCCGAACACGTACACGAAGAGGAGCAGCAGGGCGATCGGCGTGATGGCAGTGGTGATGATGGTGTCCGGGCTGCGCAGGATGTGCCGCAGGGAGCGGCCCAGCAGCGCCGTCGTGTCGCCGAGGAAGTGTCTCATCGCCGGCCCCCGACCAGGGTCAGGAACACGTCCTCCAGGGTCGGCTGCTTCTCCACGTACTCGATCTCGGCGGGTGGTAGTAGTTCGCGCAGGTCGGCGAGCGTGCCGTCGACGAGGATCCGCCCCTCGTGCAGGATGGCGATCCGATCGGCGAGTTGTTCCGCCTCGTCGAGGTACTGGGTGGTGAGCAGCACGGTCGTGCCGCCGGCGGCGAGGTCCCGGACCATCTGCCAGACCTCGAGGCGCCCCTGCGGGTCCAGTCCCGTCGTCGGCTCGTCCAGGAAGATCACCGGCGGGTTCCCGACCAGGCTCATCGCGATGTCCAGCCGGCGGCGCATCCCGCCGGAGTACGTCGCCGCCCGCCGCCCGCCCGCCTCGGTCAGCGAGACGCGGCCCAGCATGTCGTCGGCGATGGCGCCGGGATCGCGCAGGTGCCGCAGCCGGGCCGCCAGGACGAGGTTCTCCCGGCCGGTGAGGATCTGGTCGACGGCGGTGAACTGTCCGGTGAGGCTGATCGACTCGCGCACGTCCGCGGCCTGCGTCACGACGTCGAAGCCGTTGACGCGGGCGCTGCCGGCGTCCGGGCGCAGCAGGGTGGACAGGATCCGGATCAGGGTGGTCTTGCCCGCGCCGTTCGAGCCGAGCAGGGCGAAGATGCTGCCCGGCGCCACGTCGATGTCGACGCCGCGCAGCACCCGTACTTCCTTGAAGGACTTCTCCAGGCCGCGTACCTCTATCGTCATGCCCGCAAGGATGCGGGCCTGACGCTGCGTCAGGGTCAAGCGGCGATTCCCGGCCTTCTCAGCGCGCGACGGCCACCCTCGTCGACCGGCTGCGGCCGGGCCGGGTGACGCCGCGGACGTCCGTGCGGTCGCCGCTGACCCGGGTGACGACGGTGCGCTCGCCGCCCGGGGACCTGGCGACGGTCCGGCGGCGCAGACCCGGATGGCGGGTCTCCCACGCCTCCCGGACCTTGCTCGGCAGGTGCAGGTCGCGCCACACCTGCCGGAGCAGCGCCGGGTTGATCAGGTCCTCGACCTCGTTGCAGCAGGACGCCTCGCAGAGGATCTGCTGGTACGCGTTGCGGCACTGGACGGGGTCGGCCAGGTCGTACCGGCGGCGGCTGGGGTGGCCGGCGGCCATGTGGTGCGGCACCTGCAGGATGCCGACGCTCTGGCCGTGCATGCCCTCGATGGTGGTGGGGACGGACGGGGCCCGGCCGGCGGCACTGCGGTTCTTCCGGCCGTCGCGGGCGGCAACGTACGACATGCCGTTCAGGCTATGCGCGCACCCCGGCCGGCCCGGCGGATTCGGCGCTACCGGTGACCGGTGGTGCAGCGTTCACCCGATGTTAAGGATCACCCGGTCGTAGCGGGTCAGCGGATGCCGCCCGTCCGCCGTGCCCTCCAGGATGATCGACACGGTCTGCCCCGGCCGCGCCTCAGCCGGGATCGTGACGGTCACCCGGTCGTCCGAGCGTGCCGACAGCGTGACCGGGCCCGGGAACGTGCCCTCCTCCCGGTACTGCCACCAGCGCAACGCCACCCGGCGCCCGGTGACCTCCGACTTGAGGACGACCGACCCGCCGGGCGCGACCGTTCCGGAACCGCCGAGGATCCGCACCCGCGGCGGGTAGGCGCCCGAGCCGTGCGGGGCGAGCGTCCACCGCATCCGGGCCGCGAAATCGTATTGCGCCGCCGTCGCCCACCGGGTGGTGGAATCCACCGGGACAAGCCGCCACAGATTCGGCTCGGTCGATACCTGAACGGCCTGTCCACCCCACCCGCCGAGCGTCGGATCATCCGGATTCCGCAGGCCGGTGTCGAGCAGCGGATTGAACACCACATTGTCGCCCTCGGACAGGAAATCGTAGGGCGCGAGCGGCTTGCACCATCCGCCGGCCGCCGCCTCCGGATCCCCGAAAACGTCGAGCGGATCGCCGGCCATCGCCTGCCCGTCCAGCCACGAACGGTACAACGATCCCAGCGGCCCGATCTGAATGTTGCGCCGCAGCCAGGCGCCGCCGAACAGATCCCCGCGCGTGTTCCCCCGGCCGTCGTCGCAGTTGTACCCCCAGGTCGCGTACCCGCCGGACAGGTCCGTGACTCGAATCCGCGGCCAGTGCGGGGCGATGTATCCGGCATACGTCTCGTCCTGGAATCCGCTGGCCAGGATCACCGCCTTCGCCGACACCGCGGCCCGCACGGCTGTCCATTCGGCGGTCCCGGAATACCGTTCCTCGATGGACCGCAGCGCCCGCGCGATGGTGTTCGTCCCGCCCCAGGCCTGCAGGTACAGCGGCCGGGAATCGTCGTCGAGCAGCAGATCCCGGATCAGGTCGGACCCCGGGGTGTCGGACGCCATCTCCCCTTCGAACGCGATGTTCCCGACCGCGATCAGCGACGCCAGCCTCTCCGGACTCGGATAGTTCCGGTCGTGGTCCTGCAGATTCTTGACGACTTTCGCGTACGCCGGAAGCACCTGATCCTGGATCGTCCGGACCCCGGTCCACCGCCACGACGTCTGCGGCGTCCCGTATTCGCGGCCGGGAAGGAAGAAGGTGGTGCCGGCACCGTCCCCGGCCCAGTGGAACCGGCTGCTGGTGTAGACGATCCCGACCGTGTCGAGCTCGTTCGTGTAGAGCAGGTACCGGATCAGCGACGCGAGATCGTCCTGCTCCATGTCGGTCGTGACAACGGTCCGCATCAATGGTGTCGCGTGCACACTGCCCTCCCGCACCGGGGAACTGGTTCCCGTCATTCTGGCGCACGACGTAGAAGAACTCGAATATTCAGCCCCGTCAGGTGGACACGATTGTCAGCCGCCCGACACCGCCCACCGCCGGATCCGACGTTCGGAGCAACCGGGCCCGCCGCGCGTGGGGGCAGCCGTGCCCCTTCGGTCCGGAGACGACCGACGGCAGAGCCCCTGAGGCCGGCCGAAAGTCGTCCTGCTCGGTCGGCCCGTCACACCGTGAAACGGCGGCGGTAGTCGGCGGGGCTGACACCGAGGTGGCGGTGGAACAGGGACCGCATGTTGGCCCCCGTGCCCAGCCCGGCCCGTCGGGCGATCGCGTCCATCCCGTACCCGCCCTGCTCGATCAGGCGGCAGGCCAGGGTGACCCGCTCCACCGTCAGCCAGGCCAGCGGGGTGGTGCCGAGCTCGGCCCGGAACCGGCGGTGCAGGCTTCCGGCGCTCATCCCGGCCTGGCCGGCGAGGTCCGCAACCGTGATCGGCTCGTCCAGGTGCTGTTGCGCCCAGGTGATCACCGCGCCGAAGGACCGGTCCGCGACCGCGGGCACCGGACGCTCCACGAACTGGCGCTGACCGCCGGCACGGTAGGCGGCGAAGACGAGCCGGCGGCTGACATGGTTGGCGATCTCCGCACCATGGTCGCGCCGGACGATGTGCAGCCCGAGGTCGAGGGCGGCGGCACTGCCGGCCGAGGTCAGCAACTCGCCGTCGTCGACGAACAGGACGTCCGGTTCCAGCTTCACCCGGGGGTACCGCTGCCGGAACTCCGTGGCCAGATCCCAGTGGACCGCGGCGCGGCGCCCGTCGAGCAGGCCGGCCTCGGCGAGGGTGAACGCACCGGTGCACAGGCCCACCAGCCGGGCACCCCGGGCATGGGCCCGGCGGAGGGCTGCCAGCAGGACGGGGCGGGAGGCGGTTTCCACGTACGGCCGGTTCGGCACGATCACCGTGTCGGCCCGGTCGATCTCGTCCAGGCGCCCCACCGCGGTCATCGCGAACAGGCCGTCGCGCATCGGCGTCGACGTGCGGGGAGCGGCCAGCCGCAGGTCGTACAGCTGAAATCCGACCTCGGGCCGGAGCGGGCCGCCGAAGATCTCGCACGCGCAGCCGACCTCGAACGGGTTGGACTGGTCGTCGACGACGAGGACGACCCGATGTGAGGATCCTTGCGGCATCGGTCATTTCTAGCAGCGTCGCCGCTCCGTCCCGGCCTTCATGATCAGTACATGCTGACAAAATTCGCGGTGGCCGACGAGGCCGCCGGACTGACCGAGTTCTGGTCCCAGCGGGTGCTCGCCGCCGCCAACGGCAACCTTCTCAAGGTGGCCAAGGGGACCCGTTCGACGACCTGGCACTCCCACGACGACCAGGACGAGACGTTCCTGCTGCTGGCCGGCCGGATGACGATCCAGCTCCGGGACGGCGACGTTCCGCTGGGCCCCGGCGATCTGCTGGTCGTCCCCCGCGGCGTCGAACACTGTCCCCGAGTCGACGGCGACGAGGCCCACTTCCTGCTGATCGGCCCCGACGTCACCTCGACGGCGGGCGGCGGCAAGCCGGACTGGAGCCGCGCGTCATGAGCCGCTGATCGGGCCCACGTCGACATCGCCGGACGCGGGACCACCGGCAGACTCCTGGTGATTCCTTGAACATAGGGTTCGCGGCGTGAGCGGATTCCTGGACGTGACACTTTCCCGCGTACCCCCGGGATTTGAATTCTTTGAGCCTTTGCAGGCGCTGTTCGCGTGGGTCGACGAACAGGGGCTGGCGACGACCGCCCGCAACGGTGAACTGTACGGTTCGCTGAGCGACGACTACCTGATCGGGACGCAGGTCGAGCTTCGGGGC
This sequence comes from Actinoplanes sp. NBRC 101535, assembly GCF_030269225.1. Classification (NCBI taxonomy): domain Bacteria; kingdom Bacillati; phylum Actinomycetota; class Actinomycetes; order Micromonosporales; family Micromonosporaceae; genus Actinoplanes; species Actinoplanes sp. NBRC 101535. The sequence goes on along the minus strand of NZ_BSSY01000007.1, from coordinate 460,386 downwards.
TACACCGCGGAGGAGACCGCCTCCTATGCGGAATCGTGGTTCGGTGACGCCGCGGGGAATCCCGGAGCGCGGTTGTGGCCGTTCGTGCAGACCGGCGGCGAAGGGTCCGTCGGCGCGCTGTGGCTCGACGACGGGCGGACGCGCATCGTTCACCTCGGTTCCGGCAGCGGCTCGATGATGACGTGCGTGCTCGCCGACAACGGGCTGGACTTTCTGCGGCTGCTGGCGATCGGCTACGAGGACATCTGCTGGAACAAGGAATTCGCCGCACCGCCCCAGGTGCACCGCGAGGGCGGTGACCCGGTCAACGCGCCGTTCCGGGACTGGCTGTGGCGCACCTACGGGGCGACGGCCCCGGCGATCGCGCTGGACATCGTTCCCGAGCCCGCGGAGATGGGCGACGAGGACACCAAGGATCCGTTCTGCCGGTGGATCGACGGTTTCGAACCGCCGGACCCGTGGTGATGCCCTTCCCGATGTCGTTGAGCGGGCGCGCACAGCGGTTCCTCGACGAGCACGCCGTGCGTTCGCCGATCTCCCTGGACGACCCGGGCCGGTGGTACGAGTGCGCCGACGCCGCCGGCACCGTCGTTCCCGGACCGGCGGACGGACTGGACCGTCTGGTCGAGTTCGTCCGCCGGTTCGGCGGACTGGCCTTCTGCGACGGCAGGCTGCCCTGCGACGGCCTTCACCGGCATCGCTACGAGTTCGACGACTCCGTCTCGTCGGGCTGGGACGAACTCGGCGACGGCGACCTGGTGGCGACCGTCGGTTCGGAGGAGGGCGGCCATCTGTTGACGATGAGCTGGGCGACCGGGCGGATCGGTGTGGTGTCGCCGGATTGCTGGATCGCCGACAGCGCCACCAACCTGATCGAGTCCTGCGCCGTCGGGCAGAGTATCCAGGCCGACCGGTCGTGGACGGAGGCGGTCCCGGTGAACGGCAGGGGCCCCGGGTGGGGGTTGGAGGGCCTACCGTCGGAGGCGTTCCGCGGTGCGGTGGCCGAGGTCGTGGAGGCGTCGAGCGAGTGGAACCGGTGGTACCTCGACGATCAGGTCGCGGTCCACGGCTGGCGGGTGACCTACGAGCCGCAGCGTTCCGAGGCCGTCATGGCGTGGTACCGCGGCGACAGCGGCCGCCGCCGCATCGAGGCGGTGACCGGCGCACTACGGGATTAGGCGATGGAGGACACCGGTGATGACCGAGTGGCGGGGGCACGCGGCGGCGCTCGCCGCGGATCTGGTGCGGGCCGGGGCGTTGACGCCGGACTGGCGGGCCGCGTTCGAGCAGGTTCCCCGGCACCTGTTCGTGCCGCGGTTCTTCGACGACGACGGTGAGATCGTCAGCGGCGACGATCGGGACGGGCGCGGGCGCTGGCTCGCCGCGGTCTACTCGGACGTGGCGCTGACAACCCAGATCGAGGATTCTCCGGGTACGGGACCGGCCTGGCCGACCAGTTCGTCCACGCGGCCGAGCCTGATGGCCCGGATGCTTGATCTGCTCGCGATCGCCGGCGGGGAGCGGGTTCTGGAGATCGGCACCGGCACCGGGTATAACGCGGCGCTGCTCAGCCACCGGCTCGGCGCCGACCGGGTGACCAGCGTCGACGTCGACTCCGGCCTGGTGGACACGGCCCGGCGGCGGCTCGCGGCGTTGAAGATCTTTCCTCATCTGTACGCGGAGGACGGCGTCCACGGATCTCCCGGCCGGGCACCCTACGATCGGGTCATCGCCACCTGCGGGGTGTCCGCGATTCCCGCCGCCTGGATCAGGCAGTTGAGCCTCGGCGGGGTGATCGTGGCCGACGTGCGGGGCGGGATCAGTTCCAGCCTCGTCGTCGCGCGCAAGACCACCGGCCACGCGGTCACCGGACGGTTCACGGCGGAGGCCGGGCACTTCATGTGGATGCGGTCACACGCGATGCGCGACGGAGGCGGGACCTTCGACTTCGACGGCCCGCACACCGGCACGACCGGCATCCCGCTCGCCGACTTCGGTCGCGACGACTTCCGGTTCGTTCTGCAGCTGGCGATCCCGGACCTCGCCGCGATCGGGGGCACCGTCCGCGACGGCCGGGACGGGGTCTTCCTGGTCGCCGGCGACCGCTCCTGGGCCGAGGTCGGCCTGCCCGCCGGCGGCCGGTCGGCGGTCGCCTTCGGTGGGCCGCGGGCATGGTGGCCGGACGTCGCGGACGCCTGGGAGTGGTGGAACGCGCGGGGACGGCCCGGTATCGCCCGCTTCGGGTTCACCGCACGCGACGACGGGCGCCGCACCTTCTGGGTCGACGAGGAGGACAGTCAGTTTCCGCGTACAAAATCGGTGGTCTGATCGGGGTGGGGTTTCGATAATGGGCGGATGGTCGAACGCTTCAATCCCGCGACGGTGCACGCGCCGGACGGCTACAGCCATGTGACGATCTCCGAGGTGGGGCGGCTCGCGCACCTCGCCGGGCAGTGCCCGGTCGACCTGGACGACAAGGTGGTCGGAGCGCCGGGTGACTTCGCCGCGCAGACGGAGCAGGTCGTCGTGAACTGTCTTGCGGTCCTCGAGGCGGCCGGCGCGAAACCGTCCGACGTGGTCCGTTCGGTGGTCTACGTGGTCAGCCCCGACAGTCTCGTCCTGGGCGGGGTGTGGGCGCAGCTCATGGCCTCGCCGCTGGCGGACGCCTTCACCACGGCGAGCACCCTGCTGGGCGTGGCGTCTCTCGGCTACTCCGGGCAACTCATCGAGATCGACCTCACGGCGGCGCTGCCGTCCTGAGCGGGGGGAATGCCATGGCGGCACCGGAAGTCCGGGTGGGCACGGGAACACTGCGCGGCTCCTGGGAGGGCGGGGTCGCCGTGTTCCGCGGCATCCCGTACGCCGCTCCCCCGGTCGGCCCGCACCGGTTCGCCGCGCCGCAACCCGCGCAGCCGTGGGACGGGGTCCGGGACGCCACCGCGTTCGGGCCGCCCGTGCCGCAGGCGGAGGCGACCGGGGCCGGCGACGACTGCCTGACCGTCAACGTCTGGTCGCCCGATCCCGGGCCGGGCGCGGGACTGCCGGTGATGGTCTGGATCCACGGTGGCGCCTACGTGATCGGGAGCGCGTGCCGCCCGGAGTACGACGGCCGTCTCCTCGCCGCCGAGGGCCACGTCGTGCTGGTCACCCTCAACTACCGGCTCGGGGTGCAGGGGTTCGGTCACGTCGACGGCGCCCCGGCCAACCGGGGGCTGCTCGACCAGGTCGCCGCCCTGGAGTGGGTACGCGACGCGATCACCGCGTTCGGCGGGGATCCCGGCCGGGTCACGGTCTTCGGGGAGTCGGCGGGCGGCGGTTCGGTCGCCGCGCTGCTGGCCATGCCCCGCGCGGCCGGACTGTTCCAGCGGGCCATCGCGCAGAGTGTGCCGGGCACGTTCTTCTCCGCCGAGCTGGCCGCCGCCATCGCCGCGAACCCGGAGGCGCCCGCCGAGCGCTGGGGTGCCGCCGGATACCGCGACATCCGCATCGCCCCGGTGATCGACGGCGACGTGCTGCCGACGAGCCCGTGGGAGGCCACGCTCGATCCGGGCGTCACGCTGCTGGCCGGGCACACCCGCGACGAGCAGCGGCTGTTCACCGCGATGTCCGGCCTGCTCGGCGAGGTCACCGCGGAGCAGGCCGCCACCGCGCTGGAGATGCTCGCGCCGGACGGCGGCCGGGGTTACCGCGAGGCGTTCCCCGGCGCCGCCCCGGAACAGCTTTTCGAGATCGTCGGTTCGGACTGGTTGTTCCGCATGCCGACGATCCATCTCGCCGATAATCACCTCAAGGTCAACGGCACCGCTTTCGTGTACGAGTTGAGCTGGCCCGCCCCCGGACTGGACGGCGCTCTCGGCGCCTGTCACGGGCTCGACGTCCCGCTGGTGTTCGGCAACCTGACCGGCACCCAGCCGGCGATGCTGATCGGCGACCCACCCGGCGACGACGCCGTGGCCCTGTCCGCGCGGATGCGGGCCGCGTGGACCGCGTTCGCGGCCCACGGCGACCCGGGCTGGCCCGCCTGGAGCGCCGGCGAGCAGCTCACCCGCGTTTTCGACACCGTCGACGTCGTCACCGCGTACCCGGAAAGGATCTCTTACGGTCTGTGGCGGGGGCACGTCTTCCGCAACGGGTGACTCAGACGTCGGCGATCCGCCAGATCTGGGTGCTGCCGGAACTGCGGGGCTGGGTCGTCGCGCGGAAGTCCTGGGCGCCGGACAGGGAGGCGTCCAGGTAACGGCCGCTGCTGACCTGCTGCAGTTCGTAGAAGCCGCCGCCGTAACTCCACAGCCGCCACCGCTGGGTCGCGTCGCCCTGCGCCGGGCGGGTGACGACCCGGTAGAACTGGCTGGCGACCTCGTGCGCGTCCAGGTACCGGCCGCTGCTGACCTGCCGGAGGGTGAACTCGCCGGTGCCGAGGTCGGTCAGCACCCAGCGTTGGGTGCTGTCGTTCTGGAACGGCCGGGTCACCACGTTCCAGTCGCGTTCCTCGATCTCGTGGGCGTCCAGGAACCGTCCGGCGTCGTTCTGGGACAGGGTCACGGTCCGGGTGGCGAGGACGACCGCGGACACCGGCGTCACCGTGCCCACCGTCGTCCCGGCCGCCGCCGCAACGACGGTGAGCAGTGCGAGCAGTCGTTTCATGAGGTCCTCCCGAGGGTGTGGTGGCGGTTCAGCATGGTGATCGCCCCGGCCGTCATGTCGGCGATGACGGTGGCGGCGTCCTTGACGGCGTCGATCAGGCCGACGCCCTGCCCGGACAGCAGCGGCATCTCGTCCAGGTCGCCGGTGGTGGCCCCGCGCACCGGCACGACATCGGTGTAGCGGCGCAGCTCGATGTCCCGGCCGCCGAGGACGGTGTGGCCGATCACCGGGCGGTCGCCGCCACCGTCCGGGTGCTCGTCGGTCACCCGGTTGCGCAGGACGCGCATCGGGTTGAAGTCCGGGGTCTCCGGACCGAACAGTGAGGTCCGCACGGTGGCGGTGGCGGGCGCGGCGACCAGCCGTCGTTTGTAGCCGTCGTGGGCGCCGGACTCGCCGGTGGCGACCAGCCGCGTGCCGATCCACACGCCGTCGGCGCCCAGCATCAGGGCCGCCGCCAGACCGCGACCGTCGGCGATGCCGCCCGCGGCCAGCACCATGGCCGGGGCGACCGCGTCCGCCATCAACGGCACCAGCACGAACGTGGGAAGCGTCGCAAGACTGTGCCCGCCGGCCTCCAGCCCCTGAGCGACGATCACGTCCGCCCCGTCGCCGGCCGCCCTACGGCCGTCGTCGACCGTGCCGACCTGCTCGAAGACGCGGATCCCGGCGTCGTGCAGCCGGTCGATCCAGCGCCGGGGCGGGTGACCCCAATGGAACGAGACAGCCGGCACGGCCGCCCCGCACAGCACGTCGACGTGCGCGTCGGTGGCGAACGGGGTGATCAGGTTGACGTGGAACGGGCCGCCGGTCCCGGCCCGGATCGCGGCGACCGTGGCGGCCACCTCCGGCGCGGGCATCAGTCCGACGCCGAGCGCACCCATCGCCCCGGCGTTGCCGACCGCCACGGCCAGGTCCGGCGTCGACGCGACGAACGCCATGCCGGCCTGCACGATCGGTATTCGCAGGCCGTACCCCTCGGAGAATCTGGTGGTGATCCGCATGATTCTCACGGTGTCGGATCGTGGGCGCCGGGGTGTCGCAGGGCGTGCGGCCGGAGTTGCATGGCGTGCGGAAGTCAGGCACCGGACAGGGGGACGTATGCCGCAGACCTGGTCCACCCGTGAGGTTGCGCCGGCCCGGCAGTTCGGTCACTGGCGCGAGATGATCTGCCAGGCGTTCCTGGCGCTGACCCCGGAGTCGGAGCTACGCGACGGATTCGCCGGTTCCGTCACGCAGTGGCCGCTCGGGGCGCTGTCGATCGCCCGGATCGCGTCGCAGCGCCAGCGCGTCGACCGTGACCTCGACGGCGGCGGCTCACCACCAGGCTTCTACGCGAACCTGCAGCTCACCGGGGTGAGCACGATGCGCCAGGCCGGGCGGCTCACCGTGCTGCACCCCGGTGACGTGGCGGTCGTCGACACCACCGCGCCGTTCACGTTCGGGTTCGGCGACGACTTCCGGCAGCTGTCGTTCTTCGTGCCCGGGCGGCTACTGCGGGCGCAGGTCAGCGGCCCGGTCGCCACCGCCACCCGGATCCCGACCACGTCCGGGGTCGGTGCGGCGCTGCGGCATCTGCTGACCGCCCTGCCCGGCGGTTCGCCACGGCTCGCCCCGCACGCCGCCGCGCTGCTGGCCCTGGCACTGTCCGAACCACCGGCTGCCGCGGCACGGCGGGCGCCGCGCAGTCACGCCCGCGCGGTCGCCGACATCGAGGAACACCTGACCGACGACGACCTGTCACCGCCGGCGACGGCCCGGCGCCTGGAGATCTCGGTACGCTCGGTGCACGCCCTCTTCGCCGGGCAGCCACTGTCGTACGCGGCGACCGTACGCCGGCTGCGCCTGGACCGCGCCGCCCGTGACCTGCGCGACCCGGCCCGCGCCCACCTGCGCGTGGCGGACATCGCCGCCGACGCCGGGTTCGCCGACGTGACCGCTTTCCATCGCGCGTTCCGCCGCGAGTTCGGGCATTCCCCCGGCCGGCTACGACCCTGACCAAACCCTGGTGACGGCTGCGCCGGGTGCCGTAGCGTCGGATGTCATGCCTACTGTCGTGGACTTCGGCACCGTCTCGACCACCGGCCTGGAGTCGTCACCGGTCGCGGACGCGCTCGCCGGCCTGCGGGCCAACGAGGCCCGCTACTTCAGCAACAAATACGACCACGTGTTCACGGTGTCGCCCGCCGACGAGGTTCCGGAGGTCGTCGAGTGGGTGCACGGCATCCTCGCCGACGAACGCGGGCTGGTCATCGCGTCCCGGCCCCTGGAGGCGACCGCCTTCCAGGTGGAGAACATCAGGATGGCGTACGTGTTCTACGAGAGCGGCCTGTCGATCAACGTGATGTACACGCTCGACGACGGCGGCAAACGCGCTGTCGGTTTCAAACTGTCCGACGGCATGGATGTTCCGGAGGAGCTGGGCGGGTTCAAGTTCGCCCGGCAGAAGTCGAAGCTGGCCGGCACGATCCGCGGCTCCTACTTCGTCATCAAGAAGGAGCACTGACGATCTGCCGGGCCAGGGCGACGAAGTCCTCCCACTCGGATACCGCCGCCTACGTTCCTGGAGCTGGAGCGCGGAGCCGGCGGCGTTCGCGGCCGACCGGGCACACCGCTCGAGAGACGCGATCGTGTGGTGACCGAAGGCACCACACGATCGTCGCCCCAGGAACGTGGCACACTCGCCGCGGTGATCGCACTCAGGAGGCGGTGCCGAACGGGTTGTTGATGAGATAGCGCCAGCGACCGTCGTCTCCCCTGCGAAGCACATCGGCGGCTGTCCCGGCCAGGTTCAGCGGGTAGCCCTGGCGGGCGGTGCCCCGCATCGACCAGTCGACGACCGACAGGGCGATGTCGCCCGCGACATAGAGGTGCCGGGTGTCCGCGACCATCGGGACGCCGAATCCGAGCAGATGCTCGTACGCGGCCAGGCGCTCGGCCGTACCCGTCAGTGGTGTTCCCGGTTGAGGGATGAGAATCGCACCGGGCTCGTAGAAGCGGTCCACGATGACACTCGACCCGGCGGCGAAGGCCGCGCTGTAGGCGGCCACGTGCCGGGCGGCGTCGACCTCCGGAAGCATGGCGGTGTCACGAGGGGGCTGCTGTGCATCTGTCATGCCCGACCAGCATAACTCCGGACCGGCCACGTCACTGCTCGCGCCACTCCTCCACGGTCTCCTCGAGCAGGTCCCGCAAGGACTCGGACAGCAGATCCGGCTCGGCCGTCAGGTGCGGGATCGACGCGGGGCGCTCGTTAGTCAGCTCCGGCGCGGCCAGCATGGTGAACGCGGCCTGCCGGGCGGCGACCCGGATCTCCGGATCCGGGTGTGCGAACTGGGTGGTGACGGCCCGGTACCACTCGGGGATCAGCGCGTAGCAGTCGTCGATGGCCGGGTCCTCCTCGACGTCCTCGGCGCCGGCGAACTCGACGGCGTTGGCCGCCACGTCGTCCAGCCACTCGAGCAGGTCCGCCCGGATCGGGGTGGTCCGTTCGTCGGTGAGGATCGCGGCCACGTACCGGGCGGCCGGAGCGGTCGCCGGATACACCGAACCCTGATGGGTCACCGTCGTGTACAGGAAGTGCAGGGCAGCGGTGCGCTCCTCCGGCCCGGCGCCGAGCAGCGCCGCGAGGTGCGCGGGCACGTCACCGGCGGGCCCCTGCGCGTGTTCCAGCCCGGCCCAGTCAGTCCCGTGGAGAAAGTCGATCACGAACGGTCATGATAGGTGGGCCAGCCACAACCAGAGGGCGAGCATCACGACGCCGCCCAGGATGCCGGCGGCTGCCCGGCGCCACGGTAGTTCCACTGTCACTCCCCGCTGATCAAGATGGCTGCCGGACCATATCGCCGCTCGGCGACGGCCCGGCCACGCGCGGGTGAACAGTGGTCAGCGGCGCCAGTCCTGCCGGGGCGGGACGAGGATGTCGTGGACGTCGCCGGGGCGGTTCATCGTCTTCATGTCGGCGAGGACGTCCCGCAGCAACGATGCCGGACCGCCCGCGGTCGACCGCGCGACGACGATCGGGGCGACCGGGCTGCGGCTCCGCGGCGGTTCCCGGGACGGGTCGGCGGCCGCCAGCCAGTCGCCCAGGTCGCGGCGGAACGTCGTCACCCACGGCATGTCGCGCAGCGTGTAGGCCACGTCCAGGACGTCCTCGCGGCGTTCGGCGATGCGGACGACGCCGGGCAGCACGAACGTCAGACCGCATCCGGTCAGCTGGAGCCGCAGCCGCTCGTTCACCGTGTGGCGGTCCGCCCGGAGGCCCCGCTGCCACGTCGCCAGGTAATCCTCGGTGACGGGTGGGCGAGCATCGAAGTTCCAGGATCGCCGGCCCGGCCGGGCCAGGCAGTATCCGGCGAGCCGGGCGCGCAGGGTGTGCGGCAGGTACGGGACGCCGTGCTCCTCGGCGACCAGCTGATGACAGCGGGTCCGCCACGTCGTCCAGGCGAGCCGGGCACCGAAGAGGGCGAGGTCCCCGGCCACCGCGCCGTCCGCGACGATGCCCACGATCATCTCGGGGATGCCGGCTGACGCGAGCGCCTCGGCGAGCCGTCCGCGCGCGGGCTTCTCCGGTTCACAGCCGCGCAGCCGGGGTTTGCCCTTGCGGCGGGCCGGGCCGACCGGGATCCGGGACTCACCGCCCCACTCGGTGATCGCCTGGACCTGTGCCGTCTCCCGGTCCCGCAGCCCGAAACCGGAGATGGCGTGCGGCTCGTAGCGCGTACCCCATCCGTTGTGGTTGGTGGTGTATCCGCCGTCGACGATGCCGACCAGTTCGGCGAGCCGGGCCTCGGTGGCGATCCAGGCGCTGGCGGTCTCGCGGATCCGGACGATGTCGGCCGAGCCCTTGACCACGGTCATCGCCTCGCCGAACGGGGCGACCAGGCGGCGCAGCGAGGCGGGGCTGCCGTCCAGGGCCGGGACCAGCACCCGGTCGAAGAACGCGAGGGCCTCCAGCACCTGCCCGGTCGCGGCGATGTGCCGCTCCGAGAGGGTCCGGTCGCCGTCGGGGAACAGCACCCGGCCGGCGTCCCGGACGGTCGCCGCGTCGAGCATCACCGCCGTCATCCGGCGAGGCTATGCGGGCCCGTTCCCGGAACCCGCGAAGCCCGGCCCCGACAGGCGGGATGTCACCCGGGGAAGGCCTGGCCGCCCCGGTCGGCCGCGGTCAGCCAGCCCAGGTCGACCATGGTGTCGAGCACCGCGTTCCAGGCGGCCTGCTGGTCGGTCGCGGCCGGGTCGAGCTGGACGGCCAGGAACGCCGCCTCGGCGACGGTCAGCTGCTCGGGCGCCTTCTGGAAGTACACCTGGGCGGCGGCGACCAGGCCGGTCGCGCCCCGGCCGTAGTCGGCCCGGTTCAGGAAGCGATCCAAGATCTCGACCTTGGTGTACGCGGACTCGGCCTTACGCGCCATGATGCGGGCCCGCAGGGAGGACTCCTCGCCGGCTCCCGCCGCCAGCACCACGTACCGGCGGGTGATCAGCGAGTCGTTCGACGCGTAGAAGTCCGGGTCGACGGCGGCGACGAAGGCATGTGCCGCGTCGTCGCTCACCGTGACGACCGGGTACCCGACGGCGCTCTCCACCAGGGGCACGCTGTCGTAGTAGTAGGCGGCCCCGGTGGTGCCGCCGGCCACCAGCGCCAGGGCGATCGAGGCGCCGACGACCAGTCGCCGGCCGGGACGCCAGGACGGCGCGGCGGGCACGGAACGGGGCATGTCAGCAACTGTCATCGCCACACCCTAGGTGACCGGGGCCAGGGTGTTGATCACCAGGGGCGCTGTGGGGCCGGCCGCGAAAGAGACCTAGTGGCCGGCGACGTCCGAGTCCACGACCGCGGACTCGCCCTGGTCGAGGTTGTTCAGGGTGGCCATCTGCGCGTCGGTGAGGGCGAAGTCGTACACGTCGAGGTTCTGCCGCAGGCGCTGCGGGTCGGCCGACTTCGGCACCGCGGTCAGGCCGGTCTGCAGGTGCCAGCGCAGCACCACCTGGGCCGGGGTGCGGCCGGTCTCGCGGGCGATGTCGCCGACGGCCGGCAGGTCCAGCACGCGGACGCCCTGACCGCCGATCGGCGACCAGCTCTGCGTGACGATGCCGTGCCCGGCGTGGAAGGCGCGGGCCTCGGCCCGGGTGGACGCCGGGCTGAGCTGGATCTGGTTGACGTCCGGGGCCACACCGGTCGCCGCGATGATCCGCTCCAGGTGGGCAGGCTTGAAGTTGCTGGTGCCGATCGCCCGGACGAGGCCGGACTCGAGCAGCTGGACCAGGCCCTCCCAGGCTTCGGCGTACCGGTCGTGTCCCGGGTTGGGCCAGTGGATCAGCAGCAGGTCGAGGTATTCCAGACCGAGGGTGTCCAGGCTGTTCTTCGCCGCCTCGGCGACCAGGTCGCGTCCGTGCCACTCCTTGTTGAACTTCGACGTCACGAAGATGTCGCCGCGGTCCACACCGGCGGCGCGCAGGCCCCGGCCGACGCCGCGCTCGTTGCCGTACGCCTGCGCGGTGTCGATCAGCCGGTAGCCGGCGGTGAGCGCGTCGGCGACCACCCGTTCGGCCTCGTCGTCCTTCAGCGGCCAGGTGCCCGCGCCGATCCGCGGCATCTCGGCGCCGTGCAGCAGTGTCACCGTCGTGCTGATCGCGTCATTCGTCATGATCCTCAGCCTACGTACCGGCGGATCCCGTCGGCCACGACATCCGGGCCGGTGAACGGCACGTCGTGTCCCGAGTGCGGGGCGAGGACGTGCCGTCCGGCCCGGTACGCGTGGGAGGTGTCCGTCCCGGCCCGGGGCTGGACGGGACGCCGTCGTCGCCCCTCGTCAGGGGCGGATGTTGTGGTTGATCCGGAACAGGTTGGCGGGATCGAAGTACTTCTTGATGTCGAGCAGCCGGTCCCAGGAGTCCGGGGCGAAGGCCGCGCGGACCGCCGCCGGGCCGGTGTCCTCGGTGCTCTGGAAGTTGGCGTACGCCCCGCCGGTGCTCCACGGCGCCATCCGCTCCAACAGTCGCCGCTGTGCCTCCCGGATCCGTTCGGCGTCGCCCGGGACCGGGGCGGGGATGCTCGCGGTGAACAGGCAGTAGGCGGCGTCCTGCCGGTTACCGACCGCGGCGGGCACCGCCGGCGGGCGCTGCAACGCCCCGCCGAGCAGCCGGATCTCGGTCATCATCAGGTCGTCCTCCGGGGCGGACAGCAGCGTGTCCAGCGCCTGCCGGGGCAGGTCACGCAGCACCGCCGACCGGTCGATGCCGGCGCCCGGCTCGGTCGGGTCGTTGTGGATCGTCGCGGTGGCGGTGTACGGCATCTCCGCCACCGTGTCCTGGAACGCCGGTGCCGCCGCGCGCAGCGGCGCGACCAGTGCGGCGCCCTCTTCGGCGCTGCCCAGGAAGGCGATCCGCACGTGCAGGATCAGCGGGTCGCCCGGCAGCCGGAGCAGGCAGAACGACGTGGACAGGTTCTCCGGCACGGTCGGCGCCCACTGCCGCCACACGTCGAGCACCGCCGGTACCTGCGCCTCGGTGAAGAACAGGCCGCCGCCGTACAGGCGGCTGATCGGGAACAGGCCGAACTCCAGGGCGGTGACGACGCCGAAGTTGCCCTTGCCGCCGCGGGCCGCCCAGAACAGGTCAGGTTCCCGGTCGGCGGTGACGTGGCGCAGCTGCCCGTCGGCGGTGACGACGTCGAACGCTCGGACGTGGTCGGCGCCGAATCCGCGGGTCCGCCCGAACACCGGGCTCAGTCCACCGCCGAGGGTGAAGCCGACCGTCCCGACCTGCGGCGACGATCCGGAGATGCCGGCCAGGCCGTGGACCGCGGCGGCCGGGATCACCTGGTCCCACCGGACGCCGCCCTGGACGCGGGCGGACCGGCCGGGTGCGTCGACCGTCACGCCGGACATCCGCCGGGTGGTGATCATGAGGCTGCCGTCGGCGGAGACCACCGCGCCGTGGCCGGTGGTGTGCACGGCGACGGCCAGGTCGTGATCGGCGGCGAAACGGACCGCGTGCTGGACGTCGGCGGGTCCGGTCGCGCCGACCACCAGGGACGGCCGGTGCGGCAGGGTCAGGTTGAAACCGGCGGTCTCCACGGCGTAGGCGTCGTCGCCCGGGGTGAACACCGGCCCGGCGATCAGGTCGGCCAGCCGGCCGCGGGCCGCAGGTGAGAGCGAAGTCATGCGTTCAGCACACCGGCCGGGCGCCGATCTCCGGTTGACATGCGGTTGACGGCCGCGATCGTGTGACGGATCCGCAGCAGTCCCGGGCCGGGGTCCACGCCGAGACGGTCGGCGAGCAGGTTCCGGCCGTCGTCGAAGGCGGCCAGCGCGGCGGCCGGCTGCCCGGACCGGGTCAGGGCCAGCATCAGCAGTTCCCGGGGGCGTTCCAGCATCGGATGCCGGGCGACCAGGCTCCGCAGCCGGGCCAGGGCCGGGGCGGGGTCGTGGCCGGGGGCGTCCAGGGCGGCGGCGAGGGCGTCGAGTTCGGTGGCGAACCGCAGTTCGCGCAGCATGCCCCGCTGGGCGACGGCGAACTCACCGGGCACCCCGCCGAGGGGCTCGCTGCCACGCCACAGTGCTCCGGCCGTACCGTAGAGGGGCAGTGCGGCGGCAGGCCGGCCGGCGCGCCGCAGGGAGGCCGCCCGGGTGACCAGGTCGCGGTGTACGCCGAGATCGATGCGGTCCGGGGCGATCGCGGCGGTGTATCCGCCGGAGGTCCCGGTGACGGTGGCGGCTCCCAGCGTCTTGCGCAGCCGGGAGACGTACGTGCGGACGACCGCCCCCGCCCCGGCCGGAGCCCGGGTGCCCCACACCACGGCGACGAGTTCCTCGACGGCGACCACCGCGCCCGGGCGCAGCAGCAGCGCGGCCAGTAGTGCCCGCTGTTGCGGGGTACCGACCGGCAGCGGCACCCCGTCGCGGACCGCGCCGAGCGGACCGAGCAGGGTGAACCGGAGGTCGGTGGCCGCGGCCCGGTGCGGCTTGCGCACCGGCGGCACCGGCTCCGGGGCTGCGGGTGTCGCGGGTAGCAGGGCCGGGTCGGCGGTCAGGATCCGGTGGTGCAGCGCGCGCAGTCCCGGTCCGGGTGTCAGGCCGAGTTCGGCGCGCAGACGCCGCTGGATGTCACGGAACCCGGCTAGCGCCTCGGCCTGCCGGCCGGAGCCGTAGAGAGCCAGCATGGACAGTTCCCGGAACCGTTCGTGCAGCGGGTGCTCGGCGACCAGCAGCGCCAGTTCGACGGTCTGCGCGGCGTGCCGGCCGAACTCCAGGTCGAGGGAGATCCGGTCGGCGAGGGCGAACAGCCGGGCCTCGGACAGCCGGGCGCGGTGGGCGGTGACGTGCTCACCGGGCAGTCCGGCCAGCGGGCAGCCCTGCCACAGATCAAGGGCTTCGACCAGTGCGGTGTACGCGGCCCGCGGGTCCCCGTCGCGGCGGGCGATGTGCGCGGCCGCCACCCGGCGGCGGAACACCGTCCAGTCGGCGGCCTCGGCGGGCAGCCGCAGCACGTAGCCGCCGGCCAGTGACCGGATCGGCGAGGCGGCGCCACCGAGCACGCGGCGCAGCCGGGAGACGTACGTGCGGATCGTCCCCACCGCGGTCGGCGGCGGGTCCTCGCCCCACACCGCGCGGATCAGTTCGTCCACTGTGGCGGGTGTTCCCTCGCGCAGCAGCAGCGCGGCCAGGACCACCTGTTGCTGGGGACCGCCCAGGTCGGCCTCCGTCCCGCCCTGCCAGGCCCGTACCGGGCCGAGCAGCGAGAACCGGAACATCGTCATGTCATCCCCCGTCTGTGTGACTGTCCTTGACAGGAGATCGCGGTGGCCGGACTGTCGGCTTCTGTATCGCGACTGCATCGGGAGATGTCGTACTGTTCCGCCCCGTGGAGGCGACAGTCACGGGCCGGGCGCGGGAGATGGCGATCCTCACCGGAGTCGTCGACGACGCCGCCCGTGGCGCCGGCGGGGTGCTGCTGGTGCGCGGCGAACCGGGGATCGGCAAGTCGCATCTGCTCGCCGCCGCGGCCGGGCACGCCCGGTCGCGGGGTGTGCTGGTGCTCGCCACGGTGGGCGTGCCGGCCGAGGCGCATCTGCCGTTCGCCGGACTCCACCAGCTGCTGCGGCCGCTGTTGTCCCGCACGTCGGAGCTGCCCGAGCCGCAGCGGGCGGCGATGCTGGCGGCGTTCGGGATGTCGCCGGGTTCGCAGAACGTCTTCTTCATCGCGCTGGCCGCCCTGGAACTGCTGGCCGACGCCGGCCCGGTGGTGGTCCTCGCCGACGACCTGCACTGGCTGGACGACGCGACCGTCGAGGTGCTGGCGTTCCTGGCCCGGCGGATCGCGGCGGAGCCGATCGCGGTGCTGGCCGCGACCCGGTCCGGCTCGTCGCTGGACGGCCGCCTGGTCGAGGTGACCGGTCTCGACGACGACGCCTCCCGGGCCCTGCTCCGGCGGCACGCGGCGGACCTGACCCCGGCCACTCGCGAGCGGCTGCTCACCGAGGCGGCCGGGAACCCCCTCGCCCTGGTGGAACTGCCCGCGGCGATCCGGGCCGGCCGGTGGGACGACGCGGCGGTGCTGCCGTCGATGCTGCCGCTGACCGCCCGGCTGGAGAGCGCTTTCAGCGCCCGGCTGGACGACCTGCCGGCCGCGACGAACGCGCTGCTGCTCGCGGCGGCGCTGGACGACGGCCGGGGCCTGCCGTCGGAGATCCTGGCCGCCGCCGGGGTCACCGAGGACGCGCTGACCGCCGCGCAGGTGGCCGGGCTGATCAGCCTCGACGGCGGGCGGATCCGGTTCCGGCACCCGCTGATCCGGGCCGCCGTGCACCACCGGGCCGGCGACGCCGACCGCCGGCGCGCGCATCTCGCCTGGTCGGCGGTGCTCGCCGAGCAGCCGGACCGGCATCTGTGGCACCGGGCGGCGGCCGCCACCGGACCGGACGCCGCCATCGCCGACGCCCTCGAGGAGGTGGCCGGGCGGGAACGCGACCGGGGTGCCCTGGCCGCGGCGAACATCGTCCAGCAGCGGGCGGCCCGGCTCACCGCAGTCCCGGCGGACCGCGCCCGGCGGCTGCTGGACAGTGCCGAGCTGGCCTTCGAACTCGGCCACCACCACCTGGTCCGCAGCCTGGTCGACGAGGCCGGGCCGATCGCGGACACCCCCCGCGAGCAGTCCCGGGTCATGCTGCTGACCGGCGTGCTCGACGACGGTCGGGCCGGGGACGTCGCGGCGATCCGGGGCATCACCGAGCAGGCCCGCCGGATGGCCGCGGCCGGCGAGCAGGACCTGGCCGGGCTGCTGCTGGTCGGGGCGGGCCGGCGCTGCTGGTGGACCGAGCCCGGCCCGGCGCAGCGCCGGGCGATCGCGGCGCTCGCCGACGAGTTGCCGGTGCCCGAGCCGGTCCGGTTGTCGGTGCTCACGTTCGCCGAGCCGATCGAGCAGGGCGGCCGGGTGATCGCCGCGCTGCCGGAGGTGTTCGCGGTCACCCGCGACCCCGGTGAGCTGGCGCTGCTGGTGCTGGCCGCCTACATCACCGGCGACTTCGACCGGTGCCTGGAGGTGGCCGGTCCGGCGACCGACGGGCTGCGCGCCCAGGGCCGTCTCGCCCTGCTCGGGCAGGTGCTAACCCTGGAGGCCAGCGCGGCGATGCACCGCGGTGTCTGGGCGGACGCGGCGACGATGGCGGACGAGGCGGTCCGGGCCACCGTGGAGACCGGCCAGCCGGACTGGATCCTGGCCGCCCGGCACGTGGACGCGGCGATGGCCGGGCTGCGCGGCGACACCGGCCGGGCCGGCGAGCAGGTCGCGTTGATCGTCGGGGACGACCAGACGTCGGCGGTGGCGTCGTCCGCCCACCAGTCCCGGGGGCTGGCCGCGCTGGCGTCCGGCGCGTACGCGGAGGCGTACGACCAGTTCCGCCCGGCGTTCGATCCGGAGCATCCGGCGTACCAGCGGGCCCTGCAGTGCTGGCTGATCAGCTATCTCGCCGAGGCGGCGATGCACAGTGGCGACCGCCTCGAGGACGCCCGTCTCGTACTCGCCGGCCTCGAGGAGCTGGCGGTGGTCAGCCCGTCACCGGCGCTGCACGTGTCGGTCCGTTACGCGCGGGCGGCGCTGGCCCCCGACGACGACGCCGAGAAGCTGTTCCGGGACGCGATCGACCGGCATCCGGCGCGCTGGCCGTTCCCGCGGGCGCGGCTGGATCTCGCG
Source organism: Actinoplanes sp. NBRC 101535 (assembly GCF_030269225.1). NCBI lineage: Bacteria > Bacillati > Actinomycetota > Actinomycetes > Micromonosporales > Micromonosporaceae > Actinoplanes > Actinoplanes sp. NBRC 101535. Next base: position 443,553 of record NZ_BSSY01000007.1, on the reverse strand, counting down.
TACGGGTCGTGGCTGCGCCGGCACCGCCGGATCGCCGAGTCCCGGGAGCCGCTGCGGGCGGCCCGCGAGGCGTTCGACCGGCTCGGCGCGCAGGGCTGGAGCGAGCGGGCCCGCCAGGAGCTGCGGGCCACCGGCGAGAGCAGCAGCCGGCCCGCGCCCGACGGCTGGCAGCGGTTGTCCCCGCAGGAGCTGCAGATCGCCACGATGGCCGCGGCGGGCATGTCCAACCGGGAGATCGGCCAGCGGTTGTACCTGTCGCACCGCACGGTCGGCTCGCACCTGTACCGGCTGTTCCCGAAGTTGGGCATCACGTCGCGCATCCAGTTGAAAGATGCCATCGCTCATCGATAGCCTTCTCTTTATGGGAGCGCTCCCGATCAGTCTCGCCGCACTCGTCCTGGCCACCGCCGCCGTCGCCGTCCCCGCCCCGGACCAGGCCACCGCCGACCCCCTCTCCGCGGCCACCGGGCAGGCCGCCGCACCGGCACTGCCCGGTGTCCACACCCCCGGCCGCGTCGAGGACCGCGGCGCCGAGGTGCGCTACACCTGGCCGGGCGTCTACTTCGAGGCGACCGTCCGCGGCGGCGACGTCGGGATCGTCCTCGACGATGCGGTCAACGACTATGCCGTGACCGTCGACGACCAGCCGCCGGTCACCCTCACCCAGCCGGGCCGGCAGACCATCTGGGTCAAAGCCCGTCATCGGGTACGCCTCGCGAAGCGCACCGAGAGCCCCTGGACCCCCGGACAGTTCGGTGGTTTCGTCGCCGGTCCCGGCAATGCGATCGTCGGCACCCCGGCCGCCCGTCACCGTCAGATCGAGTTCATCGGCGATTCGTGGACCGCCGGCTACGGCAACATGTCCACGGTCCGCGACTGCTCGCCGACCGGCGGCGTCGACCGCAACTCCAACGCCGACCAGAGCTTCGGGGCGCTGACGGCCCGCGCGCTGAACGCCGACTACCAGCTCAACGCGTGGTCCGGGCGGGGCATGGTCCGCAACTACGACGGCGGCGACCCGGGAACCGACTACCGCACCTACTACGACCGGACCCTGCAGGCCGCGTCCACCGCCGTGTGGCAGCGCCCGGCGAGCTGGCGTCCGCAGGTGATCGTCATCGGTCTGGGCATCAACGACTTCTCGACACCGGTGCACGCCGGCGAGCAGTGGGCGGACGAGGCCGCGCTGTCCGCCGACTTCCGCACCGCCTACCTGGGGTTCCTGCGCAGGCTGCGGGACCGGTACGGGCCGAACCCGCGGATCCTGCTGACCCACCCGACCCTGAACGCCACCCTGACCGACGCGATCACCCAGGTCGCCGCCGCGTCCGGCGACCCGCGCGTCCAGGCGTTCCACTACGACAACGCCGCCCTGGGCCTGGACCTGATGGGCTGCGACTGGCACCCGTCGGCCCGCGACCATCGGCTGATCGCGGACGCCCTGACCGCCCACCTCCGGACCCTCACATAGAGGTGCGGCGTCTCCGCAGCTCGGCCAGGACCACGCTCTCCCGCTTGGTGACCTCGCCGTCCACGGCGGCCACCCGGCATGCCGACCGGACCGCGCCGACCTGGCCGAACGAGGCGACTGTGGACGGTTCGTCAGGTGGTGCGCAGCACGACGCGCCCCGGCGGGCGCGGGCCGTGATCAGCGCGAGCGCCGCCGCGAACCCGTCGAGCGGGAACCCTTGACAGTCGCTAGCTAATACAATTAGCTTTTAGCTAACTCAATTAGCCAAGGCGTGAGGAACGACATGAGCGAGCAACCGACCACCGCCGGCGTGGTCACCGGACGGCCCCTGACCTGGCTGCGCGCCGAAGGGCTCGCCGTCGCCGCCGGCGCCCTCGCCCTCTACGCCGGCACCGGACAACCCTGGTGGCTGGTGCCGGCGCTGTTCCTGGCCCCCGACCTGACCTGGTTCGCCTACCTGGCCGGGCCGAAGGTGGGCGCCTGGTTCTACAACCTCGCCCACACCGCGCCCCTGCCGATCGCGCTGCTCGCCGTCGGCGCATACGCGGACATCACCGCCCTCACCGTCGCCGGCGCCGTCGGGCTGTTCCACATCGGGCTGGACCGGCTGATGAAGTACGGCGTCAAGTACGACCACGGCTTCACCATCACCCACCTCGGCGTCCACGGCCCCGGCAAGCGCCCGCCTGTTCAGCGGGACCTTCTCTCCACTGCCGAACACGATCGCGTACGGCGAGACCATGGTCACGACGCTGCGCGAGGGCGGGCTGTCCCTGCTCAGCCGGCCACCCAGCAGTAGACCGGGTGTGGTTCGCCGATCGCGTCGTCCGCGTCGAAGAAGGCCCCGGACACGGTGGCGACCCGCCGGGCCGGCCCACCGGCGCACGACGGCCGCCCGGCGGGACGGTGCCGGATCACCGGACCGGCCCGCCGGACGTACCCGATATCAGGCGATCTTCATGCTGAAGATGACGGCTGCGTGGTCCGAATAGGGCGTGCTCGCCACCGCGCACCAACGCCACGGCTCGGTGCTGAACACGTGGTCGAACTTGACGTTCCACACCGTCGTCGAGCGCCCCGTGCGCAGCGGGTTCGCCGGGTCGGACTGGTCGCACTCGCGGTAACCGGTGGTGCCGTTCCAGTACAGGTCGGCCGGCCACACCCAGGCACGGGAGTTGCCGGGCCAGTCCGGCGGCGTCACGTTGAGGTCACCGCCGAAAGCCACCCTGTCGTACTTGTCGACCTCGGCCTTCACCTCGGCGAGCTGGTCGTCGGCGTAGTCCCAGGTCGGGTGGTCGGGGTTCACGCCGTACCGGGCGAGGTGCAGGTTGCAGAGCCGGATGTTGTCGAAGTACGTAGCCGTGGCGCACTGCTGCACGGTGTTCTGCCCGTTCCACGGCTGGGTCGTGGTGAGGGTCTTCGGGTTGGACAGACCGGCACCGATGACGATGGCCGTGCCGATCCGGTCCTGGCGGCTGCTGCCGTCCTCACCGCAGCGGCTGTTCGTGAGCACACCGTTGTTGGAGTAGTAGTACGGTGCGAAATTCTTGTGCCACACCGACCCGAGCCGGCCCATCAGGGCGGTCAGGTCGTCCTCGCAGATCTCCTGCAGCAGCAGCGCCTGCACGTAGTTCTTCGCAATGTGGTCCTCGATGACGCCGAGCTTGTCGGCGACGGTGCCATAGGCGCCACAGTTCCAGCTGGCCCGCTGCGACCCGCACATGTTCCAGGACATCAGCTGCAGGTTGGTGCCGGCGGGCGCGGCGGCCGCGGCCGGGCTCACCGGCAGCAGCGTGGCGAGCATCATCAGTGCGCCGGTGAGGGCGGCACGGAGCTTCCTCAAGTGTTACTCCCCCGAAAGATCGATCAGTTTCGACCACTGTAGATCTTGGCTCCGGGATCGCGCAGCCCGCGGTCACTCCTGTGCAGCCCGCCGGTCTCTCCTGTGCCGTCCACCGGTCACTTCCCCGTGCCGCCCAATGTCCGGTGGACGGCACGCGCGACCCGGCGGGATTCGAGGGCGGCCTGCCGGAGCATGCCGCCGAGTGTCACGTCGTACCCGATGAAGTGAAGACCCGGCCGTGCCGCCGCCCCGCCGTGCGTCACCGGCACGGCTGGATCGCCGACTACCCGTCGATCGAGAACTTCCTCAACCCGATCTATCGCACCGGCGGCTCCGAGAACCACGGCGGCTATTCGAACCCCGAGGTGGACGCGCTACTCGCGGAGGCCGACGCCGCGCCCTCCCAGCAGGCCGGCTGGCAGCTCTACCGGCGGGCCGAGGAGCTGATCCTGGCCGACATGCCGGCCATTCCGCTCTGGTACCAGAGCACGGTCTCGGCCTGGTCGAGCCGGCTGCGCGACGTGCGCCCCACCGCGTTCCGCGAGCTGGACCTGTTCAGTGTCCGGGTGGCCACCGGCCTCCGGTGACCCCGGGCTGTCCGATTCCCCGTACCGACATCCGAGGAGATCTCATTGAGTCAGACAACGCGGGCCCAGGAACTGCGCGCTCTGCACGACCGGCGCCCCCTGGTGCTCCCGAACGCGTGGGACGCGGCCAGCGCGCGGATCATCGAATCGGCCGGCGCCGCCGCGATCGCCACCACGAGCGCCGGCGTCTCCTGGGCCCACGGTCGCAGTGACGGCCAGCAGCTGAGCCGGGAGGACGCTCTGGCGGCGGTCGGCCGGATCGTGGCCGTGGTGAACGTCCCGGTCACCGCGGACATCGAGAGCGGCTACGGCACCGGTTCGCCCGACGACATCGCGGCGATCGTCCGTGAGCTGGTCGAGCTGGGTATCGCCGGCATCAACCTGGAAGACGCGCCGGGCACCGGTGACACACCACTACTCGATCCGAAGGCGCAGGCCGAGCGGATCCAGGCGGCCCGGTCCGCGGCCGCGTCCGCGGGCGGCGACCTGGTCGTCAACTCGCGCACCGACACCTACCTGCGCCAGGTCGGGCCCGCCGGCAGCCGCCTGGACGCCACGTTGGAACGGCTCGCGATCTACCGTGCCGCCGGCGCCGACAGCCTGTTCGTTCCCGGGGTGGTCGACGAACCGACGATCGAGGCGCTGGTCGCCGGAGTGGACGGCCCGGTGAACATCATGGCGGGCCCGGGCGCCCCCTCCATCCGGCGACTCGGTGAGCTGGGCGTCGCCCGGGTCAGCGTCGGCCCGCTGCTCACCCAGGTCGCGCTGGAGGCCACCCGGCGGGCGGCGGCCACGCTGCTCGGCGACGGCGACTACGGCGACGCAGCCGACGCGATCGACTTCGGCACGGTCAACGGCACCTTCACCCGCTGATCACCGTCCTGCGCAGCGCCGGGCGGACCTGTCTCGGGCCGCCCGGTGCTGCGCGTTCGTTCTCCTTCAGGGGCACACGGCTACGTCACGGTGCGGGCGTCTTCTGCGGCGCCATCGAGAACAGGGCGAGGGCCGCGGAGACCAGACCGAGCAGACCGCAGATCCACCACACACCGCCGTGCAACGCCTCCCAGACCGCCACCCCGAAGACCGGCCCGAGCGCCAGCCCCAGCCCGAACGACGCCTGGTGAGCGGCGATGTATCGGGCCTTCACCGCATCCGGGAAAGTCGCCGGATAGGAGAACATCATCGGACCACTGATCATCGCCCCGAACGCGACGACGACGGTGGCGACGAACAGCAGTGCCACATTGAACGTCGCCAGCGCGTACCCGATCAGGCCGATGCCGAAAATCGCCTGGCCGAGCGCACTGACCCGGTTCGCCGGACGGTTCTGGACATAGGAGGTGACCTTCAATTCACACAGGATCAGCGTCAATGACGACACGGCCAGAACAGCGCTGTAGACCGCGGTGGGATAGCCGTCGGCGGTGATCTGCAACGGCAGTGCGACGTAGTACTGGGCATAGATCAACGCACCCAGCAGCATCGAGGCCAGGAACAACAGGAAACGGCCGTCCCGCACCAGAGTGGCGTAGGCGTTCCCCGCCGGGGCCTCGGCGTCCTCGGAGGCGGCGGCCGCGGTGCCGGCCGGGAAGAAGATCAACGCCAGGCCGGCGTACGCCAGAGCGGTCACACCGTCGACCCAGAACAGCAGGTCCCAGTCGATCAGCACCAACCCGGCCGCGACCAGCGGGCCCAGCGCGGAACCGGCACTGATCGCCGTGCGCTGCATCGCGAACGCCATCACACGGTTCTCCGCGGGCATCAGCTCCGAGAGCAGCACCGACGACGCCGGCCGATAAGCCTGGGTGGCCAGCCCGGCCAGGCCGACCGCGACCAGCAGTACCGGGTAGAGAGTCGGCGTGGCCAGCCACGGCACGATCGAGATCAGGACGGCCGAGACGGACATCGCACCGATGATCGTCCGGCGCGGGCCGACCCTGTGCGTCACCTCCCCGCCCGCCAGGGTGCCCAGCACCGCCCCCGCGCTGTAGACCGTGAGCGCGACACCGGCCTGACCGATCGAGAACCGGTTGACGGTCAGATAGAGCAGCAGGAAACTCTGCGCGAAAGCGCCCACCTGGTTGACCAATATGCCCCCGAGCAGGTACCTGACCGGAACCGGGGTAGCGCGGAAACTCGCCAGGACGCCGGGCGAATCCCGGCGCTTCCGTGCGTTCGTCGTAGTGCTCGCCATGGCTGCGATCCCACCAGAGCCACCGATTGACCGGTAGAACGACGGCTCCCGAAAAATCAATTCCGCGGGGCACGTCAGCCGCACTCGAAGCGGAATCCACTGAAGGCGGGCTCCTGATTGACCGGCTCCGTTCGCGGAACCGAACGGAGAATGGCCCGCCGCGGCCCCTCGATCAGGCGCGCGTCGTAGTCGCCTCCCCCGCGTATCTGCCTGAGGAACACCCCGACCAGCCGGGGCGAGAAGTACCGGCCGGTGGTGGCGGAGCGCCACAGCAGACCCGCGTCGACGCTCGACTCCAGCCGGGCGTCGGCCGTCGCCTGCGGGATGTTCAGCACGGTCGCGGCCGCGGCGGCGGTGGTCCCGTCGGACAGGTCACGGGTCAGGGCCAGCAGCGCCGTCCGGGTGTCGTCCGGCAGCCGCTGGTAGGCGGCGGCGAACCGGTCGCGGAGCCGGATGTCACCGACCGCGATCAGCTCCAGCGCGGGGTCGGCCCGGGTCAGCTGGTCGGCGACGGAACTGATGGTCTGTTCCGGCCGGGCGGCGAGCCGGCGGCCGAGCAGGTTGAGCGCGAGCGGAAAGTTGCCGCAGGCGTCGGCGACCACGGCCATGGCGTCGCTCTCGGCGCGCATGCGGCCCACGCCGGTGATGAGGCTGAGCAGGGTCACCGACTCGTCACGGCTGAGTGCACAGAGCTCGATCCGGTGGGTGTCGTCGAGGCCGAGCAGCCGGGCCCGGCTGGTGACGATCGTCAGGCTTCGCCCGGCCGCACCGATGAGCGGACGGACCTGCCTCTCGTCCGTGACCCCGTCGAGCAGGACGAGCAGCCGGCGTTCCGCGAGCATGGAACGGTAGAGGTTGACCCGCTGGGCCGGGTCGCCGGGGAGCATCTCGGCGGGCAGGCCCATCGCGTGCAGGAACCCGACCACGACAGCGTCGGTGCCTTCCCGCGGATCGGTACAGCCCAGGTCGGCGTAGAGCTGACCTTCGAAATAGTCACGCGCCACCATGGCTGCCAGGCGCAGGGCCAGCGCGGTCTTGCCGACACCGACCGGACCGGTGATCAACAACGGGCGCCGCGTGCCGGCATCGGGCCGCATCCGGCCGATCGCCTGCGCCACGATCGATTCCCGGCCGACGAACGTGGTGAGATCCCGCGGAATCTGCGCCGGCCGTGGCAGACGCGCCGCGACGGGACCGCCCTTTCGCCCCGGTCCCGCGCCCGGTCCCGGGCTCTTCTCGGCCGGTGCGACGGTCTCCTCATCAACACCAAGATGGTTCGCGAGGCGATGCCAGCGCTGTTCCCACGCCGGCTGATCGCCACCGCAGGCCGCCACGAACGCCAGCGTCACCGGCAGGGTCGGCAGGCGGTGGCCGCTCGCGGCACTGGAAAGGACCGACGGGGCGAACAGGGCGGTCTTGGCGAGGTCCCGGTAACTCGGCTTTCCCCTGTGGTTACGCAACGCTCGCAGGTCGTTGGCGAACTCCGCGAGCGGCCCGGAATCCGGATCGATCAGACGTTCAGGCCTGGCCACCGCTCACCTCGACTCACGTCACAGCGCGACGTACCGGACGATAACGGAAACGATGTTCGCGTCCGCCACGGGCGAGCGAACGGATCAGGCCATGGCTCAGCGATTTGCACAGTAGACCCCCGCGTGTCCACTTCAGACGTTATCGACCCGCTTGACGATAACCTAAGTCCCACCAAACCGATAGGATAACAACCTGTGCCCCATCACTCACCCTGCGACAAGGTGGGCACCACGCCAAGGCGTACCGAACAGGCAAACGGGATTATCACTACAAAGGTAGCCTCCGGCACTCGTCCGCCAGCTGCTGAGCCGCGCGCTCCGGGCCTCTCCATCAACCCGAACAGGACCGGCGACATCGTCGACGCCGCAAGCCACCTCATCCACTTCGATCACCGCCACCTACGCGAATCTTGCTGCGATCACCTCAGTGGCTCGTCGCCGACTCGGCGGGTGGCTCTACCTTGACCGACACCATCCAGAACAGGACTCTTCGGCCGAGGCGGCCTCCGAACGGTGGCGGAGTTGCTTCAGACAGAAATGGTGGCGAGCGCGAGAACGGCCGTACCGATACCGGCCAGCAGGATGACGCCGGCGGTCAGGGTGGGCATTCGGTGGCGCAGCGTCCGGGCCAGCCGACCGTTGCCGAACGGCCGGAGGCGCTCCCCCCAGCGTGCCAGCGCCAGGCCGATGCCGATCAGGACAAGGGCGAGGCCGGTTCCGTACGCGACGACGAGCAGCACCCCGAACCACGTCCGCCCGAGCGCGATAGCCCCGAGCAGGACGACGACCGCCGACGGGCTGGGCGCCAGTCCCCCGGCAAGTCCGATGGCGAGCACGGTCCGCGCCCGAAACGGCTCCCCGTCAACAGGTACCGGCAACACCGGATGCGTGTGCACCCACCCGCCGTGCGCATGAGTGTGTCCCGACGAACCCTGATGCTCATGCGCACTGTGGTCGGCATGCTCGTATGCGTGCTTGTCGCCATGCTCGTGCGGATACGCGTGTGCGTGGTGGTCGCCGTGCTCGTGCGGATGCGCGTATGCGTGTTGGTCGCCGTGCTCGTGCGGATGGTGGTCAACATGCTCGTGTGGATGTTCGTGTGCCCTGCAAGCACCATGTGCATGGTCGGCCACGACTGTATGGACAGGGGAATCAACACGAGCGGGAGCATCAATACGAGAAGAGGAGTCAACATTGGCAGACGCATCAACATGAAGGGGCGGACCGGTGCGTATTGACGGGCCGGTCCGAACCGACGGGCCGGTGTGAACCGGCGAGTCGGCCTGTCCACCGAGTACCGAGTGCACATGGACCGACGCCGGCATGAGCGCGGCTGTCCGGCGGGCCGACGACGCGCGCCAGAGCAGATGACCGCCCACGGCCGCGATCAACAGGCCGCTGATCAGGCGTAACCATGCATACAGGGCACCCGGAGCCAGGGAGACCGTGGTTGCCAGGGCCACCCCTAGGAACAGCACGCCCACCGTGTGGGTGATCGTCACCGTCACACCTGTCCAGAGGGCGTGTGACAGGCGGCCTCTCGTGCCTACGAGGTACGCCGCCATCACCGTCTTTCCGTGGCCGGGCGCCAGTGCGTGTGCTCCGCCCAGGATCACCGCGCCCAGGAGTGCGAGGACGCCGATCCCCCAGTTCAACCGGACGCTGCCGGCCAGGCCGGTGAACCACCTGGTCAGCCGGTCGGCGACCCGATCCTGGCGTCCGCCGGCCCCGAGGTCCCCGGTGGACGAACCCTGGGCGGGGCCCCCGGCGCGGACCGTCAGTCGCGCTTCGCGGACGTCCAGGTTCGCGGTCCCGGCCGGGTACGACGTGAGCCGCCCGCTGACACTGGACGACGGCACGCTGGATTCCGTCACCGTGAGGTGATCGCCGACCGCTGTGATCTCGCGCCACCCGATCCGGTCGGGCAGGTAGCCGAGTCCGAAGGTGATCACGTCCCCGTCGGCCGGCCGCACGTCGGCGTGCAGTCGGCACTGGAGGCGCAGCGTGGTCAGACCTCCGGCACCAGGGGGAAACGTCAGTCCCGCGTCCTCACCGCTCATCGGCAGCGCCCGTCCGCCGACCGTGAGCGTGCCGGCTGCCGCGATCTCGGTGCAGGTCTTCACGGCGTACCCGGGAAGGACCTTGATCTGGAAAGCAGGGAGTTCCGCGAGATCCAGCACATGGTCGACGTCGACACCTGACGGCGTGACACGCAACCCGGCGTATTGATTGGTCGTGAAGTTGCCCAGCGGATGAGCGGGCACAGCACCCGGCGGGCGAGCCGGAGCAGCTCCCGGTGAACGAGCGTGGGCGGCGCCCGGCGGGACCACCGCGGCGAGAGCAACCTCCGGCGCGACCACCGCGGCGCGAGCAGCTTGTGGGGTGACCACCGCAGCGCGAGCAGCTCCCGGCGCGACCACCGCGGCGAGTACGGCCCCCGGCGCGACTGCGGCAACCATGGCGGCCAGTGTGGCTGCCGTCGATGTTGCGGCGGTCAGGCGCTTCATCGGGCCACGGCCGCACGTAGGGCCGCCTCGTGCCGCAGCGAGAAGTACGGGTTGATCGTCCACGCCTCGTGGAAGTCGGCGGCTGCGCCGGTCTCGTCGCCCAGCGACCGGCGGATCACGGCCCGCTGGAAGTGGGCGCGCGCGTCCCGGGTGCCCAGCCGCAGGCCGCGGTCCGCCTGCTGCAGCGCCTCCCGATCGCGCCCAGCGCTGTGCAGCGCCCACGCATACGCCGTCTCGACCGTCACCGACGGCCGGGAGCGCAGCAACGCCCGTCCGAGAACGACCGCCCGCTGTCCCGCACCACGGTCGGCGTGGAAGTGCACCAAGTCAACGTCGACCGTCGTCGCGTCCAGATGCTCGCCGACACGAATCAACTCGTCAACATGAGCGGATCCGGCGCGGTCGCCGGATGCGAGCAGGACGTCGGAGAGCAGGCTCAGGTATTCCACCGCGGGGAGGATCGCCACCGCCGCCCGGAGGTCCGTCGCGGCCGCTTCCACATCGCCTCGGGCGGCGGCCACCCTGGCCCGGCCGGCGAGCAGGGCCGGCCGCTCCGGTCGTTGGCGCAACGCGGCCGCATAGTGGGACGCCGCCGTCACGAGATCACCGGATCCGAAGGCCAGGGCGCCGAGGTGCTGCTCGGCGAACGCCCTGTCGTCGGGGGTGTCCGCCGTATCAAGTGCCCGGCGCATCAGCTCGCGGGCTTCCGCGTCGTCGCCGTGGAGTTCGCGCAGGTAGGAGGCGCGGGCGAAGGAGGCCGGGCCGGGGCGCAGGTCGAGCATCCGCTGGACCGCGTCGGTGGCCTCGCCGTAGCGTCCGAGTTCGACGAACGCGTCGGTGAGCACGCCGTACGCGTCCGCCGAGTACGGGTCGGCCGCCACCGCCTGGCGGGCCTGTCGCAGCGCACCGGCGAAGTCGTGCCGGGCGGCCGCCAGCGCGCCGAGGCCGGTGTGCGCGTCGGCGTTGTCCCGGGGGTGGATGGCGAGTGACCTGGTCAGGGCGGTGTCGGCCGCGGCCAGGTGGGACGGGTCGCCGGTGATCCGGGTGTCCTGGACGTGCGACATGCCGAGCGCGGCCCAGGAACGCCAGTCACCGGGCACCCGCTGCAGGTGCTCGGTGAGGGTTTCCCGGTGCGTCCGGCCGCCGTCGGCCCGGGGGGAAGGTTCCTGGGGCGGCCCGCCCGGCAGCATCGCTCCGGCCACGATCAGGATCGCCGCCGCGGCTCCCGTCACCGCTGCTACCTGACACCATCGTCGCCACATTTGATCATGCTAAATGCCGGTATAGAGCTCAAATGGGATGTTTCGCTGATATCACTAAAGAATGAAACTGATCGCGGTCGCCCTCACCGGCCTCACCGCTCTCACCGCACTCGGCCCGGCCCCGGTCGCCGCCTCCTCGCACCGGGAAGCGCCGCTGATCGCCGATACCCCGAAGCTCGACAACACCGACCTGTACGCCTTCGTCAGTCCCGACGCGACCGGCACCGTCACCGTGATCGCGAACTGGCAGCCGTTCCAGGAACCCGACGGCGGACCGAACTTCTACCCGTTCGCCACCGACACCGTCCACGACATCAACATTGACAACAACGGCGACGCGGAAGCGGACATCACGTACCGCTGGACGTTCCGCACCACCCGCCGGAACGTCAACACGTTCCTCTACAACACCGGTCCGGTCACGTCGCTCGACGACCCGCACCTGAACGTCCGCCAGCGGTACACATTGCAGCGCATCACCGAGGACAAGACCACCACCCTGCTCAAGGACGCGCTGGTCGCCCCGTCGTACACCGGCAAGGCGTCGATGCCCGATTACGCCGCCCTGTCGAACGCCGCGATCACCCCCTTCGCCGGGCCTTCCGGCTCGAACGGGGTCAAGGGCAAGTCGTTCGCCGGCCAGGCCGACGACCCGTTCTTCGCCGACCTGCGCGTCTTCGACCTGCTGTACGGCGCCGACCTGTCCGAGGTCGGCAAGGACACGCTGCGCGGCTACAACGTGAACACGATCGCCCTGCAGGTGTCCAAGTACGACCTGGCGCTCAAGACGAACCCGGCCGCCAACCCGGTGATCGGCATCTGGTCCACCACGTCCCGGCTCGGCGCCAGTGTCAAGGGCAAGCCGGCGACCTGGCAGCAGGTGTCCCGGCTCGGTAACCCGCTGGTCAACGAGGCGGTCCTGCCGTTGAGCCGCAAGAACGAGTTCAACGCCTCCGAACCGTCCGGCGACACGAGGTTCCTGCCCGCGGTCGTCACGCCCGAACTGCCCGTCCTGATGGAGGCGATCTACAAGATCCCGGCGCCGGCGACCCCGCGCAACGACCTGGTCGAGGTGTTCCTCACCGGTGTCTGCAAGGCGTGTGGCCCGGTGCAGGCGGACCTCAACTCGCAGCGCCTGAACCGGGACGTCAAGGCGGACAAGTTCAAGCCCAGCGAGCAGTTGCGCCTCAACATGAAGGTGCCGGTGGCCGAGACACCGGACCGGATGGGTGTGCTCGGCGGTGACCTGGCCGGGTTCCCCAACGGGCGGCGCCTCACCGACGACGTGCTGGACATCGCGGTCCGGGCCGCCGAGGGCGTGCTGCTGGCCGACCACAACACGGCGGTCGACACGCTCGGCGACGGCGTGGACGCCAACGAGCACGAGTTCCGGCCGGCCTTCCCGTACGTGGCCCTGCCGAACACCACCAGCGTCAACGAGTCGTAGACCGGCGGCGTTCCACCGGATCCTCGAGCTACGGGGATCCGGTGATCCGGCCCTCGGGACTGACGCTGATCACGGTGGCCGGGCCCGCCTCGGTGACCGGGTCCGCCTCGGCGGCTGGTCCCGTCTCGGCGGCCGGTCCCGTCTCGGCGGCTGGTCCCGTCTCGGCGGCCGGCTCCGCGCGTCGGCCGGTCGGGAGGAGTTCCGGCTCGTCGAAGCAGTACACCCGATCGCGGACCGCCGGGAACACCGAATAGCCCCAGACGTCGTCGGCAGACAGCGGAACCGCGAACCCGCTGATCACCGCCTCGGTGCCGACCAGCCCGTCCTCCCGCGCGAGAGGGCAGTCACCGATCACCACGATGTCGCCGGACGCGTACCCCGGCAGGGTCTCCGCCTCTTCGACGTCCATGGTGGCCCAGTCCATGTCGGGGTGCAGGAACGCCGGCCCGCCCCGCTGCACCCAGCCCTCGCCGCCCGGCGCCCAGTCCCATCCGGCCGCCGAGTCGGCCTTCAGCGCCCCGGCACAGTCAGGCGCGCGGCCGGACGGCGTCAGCGAGACGGTGAACTCCAGCTTGTCGGGCTCCTTCCAGTACGGCTCGCCGCCCTCGATGACGGCCACACCGTGCCGTCCCAGCGCCTCGGCCAGGTGTGCACGCACCACACCCGACGCCGAGGCGCGGGCACGGATCATGAGACGGAGAAGGATTCTCCGGTACGCCGGAAGATCGGTCACGTCGGCAACCTACCGAACGCCGGTCACCGATGTGCCCGGTGGATGATCGGCGGGAAAGGTGGGTCGCTCGGCGGAGACCGGCGCCGTCACGCCGCGTGATAGGCAGGCAGGCAGTCCTGAGGGGAGCCTGCATGTTCGCGGACCGTCGTCGCGTCGTCATCGTCAGCGCCGCGCTGACCGCATTCCTGGCCATCGGCACGTTCTGGCTGGTCAGAGTCGTCCTTGGTTCCACTCGCGCGGAGTTCGTGGCCGGCACCGGCGTGCCGTCGTCGACGGTGGTCATCCCGGATCCGGTCGTCGGCAGCTCCGCGGTTCCGTCAACCGTTCACTCTCCGGAGGGAACGACGGCGGAAACGACAGCGGAGACGACGCCAGGGGGAACACCCGGAGGTGGAACCCCCACGACGGCCGCTTCCCCACCGAGCGGAACGCCGGAAGACAGCAGGACGCCAGAGAAGAGCAGAACACCGGAGAGCGGAACACCGACGAGCAGCCGTCCCGCCCCCGATCCGCCCGTCCCGACCCACGCGATCCGGGTCGGCGGCGCCCTCCTGGACAACGACACCCCGCGGACCATGTGCGCCGTCTTCACCAACACCAGGCTGGGCGCCACGGTCACGGTGACCGGCGTCCGCGTCTCCGGACGGCTGGAGATCCAACCCGGCGGCTGCGCCGAGGACTCCAACACCGGCGGCAGACCGCCCTGCGAACGGAACCTGACCCTCGCGCCCGGCAACGGCTGCTTCGCCGAGACGGTCGCCGACACGACGACGGCCGGCGAGTACCGCGGCAAGGTCACACTCGATCTCCGTGTCCGGTGCACCTCGGTGGCGACGGCGGCCTGCGACGTGGCCGTCCTGCGCGACGATCCGCCCACCTCGGATCGTCCGGCCGTGCTCACCTGGTCCGACACCGGCGCGACGACGCTCTGCTACCGGGTGCCGGCCGCGGACAGCGAGGATTCCAGCCCGTTCTGCTCCTCCGAGCCGCAGCCCGATTCTTGATGGACCGGCTCGCCCGCCGCCGGACCGCACCGGCACCGGCACCCGCCGAGCCCGCCCCGGACTGGGCCACCCGCCTCCGTGACCTGGCCGGCCTGATCGCCCCCACCACGGCGCTGACCGCGTTGCTGGTCTACTTCGGCTACATCGGCACCCGAGCCCGCTTCGCCTACTTCGGGATAAGTCTTGATTTAACCGGTCTTTCCAATCAGAACCTCATTCTGTACGGGCTGGAAGTCGTCTACGCCCCCATCGCCCTCCTCCTCCTGACCGTTCTGCTGCTGACCCTCTGCCACGCCGCGGTGACCCGGCTGCTCCAGCGTCCCGGCACCGCCCGCCTCACGACGATCGTCGGCCTCTTCACCACAGCCGCAGGCGTACTCCTGGTGGCCAGGGCCTGCGTGGGCATCCTGGTCGTCGAGGTGTCCCAGACCGAGACACCCGGCACCAGTGCCCTCGCCCTGGCCGCCGGTCCGGTACTGATCACCTACGGCGGCTGGATCCTCACCCCCGGCCGTCCGTCGCGCCCGCTCCGCTACGCCGGCGCGGTCGCCGCCGCCCTGATGCTGGTCGGCCTGTTCTGGGCGGCCAACTCGTTCGCCGCCGCGTTCGGTCAGGGCCGGGCCTACCAGGACGCCCTGGACCTGCCCACCGAGCCCGCCGTCCTGCTCGACACCAAGGATCCGATCGCCGGCCTGCCACCGGAGGTCACCGAGACCACCCTGCCCGGCCCATTCCCGCACCGGTACCAGGGCCTGCGCCTGCTGCTGTCGGCCGGTGACCGCCTGTTCCTGGTCCCCGCCCACTGGACCGCCGAGAGCCGCACCCTGGTGATCCCGTACAACGACGACGTCCGCCTCCAACTGGACCCCTGATCAGGCGGCGTCCTGCAGCAGACGCTCCCACGACTCCCGGGCCGCGAGGGTGCGCACCACCCCGTCCCCCACCCCGAGCACCGTCGGCCCTGCGCCCCGGCCGTGGTACGCCCCCACCCCGGCGATCGCGATCAGGTCCCCCACCGCGGTGTCGGCCGGCAACTCCGAACCGGTCAGTGTTCCGCCCGCCCGGACCGGCGGCTCGCCGGTCAGCGAGGCCGGCAGCGCCCGCGCCGACGACACCCGCCCGATCAGCGCGGTCGCATGCCGTCCCGCGCAGTCCACGTGCGGCCCGCACCCGAGGTTCCCGTCGACGCCGGCCCGCAGCACCCCGTCGACGACCGTCACCGAGGTGACCCGGTGCAGGGCAACGCCCGCCCGCGCGGTGACCGACCGTCCCGGTGACACGGTCAACCGCGGTTCGGGCATCCGGTGCCGGTCGGCGGCCAGCCGCATCAGCGCCCGCATCCGGGCGGCGAACGGCGCCACGGCGAACCCGTCGTCCCCACTCGCGCAGGGCACCGCCTGACCGCCGCCGAGGTTGACCGCGCCGATCGCCAGGCCGTGCCGGGCGTACACCCGGGCGCCGAACTCCATCGCGTCCCGCAGACAGTTCTCGAAGGCGCCGAACCGGCTGATCCGATGTCCGGCCGAGCAGTCGACTCCCACCGGTCGAAGGTCCCGCCGGGCGAGGAGCGCCTCGACCGCGGCGAGGGCGGATCGTGAACCGGGGCGGAATCCGTACCGCGCATGGCGGCCGCCGACCGCGGACGGCACCACGCGCAGGAACACCCGCTGGCCGGCCGGTGCCCGGGCGATCACCGCCTGGATCTCCGCCGGAGTGCCGACGACCAGGGCCGCACCGCAGGCGTACGCGGCCTCCCGGTCGGCCACCGACTTGCCGCTGCCGGACATGACGATCCGTTCCGGACGGAACCCCGCGACCAGGGCGGTCCGCAGTTCGGCGGCCGATCCGACGTGGCAGCCCAGCCCCTCGCCGGCGATCCACCGTCCCGTGCCGACGGTCAGGCCGGCCCTGGCGCTGTAGGCGACCGCGTCGCTGCCGAATCCGGCCGCGTAGGCGGCGCACCGGGCGCGGACGTCGGCCCCGTCCAGCAGGTGCACCCCGGTCCCGTGGGCGGCGGCGACCGTACCCGCCCGGACGCCGCCGATCAGCAGGTCGCCGTGCTCGCCCCAGCGGGCTGAGGCGGGCCACAGGTCCGCGTCGAGGCGCGCCGCCCGCAGCGACACACCCAGCGAGGGGATCAACTCGGCGAGCGTCATCGCGTTCACCTACGTCCGGTCCGGTTCAGGCTCATGCTCTCACCGTCCGTCCTTGTACGACGCGACGGAAGACGCGGATACGCGACGTTGACGGGACGCCGAGAAATGTTGACGGCCGCGTGACACCGGTCGCAGGGGCGTACCGAAGTCGTCAACAACGCTTGCCAGGTGATCATCGGCGGGTTGCACTGGAGTGGACGGCAATCGGCGAAAGGGCAGCCGACATGACTCCTCATCCCCGCGGCCGGATCGTGGTCGGAGTGTCCGCGTCGCTCCCCGGGCTGGCCGCTCTGCGGTACGCCGTCGCCGAGGCCCGGCGCCGCGGCCGCACCGCCGTCACGGCGGTGCGGGCCTGGCCGGACCCCGACCACGGCAGCAAGCCGCCACCGTCGTGGGCCGCCGACCTGATGCGGTCGTGCGCCGCCGAGATCGGCACGGCGATCGACGAGGCGTTCGGGCCGGCACCGGACGGCATCACCTTCGTCGTGCGTACCCCGCGGGGACGGCCGGGTCCCGCGCTGGCCGACCTGCTCACCGAGGACGACCTGCTGGTGCTCGGCACCCGCCGCCGGCGCTGGCTGGGACCCGGTACCGCCCGCTACTGCCTGCGTTTCGCTCCCTGCCCGGTGGTCGTCGTGCCGGCACCCCGGATCACGGCGGGCGGCCGGGCTCGGGATCTCGACGACGAGTTGCGCCGCCTGGTCCAGGAGCAGTGAGCGATCACGCCAGGGTCGTCGGGTGGACCAGCAGTTCGCGGATGTGGACGCCGCGCGGCCGGGCCACCGCGTCCGCGATCGCGTCGGCGATGTCCGACGCCGCCAGGGGGTTCATCGCCTCCTTGTGCGCGGCGAGCATCTCCCGCCACCCGTCGTGGGCGATCCGCTCCCCCAGTTCACTGTCGGTGACGCCCGGTTCCACGTTGGTGACCCGCAGCCCGCGCGCCCCGAACTCGACCCGCAGGCTGTGGGCCAGCGCCGACACCGCGGCCTTGGTCGCACCGTAGGCCCCGAACCCGGGGTTGTGCATCCGGGCACCGAGCGACGACACGATCACCAGGTCGGCGGTGCGGCCGCTGTCGGCGACCGTCAGCAGTCCGGGCAGGAACGCGCGGACCGTGTCGAGCACGCCGAGCACGTTGAGGTCGAGCATCCGTACCCATTCGTCGCGCTGCTGTTCGAGGAACGGCGCCACGTGCATCACCCCGGCGTTGGCGACCACCAGGTCGGCCGGGCCGAACTGATCGCGAACGGTCACCGCCGCGGCGTCGAGGTCCTCGGGCCGGGTCACGTCCGCCGTGATCGCGAGTGCTCCGGCACCGGAGGCGACCTCCTGCAACCGGTCGGTCCGCCGGGCGAGCACCGCCACCCGGGCCCCGTCGGCGGCCAGCCGTACCGCGGTGGCGGCGCCGATGCCCGACGACGCCCCGGTGACGACGGCGACGCGGCCGTCAAGATTCTTCGTCATGCCGATCACCGTCGTGGAGAGCGCCGGCCACCACCAGACCGAGCCTGGTCCTAGGATTTCTAGGGCCAGGTTCCCCGGACGCCGGCCGGGCACACTGGGACCATGGGCGACAAGAGCACCGGCCTCGGCCACTTCCTCCGGACCCGCCGTGACCGTTTACGCCCTGCCGACCTGGGTCGGGAAGCGGGCGCCGGTCGCCGCGTACCCGGACTGCGCCGTGAGGAGCTCGCCCAGCGCGCCGGTCTCAGCCCGGACTACCTGGTCCGCCTGGAGCAGGGCCGCGACATCCACCCCTCCCCGGCAGTGTTGGGTGCTCTCGCCGCCGCCCTCGATCTGGACGCCGACGAGCGCGATCATCTGTACGCCCTGGCCGGGGCCGCCCGCCGGGGCCGTGCGGACTGTCGCCGCCGCCGTCCCCGCCAGCAGGTCCGGCCGGGTACGCAGCGGCTGCTCGCCGCGGTCCACGGCTCGCCCGCGCTGATCCTCGGCCGCTGGCTGGAGGTCCTGGACCAGAATCCGGCGGCCGTCGCTCTCTACGGCGATCTCCGTGGCGGCAATCTGCTGCGGTTCCTCTTCCTCGACGACGCTTCCCGGGATCTGTTCCCGCACTGGGAACAGGTCGCCGAACGGACGGTCGGTTTCCTGCGCGCCACCACCGTCGCCGACGACGCCGACCGCGGCACCTGCGAGCTGGCCGGTGAACTGCTGCTCGGCAGCGGGACCTTCGCCCGGTTGTGGGCCGGTCACCACGTACACCATCGGATGTTCGGCAGCACCCGGTTCGCCCACCCGCAGCTCGGCGCGCTCACCCTTGATCACGAGATCCTGGCGCTGCCCGATCCGGATCAGTGGCTGCTGGTGCACACCGCCGCGCCGGACAGCACCGCCCACACCGACCTGATGGCACATCTCATGCTTCGTCCCGAGGCGCTGCGCATCTGAGTGACAGCATCCGTGTGGTGACGTGGGGCCCGTAGCGCGGCCGTAATCACCACACCCACCACGAGCGTGGTGACTTCGGGCGCCCAGCACGGCCGTAATCACCACACCCCACGCGGGTGTGGTGATTTGGGGCGCCCAGCGCGCCCGAAGTCACCACGCGGACGGGCTTCGCGCCCCCGACCACGAAACGTGTCCATCGGGACCCGCTCGCCGGGCTGGATCTTCGGCTGCCGGTGCGGCATGGCTGCGGTACGCCCACCGGTCGGCACGCAGCCCGTCCCCGGCCCGGGGCATCGTGGACGATTCGCCACGACGCCCCGAGGACCCGGGAACGGGCTGCGTGCCGGAACGAGCTGGTCGCCGGTCAGCGGCTCTCGGCGAAGTACTCGTAGTTGTCGGCGTTGTCGACGGCGTTGGCAGGGCTCGAGATGGCGAGCGCCTTCGCCGCGGTCTGGCCGTACGCGTGGTCGTCGGTGCCGCCGTTGACGGTGAAGTGGCTCGACTCGTGGATCAGGGTGCCGGCCTTCGAGTCGGTACCGGTGGCCGGCGCCGTCCAGAACGCGTTGCAGAGGTAGATGATGTAAGGCTCGTCCGGGTAGACGTACGCGTAGTAGTCCTCGTTGCTGGTGCAGTCGAGCGTCAGGGCCTTGGTGGTCAGCTCGGTGGTGATCTTGCTGTAGGCCGACGTCACACGGGAGAACCGCGACGCGCTGTAGGTGCCGAACCAGGTGGCGTAGGCGCCCCCACCGGACGGGTTCGCCGTGAGCCACGTCGTGGATTTCTGCGAGTACGTCGCGGCGTTCGTGACGGCCGTCGCCAGCGCGGTCTGTTCACTCGTCGTGCAGCCCCGGTAGGTGATGCTGACCGCGGCGGCGGCGACCTTCACCTGCTCGGTGACGGTCGGCGCGACGCTTGCCGCCTTGCCGGCGCTGCGGATGGCGGCGCTGGTGCGGACGGTGGCGCGACCGGCGTCGACCCGGAGCGTGTCCTGAGGGGTCGCGGTCGCCCGGTTCAAGGCCCGCACCTGGTTCGATGCCAGAGCGACGGTGAAGGTTCCCGGCCGGGACAGGTCGTAGTCGGCGGCCAGGTCCACGGTCACGGCGTAGCTGCCGCCGGCGGGAATGCGGGTGTAGTCGGCCGCGGTCGGTGCTCCGAGCTTCGCCAGCCTGCCGCGATAGGGCACCGGCACGCCATCCCTGGTCACGGCCAGGACGGATGTGGACTCGCGCGCCTGCGGCAGGTCCCGGGAGAGTACGTCGACGGCCGACGATGACGTGTTCCGCACCGTGACACGCACGGTGAGTGCGCTTCCGGTCACCTGGCCGACCTGAACGGTCGCGGTGAGGCCGGTGACGCCGGGCGCTGCCGCCGCGCCCGTGGCGGCGGTGACGGCCGCGGGAATCGCAACCGCGACAGCGAGGCACGCCGCCCAGAGCGGAGGTCGAGAGATGCGCACGTGATTTCCTTTCTCGCCATCGACTCTCGGGGATGCCCTATCGGGGTCAATAGGACGGGAGTCGATGCAAAAACATCTATTGATCTAAATCTATAAGATTCCTCCTGCCTGTCTATACAACCTGTCATCCCTGATGGGTCATATCGCGGGTCGATGTCACCGAGGACGGCCCGGGCCCGGACGGCTCTCCGGAGGGCCTGCCGACAAGGGCCGGGCGTGAGATGCGGTCCAATCCCGTGGGGACTACGGCACGCCTGCCGTCCTCGCGACCCTGCGGGCCGCTTGGCGGACCGGGTCGGCCACCGGGACCGCCGCCAGCAGCTTCCGGGTGTACGGGTGCTGAGCACGGTGCAGCACCTCGCCGGAGGTGCCCTCCTCCACCAGGGTGCCCCGGTGCATCACCGCGACCCGGTGGGCGACCTGTTCCACCACGGCCAGGTCATGGCTGACGAACAGGCATCCGAACCCGAAGTCCCGCTGCAACGATCGCAGCAGGTCGAGGATCCGCGCCTGCACCGACACGTCCAGGGCGCTGGTCGGTTCGTCGGCGATCAGCAGCGCCGGGTTCAGCGCGAGCGCCCGGGCGATGGCGACCCGCTGGCGCTGCCCACCGGACATCTCGTGCGGATAGCGGGTGCGCAGGCCGGCCGGGAGCCGGACGGCGTCGAGCAACTCCTCGACGCGGGCGCGCCGGGCCGCCGCGTCCAGGTCACGGTGCAGGACCAGCGGTTCGGCGATGCTGTCGCCGACGGTGCGGCGCGGGTTCAGCGACGACGCCGGGTCCTGGAAGACGACGCCGATGCCGGCGCGCAGCCGGCGCAGCGCGCGGGCGTGCCGCCACGGGTGCCGGGTCAGCCGGGTGAGGTCCGCGCCGCCGACCGTGGCGGTGCCGGCGGTGACCGGGACCAGTCCGGCGAGGACCCGGCCGACGGTCGACTTGCCGGAGCCGGACTCGCCGACCAGTCCGACGACCTCGCCTGCGCCGACCCGCAGGGTGACGCCGTCCACCGCGCGGAACCGTCCGTACTCGACGACCAGGTCACCGACGGCGGCCACCTCCGGTCCCGGCTCGGGCGCCGGCCGTGGGTCGCCGAGGCGCGGCACCGCCTCCAGCAGGGCCTTCGTGTACGCGTGAGCCGGTTCCGTGAACAGCCGGCCGGCGGGCGCGGTCTCGACGACCCGTCCCCGGTCGAGGACGACCACGTCGTCGGCGAGGTCGGCGACGACACCCATGTCGTGGGTGATGAGCAGGATCGCCATGCCCCGGTCGTCGCGGAGTTCGCGCAGCAGGTCGAGGATGCCGGCCTGCGCGGTCACGTCCAGGGCGGTGGTCGGCTCGTCGGCGATCAGCAGCACGGGGTCGCCACTGATCGCCATCGCGATCATGGCGCGTTGCAGCTGCCCGCCGGAGAGCTGGTGCGGATACGACCGTGCCACGCGGTCGGGGTCGTCGAGCCCGACGGTGGTGAGCAACTGGCGGACGCGGAGCTTCACGCTCGTACCCTCAAAGATCTTGTGGGTGTGAATTGCTTCGGCGATCTGATCGCCGAGCGTGAGGACCGGGTTGAAGGCCGCCATCGGCTCCTGGAAGACGGTGCCGATCCGGCCGCCACGCAGGGCGCGCAGTTTCTCGGGTCCGCAGCCGATCAGTTCCTCGTCCTCGAAGAGGAGACTGCCGGCGACCCGGGCGTTGCCGGGCAGCAGTCCGAGGATGGACATCGCGGTGACGCTCTTGCCGGAGCCGGACTCGCCGACCAGGGCCAGGACGCGCCCGCGGTGCAGCTGGAAAGCCACACCGCGGGCCGCCTGGTGCCCACCGTCGCCGGTGTCGAACGAGATGGCCAGGTCAGCCACCGCGAGCAGCGGCGACACGGTGGTCTCGGTCATCGGTTCTTCAGCGTTACCTTGAGGTAGTTCGGGTACGCCGGGAACGCCGCCACGAAGAAGTTCTGCACGTTGGAGCCGTGCAGGAACGAGTTCTTGTTGTACTTCAGCGGCACGACCGGGGCGTCCTGCAGGATCCGCTTGTCCGCTTGCGCCCACAGGGCCTGGGCCGCGGCCGGGTCCGTGGTGGCGAGCGCCTGCTCGATCAGCTTGTCCACCTCGGCGTTGGAGTAGCGGGAGATGTTGTATCCGCCGCCGCCGATCTCGCTGGTGGCGAAGAGCGGCTGGATGTTGCCGTTGGCGCTGGGGAAGTCCGGCTGCCAGCTGCTGACCGCGATGTCGAAGTCGGGCTTGTCGCCGGTGAGGGTGTCGGTGACCGTGGTCTCGTCGGCCGGCTTGATCGTCACGGTGATGCCGGCCCGCTGCAGACCCTGCTGGATCGCCTGCGCCTCGGCCAGACTCTGCTGGTCGTTCTCGGACAGCAGCGTCAGGCTGAGGGCGGTCTGGCCGGCCTCGGCGAGCAGCTGCTTCGCCTTCGCGACGTCGCCGGACTCCCCGGCCGGATAGAGGTCGTACTCCGCACGGCCGGGGATGCCCGGGGTGATCAGCGTGGTGGCCAGGTCACCGCCGGCCGCGCCGCCGGTGGCCACCTGGTACGCCGACTTGTCGACCGCGTACTGGATCGCCTGCCGGACCTTGACGTCCTTGAGCGCGCCGCGCCGGGTGTTGAGCGCCAGGTAGGACAGGGCGCCGGCGTCCGAGGTGACCAGACGCTGCTTGGCGCTCGCGTTCTGCTCGATCTGGGCGAGCTGGGCCGGCGGGACGAACCCGGCGCCGAAGGCGTCACGGTCGTCGCCGGAGTCGGCGATCAGGCGCTGCGCGGCGACGGTGGCGTCCTGACCGAGCTGGAAGACGACCTCGTCGGGGCCGCCGGTGCGCACGCTGTCGGTGGCGGCGTCCCAGTTCGGGTTGCGGGTCAGGGTGACCGCGGTGCCCTGCTGGTAGGAGGAGACCTGGTACGGGCCGGACGCCACCGGGTTCTGCGAGTAGGTCTTCGGGTCGTCCTTGGCCTTCGGCACCGGCGTGAACGCGGGCATCGACACGATCCACGGCCAGTCGCCGTACGCGGCCTTGAGTTTGAAGACGATGGTCTTGTCGTCCGGCGTCTCGATCGAGGCGAGGTCACCGCCGGTGTACGGGCCCTGGTACGTGTCCCCGCCGATCAGCAGGCCCTTGTGGTACCCGAGGCCACCGGACAGCTCGGCGGCGAACGAGCGCTCCACGCCGTACTTGATGTCCGCGGTGGTGATCGCGGTGCCGTCGGCGTACTTGAGGCCGTCCTTCAGGGTGAAGGTCCAGGTCTTGCCGTCGTCGCTGGCGGTGCCGGTGTCGGTGGCCAGGTCCGGGACCACCTGGGCGGTCTTGCCCGGCTGGATGTCCCAGGTGGTCAGCCGGCGCAGCACCAGGCCGAGCGTGGTGATGGCCAGGTTCTGGCTCTTCGCCGGGTCGAAGTTGATGTCGGTCGAGGCGCTGAGGACGGTCAGCTTCCCGCCCTTGCCGGCCCCTCCGGCGTCGTCGCTGTCGTCCGCCGCGTTCGCGCCGCAGCCGGCCATCAGGAGCATGGCGGACAGCGCCACGGCGGTGAATCCGCGGGTTCTTCTCATCGGGAGGTTGTTTCCTTTCCTACACGGGGGTCGAGGACGCTGTAGACCAGGTCCACGAGGACGTTGGCGACGATCACCAACAGGGCGGAGAAGAGGGTGACGCCGACGATCACCGGCAGGTCGACCGTGCCGACGGCGTCGATGAGCAGCGCGCCGAGGCCCTGCATGCTGAACACCCGTTCGGTGATCACCGCGCCGCCGAGCAGGGTGCCCAGGTCCAGGCCGAAAACGGTGACCACCGGGATCAGCACGTTGCGCAGCCCGTGGCGGCCGATCACCCGGCGTTCCCGCAGGCCCTTGGCCCGGGCGGTACGGATGTAGTCCTCGCCCAGCACCTCGATCATCTGGCCGCGGGTGAGCCGGGCGTAGACGGCCGCGTTGAGCAGAGCCAGGACGGTCCAGGGCAGGATCAGGTGCCAGGCCCAGTCGACCGGGCTCTCGGCCAGCGGGATGTAGCCGCCGACCGGAACCATGTCCAGGGTGAAACCGAACAGCAGGATGCCGAGCAGGCCCACCAGGTAGCTGGGTGCGGAGACGCCGACGGTGGAGAGCAGCATCGCCGACCGGTCGATCGCGGTGCCCCGCCGGACCGCGGCCAGCACACCCGCGCCGACGCCGATGACCAGCCAGAGCAGGGCCGCGCCGCCGGCGATGGAGAACGTCACCGGCGCCCGGTCGAGCAGCAGCCGGGTGACCGGCGCGTTCAGCCGGAACGACCAGCCGAAGCAGGGTGCGGCGCAGTCCACCGCGGCCCGGCCCGCCCCGAAGTGCCGACCGGTGACGATGCCGCCGAGGAAGTCCAGGTACTGCTGGAACCAGGGCTTGTCGTAGCCCATGAACGCGCTGGCCTGGGCCAGCCGGTCCGGGGTGCACGGGCGCCCGCAGGAGAGCTGCGCCGGGTCGGCGGGCAGCAGGTAGAACACCGCGAAGGTGAGCAGGCTGATCACCACCAGGGTGCCGAGCACACCCGGGAGCCGCTTGAGGGCGGTCATCGCTTCAGCCCCCGGGTCCGCGGGTCGAGGGCGTCGCGCAGGCCGTCGCCGAACAGGTTGAACGCCAGCGTGATCAGGAACAACGCGGTACCCGGGAACACCAGGAACATCGGGTCGGTCTGCACCCAGCCGACCGCGTCGCCGATGGTGCGCCCCCACGCCGGTGTCGGCGGCGGCACCCCGACGCCCAGGAAGGACAGCGCCGCCTCGGCGCCGATCATCCCGGGGATGGTCATCGTGCTGTAGACGATGATCGTCGAGGTCAGGTTCGGAAGATACTGGTGACGCAGCAGGTGACCGGGCCCGGCGCCGAGCGCGGTGGCCGCCACGACGAACGTGCGCTGCTTGAGGGCGAGCGTCTGACCACGGACGACACGGGCGATGCCGGGCCAGCCGAAGAGGCCGATCACCAGGATGATCAGCAGCTGCTTCGGGAGGTCCGCCGGGGCGATGGCGCCGAGGGCGATCACGAAGACCAGCCAGGGGAAGCCGAACAGGACGTCGATGAAACGGCTGACCAGGCGGTCGTACCAGCCACCGAGGTAGCCGGCGGTCAGCCCGACGGCCACGCCGATCAGCACCGCCAGGGCGGTCGCGGCGAACCCGACCAGGAACGACGTGCGGGCGCCGTGCACCACGATCGCGAACAGGTCGCGCCCGGTCATCGGCTCCACCCCGAACCAGTGCTCGGCGCTGATCCCGCCGCCGAAGCCGAGCGGCGCGCCGGTGTCCGAGACGGCGTCCAGGTCGTACGTGTAGGGGTCGTGGCCCTCCAGCCCGGACAGCAGCGGCGCGGCGAGGGCGATCAGCAGGAAGACCACGATGGTGGCGCCGCCGGCCACCGCCCACCGGTCCGACGCCAGCTGTCGCAGGGGGTGCCGCGCCAGTTCAGGGGGTGGGATGTCGACGACCATGGTGCCTTCTTCTCGGTTCCGGTGACGCCTTCCATCGACGTCGGCCCTGATCGTAGGGCCGTCAACTGGTTTTCCACCCCGACAAGAGACCTACAACACATATATGTACAGTAGGTTTTGAGCGTCCACTGAGGGGAGCACAATGCCAGCGGTCACCGTCGATGGGGTCCGGCTGTTCACCCGGCGCTTCGGCGACCCCTCGTCACCGCCACTGGTGGTGATCCACGGCGGCCCCACCTGGGATCACAGCTTCCTGCTCCCCGCCGTTGCCGCCCTCGCCGACGTCGCCCAGGTCGTCCTGTTCGACCTGCCCGGTTGCGGGCGCAGCCACCGCACTCCCCCTGCCGGCGACCTGCCACACGACCGCCTGCAGCCCGAGGCGCTCGCCGACACGGTCGCCGGCCTGATCAGCACCCTGGGCCACCCCAACGCCGACGTCCTGGGCTTCTCCTTCGGCGGCCGGATCGCCATGCGCCTGGTCCAGCGACACCCCACCCTGGTGAACCGGCTGATCCTCGCCTCGACGACGGCCTACACCGACTTCGACCCGCCACCCGTCCCCGCCGACCGCCTCGCGCTCAGCACCCCGGTCAGTTTCGACGACCCCCTTCTGACGGGTACGGACGGAGCGCTCAGCCGCGCCATGGCGCACGGCGACGCCGCCCAGATGATCTGGCAACTGGACCGCCTCGACGAGTGGCGCCAGGTCCTCGACCGGGTCCGCTTCACCAGCGACTACAACGAGATGCACGCCTCCGGCCGCCTACGCCCGGCGGCCCCGCCGGACATCGTGGACGTCCTACGCGCGTGGGCCCGCCCGGCCTTGATCCTGCACGGCGCACACGACCTGGGCTTCCCGGTGGACGTCGCCCACCGCCTGCACGCGGAACTCACCAGCAGCCGTCTGGCCGTGGTCCCGGACGCCGCCCACATGGCCCACTTCGACAACCCGGACGCCTGGCTCGCCGCCGTCCGCACCTTCCTGTCGGCGACCCCTTCCACTTCAGAAATCGTCCTGGCAGAGTGATTTCCCTCGTGCTCGGTGGGACCGCCTGCTCGGTGGCGGTCCCACCGCAACGCGTAGCGTGAGGTTCGTGGGTGAGTGGCTGGAGCCGGAGCAGTGGTATGCGAGTCTGCCGAGTTTTCTGGCGTCGGCGAGCGCGCTGATCACGAACCCCTCAGGCACCGCGGTGCTGGCGGTGAAGCCGAACTATCGGGCGTGGTGGAACGTGCCGGGCGGCATCATGGAGGCCGCCGAGCCCCCGCATGCGTGCTGCGCGCGAGAGGTCGCTGAAGAGCTCGGGCTTCACATCGATCTTGGTCGGCTGCTGGTGATGGACTGGGTGGCTCCGAACACCGTCCGCAAGGCGTGGTTCGGCTATGTGTTCGATGGGGGCGTCCTCGAAGATCTGTCGGGAATCGCACTGCAGTCCGAGGAATTGGACGCCGTCGAGTTCGTCGAGCGCTCGCAGTTACGGCAGCGGTTCACGGCGAACACCGCCGACCGGGTCGAAGCCGCCCTGTCCGCGAGGAAGTCCGGTGGTCTGGCGTACTTGCACAACGGCGTGTTCGTCGAGCAGGCCAGCACCGGGGCGCTGGGCGCCGGCCGGCCGGTTGGCGATCGTTAGGCCGCGGTGAGCAGCTGCCTGGCTTCTGCCCGCCACGCTTGTGCCGCGGGATGACGCTGGTGCGGCCTGAGTTCGATGGCGTACTCCCGGATCCGATCGTGCAGGCGTCGCGACCGCAGCCGTACGGCGGCGCGCAGCGCTCGCCGGGCGGTATCGCAGGAGCGTTCGATGTCACGCAGCCCCAGGTGGACACGGGCGAGCAGGATTTCGTGCAGGGCTCGAGCCCGGGCGCTGTCGTGCGGGAGGTCGAGAGCGGAGAGGCTGTGCCGGGCGGCTTCGGCGTGCAGGCCGAGGTCGTGGAAGCAGTGCATGGCGGAGCCGGCGTGGTGCGCGGGGCTGGAGGCGCCGAGCCATGCGGGGGTGTTGCCGAAATGGCCGGTCGCGTGTTCGGCCTGGGCCAGGGCGGTCCGGCAGGCGTTGATGTCGCCGGCGAGGGCGTGTCCGCGGGCTTGTGTGGTGTAGATCCGTGCGAGCAACGGGCCATGCCCGAGCCGGGTGGAGGTGGCAGCGGCGTGGGCCATCTCGGCTGCGGTGCGCCCGTCGCCGAGGTAGACGAGCTGGGCGGCCATGTTGCTCATGACGTAGGCGCCGAAGGCGGCCATCGGTCAGAGGATGACGGGGGCGCTGACCAAGTTCGAAAAGGGACCCGTTTAGTTCCCCTGTCCCGGAGTCGTGCCACTGAATCCGGGGCGGCCGGTGGAGCGGGGCCGCGTCGAGATCATGGCAGCGGCGGGGCTTTTGTGGCGTACCCGCAAAGGAAGCGTGAAGGAATCGCGCAGCCGGACCCACGCGGTAGCGAAGGGTTGATACCTAGAACTACTATGCCTTGCAGTTCTAGGTAAGGAGGCCGTGTGCGCATCGCCAAAGACCTGGTCGCCGCGTCGGCGACCCCCCTGGTGCTGGGCATTCTCGCCGAGGGCGAGAGCTACGGGTACGCGATCCTCAAGCAGATCAACGACCTGTCCGGCGGGCGGCTGGAGTGGACCGAAGGGCTGCTCTATCCGCTGCTGCACCGGCTGGAACGGCTCGGGCACGTGGAGTCGTCCTGGCAGAGCCCGCCCGAGGGGCGCCGCCGCAAGTACTACCGGATCACCGAGCAGGGCCGGGCCGAACTCGCCGAGCAGCGCCGGCAGTGGGACACCGTCGTCGACGCGCTGCGGGGTGTCTGGAACAGCACACCGACCATGACGCCGCTTTGGGAGACAGGGCATTGACCGTCGAGAGTGACAACGACAGCGATCTGGAACGCCAGATCGCGGCATGGCGGGCCTACATGCAGCGCCGGCCCGAACTGCACGACGACGACGCGGCCGAGTTGGAGGACCATCTGCGGGAGCGGATCGGCGATCTGATCGAGGCCGGTCTGCACGCCGACGAGGCGTTCCTGATCGCGGTCAAGCGGATGGGCAGCCTCGACGAGCTGTCCCGCGAGTTCGCCCGGGAACACTCCGAACGGTTGTGGAAGCAACTCGTGCTGCCCGGCGACGCCGGCACCCCGGCCGCCGCACGGACCCGCCGCGAGGTGCCGATGATGGTGCTGTTCGCGGTCCTCGCCGCGATCGGCATCAAGATCCCGGACGCCTTCGACGCGGCCGAGAACTTCTACGTGACCAATCTCAGCCTGTTCGCGCTGGTACCACTGGCCGGCTACTTCATCTGGCGCCGCCGGGCCGGCCTGCGCCTGGCCGGGATCGTGGCCGCACTGTTCGCCGTCGGGGCGGTGGGCGCGAACGCGTTCCGGCTTGCCGACGACTCGTTCTCGATCACTCTCACCGCGATCCACCTGCCGATCGCGCTGTGGCTGGTGGTCGGGCTCGCGTACACCGGTGGTGACTGGCGGTCGAGCCGGCTGCGGATGGACTTCATCCGGTTCACCGGCGAATGGGCGATCTACTTCGTGCTCATCTGCCTCGGCGGGGGCGTGCTGATCGCGTTCACCGCGGGCACCTTCAACGCCATCGGCCTGCACCCCAGCCACTTCATCGAGCACTGGATGGTGCCGTGCGGCGGTATCGCCGCGGTCGTCGTGGCGGCCTGGCTGGTCGAGGCGAAGCAGAGCGTCATCGAGAACATGGCGCCGGTCCTGACCCGGGTGTTCACGCCGCTGTTCGCGGTCACCCTGCTGGCGTTCCTGGTCGCCGCCATCTGGACCAACAACGGCATCGACGTGGATCGCGACGCGCTGATCCTGTTCAACCTGCTGCTCGTCGTCGTCCTCGGCCTCCTGCTGTACGCGATCTCCTCCCGCGACCTGACCGCGAAGCCCGGCGTCTTCGACCGTCTGCAACTGGGGCTGGTCGTCTGCGCGCTGCTCATCGACATGCTGGTGCTGGCGGCGATCACCGGCCGGATCACCGGGTTCGGGTTCACCCCCAACAAGAGCGCGGCCCTCGGCGAGAACCTGATCCTGCTGACCAACCTGGCCTGGTCGGCGTGGCTGTTCGTCGGGTTCCTGCGCGGGCGGATGCCGTTCGGCCGGCTGGAAAGCTGGCAGACGCGGTATCTGGCGGTCTACTTCGCCTGGTCGTGGGTGGTGGTGCTGGTCTTCCCTCCGTTGTTCGACTTCGCCTGATCCGGCGCGCCGGCGAAGGGCGTCCCCGCAGCGTGGATCATCGCGGGCCGGGACGCCCTTCAGTGTCGACAACGACCGCCCGGGCCGCTGAGGGCAATCACCCTGATGTCATGATTGTGCAGTTGCCAAGAGTTGGCAATAGTAGATACTGGGCAACATGGCGATCTACACGCTTCCCGACATGCCCTACGACTACGGCGCACTCGAGCCGGCGATGTCCGGGCAGATCCTCGAACTGCACCACAGCAAGCACCATGCGGCGTACGTCAAGGGCAGCAACGACACCCTCGACCAGCTCGCCGAGGCGCGCGACAAGGGCGACTACTCCGCACTGGTCGGCCTGGAGAAGACCCTGGCCTTCAACCTCTCCGGCCACGTGCTGCACTCGATCTTCTGGAACAACCTGCGGCCCGGCGCCAGTGCCGACCGCCCCGGCGGCGAACTGTCCGCGGCCATCGCCGAACACTTCGGATCGTTCGAGGCGTTCGCCGCACAGCTCTCCACCGCCACCAAGGGTGTGCAGGGCTCCGGCTGGGGCGTCCTCGCCTGGGAACCGCTGTCCCAGCGCCTGATCGTGGAACAGGTCTACGACCACCACGGCAACGTCGGCCAGGGCTCCACGCCGATCCTGGTCTTCGACGCGTGGGAGCACGCGTACTACCTGCAGTACAAGAACGTCCGCCCGGACTACGTCGACCGCCTGTGGAACCTGGTCGACTGGTCCGACGTGACGAAGCGCTTCGACGCGGCCCGCGCAGCCGGCAACCCGCTCATCGTCGCACCGTGAGGATCCACCGTTGAACGACACCGGCCCGGCCGACCACACCCCGGGGAGCGGCACCCCCGGGGCCGGCGGTCCCGGGCCGGTCTTCCTCGCCGCCCAGCAGGCCGCCGGAGTGATCGCCGCCAAGCACCGCGGCGACTTCCCCGGCGCCGAGGAGCTACTGGCCGCGATGGGCGACGAACGCACCCAGGCCCGCGGTTTCTGCCTGCTCGCCGAACTCGCCCTCAGCCTGATCCGCTCCCAGACCGGCCAGACCACCGACGAACTCGTCCAGGAGCTCACCCTGCTGATGGCCGAGGTCGTCCACGCCGGACCCCAGGCCCACGGCGACGCCGCCTGACGTGGCCGGCCGGCCGGCGCTCCGCCGCGGAGCGCCGGCCGGCCTTGCGAAACACCGGCTTTTCAAGAGCCTTCGGGGGTACGCCCGAAGCACCGTCCCGGTGAGCCAGCGATCCTCCGCCGAGCCCGGAGTCGCCGGACGGGTGACCGCGTTACGACGGCCGGCGGTGGCGCAGCAGTCCGTCGATGACGACGTTGAGCTTCCAGTCGGCGTAGGCACGGCTGTCGCGCCCGGCGGTGGTCATCACGGGGAGCAGAGCATGGATGGTCGGGTGGGTGCCCGCCGGCAGGCCGCCGTAGACCGCGTCGAGCTCCGATCCGGCGGCCTCGGACATGGCCTCCTCAGTGGCCCCGGCCGCGTTGCCGGCCGCCGTCAGGGCTCGCTGGCCGCGCAGCCGGTCGCCTCTACTCCGACGGCGCCCGCGCCATCGTGGCGGCGATGCGGGCCACCGGGGTGAAACGGCTGCTGGCCATCACCTCCGTCGGCGTCCGGCACGACGACCCCCACCACGCCTGGTGGTACCACGGCCTGATCCGCCCGATCGGCGCGAACCTGTACGCCGACATGGCCGACATGGAACGCATCGTGCGCGACATCGACCTCGACTGGACCTTCGTGCGGCCCACCTACCTCCAGGACCGCGAACCGACGGGCAGCTACCGCGCCACCGACGACAGCACACCCCTGGGTGGCCGGCGCGTCACGCGTACCGACGTCGCCCGCTTCATCGTCGAGGAACTCGGCGCGCACCGCTGGTCCCGCCAGGCACCCAGCCTCGCCGAATGACGACGACCACGCCGCACCCTTGATGCCGGCGGGCACGGCCGCGTGTCAGGGTTCGAGCAGGAGGCGGTGTTCGGACGTCCAGTCGTGGGCGGCGCGGACGGCCTGCACCGTTCCGTTCTCGCGGAGCCGGACCATCGCCGGGTCGCCCGCGTCGGCGGCCGCCTCGATGCCGCGCGCACCGCTCCTGCCACCACAGAGCCACGGCAGCGTGCTGCCGTCCACCAGCCGCATGTCCTGCCGTCGCCGCCACGTGGTCGGCGCATCTTCGACGGTGAACCACGTCACCGTCCGGGCCGGGGCGCCAGGACGACGACCTTGCCCGGCAGCGGCGTCGTCATCGCCCGCGCATGCAGGGCCGGCAGATCGGCCAGTGCCACCCGGTGCGCGACGTCGAGGAACAACTCGCCGGTTCCGACCCGGGCGACCAGGTCGGCGAGCTGATCGGTATCGCCGCGTACCCGCAGGCCGACGCCCCGCACACCACGCTTCCCGTCGCCGGGGACGGGCCTTTCGGCAGTGGTGCTGACCAGTGTGCCGCCGTCACGGATCAACGAGACGAGGGCGTTCATCCGGTACGCGGAAAGCGGCGTGAAGTCGAGGACCAGGTCGACCCGTTCCGTGACGCCGGTGAGAGTACGGTCGACCACCTCGTCGGCTCCCACGGCCGTGACCCATGTCGTCCGGTGCGGACTCGCCGTGGCCAGCACGTGCGCACGTGCCTCCTTGGCCAGCTGCACGGCGTACCCACCGATTGTTCCCTCCGCACCGATGATCAGAACCCGTTGCCCGGCCGTCAGGTTGCCGTGGTCGAACACTGCCTGCCAGGCGGTGAGGCCGACGAGCGGCAGGGCGGCCACATCGGTCAGCGACAACTGCCTCGGCACCCCGGTCAGGGCCTCCGCGGGCGCGATCACGTACTCCGCGGCCGCCCCCGCAGCGGTCATCGGCAGAAACCCGACGACGTGGTCCCCCACCGCGACGTCGGCCGTGCCCGGGCCGAGCGCGTCCACGGTGCCGGCGACGTCGATGCCGGGCGTGTGCGGCAGCCGGACCGGGACCGGCCCCCGCAGCAGGCCCGCGCGGATGCCGGCGTCGACGCTGTTGAACGAGGTCGCGGCGACCCGGATCCGCACCTCGCCGGCGACCGGGTCCGGCCGCTCGACGTCCTCGTACCGCAGGACCTCGGGGCCGCCGAACCGGTGGAAACGTACTGCCTTCACAGCTGGGCCCGCTTTCGTGATGGGGACGCTGACCAACGTCGCAGCATCCGGCGGATCCCACCTGGGCCGGTCCGGCCCACCCTGCGGCGGCCGAGGCACACTGGTGCCGTGGAACGTCACGAGTTCGGCGCGGCAGTGCGCCTCTTGCGGGAAAACACGGCACCCGAGTCTGTCGGCCTGCCGGCGGGCGGACGGCGGGTACGCGGCCTGCGGCGGGAGGAGCTCGGTGACCTCGCGGGGATGTCCGCGGACTACGTCCGCCGGCTGGAGCAGGGACGCAGCCACCCGTCGGCCGGCGTGGTGAACGCCATCGCCCGCGCGTTGCGGGTCCGGCGGGCCGACTACGAACGGCTCTGTGCGCTGGCCGGGTACGCCGCCGCGGGCGGGCAGGTGCCGACCGATCTCGGTCCGGGCGCGCTGCGGCTGCTCGAAAGCTTCCCGGACACCCCGATGTTCGTCTCCGACGCCGCGATGAACCTGATCGCCGTCAACAGTGCCTTCCTCGCCCTGGAACACTGGGATCTCACCGGGAGCCGCTGGGACTGGAACGTCGCGTGGCGCACGTTCTGCGATCCGTTCGACGGTTTCCAGCAATCCCAGACGGACGCGACCGACCACCAGACGATCCTCGTCACCCAGCTCAAGTCCGCACTGCTGCGGTATCCCACCGACGCCCCGCTCACCGAACTGGTCGACGAACTCCGCACCCGCAGCCGGCTGTTCGACACCTCATGGCGCGCGCCCCGGCCGGTGGAGGCGTACCAGAGCACCGCGACCTTCCTGCATCCCGAGGGTGCCCCGGTCGCGCTGGCCGGGAGCCTGCTCGCCATCCCCGGCGACGACCTGGCCGCGCTGATGCTGACCGCGACGCCCGGTTCGGCCGATGCGTTCCGCCTGGCGGAGGTGGTGGGTGCGGCCGACGGCCCGGCGGTCGTCAGGGTGGGCCGATCTGGCCCAGGTTAGATCCGGCCGAACCTGCGAAGTTGGTTGACGTCACCGGACGGGAACCACCACGAAAGCAGGCTCAGTCATGAAGGCAGTACGTTTCCACGAGGTCGGCGGTCCCGAGGTCCTGCGCTACGAGGACGTCGAGCAGCCGGCCCCGGGCGCCGGCGAGGTGCGGATCCGGGTCGCCGCCTCGGCGTTCAACGCCGCCGACAACGGCATGCGGGCGGGCTTCCTGCCGATCCCGGTCGTGCTGCCGCACGTACCCGGCTATGACGTCTCCGGCACCGTCGACGCGCTCGGCGAAGGCGTCGACGGCCTGCGGGTGGGCGACGCCGTGATCGGGTTCCTGCCCATGGAGCGCGACGGCGGCGCCGCCGAGTACGTCATCGCCCCCGCGGACCGCCTGGTCCCGGCCCCCACCACCATCCCGCTGGCCGACGCGGCCGCATGGCCGTCGGTGGCGCTGACCGCCTGGCAGGCCCTCTTCGACGACGGCGCCCTGCAGGCCGGTCAGCGGATCTTCATCAACGGCGCCGGCGGCGTGGTCGGCAAGTACGCCGTCGCCCTGGCCAAGCAGGCCGGCGCCCACGTCGTGGCCACCGCCACCGCCCGCAGCCGGGAGGCCGTCCAGGCGGCCGGGGCGGACGAGATCGTCGACTACACCACCACGGAGGCCCTGACCGCGATCGGTCAGCCGGTCGACGTGCTGCTCAACCTCGCCCCGATCGACCCGGACCGGTTCACCGCGCTGGTGGCCCTGGTCCGCGACGGCGGCAAGGTGGTCAGCACCACCGCCTTCATGGCCACCCCGGGCGACGAGTCCCGCGGTGTCACCGCGGCGACCGTGTTCGTCCTGCCCCACCGCGAACGCCTCACCGAACTCGTGACCATGATCGACAAGGGCGAACTGCGGGTCGAGGTCACCCGCCGGATCCCGTTGACCGAGCTGCCCGCCCTGCACGCCGAAGCAGCCGCCGGCCGCATTCCGGGAAAGACCATCGTCCTGCCCGCCTGAACCTCGGCACGACCGCCGTCACCGGGGCGGCGGAGTCCACCGTCGAGGCCTGGACCTGTTCCGGATCTCGCACATCGACGGCCACGACCGGTACTACGCCATCGGCAATCCGGTCGTGGCGGGCGAGGACGACGGCTTCACGATGACCGACGGGCCGGTCCCGGCTCTCCCCCAGCCGTCTCGGCATCGCCCTGACCGCCTCGGCGACACCGCAGACGCGCGCTGTCGCGGCCGCCGTCGCCACGGACTAGACACGTTTCGCGGTCAGGGTGCGAAGCCCGTCCGCGTGGTGATTACGGGCGCGCTGGGCGCCTGAAGTCACCACGCTCGGGTGGGTGTGGTGATTACGGGCGTGGTGGGCGGCTGAATTCGCCACGCGGACCCTGACGACGAAACGGGTCTAGCGAACGATCAGGTGAAAGATCGGGATGGTCCGGTCGACGCCGGCCTCGAACTGGGCGAAGACCGGTGAGACGGCACGGAACCTCTGCCGGGCCGCCTCGCG
Organism: Actinoplanes sp. NBRC 101535; assembly: GCF_030269225.1. Taxonomy (NCBI): domain Bacteria; kingdom Bacillati; phylum Actinomycetota; class Actinomycetes; order Micromonosporales; family Micromonosporaceae; genus Actinoplanes; species Actinoplanes sp. NBRC 101535. The sequence continues at coordinate 407,703 of NZ_BSSY01000007.1, read as the reverse complement.
GTCGGGTCCGTCGAGTTCGACCGCGCGCACACTGTGGGTTTCGATGCCGGCCGTCGGCAACGGCACCTCGACATCGATGTCGGGGTGGGCGCGAAGGTTGTTCACCCAGGCGGGGTTCCGGGGATTGCCGCCGAAGGTGGCCGCGACGACCCATCCTCCGCGGAAGGCGATTCCCCGGGTCAGGTGGGAACGGGGCTCGCCGGTCCGCGCTCCGATCCCGTGCAGCAGGACCAGGTCACGCCCGAAGCGGGGGTGATCGCCGCCGCTGCGCTGAAATTCGTCGATCATCGGATCGATCCAGCCACTCATACTTGTTCTCCATGGATCTTTCCGCATTCCTCGATAGCGATCCGAAGCTATCGCGCGGAGGATCGAGGAGACAGCCACAGGTTGTATCTCCCGGGTCAGGACGGGGACGCCACCTGTAGTCCGCCGTCCGGAGAGAGGAAGACGACGTACTGGTCCTGGTCGGGAACCAGCATGACGTCACAGGTCACGGTCTCGGCGCCGAGAGCCACCCGGCCGGAGCCCCGGAATCCGGTGTGCACCCGCGCCCAGGCATCCCGGAAGTGCGGGCTGTGTTCGCGGAGCTCGGCGACGAGTGCGGCGGTCTCCTCGTCGTCGGGGTACCGGGCCACCGTCCGGCGCAGCTGAGCGGTCGCGAACCGGGTGAAGGCGTCGAGCCCGGCCGTGGTCCAGATGTCGCCGTCGTCACCGGCATCGGGCAGGAAGTGCCGCCGGATCAGATTACGGCGGCGCGGGGCCGTCACGGTGAAATCCTCGAGCAGTTCGACGGCGGCGTCGTTCTGGGCGATGACGTCGAACCGGGCGCTCAGCACGAGGGCCGGGGTGGGTTCCAGTGTGCGCAGCAGGCGGCTGGTGGCGGCGGGCAGCTCCATCGGCGGGTGCCGGGGCCGGGGTGGGGCTTCGCCGGCGAGTTCGAACAGATGCCGGGTCTGGCCCGGGTCGAGGCGGAGCCCGCGCGCGATCGCGTTCAGCACCTGCGGGGACGGGCTGGCGCCGGTGCCCCGTTCGATGTTGATGTAGTGCGCCACGGAGATGTTCGCCCGCGCGGCGGCCTCCTCACGGCGCAGGCCCGGAGTGCGCCGTGCGGAAGCCGCCGACTCGGAGCCGGTGGGCTGCTGCCGCTCCCGCATCGTCCGAAGGAACTCCCCCAGCGCCCGGCGGCCCGACGTCTCCATCCGGTCAGCCTACGACTCGACATGCCCGGCAGGCCTGGGTTGGTGGCTCAACAAGTATTGGACGGCATAGCTGGAGCTTCGCAGACTGCTGACATGGAGCAACGACGACGACTCGTGACGGCGATCCCCGGACCGCGATCGCAGGAACTGATGGCACGGAAGAAGGCCGCGGTCGCCTTCGGGGTGGGCACCACGATGCCGGTCTTCGCGGCGGGTGCCGGCGGTGGCGTGGTGGTCGACGTGGACGGCAACCACCTGATCGACCTGGGTTCGGGCATCGCGGTGACCAGTGTCGGCGCCAGCGATCCGCGGGTCGTCGCGGCCGTCACCGAGCAGGTCCGGGCGTTCACCCACACCTGTTTCATGGTCACCCCGTACGAGGGGTACGTGGCCGTGGCCGAGGCACTCAACCGCTTGACGCCGGGTACGCACGACAAGCGGACCGCCCTGTTCAACTCCGGCGCCGAGGCGGTGGAGAACGCCGTGAAGATCGCCCGGCTGGCCACCGGGCGGCCGGCCGTCGCGGTGTTCGACCACGCCTATCACGGGCGGACCAACCTGACGATGGCGATGACGGCCAAGTCGATGCCGTACAAGCACGGGTTCGGGCCGTTCGCCCCGGAGGTGTACCGGGCACCGCTGTCGTACCCGTACCGCGACGGCGGGCTGTCCGGGGCGGACGCCGCCGCCCGGGCGATCGATCAGCTGGACAAGCAGGTGGGTGCGGCGAACCTGGCGGCCCTGGTGATCGAGCCCATCCAGGGTGAGGGCGGTTTCATCACCCCGGCGCCGGGGTTCCTGGCCGCGCTCGCCGACTGGTGCCGGAAGCACGGGGTGGTGTTCATCGCCGACGAGGTGCAGACCGGGTTCGCCCGTACCGGGGCCTGGTTCGCCAGTGAGCACGAGAACGTCGTACCCGATCTGATCGTGACCGCGAAGGGCATCGCCGGCGGCCTGCCGCTGTCCGCGGTGACCGGCCGGGCCGAGATCATGGACGCCGCGCACACCGGCGGCCTCGGCGGCACGTACGGCGGGAATCCGCTGGCCTGCGCGGCGGCGCTCGCCGCCATCGAGACCATCGAGCAGGACGGGCTGATCGCGCGGGCCGGGCGGATCGGCGAGTTGCTCACCGCGCGACTGTCCGCGTTGCGCGACGGCGACCCGCGGATCGGCGACATCCGCGGCCGCGGCGCGATGATCGCCGTCGAGCTGGTCGAACCGGACTCCGGGCGGCCGGATGCGGCGCTGGCCAAGGCGGTCGCCGCCGCCGCGCACCGGCGTGGCGTGATCGTGCTGACCTGCGGCACCTACGGTAACGTGCTGCGGTTCCTGCCGCCGCTGACCATCTCCGACGACCTGCTGCACGACGCCCTCGACGTGCTGGGCGAGGCGCTGGCCGGTTAGGACCGCGCGATCGCCGTCGTGCAGAACTCCTCGATCTCGTCGATGAGGTGGATCAGCAGATCGGCCGCGTAGTGGGTGGGGTCCCAGCCCGCGTACATCGGGATCAGGATCGGACGGCCGCCGTTGCTCACCGGCACGGCGGCCAGGTCGAAACGTGACCAGTTGGTCAGCAGCGCCACCCCGCGGCCGGCCGCCGCCAGCCCCTGTGCCAGCAGCGAGGAACTCATCTCCACCAGCCGGGCCGGCCGCCGGTCGAGCCCGGCGAGGGCCTCGTCGACCACCAGCCGGGCCATGTTGGTCCGGTTCATCACGATCAGCGGGTCGTCGAGCAGGTCGATCAGCTCGATGCGGTCGAGTTCCGCGTACGGATGGCCCGCCGGCACCTGCGCGTAGAGCGGGATGTCCGGCAGCCGCCGGGCCCGCCAGCCGGCCGGCGGCGGGTACGTCGACAGTCCCAGGTCGGCACCGAGTGCCACGATCTCGTCGAAGACCCGGGCCGGTTCCATCTCCACCCCGTCGATCACCGGCAGGTCCGCCCCGCGGGCGGCGAGTAGCGGCGCCACCAGGTCGTGCAGGGTGGCCAGCGGCGCCACCACGGTCAGTTCCGGGGTGCCGCTCAGCTCGCCGGACGCGCCGAGGCGCAGCACCTGCCGGGCCATGCCCTCGCGGCGCAGCAGGTCGCGGGCGACCGACAGCATGCGGCTGCCGGCCCGGGTGAGTTGCAGCGGCCCGTTGCCCCGGCGGAACAGATCCGCCCCCAGCTCCCGTTCCAGCGCCCGTAGCTGCCGGGACACGGCAGGCTGGCTGATGCGGACCGCCTCGGCGCCGGCGGTCAGGCTGCCGGCCTCGGCGATCGCCACGAAGTAGCGCAGGACGCGTAGTTCGACCATCTGCGGATTCTCGCATTGCCTGGAAGGCAAGGAAACGGAAACCATCCGGCATTGGACGGCATGAGCACAGGCCGGAAGGCTGGCCGCACTGCACCTCGCCGATTCAGGAGAACCCATGGGCGTGTTGACCACCGACTCCCGGCGAGCCCGCCGCGCGGGCTTAGCCTCGTTCATCGGCACCGCCGTGGAGTGGTACGACTTCTACATCTTCGGTACGGCCGCAGCCCTCGTCTTCGGCACCGTCTTCTTCCCCGAGGTGAGCCCGGCCGCCGGCATCCTCGCCTCGTTCGCCACCCTCTGGGTCGGCTTCGTCGCCCGACCGCTGGGCGGCATCGTCTTCGGCCACCTCGGCGACCGGTTCGGCCGCCGCGGCACCCTGGTCACCACCCTGGTGCTGATGGGCGCGGCCACCACCTGCATCGGTCTGCTCCCCGGGTACGCGAGCATCGGGGTCGCCGCCCCGATCCTGCTGGTCGTGCTCCGCTTCCTGCAGGGCTTCGCGGTCGGCGGCGAGTGGGGCGGCGCCGTGCTGATGGCCTCGGAGAGCGCCGAACGCGGCCGGGGCGTCTTCGCCGGCATGTTCGTCCAGCAGGGCTCCCCGGCCGGCAGCATCCTCGCCACCTTCGCGTTCCTGCTGGTCAGCCGGCTCGACGACGACGCGTTCCTGTCCTGGGGCTGGCGGCTGCCGTTCCTGGTCAGCGCGGTCCTCGTGGTGATCGGCCTGGTGGTGCGGCTCAAGGTCGAGGAGACCCCGGAGTTCACCGAACGGGTCGCCGCCGCAGCTCCGGAACGCGCCCCGCTGAAGGAGGTCCTCACCCGGCACCCGGTGGTCGTCGTGCTCGCCCTGCTGGCCAGTGTCAGCGGCATCGCGGCCGCCTACTTCACCAACACGTTCATGCTCTCGTACACCACCACCGAGCTGGGCGTTCCGCGGCAGACGATGCTGAACATCCTGCTCTTGCTGGCCATCACCCAGTTCGTCTGGCAGCCGTTCGCCGCGCTGATCGCCGAGCGCACCGGCCCGGCCCGTTTCATGACCGTCTGCCTGGCCGCCAACGTCGTCGTGGCGATCCCGATGTTCCTGCTGGTGCAGACCGGCCAGGCCGTGCCGATCTTCATCGGACTGGCGCTGAGCATCGTCGCCGGCGCCGGCTACTACGCCGTCCTGGCCGGCTTCCTCGCCGCCGCGTTCCCGGCCCGGGTGCGCTACACCGGCATCTCGCTGAGCTACCAGCTGTGCTCGACGCTGATCGGCGGCACCACCCCGTTCATCGCCCAGTACATCGCCACCCGTACCGGCGGCTGGGGTGGCATCGCGGTGTTCTACATCGTCATCCTGCTGGTCACCGCCGCCGGAGTCGCCGGCCTGGCCGCCTGGACCCGCCGCCGGCCCGTCGCCGCCTGAGAGGGAACCGACCGTGCGACTCGACACCATCTTCACCAACGCCGTCGTCCACACCGTCGACGACGACCACCCCCGCGCGACCCGGATCGGCGTCTGGCAGGGCCGCGTCGCCGCCCTCGACGACGACCTCGACGGCGTCTCCGCCCGGCGGGTCGTCGACCTCGGCGGCGCCACCGTGGTCCCCGGCTTCCACGACGCCCACCAGCACTTCTCCATGGTCGGCCGGGAGATGCTCCAGCTCGATGTGTCGGCGCCGGCAGCGCCGACCCTCGACGCCCTGCTCGCGGCGGTGGCCGGGCGCGCCGCGCGACTCGCGCCCGGCACGTGGATCATCGGGCACGGGTACGACCAGAACAAGATCGGCGCCCACCCGACGGCGCAGCAGCTGGACCGGATCGCGCCGGAGCATCCGGTGTGGCTGGTGCACACCTCGAAGCACATGGCGGTGGCCAACTCGGCCGCCGCCCGGGCCGCCGGCTTCTCCGGACTGGACGCCCTGCCCGAGGTGCCCGGCGGCGCCGTCGTCCGCGTCGACGGGGTGCCGACCGGCCTGCTCCAGGAGGAGGCCATGACGCGCGTGTCGGACGTGCTGTTCCCGGTGCCGTTGCCGCAGCTGGGCGACGCGCTCGCCGCCGCCTCCGAGCACTGCCTGGCCCGCGGCATCACCAGCATCACCGAACCCGGCATCGGCGGCGTCGGCGGGCTCGGCTCGTCCCGCGCCGACCTGCGCGCCTTCCAGGACGCCCGGCAGTCCGGCCGGCTGCGGGTCCGCACCACCGTCATGCCCTACATCGAGGCGCTGCACGACTTCGGCCCGATCGGGCCCGGCGAGAACGGGTACGGCCTGGACCTGGGCCTGCGGTCCGGGCTCGGCGACGATTGGGTACGCGTCGGCGGCGTCAAGATCGTCTCGGACGGTTCGCTGATCGGCCGGACCGCCGCGATGTGCTGCGACTACCACGACACCCCCGGTGAACGGGGCTTCCTCCGCGTCGAGCAGCCCGAACTACGCCGGCAGATCGTCGACGCGCACCGCAACGGCTGGCAGGTCGCCACCCACGCCATCGGCGACGCCGCCCTGGACGTGGTCCTCGACGCGTACGCCGAAGCCCAGCGCCTGCACCCGCGCGCCGACACCCGGCACCGCATCGAGCACTGCGCGGTCACCAGCCCCGAGCAGGTACGCCGGATCGTCGACCTGGGACTGATCCCGGTCCCCCAGGGCCGGTTCGTGTCCGAGACCGGCGACGGGCTGCTCGCCGCCATGGGCCCGGACCGGTCCGCCGGCCTCTACCGGATGCGGACCTGGGTGGACGCCGGCATCGAACTGCCCGGCAGCTCGGACGCCCCGGTCGTCGACTCGCCGCCGCTGTGGGGCCTGCACGACATGGTCAACCGGCGGACCGCCTCCGGCGCGGCGTTCGGGCTCGCCGAGGCGCTCACCGTGGAGCAGGCGCTCCGCGCGTACACGCATGGTTCGGCGTACGCCACCCACCAGGAACACCTCAAGGGACGGATCAGGCCCGGCCTGCTGGCCGACTTCGCCGTCCTCGACCGGGACCTGCTCACCGTCGCGGCCGAGGAGATCCGCGACGTGGCGGTGGTCGCGACGGTCGTCGGCGGCGAGACCGTCCACGAGCGCCGCTGATCTCGGCCGTGCCGCCCGGCTCGCTGACCGATCAGCGTGCCGGGCGGTTGACCGACCGCGTCCCGGGGAGCCGGCGATCGCCCTGCGACCATGCGCCGACGGCAACGACCGGCGGGTCAGGCGGCCCCGACCGCGATCACGGCCACGATCAACACCTACAGGATCGATCGACTTCGCGGGAATAGGACCGGGTGCTCCGGAGTTGCGACAGATCATGACGACATTCGGAATCATCGGGGCCGGAAACATCGGAAGCCAGGTGGCCCGGGCGGTGATCGCGCTGGGACACGACGTCGTGATCGCGAACTCGCGCGACCCCGAGACCCTCTCCGCCCTGATCGACGACCTGGGGCCGTCCGCGCGGGCGGCGACGGCACGGGAGGCCGGCGCCGCCGGTGACGTGGTGGTCGTCACCGTGCCGTTCGGCAAGTACAAGGACGTTCCCGTCGAGCCGCTGGCCGGCAAGATCGTGCTCGACACCGACAACTACTACTGGGAACGCGACGGCCGGTTCGGCGAGCTCGACCGCGGCGAGGCGACCACCTCGGGCCTGCTGCAGCAGCACCTGCCCAGCTCCAAGGTGGTCAAGGCGTTCAACCACATCACGGCCGCCGCCATCACCACCGACGGTTCCCCGTCCGGCACGCCGGGACGACGCGCGCTGGTGGTCTCCTCGGACCATCCCGATGCGGTCGCGTTCGCCATCGAACTCTACGACCGGATCGGATTCGACGCGGTCGACGTCAGCCCGCTGAGCGAGTCGTGGCGGGTCGAGCGGGACCGTCCGGCGTACGTCGTCAGGCAGGACCGGGCCGAGCTGGAAGCCAACCTGGCGAAGGCGACGCGCACGATCTGACCGGCGGCGGCCGGAGACCGCGACCCGGAAGAATCGGCCTCGGGGCAGGCGTTAGCTTGGCACGGTGGGTATCTCCGCGCACCTGGCCCGGCTACGGGCGATGATCGGCCACGAACTGATCCTGCTGCCGTCGGTGTCGGCCCTCGTCCGCGACGGTGACGGGCGGCTCATGCTGGTCCGGCACACCGGCAAGCAGGACGGGTGGGCGGTGCCGGGCGGCGCGGTCGACCTGGGCGAGTCCCCGGCCCAGGCGGCGGTCCGGGAGATCCGCGAGGAGACCGGCCTGCGGATCCACCGGTTGCGGCTGCTGGATGTGCTCGGCGGCGCCGATTACGAGGTGACCTACGCCAACGGGGACCGGGCCGCCTATGTCACCGCCGTCTTCGAGGCCGCCGTCGCCGGCGGGACTCCGGCGCCCGACCGGGAGGAGATCAGCGAGCTGCGCTGGTTCGCCCCGCAGCGCCTGCCCGCGATCGGTCTCAACCGTTTCAGCCGGGCTTTGCTGCAGGCGACGGGCCATCTGACCCCTTGAGGGGTACGCCGTGAAGCAGTCCGGTGTCGGCACCGATCACGTCGCCGGATCACGCCGTAGCCCGGCGACCTCGAGGGCGGCGTCGGCGGCATCGCGCAGGACGTCCTCGCCCACGTCGGCCTGGGCCAGCGCCTCCATCCCGCGGAGCACCGCCAGCAGGTGACGGGCCGTGCGGCGGGCGTCCCGGTCCGCGGGGACGTCACCTGCGACCTGGGCCTTCTCGATCTCGGCCTGCAGCAGTCCGGCGATCGTGACGAACGTCTGCCGTGCCCGGTCGGCGACCTCGGGGTTGGTGGCCGCCAGCTCGGCCGCCGACTTGGCGAGCAGGCAGGACCGGTGCGGGCCGGGCTGTCCGAGGGCGGTGACCATCGTGTCGAACAGGTCCCGCAGACGGTCGGCCGACGACGAGCCGGGACCGTCCAGGTGGTCGCGCAGGTGTGCCGTGCTGGTCGCGCAGTAGCCGTCGAGGACCCGCTGGAACAGGGCCTGCTTGTCGCCGAAGGCGCCGTACAGGCTGCCTTTGCCGAGGCCGGTGGCCTGCATCAGGTCGTCCAGCGAGGTCGCGGCGAAGCCCGCGTTCCAGAATGCCTCGGTGGCGGAGCGCAGCACCTGCTCTTCGTCGAACTTGCGGGGGCGTGCCATACCCCGACGATATTCGTTCTGGACCGACCGGTCAACATTGTGCTTGTATTGGACCGTACAGTCCGGAACTGAACGAGAGCGAGCACCCCATGACTGACCTCGACGGCAAGGTGGCCCTGGTGACCGGCGGCGCCACCGGCATCGGCCGGGCCACGGCCGCCCTCTTCGCGGCCGAGGGGGCCCGGGTCTTCATCACCGGCCGGCGGCAGGCCGAACTCGACGAGGCCGCCGCGGCGATCGGCGCCACCGCGATCCGTGGCGACATCGCCGACCTGGACGACCTGGACACGGTCGCGGCCCGCATCGCCGAGAGCGCCGGACGGCTCGACGTCCTCTTCGCCAACGCCGGCGGCGGCGAGTTCAACACGCTCACCGACCTGACCCCGGAGAGCTTCGACCGGACCTTCGACACCAACGTGCGCGGCACCACCTTCACCGTGCAGAAGATGCTGCCGCTCATGCCGGACGGGTCGTCGATCGTGCTGACCGGCTCCACCACGGCCAGTCGCGGCGGCCCCGGCGGCGGCACCTACTCGGCGTCCAAGGCGGCGATCCGGCAGTTCGCCCGGGTCTGGGCCGCCGAACTGGCCCCGCGCCGGATCCGGGTCAACGTCCTGGTCCCCGGGCCGACCGACACGCCCGGCCTGCGCGGCATCCCCGGCGACGAGACCCACGTCGACGGCTTCCTCGCGCAGATGGCCGCCTCCACGCCGCTGCGCCGGGTCGCGGACCCGGCCGAGATCGCGCAGGCCGCGCTCTTCCTGGCCGGCGACCGGTCGAGCTACATGACCGGCAGCGAGCTGTTCGCCGACGGCGGCGAGGTGCAGGTGTTCCCGGCCGCCTGACGAAAGACGTCCGTGCCCGGCCGGCCGGCCGGGCACGGACGGCGACTCAGTCCGTCACGGTCCCGCGGAACGTCCCGAGGTCGTTGCCGAACTCCAGCTCGACCGTCTCGGGCCCCTCGGCCACGTCGTCGGTGATCGTCGGCACGGTCAGGTCGGCGGAGATCTCCCCCGGTTCCACGAAGGTGTACGGGAACACGTCCGCCCCCGACAACGGCAGCTCCGGGTCGGGTTCGCGGCCGGTGAGGCTCCACAGCCAGTCCGGGTCGACGTCCCGCGTGGACAGCTCGGTGCCGTCGGCGGGCGGCACCGCCCACGCGTCGACCGGGATCCACGCCTCGGCCCGGGTGGACAGCGTCGCCCGCCAGGTCAGCGTGCCGCCCTCGGCGACCGTGTCCGTGACCGGTGCGACGGTGACGACCGGCATCGGGTCGTCGTTGAGGACGTTCACGACACCGGTGTAGTCGCCGACGACCAGACCCTGCTCCGCCTTGGCGAGCACCACCTGCGCCTCGCCCTCGCCGTACAGGGTGTCGCCGGGCACATCCACCGGCACCTCGATCAGCCCGGTGCCGGGCGCGACGGTCGCCTGCCAGGTCACGCTCCCGCCGGAGAGCCGGTCGAGGATCGCCAGCCGCAGCCGGCCGCCGCCACCGTCGCCGCCGCTGATCCGCACCGGCACCTGATAGGTCACCGAACCGGTGTCGCCCTCGGTCACGGTGAGGCCGCCGATGTCCACCCGGGGCAGGGCGACCGGGCGCGGATCGGGGGTGCCGGGCCGGTAGCCCCACGCGTCGAGCAGCCAGGCCTGCCCGCTCGCCGTCCGCGGGGTCAACTCCAGCCCCGCCATCCGGCCGCGGAAGCCTCCGAGCGGCACCCGCAGCTCCTGCGCCCAGTAGGAGGCCCGCATCATGCCGGCCGGCAGGCCGTCGGCGGCGGCGTCGCCGAGCACGGTACGCCGCCCGGCCGTGTCCACGATCGTCACACCGAACCGGGTTCCGGTCGATTCCGGCGGCACGATCAGCCGCAGCGCCAGGTCCCGGGAGTCCCCGAGCGACACCGGCCGGGCCGGCGCCAGGGTCAGTGGTGTTCCGGCCGACGACCAGCTGACGTCGGCCGCCCACCGGCCGGGCTCCGGAACCGTGTTGCGGAACGGGGTCCCGTGCACCGACGGGAAGTAGGTGGCCCGCGGCGCCAGGCACCGGTCGTCGTCGCCGCTGACCAGCGCACAGATCCGGGCCCCGCCGCCGGTGACCGTCGCCGGATCGGGCAGCAGCGCCGGAACCCGGTTGCCGCCGAGCGCGTGGCTGAGCACCCGGGCCGGGCCGGCCGACGGTGCGCGTACCCCACTGCCGTCCAGCAGCGGGCGCATCCGGTCCTCGCCGGTGAACAGCCGGGCCGCGGCCGCGATGTACGTAACCCCGGCGTCCTGCTGCTGCGCCGCGGTCAGCCGGGTCGGCGCACCGGTGCCGCAGACCGGGTCGTCCGGGTCCCAGCCGGCCCAGTCGTCGAACGCGAACGCGACCGCCTGTCCCGGCGTCCACTCGGTGTTGAAGTAGTTGTGATTGGCACCGATCATGAACAGCGCACTGTGCAGGGCCCGGCCCCGGCCGACACCCCGGGTCGCGTCGACGAACATCTGCCCCTGCAGGTCGGCGACGTCGCCGTCGCAACCGGGCAGGATCGTCACCGACGGCACGTCCGGCACCGGATCGTGGCCGAAGATCGTCGGGCCGATCAGCATGAGGCCGCGGATCGTCCAGCGGGTGGCGATCCGGTCACCGGGCGGCGGGGTCAGCGAGTCCATCGCGGCCCGGTTGACGCCCTCACCACCCCGGGAGTGTCCCATCAGGAAGACCTGGCCCATGTCGGCGCGCGGCGCGGACCGGACGATCGCGGGGGCGCCGGCCCGGCCGGTGCCGGACCAGTCCGCCCACCGGGCGAGGTGTTCGCGGACCAGCGAGGAGCGGCCCTGCGCCCCGGCGTCCTCCAGCCCCGCGTCCTGTCCGTTGATGCCGTTGGCCGAGATCGACACGGTGATCCAGCCCTGCGACGCGAGCAGTTCCTGCGCCTGCAGGTAACCCCGGTGGCTCGGGATCGGCTGCGTCCCCTCCGAGCAGGGCCACTGCATCGTCCAGTCGTCACCGGAGTAGCAGGTCGGGTGGCGTCCGTGCAGGAACAGTGCCAGGGGACGGGGACCGGTCGCCCCCTTCGGCGCGACCACGACGGCTTCCATCTCCACCGGCTCGGGATAGTCGGGCAACGTGACGCTGCTCAGCGCGTACCCGCCGGAGATGGTCTTGAACTTGCCCTTGACGCCCGGATCGGTGGTGGTGGCGGGCAGGGTCGGTGCCGGCGACGGTGTGGGTGCGGCGGTACGCCGGGGCAGCGCCTCGACCCGGTCGAGGCGCCGTCCGCCGGTGCGCACCGACAGGTCGGCCAGGCTGAACACCCGGCTCAGGTCGAGGGTGAACGTGGTGTGATCGGCGGTGAACGCGGGCACGCCGAGGCGCCGCTCCCCGGACCAGAACTCGACGGCGGCGTCCCCGGCCGGCACCTGCCGCTCGGCCCGCCAGCCGAGCTTGCCGCCGGCCACGAACCAGCCGTCCGGCAGGGCGGCACCCGGTCCGGCCGGCACGACCGGCGCCGCCGCCACCGGCCCCGTCCCGCTGATCACGAGGGCCGCCGCCAGCAGGACGGCCCCGAACAGTCTTCGCATCCGTCCATGCTTAGTCGACAGATGCAAATGAATGAATCAGCTCTTGCGGCCGACTCCACCGCGCCCGTCGATCGCCGACGCCACCTCGCCGCCGGTCGGACGCCAGTGCGGCGTCGGCACCACACCCGGCTCGACCAGGTCGAGGCCCTCGAAGTAGCCCTCGACCTGAGCCACCGTCCGCGGGGTGTAGGCATGACCCTGCTCCGCGGCCACCTGCTTGCCGGACTGCGCCTGATCGCTGGTGGCGGTCCCCTCCGACAGCGCGAGGTAGCTGCCCGGCGGCAGCGCGCCGAGGAGCCGCTTCAGGATCCCGCGGGCCTCGTCGTAGGAGGCGACGTTCCCGAGGATGCCAAACATCATCAATCCCACCGGCTTGCCGAAGTCGAGAGTCCGGGCCGCCTCGCGCAGGATCCGCTCCGGGTCCTGCACGTTCGCGTCGATGTAGTCGGTGGCGCCCTCGGGGCTGCTGGTGAGCATCGTCCGCGCGTGGGCGAGCACCAGCGGATCGTTGTCGACATAGACGATCCGCGACTCGGGCGCCAGCCGCTGGGCGACCTCGTGCGTGTTGTCGGCGGTGGGCAGGCCGGTGCCGATGTCGAGGAACTGGCGCACCCCGGCCTCGCGGACCAGGTAGCCGATCGCGCGCCCGAGGAACCGGCGCTGCTCGCGGGCCAGCACCGCCATCCCGGGGAACGCCGCCAGCATCCGGTCGGCCAGCGCCCGGTCGACCTCGTAGTTGTCGGTGCCACCGAGGATGTAGTTCCAGACCCGCGCGCTGCTGTGTGTGGTGGTGTCGACATCGGGTTCGTTCATACCGCTCGTCGGATTCACACCGTCCACCGTCCCACCGTGATCCAGGAGGATCAATAAGGGAGGCCGGCGTAGCGGGCGGAGGCGCCCAGCTCCTCCTCGATGCGGATCAGCTGGTTGTACTTGGCGGTCCGGTCGCTGCGCGACAGCGACCCCGTCTTGATCTGCCCGCATCCGGTGGCCACCGCCAGATCGGCGATCGTGGTGTCCTCGGTCTCGCCGGAACGGTGCGACATCACCACCCGGTAGCCGGCCCGGTGCGCCGTCTCGACCGTCCGCAACGTCTCGGTCAGCGTGCCGATCTGGTTGACCTTCACCAGGATCGCGTTGGCGTAACCACCCTCGATGCCACTGATCAGCCGGTCGGCGTCGGTGCAGAAGACGTCGTCGCCGACGAGCTGGAGACGGTCACCGGCCTGGTCGGTGAGCTTCCGCCACCCGGCGAAGTCGTCCTCCGCCATCGGGTCCTCGATCGAGGAGATCGGATACCGCCCGGCCAGGTCCAGCAGATAGCCGATGTGCTCGTCCACCGACCTTTCCACCCCTTCTCCGGTGTACGCGTAAACGCCGTCCCGGAAGAACTCGGAGCTCGCCGGGTCGAGGCACACGGTGATGTCCACCCCCGGCCGGTACCCGGTCTCCTCGACGGCCCGCACCACGAACCGCAGCGCCTCGTCAGCGTCCGCGAAGTCCGGCGCGAACCCGCCCTCGTCCCCCACATTGGTGCCGTGTCCCGCCGCGGCCAGCTGACGCCGCAGCGTGTGGAACACCTCCGACCCCATCCGCACCGCCTCGAAGAAGGACGTCGCCCCCACCGGAGCGATCATGAACTCCTGGAAGTCGAGCGGATTGTCGGCGTGCGCCCCGCCGTTGACGATGTTCATCATCGGGACGGGCAGGACCCGCGCACCGACCCCGCCGACATACCGGTAGAGCGGCTGCCGGTGGGCCTGAGCCGCGGCCTTCACCACCGCCAGCGACACCCCGAGGATCGCGTTGGCGCCCAGACGGCCCTTGTCCTTCGTGCCGTCCAGTTCGATCATCGTCGCGTCGACGAGCGCCTGATCCTCGGCGTCCAGTCCGGTCACCGCCGCGGCGATCTCCCCGTTGACGGCGGCGACCGCCCGGCCGACCCCCTTGCCGTGGAACCTGGCCGGATCCCCGTCCCGCAGCTCGACGGCCTCGTTGGCCCCGGTCGACGCCCCCGACGGCACGGCCGCCCGCCCCGACGATCCGTCCACGAGCACCACGTCGACCTCGACGCTCGGGTTGCCCCGGCTGTCGAGGATCTGCCGCCCGATAACCCGGCTGATGGCTGTCATCCCACGCTCCCTGTTCCGTCGTAACGGCACCAGCCTGGCCCGTGGTGGGCAGCCTTGTCATCGCGAGAAGAATCGCGTTGACCCGTACCCCGAGGTGCGGGTTTAAGGTCCCCGGCAGGCGGCTCCGCAGCCGTGCGGCATCCCGCCTACCAGCAACCGCAACGCGTCGGGACCTCAGTTTCTTACTCAGCCCCGAAGGTCAGCAGGTGCCCGGCCCGGCCGGCGCCGTGCCTGAGCCGGTCAAGGCCGCCCACCCGGAGTTCCACGTGGTCAGGTGAGGGTGAACAGGGTCAGGGCGGCCAGGGACGGCGCGTCCACGATCTGGCCGGTGCGGATCATCGCGGTGATCTCGGCGTCGCTGAACCAGCGGTGGATCATGTCCTGTTCGCTGGCCTCGCGGTCGGGTTCGCCCTCTTCGAGGCCGGTCGCCAGGTAAACGTCGAAGCCCTGCGTCGAGTAGCCGTACGCCTCGTAGAGATGCCCCAGGTGGACCATCGACGCGGCGCGCAGGCCGGTCTCCTCGGCCAGCTCGTGGCGGGCCAGGTCGGCCTGGTCGCCGCCGGTGGCCTCCATGCCCCAGCCGCCCTGCGGGAACTCCCACGCCCGCCGCCCCACCGGATAGCGGAACTGTTCCACCATCCAGAACCCTTCGCGGGTACGGGGCAGGACGAGCGCGAAGTCCGGCTTCTCCACGACGCCGAAGATGCCGGGGCTGCCGTCCGCCCGCCGAATCTCGTCCTCCCGGACCGTCATCCACGGATTGCGATAGACCACGCGACTGCTGACCTGTTCCATCGCGTGATGATCTCAACACCGGGCAACAGGGTTAGGCTGACGCGGTGCCCCTGTTGTTCTCCTACGGAACGCTGCGCGACCCGGCCGTGCAGAAGGCCACGTTCGGCCGTGAGTTGACCGCCCGCCCGGACCGGATCGTCGGGTTCCGCCTCGACCGGGTGCTGATCACCGATCCGCACGTGCTCGCGGTGAGCGGCCTGACCCACCACCCGATCCTGCTCGCCACCGGCGACACCGCCGACACGGTGGACGGCTCGGTCCTCGAGGTCACCGACGCGGAGCTGGTGGCCGCCGACCAATACGAGGTCGACGACTACCAGCGGGTGTCAGCGCCGCTGGCCTCCGGAGACACAGCCTGGGTGTACGTCGCGGCGCCCCAGAACTAGTCACGTTTCGTCATCGGGGTCCGCGTGGTGACAGCCACCCATCCCGCCCGAAAACACCACACCCCACCACGGGTGTGGTGACTTGGGGCGTCCAGCCCGCCCGTAATCACCACACCCCCACCGGTGTGGTGATTTGGGGCGTCCAGCGCGCCCGAAATCACCACGCGGACGGGCTTCGCACCCTGACCACGAAACGTGTTCAGGCGAACTGGGCGGTCCGCCACGCGTCGTAGTCGGCGTCGGACTGCCGGCGGGCGGCGGCGCCGTCCAGGGTGTCGCCGCCGACCCGGAAACGGGTCAGGCCGCTCTCGTCGGTGGCCGCGGTGAACACGGTCGCGGCCACGTCGTCCTCGGTGGCGAGGTATCCGGCCGGTGGCTGGACGTCGAAGGCGGCGATCTGCTTCTGGATGTACGGCAGGTACGCCTCCGGCGCCGGAATGGCCGCGAACCGCGCACTGGTCTGCGTGAAGAATCCGGTCGTCGGCACGAATCCCGGCTCGACCGTCCGGACCTGGATGTTCTGATCGGCCAACTCGTATTCGAGCCCCTCGGAGAACACCGTCAGCGCCGCCTTCGACGCGCCATAGGCCGCCTGCAACGGGGTCGGAACGGTCGCACTGCTGGAGGTCACGTTCACGATCCGGCCACCACCCTGGGCCTGGAACACGGGCAGCACGGCACGGATGACGCGCATCGGCCCGTACACATTGGTCTGGAAAAGGTCGTCGATGACGCTCTGCGGGGTCGTCTCGAAAACCGAGAACAGTCCCATCCCGGCGTTGTTGACCACCGCGTCCAGGTGCCCGAAACGCTGGGTCGCGGCGGTCACCGCCGTATCGATCGAGGATTCATCGCGTACGTCCAAAGCCCGCACCAGCAGTCGGTCGGATGCCTCACCGTCCCAGGCCGCCGGGTCGCGCAGTGTCGCGACGACGTTCCACCCCTGGGCGAGGAACGTGCGCACCGTGGCGCGGCCGAAGCCGGACGAGCTGCCGGTGACGAGAACGGTCCGTGTCATGTCGACCCCTTAACTATATGCCGTAAATTTACGGCGTATAGCGACCGTAGCCGGAGCCGGGGACGATCGTCAACGGCCCAGCTATACGAGATATAGTGAACCGCATGGCACCCCGACCACCGGCCTCCGAACGCCTCGACCGCACCGAGGTGCTGGCCGCCGCCCTCGCCATCGCCGACACCGACGGCCTCGACGCGGTCACCCTGCGCCGGGTCGCCACCGCGTTCGGTGTCACGCCGATGGCTCTCTACTGGCATTTCAAGGACAAGGACGCCCTGCTCGACGCCCTCGTCGAACGGGTCCTCGGCGAGATCGACCTGAGCGACGGCCCCAGCCGGGGCGACGGTTCCGACCTGGGCGACGGCCCCGAGCTGCGGGCGGTGATGACGGCGGTGCTGCGCGTCCTGCGCGCCCACCCGGCGCTCGCCGAGATCATGCCGATCCGGCTCATGCGGACACCCGCCGGCCTCGACCTGGGCGAACGGGTCCTCGGCCTGCTCCGCGCCGACGGCCACCCCCCGGTGGCGGCGGCCCAGCTGAGCATCCTGATCCTCACCACCCTGATCGGCCTGGTGACCAACCAGCCCGACGACGTCGCGGTGCCCGACCCGGCCCTGCGCGCGAAGCTGCTCGCCGACAAGCGCGCGAAGCTGAAGTCCCTGCCGTCGCAGGACTATCCGCACCTGACCGAGACCGCCGACTTCTTCCTGGAGGTCCCGGACGAGCAGGACTACTACGAGCGGGGCCTGACCCTGCTGATCAATGGAGTCCGCCACGGCTGACCGGTGAGCGGCGGCGGACTCAGCGGCGGCGAAGGCGGGGAATGCCGCACAGGGTCACCGGGACGTCGAGGACGGCCGGGCTTCCCGAACTCTTGATGAAGTCGTCCTGGTAGATAGTGCGGCCGATGTCGATCCTGGTCTCGATCGCGGCGGACGCAGGGAGGGCCGAGGTCGCCAGTGCGGCCGTCAGCAGTCCGAGCGCCGTGCCGATCGCGGTGAACTATCGCGATCGTCGCCTGATTCACCCCGGCACTGTATGCGGTTCACCGGCGTGGTCCTCGACGACTACGGGCGCTACACGGCCCGTTTCACCGAGGCCCTCGACGACTTACTCCGGCCCGCAGGTCAGCAGCCGCCGCCGGGGTAGCTGCTGTAACCACCCGGCGGCGTGGCGGATGGCATCGCGGACGCGCTCACACCGGTCCACCTGCCCTGCGGTTGCGCGTTTGCGGGGCTCGCCACCACCACCTCGCTGGGCAACCGGGCGAGCTCGCCGTGCCGGTCCTGGCCGGCGAGCAGTCGGCGCAGCGCGGCCAGGGCGTGGGCGTCCTTGCCCTTCGTCCACCGCAGCCGGGCATCCTCCTCCAGTTCGGCCACCAGGCCGTGCTCCAGCAGGAACTCCTCGGCCTCCGGGAAGGCCGGCCGGGTGCCGGGGTCCCCGTCCCGGATCAGAGCGACGGCCTCGGCGAACCGGCCGCTCCCGGCCAGATGCCGCGCCAACCGCAGGTGGAAGCCCTTCGCCCTGGCCCCGACCAGAGCACGCCACACCTCCGGATCGGGGCGGCCCGCCGCCGTCAGCAGAACATCGAGGCTGCGTAGGGCGGCGGAGGGTTCGGTGAGCACATGCCGCTCCCGGTCGGCGACGGCCAGCAGCGCCTCCCCGTCGATGCCCGGCCAGGGCGTGCCGAGCGGGTCGTCCGGGCGCAGACCACCGCCCCGGCTCACGACGCGGCACCGCAGATCCGTCACGTCGGACGGTTCGCCGTGCTCGGTGAGCGTCGCCAGCAGCATCCGGTAGCCGTCCCGGTCGCCGCAGTCCACCGCCCGGCGCAGCAGCCAGATCTGCTCGTCGTGGTCACCATCGGCCGCCCGCCGAGCGGCGAGCTTCACGTACAGCGGACCCGCCTCCGCGGACCCGGCGTCGGCGATCTGTGCCCGCAGTGACGTCTCCGAGATCGGCAGGACCAGGAAGAGGAGGATCCCCAGCGGATACACCACGATCACCGCGATGGCCAGGGCGATGCCGGCGGCCCACGGCACGCGGCCCTGCATCAACGCCCAGGAGATCAAGAACCCTCCGACGACCACACCCAGCACAGCGAGCCAGGAGGTGCGCACCGCTTCCTTCAGCTTCCGCTCGTACCTGATGGACTGCCCCATCCCTCCAGAGTGCCCCACCTCGCGGCCACCCGGAAGATGTCAGGACGGCGGCCATCGGGTGGTCCAGGCAGAATGACGACGCCGGCCAGCAGGACGACGACGAGCGGCAGCGCCCCCGCGCCGATCCCCGAGCCGGCCTGACCGCACGCGTACGCGGCCCACATCAGGCGCAGCGCCCGGCCCGCACCCTCGTCCACAGTGTCCTCCACGAGCGCGCCGGGAATTGAGGGTCGAACACCCCTGGCATAACAGAAAGAATTGTGATGTGCATTCGATAAGGCTTTACTTAACCATTTACGAATTCGCTAATTTGCCATTCATGCCTTACGATCTTGCCGACCGGACGCCCGAACCGGGAGCGACGGCAAATCATGGGGAATCGCATGGGGAAAGCAACCCACCACACTCGACGATGGCTTTCGGCCGTTCTGGTGGCCTTGATGGCGACGATCGGCCTGAGTGTCGTGTCGCCCGGCGCGGCCGGGGCGGTCCCGCCGGACTGCGCCGAGTTCGCCACCACGACCAACGGCAACGGCAGCGCTCTGATGCTCGACACGTACCCGCTGAAGACCGGCCCGTACGGTGACTGCGCCAAGACCTCCACGGACGGGGTGAAGGCGGGAACCCGCCTCTACTTCTGGTGCTACACGATGAATTCGTACGACAACAAATGGTGGTACGCCCGGGTCGACGGCACCACCGACTACGGCTGGATCTACGAGACGCACCTGACGTCGGTGAATCTCTCCTCGGATGCTGACACGAGCACCCCGGTCAAGGAGTGCGTCTTCACCGGGCAGCCCGCGGTCGGCGCCCGGTCCAGTGTCCCGGCGACCACCTGCGTCACGTCCGGCTCCGGACCGGTGCTCGCCACCACCCGGCCGTCGTTCTCCGCGGTGGTCACCGACCCGCAGGGCGATCCGGCCCGGGCCGAGTTCGAGTGGTGGACCGCCGACGGCGCCACCCTGGTCGGCGGCGGGATCAGCGCCACGGTGGCGTCCGGCGGCACCGGCTCGGTGACCGTCCCGGCCGGCGCGCTGGCGAACGGCACCGGATATTCCTGGCGGGCCCGCGCCACCGACGGGGCGACGCTGTGGAGCCCGTGGAGCGGCCTGTGCCGGTTCACCGTCGACACCGGTGTCACCGCGGCCGCGACCGCGACGTCGGCGACCTACCCGCGGGACACCTGGTCGGGGGCGGCCGGCACGGCGGGCACGTTCACGCTGTCGCCGCCGCCCGGGCAGACCGCCACGGCGTACCTGTACGCGCTCAACAACACGTCACCCACGTCCAAGGTGGCCGCGGCCGCCGACGGCACCGCCACCGTCACGCTCACCCCGGGCCGGGGTGGCATGAACCGTCTCTACGTGCGGGCGTTCGACGCCGCGGGCAACCTGACCTCGGCGCTCGGCTACCACCAGTTCGGTGTGGGCCGCGGCGCGGAGGACGTGGCCGAGCAGCCCGACCGGGCGATGACCGCGGCCGAGACGACCGCGATGGCCACTCTGGAACCGCTGGCCCTGACCTTCCTGAAGAACCGGGCCGCGGCCATCACCGGCGAGAACCCGTCCGGCACGGTCCCGCTGTGGACCGGCATGGCCGCGCAGGAGGCGACCGGCGCGGGCGAGCTGGCCCAGGCCCGGGCGGCGCTCGCCGCCGACGGCCTGTCGTACGTGTCCTCCACCGTCACCGTGGACGAGGGCATGGTGCAGCTCAGCGGCAGCGGCAACGAGGCGTACTACTGGACGGTCGAGTCGGCGGCCCTGACCCCGGCCGCGGGCAGCGACGAACCCGCCAACGAGTACCAGGCGAACCGGGTCTTCGTCTTCGTCCGGGACGGCTCGGCGTACAAGCTCGCGGACGAGTCCCTGACATACGGCGCGCACCTGCCGCCGGTCACCGAACCGGCCGGCCGGATCAGCACGGTGATCCCGCCGTCCGTCGAGGAGGCGACCGCGGCGACCGACGACGAGGCGCTCTACGACAGCGACCCGTCGGAGAGCTACAACGCGGCGGACGGAATGATCTACCCGGATGCGGTGCAGGCCACGGTCGCCGGCAGCGACCCGGTGGGCACGGTGGAGAAGGTCGACGACACCACGGCCGAGGGGACCTTCTCGGCCCAGGCCATCCCGAAGGGCCTGTGTTACAGCTGCATCGTCAAGTACGCCCGGAAATACGCGAAGAACCGCAACAAGGACTACCGCGATTTCACCAAGAAGGGCGGCGACTGCACCAACTTCGTGTCCCAGGCGCTGCGGGCCGGCGGCTGGAAGAACGACACCGGCTGGTACCGCAGTGACAAGAACTGGTGGTACAACTGGGCCAACCAGACGTACACCTGGACCTCGGCCGAGCGCTGGTCCCGCTTCGCGCCCCGCCGCACCAAGGCCCTGACCAACGTGTGGCAGCTGAGCCTGGCCGACGTCCTGCAGGTCGACTTCAACCGGGACGGCCGGATCGACCACACCACCATCGTCACCAAGGTGACCAAGAAAGAGATCTATCTCAGCTATCACACCAACAACACCTTGGACAAGCCGCTCAGCTCGTTCCTGAAGGCTTATCCGAACGGCTGGTTCTACGCCTACCGCACGTAGGGAACCGGACGGCGGGCCCGGCCGCAACGGCCGGGCCCGCGTCGGGGTCAGGCGACGTCGATCGCGTCCAGCTCGGCGAAATTCGTCCCCTTCGCGTACGCGACGAGATTGTCCCCGGCCTTGAGCGTGATCGACCGCTCGCTGATCTGCCAGTTGTCCCAGCCCGTCACGGGATAGTCCACGGTGCCGGCGTCGACCCCGTTCACGGTCAGGGTGTGGCCGGCCGCACCGGCGTCCGAACCGTTCGCGTACCGGCTGAAGAGCCGGTAGGTGCCGGCCCGCGGCACATGCACGGTGAACGTGATCCGGCTGTCGGCGAAATCGATGCCGCCGACGACGACGCCGTTGCTTGCCCCGCCCGCCGCGTAGCGCGCGTTGGCACGGGTGAAAGCGGCGTCCTCGGCCTCGTAACGGATCTTCGCCCCGGCCACGATCGGCCGGCTGCCCTGCCAGTCGAGCCGCTGCGAATACACCGCCCGGTAGGTGAAGTCCGCGTTCCAGCCGTGGAACACGATCCGGTCCCGGCCGTCCGGTCCGGTCACGATGTCCTGGCCGCCGGGACCGCGCACGTCACCGGCGAAGGCATCGGTGGTCATCAGGGGCTTCTCCGCTTTCGTGTACGGTCCGCGCAGACTGGCCGAGGTGGCGTAGCCGCTCACGTAGCTGCCGTTGCCGAAGAAGTTCGCCGAGTAGAACAGCACGTACGTGCCGGCGTGCTTCCACAGTGTCGGCGCCTCCACGAGGGTGCCCTCGAACGGCTTGCTCTGCTTGATCAGCTGAGTCACCGGCCCAGTGCGGCGCAACCCGTCCGCGCTGACCTGCTGCAGGTGCAGCCAGGTGTCCTGGGAGCAGCAGTTGCCGTCGTTCTTCCACAGCAGGTAACGGCGGCCGTTCTCGGCGTACGAGGACGCGTCGATCGCGCCACCGATCTCCGGCGTACAGACGAGGGAGGTCTCCTGCGGCTGGAACGGCCCGCCGGGCGCGGTGGCGGTGGCCGCGCCGATGCACTGTTTGCCGGAGGCCCGGTCGTGCGCGGTGTACCACATGACGAAGCTGCGCGGTCCGGTGGCGAACACCTCCGGCGCCCAGACGCCGTGGTCGCCGGACCCGCCGGGCGGGAACGACCAGTCCGGATCCACCCAGGCGCCCAGGGCGGGCAGCGCGTCGCTCTCCCGCACCTGCCAGGTGACCAGGTCGGTGGAGGTCGCCCACTTGATGTTCCGGCCGTCGCTGTTGGTCGCGTACGCGTAGTAGGTGCCACCGACCTTCATGACGTCCGGGTCCGCGAAGTTCTGATCGATGACCGGCCTGATGACGGCCGGGGCCACCGCCGCCGTGCGCAGACCCGCCGCCGACGACAACGCGCCGGCGACCAAACCCGGGACCAGCATCACCGAGGCGACGGCGACGGCGACGGCCGCCAAGCCCGTCGATCCGAACCGGGCACGGAACTGAATCATGAAGTCTCCTGCCATCGATGGATCTTCATCATGGTCATTTCCGCGGGATTTCTGTCAAGAGAAGTTTGTCGATCAGCGATGATCGGGGGGTGGAGCTCACGACCTGGTACCTGGAACAGACCGACCCGTCCCGGATCCGCCCCGCGCGACAGCCGGAGGTCCCGGTGGAGATCCGGCGCGCCGAGGTGCCCAGCGTCGAACTCAACCGCTACCTCTACACCGCGGTCGGCGGCGGCTGGCACTGGACCGACCGTCTGGGCTGGGACTGGCAGCAGTGGCAGGACTGGGTGACGGCGCCCGGCGTGGAGACCTGGATGGTGTCGGTCCGGGGCACTCCCGCCGGGTACGCCGAACTGGACGGCCGCACTCCCGGCGAGGTCGAGATCGCCTATTTCGGTCTGCTCCCCCAGTTCGCCGGGCAGCGGATCGGCGGCCACCTGCTCACCACCACCCTGACCGAGGCGTGGCGGCTGCCCGACCGCTGGCCGGACCGGCCCCCGGTCGGCCGGGTGTGGGTGCACACCTGCAGCTGGGACGGCCCGGCCGCGCTGGCCAACTATCAGGCGCGGGGTATGGAGCTGTATCGCACCGACGTGACCTCAGTCGACGAGCCCGCCGCCACCCCCGGCCCCTGGCCCGGGGCGAACCGCCCCTGACGCGAACCGCACGACCCGGTCGGCGCGCTCGCCGGGCTCCCACATCACCAGGTCGTGAGCGGCACCGGGGACGATCTCGGCGACCGCGTGCGGCATGTGGGCGGTGACCCGCGCGGCGACCTCCCGGGCATCGTAGAGCTGACTGTGCCCGCCGACCACCAGCAGCGTCGGCGCGGTGATCCGGGCCAGGTCGCCGTCGGTGAGCGGCGTCGGCAGGATGTGCCGGCGCCGGAACCCGAACGTCGCCTTGACCAGCCGCACCGCGTCGTCGTCGCGCAGGGTCACGTTCCGCAGGGTACGAGCCAGCGCGTGCCGCACCGGCCGGGGCGTGAACGTGGTAAGCCCGCCCGCGATCATCCAGACGATGAACCCGCGGCTGACCTCCCCGAACCCGCCCGGGTCGAACAGCGACAGACTCGCGACGGACTCCGGCGCGTGCAGCGAGTGACAGAGGGCGACCCAGCCGCCGTAGGAGGTCCCGACCAGGTGGGCCTGCCGGACGCCCAGCCCGGACAGCACCTCGCCGAGCCACCGCGACCAGTCCGCGCCACTGTCGATCGCGCGGGTCTGCACGGACGGCCCCGGCTCGCCGACCGGGTCGACGGCGATCACCGGGCGGGACGCGGCGAGCCGCCGCACGTAGGCGTGCCACATCAGCGACGGCCCGCCCGAGCCCGGGAGCAGCACGAACGGCACACCGTCGCCGGCACCCCCGCCCAGCCGGTGCACGCGGGTGGTGCCGAAACCGGTGTCCACGTCGGAGGGGACCGACTCGGGCGGCCAGAGCCGGTCCATCAGCTCCTGGTGGACGGCGTGGAATCGATCGCGGGCCTGGTCGTTGCGGAACTCACCGACGGGCATCAGGGCCTCCTCATCGATACTAAGCGATGCGCGCCGCCCCCACGTGGGTCGCGGACCGCCACACTTGCCGGGCCCAGGCCAGGTCGTCCTCGTCGTCGTAGAGGCAGGTCACGCAGAGGACCCCGGTGGCCGTCGCGGCGTACCCGTAGAACTCGTGGTGTGCCGTCGTCAGCCAGAAGGCCGCACGCAGAAGGTCACCGTCGTTCTCGGTCAGGCGGCCCGCGCAGCGCTCGGCGAGACCCGCGCTCAGCGCCGCGACGGCGGACGCGGCCGTCTCCCCCGCCGGCACGGCGAACACCTCGACCCGCACCGTCCGTCCCGGACCGGCGAACACCGTGACACCGTCGTCGTCACGCGGACCGAGACCGGCCGTACGCTCGAGCGACCACTCGGCGGTGACCGGCTGCCGCACGCTCATCGGCAGCGGATGCGCGATCCGGCTGAGCACCAGGTCCCGGTCCCACCCGATCGGAGTGGCTGCGCAAGCACCTCGGCTCCCTCGTCTCCTGAGCCTGCGCCCTCACGCCGAGACAGCCGAAGGCGCTGAAGGTCCCGAAGGCAGCGCCGGGTAGTCGGTGTAGCCGGTCTCGCCGCCGACGTACATCAGGTGGCGGTTGCGGACCTGGTTGACCGGCGCGCCGGTGCGCAGACGCTCGACCAGGTCGGGGTTGGCCAGGAACGGCCGGCCCAGGGCGGTCAGGTCGGCGCGAAGCCCGCGTCGACGGCACGCCGGGCGGTGGTGGCGAACTCGGCGACCGTGGCCCGGATGCCCGCGCCGGTCATCTCCCGCGGCACCACCGGCGACGGCGGGCTCGAACAGGCCGGCGATGGAATTCATGCCGCCACCATAGGAGTTGACACCAGTGTCAGCTTCAAGTCCCGATGGCCGCGATCCTCGCGGCAGCATCTCCCGTCACACGTCCGTGAGCGACGGTGTGAACAGGAGATTTCCGGATTGTGGATGACGGAACCCGGGCCGCCTCTCCCCACTAGCCTTATGCGCAATAAAGGGCTTATGTCAGGGGAGGTGGAGGATGCGACGGCTCGCGGCGATCCCCGTCGCTCTGCTGGCCTTCCTCCTGCTGCTCCTGCACATGTCCATGCCGCACCACGGGCAGCCCCGGGCCACGGCCGGACGGGTCTCCACGGTGTGTACCGGCCGGGTCGGCTACCAACCGCAGCCGCCCGCGCCGGAGATGCACGAGCCCGCGACCGAACGGGTGAACCTGCCCGACCGCCAGGCTCCGGCCGCGGTCAGCGACGTGGAGTCCGAGGTCGTCTGCGAGGTCTCGGCCCCCACGCCCCGCGGGCACCGCGGCACCACCCGGCCGGCGACGACCGGCCGGCAGCCCGCATTACACGTCGTCCTTCAGGTGTTCCGGTGCTGACAGGTTCCCGGCACGACCGCTGATCGCTGACTCCGCCGCCACGGGCCGCGGGTCACGGCGATGCGTGCCGTCCCGCCACCGTCAGTCTCGTTCCCGGGCATCGAAGGAATCCACCATGCGCATTTTCGGTCTCCCCGCACCACCCCGTGCCGACCTCACCGCCTCCCTCGTCGTCTTCCTGGTCGCGCTGCCGCTGTGTGTCGGCGTCGCCGTGGCCTCCGGCGTCCCCGCCGAACTCGGCCTGGTCACCGGAATCGTCGGCGGTCTCGTCGTCGGCGTCCTGCCGGGCAGCACCCTGCAGGTCTCCGGCCCGACCGCCGGACTGGCCGTGCTGGTCGCCGAGGCCGTCGGCACCTACGGGCTGCCCGCTCTCGGCACGATCGTGCTGGCCACCGGTCTGGTGCAGGCCGCCCTCGGCGTCGCCCGTCTGGGCCGCTGGTTCCGGGCGACGTCGGTGGCCGTCGTCGAGGGCACGCTCACCGGCATCGGCCTGATCATCATCGCCGGTCAGGCGTACGCGATGGCCGGTCTGACCGCGCCCACCAGCGGCTGGGACAAGATCCGGGGGTTGGCCGTGCTCCCGGCCCGGATCGCCGCGTCGCCCACCGCCCCGGCCACGTTCGCGGTCGGCGCCGGAACGCTCCTGCTGCTTCTCGCCTGGCGGCACCTGCCGTCGCGGATCAGGTCGGTCCCCGGCCCGCTGGCAGCGGTCGCCGCCGGGACCCTGGCCACCAGGATCGGCGACCTGCCCGTCGCCCGCATCGAGATCCGCGGCCTGCTGGACGCCGTCCAGCCCCTCGGCGGCGGCTCGATCGCCGTGCTCGGCGCCACCGGATTCGCCGGGACGGTGGTCGCGTTCACCCTGATCGCCTCGGCGGAGAGCCTGTTCAGCGCCGCAGCCGTCGACCGGTTGCACAACGGTCCGCGTACCGACTACGACCGGGAACTCATCGCCCAGGGCGCCGGGAACGCGGTGTGCGGTCTGCTCGGCGCGCTGCCGATGGCCGCGGTGATCGTCCGTAGTGCCGCCAACGTGCAGGCCGGGGCGCGTACCCGAGCATCCCGCGTGATGCACGGCGCCTGGCTGCTGCTGTTCGCCGCACTGCTGCCGGCCGTCCTCGCCCAGCTCCCGGTGGCAGCGCTGGCGGCGGTCCTGGTCCACTCCGGCGGAAAACTCATGCCGGTCGGTTTCCTGCCCGGCCTGTGGCGCGAACACCGCGGCGAAGCGGTGATCCTGATGTCCACCGCCGGAACGGTCGTGCTGTTCAGCCTCTTCGAAGGTGTCCTCGCCGGCCTGCTCCTGGCGATCACCAAAACGGCGTGGCAGTCTTCGATGCTGTCGGTCGTCACCCACGACACCGGCAGCGGCCCGGTCCGGGTGCGTGTCGCCGGAACCGCCACGTTCCTGCGGCTCCCGGTGCTGCTCGACGCGCTGGAGGCGGTCCCGGCGGACCGGCCCGTCCTGCTGGATCTGACCGCGAGCCGCCTCGACCACGCCTGCCGCAGCGCGGTCACCGGCTGGATGGAACAGCACGGCAACCGCTGCGAACAACCACCGGGCACACCTTCTCCGGCCTGACGGTCACTCTCCTTCTCTCGTACGCGTAAAAGCACGCCGCCGTGGTCAGCCGGCCTCCTGGATCAGTCGAGTCCGCACGGCGGTCACGTCCTCCGGTGACAGACCGGCCGCGACCAGCACGGCCTGCGCGTCGAGTCCGGCGAGCAGGTCGTGCAGGACCGCCGCGATCGTGGTGCCCCGCTCGGCCAGCCGGTCCGCCACCGGATCAGCCACCGTCGGATGCGCGAAATAGGCCCGCAGCCGTTCCCCGCTCGCCGCATAGTCCTCGACGATCGCACCCGGCTCCACCCCGGCCAGCGCCAGCAGGAGCAGGGCGACCAACCCGGTCCGGTCCCGGCCGATCCCGCAGTGGATCACCACACCGCCGGGGCCGGCCCGGGCCACGGCGCGGACCGCGGCCACACACCGCTGCGCCTTGTGTTCCAGGAACGGCCGGTAGATGAGCGGCGTGCCGTCGATGTCCTCGTCGATCCAGCGGTACCAGAACGCCGTGTCGTCGTTGTCATCCAGCGGCACCGGGACCACGGTGATCCCTTCCGGACGGGACACCGCCTCGGCACGCTCGTCGTCCTCCCGCAGGTCGACCACGGTGCGGATGCCGTGCGCGTACAGCTGAAGCCATCCCTGCGGCGTCAGCCGATCCAGGCTGTCCGTGCGCACCACCGCGCCCCACCGCGTGGCCCGGCCGTCCGAGGTGGGGAGTCCGCCCAGGTCACGGGCGTTGTAGCAGCCCGCCCACTCGAGATGTCGATCGACGTTCATGCACCGACCCTAGACACGTTTCGTGGTCAGGGTGCGAACCCCATCCGTGTGTTGATTTGGGGCGCGCTGGACGCCCGAAGTCCACACACCCATGCGGGGTGTGGTGAATACGGGCGCGCTGCACGCCCCAAATCAACACACCCGTGGGGGCGTGGTGAATACGGGCGGGATGGGCGGGCTGAAGTCACCACGCAGGCAGACCCTGATGGCGAAAGGTGTCCAGCGGCGGCAGCCAACAGCGCACGACGTGCGACGGCAGCCTCGGGATAGTCTGTCGTCGCGCACTCTCCTTATCGGTGGGTGCTGGAGACCGCGGGCAGGATCACGTTTCGGTACGTCCGGTGTCTTCGGAACGTGTCTCCAGGCGTTCGTACCTCTGCTTGGCCGCCTGCGGTGTATTGAGTCCCAGGCCGAAGGCGATGTCCTGCCACGTCATGCCTCTGCTCCGGGCAATCCTCAGCAGGGCCAGCTCGGTGGAGTCAAGGTCGGCCCGGACGCTGGGCAGCAGGGTCAGCGCCGCGACGACGTCGTCGTGATCTACATCCTGCTCACCCGGCTCCGGGATGATCGAGCCGCTGGCAAGTCCCGCTACGAGTCGAATCACCTCATGTGGAGCGGGCATGGTGGGATGCGCCTGCCGTGATCGGCGGGCGGGACTGTCGGCGTGCCGGTCGATCAGATGCGTCAGGGATCGGTAGGTGCGCGACGCGCGCTGCGCCGCAGAGTCAGGTCGAGCAAAGAGGTCGGACACGCGTTGAAGCATGACTTATCAACGCCACGTTTTCAACTATCTGTTGAAAAAAGAATCGCTGACCTTGATGTGAAGCACGGCAAAGCGGTCGGGCCCCTTCGATGAGGATGAGCAGACCGATCCCGATCAACAGGACGTGTCTTTGCACCTTCGCGACGACCCGTCGGGCGTCGAAGACCGGCATGTCAGGTCACCACCAGAACGGCCGGTCACCAATAGAAGAAGAACGCTCTGGCCAACGTGGGCCCCAGGGTCCAGAACGGCGGGAACGGCTCCTCGGGGTCGCCGGAGAGGAGAGCCGCCAGGATGAGGACCGTGAAGGGAACGAGGACGAGCGCCGGTGGGGTGAGGACGACGATCAGCGGCACCGGGTGGCGGCGCCAGGCGTGTCCGGCCGCCGCTCCGGCCAACGCGCCGAACAGGGCGCCGATCAGCGCTCCGGCGGTCGGCCCGATGGTGGCGCGGTAGAACGTCAGCTCCGGCCCGAGCCCGTGGTTGACGTAGACCACGACCAGGTCGTCCTTCTGCGCGCGCCAGCTCGCACAGATGTACCCGGTGATCTCGGCGAAACCCGCCCAGCCGTGCCGTTCCGCGCTGTCCCGGGCGAGCCCGTCCAGGCTGCAGTCGCGGGCTTCGTCGAGGGTGGCCTCGTCATCCTCGGAGGCGTACAGGATCTCGACGTACCCCTGGCCGGACTCCTCGTCGCCCAGCCGCGAACCGTAGACGTAGTCGCGCCGGTCGAGCTCACCGGCCGGGACGACACCCGGCACGATGTCCGCGGCCATCCGCAGTGCCTCCACGTTGTCCGGCAGGGGCCCCGGGTTGAGGCTGCCGATCCACGAACCCGCGGTCGCGCCGATGATCCCGAACGCCACCGCACCGAGGACCACCGCCACCGCGCGGGCGAACCGCTCGCTTTCCGCCACTGTCGTCCGGCCCCTCTCCACGGCTCCGCCGACCGGGACCAGACCATAGACGATCTTGTTATATCTCGGGTACGCGCCGCCGCAACAGGCAGAACTCGTTGCCCTCCGGGTCGGCGAGCACGTGCCATGTCTCGTCGCCGGTCTGCCCGACGTCGGCGGGGCGGGCGCCGGCCGCGAGCAACCGGTCCAGTTCCTCGGCCTGGTCCCGGTCGGTCGGGTTCACGTCGATGTGCAGGCGCAACTGGCCGCTCTTGGGTGTGTCGGTACGGCTGAGGATGATCGTGGGCTGCGGGCCGCCGAACCCGGCACCGGGCGGGCCGATCTCGATGTCGTCGCCGTCCCGGCCGAGTTCCACATAGCCCAGCACCTCGCACCAGAACCGGGCCAGCAGCTCCGGATCGCGGGCGTCCAGGACGAGTTCGGTGATACGCGCTGCCACGCCGCCACGATACGCCGCGATCACCCGTCGCAGCGGGACCAGCGCAGCGCGTACCCGAGCAAGGGCGCCTCAGGGCAGCGTGGCGCATTAGGATCGCGGCATGGCTCGGACGGATACGGCTTCCCGGACGATCGTGGCACCGCTCGACCGGGTCTATGCGGCGCTCGTCGACCCCGCGGCGCTGACCAGGTGGCTGCCTCCGGAGGGGATGAGCGGCCGGTTCGAGCGGTTCGACCTGCGGCCCGGCGGGTCGTACCGGCTGGTCCTCACCTACGCCGACGCCTCGGCCGCGCCGGGCAAGACCACCGCGGACTCGGACGTCGTCGAGGCCCGGTTCGTGGACGTCGTCGACGGTGTGCGGGTGGTGCAGGCGGTCGACTTCGTCTCGGACGACCCGGACCAGGCCGGCACCATGACGATGACGTGGGAGGTCACCGCGGTGCCGGACGGCACCCGGGTGGACATCCGGGCCGACGACGTTCCGGCCGGCGTCTCCGCCGCCGATCACGCCGCCGGCATGAACTCCTCGCTGGCGAACCTCGCCGCGCATCTCGAGGACTGAAGAACGGGATTCAGGACAGGCCGGCGGCGGTGTCGTAGCGGCGGCGCAGGTCGGCCATCTCCGTCTCGGTCAGCGCCTCGGTCCGGGCCACCTCGGCGTACTTCGGCGGGAACATCTGCCGGAGCCGGTCGGCGTACCGGATCTGCTCGGTCGCCTCGACCACCTGGATCCCGGTGGGGTCGGTGGACATGTCGAGGATGACCGGGCCGGCCAGTTTGACCGCGATGTCCCACGGGCTGTTCGGCTCGGCGACGCCGCAGAGGTGGAAGCCGTAGACCGTGCGCACCTCGGTGATGCCGGCCGCCCCGGACGGTTCGTAGCCGTAGACGCGGACGCCGCAGATCACCGGCGCGGATCCGGCCTGATGGCCGGCGTGTTGATGCTGGTCGGGACTCGACTGTTCGAGAGTGTCCCGCATCCGGGCGGTCAACAGCTCGTCCAGGTCGGGTGTGCCGCCGGCCCGGGTCAGGACGACCGTGCCCGCTGCGACGACCAGCAGGACCAGTGCCGCCCACAGATAACGCCACCGCATGACATCACCCCTGCCCGAGGAGAGAACATCCGGTCCGGGACGCCGGTGGGACGTCCCGGACCGGTGACGCCGGTCAGGCGAAGGTCACGTCGCTGCACCACATGTAGGCCTGGTCCAGGTGCGAGGCCTGCCAGATGACGAACAGGACGTGGTGGCCGGTGTAGCCGGAGGTGGTGATCGGGAACGAGATGTTGTTGGCCGGCGCGTACTTGCCGGTCTGCGTGATGAAGTCGAGGTTGCCCCAGCCGAGGGTCTGGGTGGTCGGGTCGAACCCCTGCTTGCTGACGTAGACCTTGAAGTAGTCGGCGCCGTGGCTGGCCTGGTCGTACAGGTTGACGGTGAAGTTGCTGGTCACCGTGGTGGACTTCCAGTTGCCGGCCTTGTTGAGGCTGGCGTTGCGGGACAGGTTGTTGCTGCACAGGGTCCCGTCCGGGGTCTGTGCCTGGAACTGTCCACCGAGGCCGTCGCGCAGGGCGCTCATCCAGTTCCACATGGTGTCGGGGTTCGCCTGGAACGCCTGGTAGCACGTCGGGTCCTGCGTCTGCATGAGCGGGTCGGTGTGGTGGGTGCCCCAGTCCTGCCAGCACTGATAGGCGCGGCTGGCCGGGTTGACGATGGTGCCGTGGGCCTGCGCGGCGCCCGCCGACTGCAGGGTGCCCACCACGAGCGCCACGAGCAGGACCAGGATTTTGAGGGTACGCGGAAGAGCTGAGCGACGAGACGTGTGAGGACGCACGGTTCGACCTCCCAGAGGGGGTTTCGGGGGATACGGGGATTGGGAGCGCTCCCAGGTAGGATTCCACCCCACTGTCCGAATATCAACCCAGATCTATGCCTAAAGTCGCGACGGCCCCTCCGCGCCACGGGCGTGCTTCACCTCGTACCCGATAAGGGGATTTTGATCTCTTTCGGTACTCTGGGCGTCCCCCGCGGCCATGGAGCTGAATGTGATCGAGCAAGGCAGGCCCGGACACGGCCCGCTGCAACCGGACGACCCCCGCTTCCTCGGCGACTACGAGGTGGTCGGCCGACTCGGAGCCGGCGGGATGGGCGTCGTCTACCTCGCACGCGGCACCAACGGCCGGCTCGTCGCCGTCAAGGTCGTACACGCCGCGGTCGCCGACGACCCCGAGTTCCGCAGCCGGTTCCGCGACGAGGTGGCCCGAGCCCGGCAGGTGCCGCCGTTCTGCACCGCCGAAGTCCTCGACGCCGACCCGGACGCCTACCGCCCCTACCTCGTCGTCGAATACGTGGACGGGCCGACACTGGGCCACGAGGTCCGCTCGAAGGGCCCGCTGTCCCCGTCCAACCTGCACGGCGTCGCGATCGGGGTGGCCACCGCACTGGCCGCGATCCACGGCGCCGGAGTCATCCACCGCGACCTGAAACCGGGAAACGTCCTGCTCGCGCCGGGCAGCCCCAAGGTGATCGACTTCGGCATCGCGCGAGCACTGGAGGACACCCAGAGCCGGCTCACCCGCACCGGCGTCTACATGGGCACGGTCAGCTACATGGCGCCGGAACGGTTCGACGAGCCCGCCACTCCCCTGACACCTGCGGCCGACATCTTCGCCTGGGGCTGCGTGATCGCCTTCGCCGGGACCGGGAACCCGCCGTTCGACGGCGGCACCCCGATGGCCACCATGGCACAGATCATCAACGGCAAGCCGCGGCTGGACGGCATGCCGGACGGTCCGCTGCGGCAACTGGTCGAGGAGGCGCTGGCCACCGACCCGCGGCGGCGGCCGACAGCGGAGCAGTTGCTGGCGCGGCTGCTCAACGGGCGTCCGGCTGCGGCAGCGCCCGCGTCCGGCCCCTCTTCCGCCTCCGGCTCCTCTTTCACCTCGGCTTTCTCCTCCCTGGAGCATCCGACGCGGCTCCTGGGTGACCCGGCGTCTCCCCGTCGCCAGCGGCGGCGCCTGGTGGTCGGCGCGGTGGCCGCCGTGGTGCTGGCGGCCGCGGCGGTCGGCGGGATCATCGCCGCCACCTCGTCGTCGTCCTCCTCCGCAGAACCCGTCGCCTCGCCGACGACACCCTCCCCGACGCCCACGGTGGAGGAACGCGACCAGCCGCCGATCAACGCGGTCGACGTCGCCGAGGGCACCGCGGACTACGGGCCGTACTTCGTGCACAACATGGCCACCGGCCTGTGCGTCGACATCCCCGGCGAGGGCCCCGGCCAACCGAACGGTCCCGTGCTGCAGGACCTCTGCAAGAAGCTGACCGAAGACAACCAGGAGTTCCTCTTCGTCCCGAACGGCGAGGACGAGGACGGCAACCAGCTCTACTGGATCCGCAACACCGACGACGACATGTGCCTGGACGTGCCGGGCGCGGAGGCGGTCGACGCCGGCACCGACGTCAGCGAGGTACAGTGCTTCGCCGACGACAACCAGGACTACCGCCTGGAGAAGCAGCTGACGTCCCGGGGCTGGGACTACTACCGCCTGGTCAACGCCTCCTCCGGCCTGTGCCTGGACGTGTCCGGCGTGGGGGACGGCGGCCAGGGCGCACGCCTGACCCTGACCACCTGCACCTCCGGCGACGACCACGAGTGGGCCCTGGTGAAGAAGTCCGAGTGGTGACGGCGTCCACCGCGACGTCACGCCGCCAGGTATCTGTTCCCGTGCGGCATCGTGCCATCGACATGCCGATCGCGGGCTGACCGTCGACCGGAGACTCCACCCGTGATCGGCGGCGTCCACCAGGCGTGCCGTGGGGCCACGTACAGTGATGGGGCACAACGAAGGAGATCCACGGTGACCGACATTTCCCCTGAAGACTGGCAGATGCTGCGCACTCGCGCCCGCGAGGCGATGGCCAAGGCCTACGCGCCGTATTCGAAGTTCCCGGTCGGGGTGGCCGCCCTGGTCGACGACGGACGGGTGGTCACCGGCGCGAACGTCGAGAACGCGTCGTACGGTCTCGGCCTGTGCGCCGAATGCTCTCTGGTCACCGACCTCATCATGACCGGCGGCGGCAGCCTGACCGCGTTCGTCTGCGTGGACGGCGACGGCAACACGCTGATGCCGTGCGGGCGGTGCCGTCAGCTGCTCTACGAACACTCGGCCGAAGGCATGCTCCTGGAGACCCTGACCGGCATCAAAACCATCGACGAGGTCCTGCCGGACGCGTTCGGGCCGCGTACGCTACGCGCCTACCAGGACAGCCACTGATCAGTCCGGGTCGTCGGGCGGGTCGAACGTCAGCGTGAGCGTGCTGCGGTAGGCGCCGCCGCCCGCAGACCGG
Source organism: Actinoplanes sp. NBRC 101535 (assembly GCF_030269225.1). NCBI lineage: Bacteria > Bacillati > Actinomycetota > Actinomycetes > Micromonosporales > Micromonosporaceae > Actinoplanes > Actinoplanes sp. NBRC 101535. The sequence goes on along the minus strand of NZ_BSSY01000007.1, from coordinate 373,305 downwards.
GTCCGCTCGACGGGTTCCGTTCCGTGCCGCCACAGCCGGGTCGCGCGGAACGCCCAACCGTCCTGGCGCGCCGCCTCCCACTCCAGCATCACCTGGTCACCGGCGTCGAGGGCGGCATACCCGGCGACCGCCACCGCGCTGAAACCCGCCCAGCAGCCGCCCGGCGTCTCCGGCGAGTCGACGACTCCCCAGCCCTCGTCCGCGTCCCACAACCGCACCGTCCCCCGAACCGCCATCCCCGACATCATCCCTCACCCCGCCGCGGCAGACCGGGTCCATCAGCCGACGCCAGCCGCTTGCCACTGGACACGTTCAGTCGTCGGAGCCAGCGTGGTGATTTCGGGCGCCCAGCACACCCGAACTCACCACACCCACAACAGCGTGGTGATTTGGGGCGTCCAGCACACCCGAACTCACCACACCCACAACAGCGTGGTGATTTGGGGCGTCCAGCGCGCCCGTAATCACCACACCGCCACGGGTGTGGTGAATTGGGGCGTCCAGCGCGCCCGTAATCACCACGCGGACGGGCTTCGCATCCTGACCGCGACTCGGCGACTCGGCGACTCGGCGATTTTGGTGCGGAGACCACCGCATGAGGTGGCCGTCGCACCAAGATCGCCAACGAGGCGCGGGCGGGCGAGCGGGGGCGGGCGAGCAAGTGCTCAGGGACGGCTGGGCTCCGCGAAGCGGGCCTGCGCGTCGGTGACCACGTCGGCGTAGCGGGTGGCCCACTCGCCCATCGCCTGCATCGGTTCCAGCAGGGCCGCGCCGGCCTCCGTCAGCGCATAGTCGACCCGCGGCGGCGCCTCCCGGTAGGCGCGGCGTTCCACCAGCCCGTTGCGTTCCAGGCGGCGCAGCGCGTCGTTGAGGGACTTCGGGCTGATGCCGCCGATCCGGGCGAGCAGCGTCGCCGGGCGGGCCGGGCCGTGTGCGTCGATCGTCAGCACGACGACGCTGTCCCAGCGGTTGGCCAGCACCTCGAACGCCACCCGGGCCTGGCAGTCGGCCGTGAATCCGGATCTCATCGGACCATCCTGCCCGACCCCACGCACACCGTTCGGTGCGTATCGGCCTGCCTACCGTTTCCCCGCACAACCGCTGCTGCATCAAGGGGACACAAAACATGAAGATCGGCATTTGGGGTACGGGGACGATGGCCGCCAACCTGGGCGGCGCCTGGGTCGCGGCCGGCCACGACGTGGTGGTCGGTGGCCGGGACGAGCGGCGGGCGGCGCGGACCGCCGAACGGATCGGCGCCACCGGACACGGGAGTCTCCGGGACGCCGCCGTTCACGGTGAGGCGATCCTGCTCGCGGTGCCCGCAGGCGAGGCGCCGACGCTGGTGCACGGTCTCGCCGGGGAGGTGGCCGGGCGCACCCTGATCGACTGCACCAATCCGCTCGAGCACACACCCGACGGCCTCATGCTCGGTGCGGGCGGGGCCGCCGCGGTGGCGGCGAGCGCGACGGAGGCGTACACCGTGAAGGCTTTCCATCTCTGTCATGCCAGCATCTGGACCTTGCGGCCGCCGGTGTTCGAGGGTGTGCCGCTGGCCGTCCCCTACTGCACCGACCATGCCGGGGCCGCGGCCGTGACCGAATCGCTGATCACGTCGCTGGGCTGCACCCCGGCCGCGTGCGGCGGGCTGGCCCGGGCCGGTTACCTGGAGGCGGCGTCGGCGCTGGCGATCGGCCTGTGGTTCAGCGGCGCCCAGCCGCGGGCGGCGTTCCCCTTCCCCGCCGAGGCCTGACAGCGCAGGCCGGTGATGATTAGGCGTGTCGTTGTACTGGGATCCGACGGGCGCCCTGACGCCCGGACAGCGTGAAGACTTCCGGGGCCGCTGGGAGGATCTCCTGTGGCTCAACGTTCCCGGGCCGTTCTGGACCGGCGAGACCGACAACGGCTGGACTGGCCGGATGTACGCCCCCGGCCACGTTCTCTACGGCGGCGAACACTTCACCGAGTTCGTGTTCCGGCAGCCACGAACGACGGCCGAGGTGGCTGCGGTCGTCGCCGCAGCCGGGGATGATCCCTTCGGCGGGTACGGCTGCGACGGCGACGACCGGTGGACGCCGGAGACCGTCCGCGCGTGGTGGCAGGACCGCGACCGGGCCGTCGAGCACGTCGAGGGATTGCGCCGGCAGTGGACCGACGGTGAGCGTGCGGACGAGCGGGAGGCCGCGGACGGGCTGGCCGACTTCGCCTCCTATCTCGACGGGTCGCTGCGGGAGGATCTCCGGATCTACCTGTTCTGGTTGATCGAGCGCCGGTCGCCCCGTCCCGGGGAGCCGCTGCCGGCCCTGTGAGCCGCTCAGCGGGATCCGGCGGCGACCAGCTTCGCGGTGATCGGCTGCAGGAGGGTGATCAGTTCGTCGAGCTCGGCGGGGGTGAGGGTCTCGTAGGGCGCCTCGGCCAGCTCGTCGGTGGACGCCTCGATCGCCTGCCGGGTGGCGCGGCCGGCGTCGGTGAACCGGCCGTCCGCGTCGACGAGACCGCGGGTGCGCAGGCCGTCCAGCACCGCGGCCAGGCGCTTCTTCGGCAGGTGGTGGATGCGCCCGAACGTCTCCGGCGGGTGGATGCCCATGGCCAGCGCGCTGAGCACGTGTGCCTCGGTGCCGCCGATCCGCGCGCCGACGAGCGCCGCGATGTGCCCGTCGGCGCGGTGTTCGCGCAGCATGGTCGCCGCGTGCCACAGGCGGGCCACCGGGTCGGCGGGGATCGGGAGGGTGCGCATGCCCGCGTACATCATCCGGCCCGCGGTGGGCGCGCCGGTCGCGGCCCGGGTGGTCAGGTCGGCGGCCCGGGACAGGCCTGGCGAGCCGGCGAGTTCGGCGCCGAGGATCCGGCGCAGCGAGTTCGCGCTGCCCCGTTGCCGCGCCGCGACGGACTCCTCGGGCGGGATCGTCTCCCACGCGCTCGGGATGTGCCGCGCGGCTTCCCCGTCGGCGAAGCTGTAGAACGCCGCGTGCACCACCTCGGCCGGCACCCGGCCCAGCGGGGCGGCCCGGCTGGCGAAGTAGCCGTCCCAGTAGGTGCGGTGGCCGAGGGCGGCCAGTTCCGCATTGCACTCGTCGGCGAAGAAGGTGACCAGGCAGATCGGTTCGAGCAGCTCGTACATCCGGCGCGCGGTGGTGGGCATGGCCGCCATCATCGCCCGGCACGGCGGTGGGCAGCCGCGACACTCCCCCGGCCGGGTGAGGAATCACCCCGGCACCGGCATCGGCGCCTAGCGTTGTGATCATGAAGAAGGGGTCAGACAGCGACTCGGACATGAGGGCGTCCGACGCCCGCGGCGACAACAAGGCGATGATCCTGACGGGTGTCGGGGTCGGGCTGGTCGGCTTGACGATGGCGAACTTCCCCGCACACGACTGGGCCGTCCTCCTCGGCACCGCCGCGGTCGCGTTGACCTACGTCGCGATCGGCATCCTGATCTGGGCGCTGCGGTCGAACATCGGACCGGGCAGCGGACTGGGCAGCACGTCGTGGTCGCGGCTGAAGGACGCCGAGGACGTCGACGAGGTGCTGGCCATGACGACCCACGAGTCGCCGGAGGCGCGGCAGCGACGCGAGGCCGAACTCCAGTGGCTGCTGGCCCGCCGGGTGTGGCGCAAGCACCGCCTGATCGTGACCGCCGTCCAGCTCATGCTGGTGGCCGTGGGCATGTTGACCGTCGCCCAGATCCCCGACGGCCTGGATCGCCTTCACCACTCGGTGACGTCGACGGTGACCGGCGAGGTGGGACGGGTGACGCAGGACGGCACCAGCCCGGCCTCCCGCTGACGGGGCGTCAGACAGTTCGGCTCGCTCGTCACCACCGTGCCGGAACGCAACTTCACCAGGCACTCGCCGCAGTTGCCGACCGTGCACGAGTAGGGCATCGTCACCCCGGCGGCCAGGCCCGCGTCGAGCAGGGTCGTTCCGGGGTCGACGACGACCGTGGTGACCGGCTCGCCGTCCTGTTCGACGGTCATCGGGTGTGGTCCGGTCGCCGGGACGTCCCCGTCGAGCGCGCTGGCGTAACTCTCCACATGGATCCGCTGCGCCGGCACGCCCCGCGCGGTGAGCACGGCCCGCGCCGCCTCGAGCACCCCGTCCGGGCCGCACACGAGGTATTGCGCCGACTCGGCGGGGGCGATCGCGTCCAGCCAGGCGGTGATGGCCGGCTCGTCGAGGCGTCCCCGGTCGCCGGTCCAGCCGGGTGCGGGCCGGGTCAGCCGGTGCGTCACCGACAGGCGACCGCGGCGCTTGCGGGTCAGGCGGGCCAGTTCCGCTGCGAACAGTGTGCCGCCCTCGTCCCGGTTGCCGTAGAGAAGGGCCATCCGCCCGGGCGCGCCGCCGCGGATCATGCTCATCATCGGGGTGACCCCGCTGCCCGCGGCGATCATGACGAGATCGGTGGCGTCGGGACCGCTGTGGAACGTACCCGATGGTCCCTTGACCTCGAAGTGATCTCCGGGGCGGATGCTCTGGCTCGCGTGGGTGGAGAACAGCCCGCCGGGAACCCGTTTGACGGTGACCTCCAGGTTTCGTGAGCCGGGCGCCGACGACGCCGAGTAGGCGCGCCGGACCGGACGACCGTCCACCTCGGTGACCAGGGTGAAGAACTGTCCGGGCCGGAAGTCGATCGGCCGGCGTGACGCGGTGTCGCGCAGCACGACGGTGACCGCGTCCGGTGTCTCCCGGCGCACCCGCACGACCCGCATCCGCCGTGTCCCGCTCACCGGCTTGTCCGATGCCGCATAGCCCTCGTCGGCCAGCGCCTTGCGGTAGGAGAGGTCCATCACCCGGCGCAACACCCCGGACAACGCGGTGACCGGCCGCAACAGCACGCCTGCGGGGATCCCGGCGATCCGGTCGGCGCCGCCGGTGGCATGCCGGGCGCCGATCGCCACCATGTTCGGTGTCCGCGACGGATCAGCTCGCTGCGCGGCCCGCCACAACCGCGACCCGGTCACGGCCGCGTTCTTGCGCAGCGACGCATCGTGTACGCGAAAAAGCAGCGCCGCCTGCGGTGCGACGTCCCGCAGTCGCATCGTGTCCAGCAGTTCCGGATCGACGGTGATCGTGGCGGTGCCGTGCACGTGCAGGACGTCGGCGCTGCCCGGGCGCAACGCGGCGAAGGCGATGCGGTCGTCGTCGAGCAGGTTGTGGAAGGTGTCGGCCCGCTGGTTGCCGCGGCGGTCCGGGATGATCAGGGTGTGCCCGTCGAGCACCCGCACGAAGCCGGGCTGGTCGCCGCGCGGGCTGGTGTCGTCACCGGTGCTCAGCACCAGGAACGGGCTGACCTGCAGGAACTCCCGGACCAGCCGGTCACCGAGCGGGCCGCCGAGCTCCGGCACGTCCCGGAATTCCCGGTCGACGGCCGGCTGCCACAGCCGGGACCGCAGCACCGCCCGGGCACAGTGGATGTACGTCTCCCGGACGTCGACTGTCAGCCGCCCGTCGCGGAATCCGGCCGCCACCCCGTTGAGCCGCAGCGTCTCCCCGACCCCGGGCAGCAGGAACAGCATCGACACGCCCGCACCCACCACCGGTCCGTCCCCCGCCACTTCGAAGGAGATCCGCTCCGGTGACTGGACCCGGGCGAACCCGGCTGCCCCACCGACGTACGTCGACCGGCGGTTGCCGTCACCATCGAGATAGCCGAGACCGGCGATCGGGGAGAACTCCAGCACCTGCACGCAGCCGTCGTCGAGCCGGTCGAGCTGCTTCCTCATGACGATCGCGGCGGGCCGCCCGATGGTGGCCTCCAGTCGCTCCACGGCCTGCACGGTGTTGGTATTTTCCCAGCTCATGACACTATTCTGAGCTGTTGCTCACCTTTCGGCTACTCGCTTTTGCGGCCCTCGAGGAGGACCCCTGTGCCCCGCGACAACAGCCCACGTCGCAAGCCCCGGCAGGTACGCGCGGAACTCACCCGCGACCGCATCCTGACCGCCGCTGCTCACATTTTCACCGAGCACGGGTACGCCGCCGGCACCACCAACCGCATCGCCGAACGGGCCCGCGTCTCGATCGGCTCGGTGTACCAGTACTTCCCCAACAAGGAGTCGATCCTCGCCGCGCTCCTGGTCGACCACATCGAACGCGACGCCGCGGCCGCCCTCGACCTGGACGGTCTGCCCCTGCCGGAGGCGCTGCGCCTGTTCGCCCGCCGCACCATCGACAACCACCAGCACGACCCACGGTTGCTCCGCATGATGATCGAGGAGGCCCCGATCGACGCGGACTTCATCGGCAAGGTCCTCGCGTACGAGCAGGAACGCGTCGCCCAGGTCCGCGCCCTGCTCGCCGGCCACCCGCAGATCCGCGTCGACGACCTGGACACCGCCGCCCTGATGATCGTCAACACGGTCGAGATGCTGCCGCACAAACTGCTCGCCACCCGGCAACTCGACCCGCGCCGGCTGGAGGACGAGCTCGTCACCATGCTCACGCGCTACCTGACAGCGTCTGACCAGACCGCGGGGTGACCGGCTGGGATCGACTCGCACGGGGCCGGCCGCCGGCATCGCCCGTCTCGGCGGCGAGCTGCGAACGGACGACGCCGGCCCCGCCGTATCAGGGACGGCACTTCCGCGCGTACCAGAAAATCACGCCGCACCGGACACGCGGTCGCGACCCTCGCGTTTTGCCTGGTAAAGGCGGGAGTCGGCGGCCCGCAGCAGCGCCTCGACCGGAGTGCCGGGACCGGCGGGGGCGGTGGCCACGCCGATGCTGACCGTGACGTGGCCGCGAGGGGCGGCGGCGTGTGGTTCGCCGAGGGCGTGGACGGCGGCGCGGATGCGTTCGGCGACCTGCAGGGCGATGTGTTCGTCGGCGTCGGCGAGCAGGACCGCGAACTCCTCGCCGCCGTAGCGGATCACCACGTCGGTCTGGCGCACGGCCGCGCCGATGGCGGACGCGACCCGGCGCAGGCATTCGTCGCCGGCCTGGTGGCCGTAATGGTCGTTGTACGGCTTGAACCAGTCGATGTCGATCATGGCGACGGCGACCGTGTCGTGGGCGTCGTCGAGGCGGCGCCGGTTCGGCAGTCCGGTCAGGGCGTCGGTGCCGGCCTGCCGGGCGAGCTGGGCGTTGGCGTCGGCGAGTTCCCGGGTCCGGTCGGCGACCTTGCGTTCCAGGGCGGCGTACAGCAGCGCGTTGTTGACCGACACGCTGAGCTGGCCGGTCAGCAGGCTCACCGTGTCGAGCCGGTGAGTGGCGAACGCGCCCCGGCTGTCGGTGTTCTCCAGGATCAGCACCGCGGTCGGCAGGCCCCCGTTGAGGACCGGCACCGCCAGCAGCGAGCACTGTTCGAGCGGCCGCAGGAACGGATCGTGGGCGAACCGGTCGTCGGCGGTGGCGTCCACGACGATCAGCGGCTCCCGGGTCCGGGCGGCGTAACGGGCGACCGTCACCGGCAGCAGCGCCCCGGCGGCCGGGTCGGCGAGCGGCAGCAGGTCCCCGCCCGCGGTCGCCACCGTCCACGCCTCGGCCCGGTCCGGGTCGTGGATCACCAGGTGGGCGGCGGTCGCCCCGGTCAGCGCGCACAGCACCTGGCTGAGCTGGGGGACGAGCCGGTCGAGGCGGGTCTCCGAACTGATCGCCTGACTGGACCGCAGCACGGCCAGCAGGTCCACCGACTGCGCCGTCACCCGCCCGGGACCGGCCGGGGCGTCCTCGTCCGGCAGCCGGAACTCGGCCCGCAGGTCGGCGGCCTTGCGGTGCGCACCCCAGGCGGCATAGCGGCGGCAAGCGTCACCCAGGGTCTGCTTTCCCAGGTGTACGGCCTGCTGCTCGACCAGGTACCGGCCGTACCGTTCGGCGATCAGCGCCTGGTGCCACGGCCGCTGCACCCCGTCGGCGTCACGTTGCGCCCGGTCGAAGGCGCGGACCACCTCCGGGAGGTCCCCGGTGCCGCGGGCCCGTTCCGCGCGCAGCCACGACGCGAGGTGCGCGAAGTTGCCCGGTGTCTCGGCGGCCCGCTGCTCGAACCACGCCAGATGCTCGGCGAACGCGGTAGTGCCGGCCCGCCCGGTGTCGCCGAGCGCCAGGGCGTGCACGAGGTGCGCGGTGACGACCGTCGGGAGGCCGCTGAACGCCGGGATCAGCGCGGCGGCCCGGTCCGCCTGCCGGACCAGGGTGGCGCGGTCACCGAGCAGCAGGGCGGCCAGCGCGTGGTAGACGTGATCGCCGAACACCGCGGTTCCGGTCCCGGCGTACAGGCGCTCCGCGTCGATGGCGTCCCGGGTCCCGGACAGCACCGCGACGAACTGACGGTGGATCTCCAGGTTCTGGGCACCGGTGCGGTTGTGGGTCGCGGCGGCGAAGGCCATCCCCCGTTCCGCCTCGGCCCGGGCGTCGTCGAGGTCGGCGGCACAGTCGAGCATCAGCGGGGTGGTGGCGGCGAACGTGAACGCCGCGTCGTAGGAACCGCCCACCCGGATGAGACGCTCGTGCATCTCATGGCCGAGGGCGATCACCGCCCGCAGTGGTTCGAAGAAGGCCGCGGCGCTGACACTGTGCAGGAACCGGGCGAAGGTGGCGTCCGGTTCGACGCCGGCCAGCTCGGCGAACCGCATCATCCGGCGCAGGATCCGGTGACCGGTGACGTAGTCCTGGTTCCAGCGTGCCAGCACCAGGTACCCGTTGGCGAGCGGCCCGGTCAGCGGGGTCGACGGGCCGTCGGTGGTCCACCGGTGTGCCGCGACCCGGATCAGCCAGGGATACAACGGGTCGTCCGCCAGGTAGGCGGCCTGCAGGAACCGGTTGACGACCCGGTCGACGGCGTCGGCGAGGGCGTCGGCGGCGCGCGGGTGGGCGGCGTCCTGCTCCGCGGAACCGGTGGCCGCCCACCCGGTCAGCTCCCGCACGGCCCGGGCCGCCTCGTCGGCGCGTACCGGGTCGGCGGGCACCGCCATGCCGCAGGCGGCGAGCGTGTCCCGGCCGACCCGCAGCGCCTCGTCCAGCCGGTTCTGGCAGGTCAACGCGATCAGGTGCAGTTCCGCGGCGGCCAGCCTCACCGGCAGCGCGGCACGGCTCAGGTCGGCGCTGTGGTAGAGGTCCGCGGCCTGCTCGAACCGGCCGGTCGCCAGCAGCACCGCCTGCCGTTCCAGGGTCGTCCGCAGCACCAGGTCCGGGTCGGTGGTCAGGCCGGGCACCGCGATCAGCATCTGCTCGGCGAGCCGGTAGTTGACCGACCGCCGGGCGTCCGCGGCCGCCGCGCACAGCAGCGCGGCGACATGGGCGCGTTCGTCCGGGGAGTCGAGCCGGTCGAGAGCCAGAAGGTACTGCTCGGCGACGATGAGCTGATGCCCGGACTGGGACTCCAGGGCGCGGGCGATGGCGAGATGGTGGTCTCCGCGGCGGCCGGCCGGCATGCCGTCGTTGACGACCTGGCGGATCCGGTCATGCCGGAAGGCGTACGTCTCCAGGGTCCGGTCGATGACCACCAGACCGGATTCGATCGCCTCCTGCAGCCCCGGGCCGAGCAGCGCCACCGCGGGAAGCCCCGCCGCGGCGCTCAGCGAGTCGGCGGCGACGTCCCCGCCCAGGCAGCAGAGCACCTCGACCAGGTGCCGGGCCGGTCCGGGCAGCGCCTCCAACTGGTCGGCGATGACGTCGGCGCCCGCACTGATCGACCGGCCCCGCCGGTCGTCGTAGGCCCAGCCGTCCTCGGCGGGACGCAGCGCCCCGCCCCGGCGCAACGCGTTGATCAGTTCGATCGTCTCGAACGGGTTGCCGCCGCCGCGTTCGGCCACCGTGGCCAGCAGCTCGCCGACCCGGTCCACCGGCAGCCGCAGCATCTCCCGTATCAGCGCGGACGTCTCCGCGTCCGGCAGGTTCGCCAGCGGCAGCCGGGTCGGGGCGTTGACCGCACGCGGCCAGCGGGCCAGGGCCGTGGCCAACGGGTGGATCGCGGGCAGCGGGTCGTCGCGGTGCGACCCGACGAACAGGAAACCCGGGATCGCCCCGGCGTCGATCACACCGTCCACGAAGTCGATCGCCGGCCCGTGCGACCACTGCAGGTCGTCCACCACCATGACCAGGGGCCGGGCCGCGGCGACGATCCGCACGATCTCGATGCCGGTCAGGCGCAGCCGGTCCAGGGCGTGCACCGGGTCACCCATGTCGGTCTCGGGTTCGATGTCCAGGGCGGTGGCGAGTTCCGGGACGACCGCGGCGATGATCCCGGCCCCGGCGGCCAGCCCGGCCGTGAGCAGAGCGCGGATCCGGCACAGCTCCGCGGGCGGTTCGGCGAGCAGCATCTGCCCCAGAGCCCGGAACACCTGCCGGACCCCGTCCGCGTCCGGGCCACGCCGGAACTGGTCGAACTTGCCGGCGACGAACCACCCGCCGGCGGTGGCGACCAGCGGGCGGAGCTGATCGATCAGGGCGCTCTTACCGGCCCCGGACGGCCCGCTGACCAGGATGACGTTGCCGGTGCCGCGCAGCGCCGCGGTGAGGGCCGCCTCCAGCGTCGTGATCTCGGCGTCCCGGCCGATCACCCGGGACGGGGCGGTCAGCTCCCACGGGAAGTCCCGCTCCCCCAGCGCGAAATCGGCGGCCGGGGACTCCGCCGCCAGCCGGCGCAGATCGTGGAGCAGGCCGTCGGCACTCTGGTAGCGGCGGTCCGGGTCCTTGGCCAGCAGACGCGCCACCATCGCCGCGAACAGCGGCGGCACGTGCGGCGCGGGGCCGGTGAGCGGTTCCGGGGTACGCGTGAGATGGTCGTGCAGCAGTTGCAGCGGATCGCCGGTGGTGAACGGCGGGCGGCCGGCCGCCAGTTCGTACAGGGTGGCGCCCAGCGAATACAGGTCGGACCGCTGGTCGACGGGGCGCCCGGTCCGCCCGGTCTGCTCCGGCGACAGGTACGCGAGTGTCCCGCTGATCTCGCTGTGGTGGGTGAACCGGGGCCGTTCCAGCGGGTACGTGGTGGCCAGCTCGAACCCGTCCAGACGCGGCGTGCCGGACGCGTCCCGGCGAACCGCCGCGGGGGTGATGTTGCGGTGCAGCACGCCGCGCTCGTGCAGCCCGGCGAGCACCGACGCCACCGCCGTGGCGACCGCGACCAGTTCGGCCGGATCCTCGACCGGGCAGCCGAGGTCCCGCTCACCGTGGTCGGCGAGCTCCAGTTGCCGGGCTTCGGCGTCGACGCCGAGCAGCACCGGCACCCCGGGCAGGCCGGCGAGCCGGCGCAGCACGAGCGCTTCCTGATGCAGCCGGATCTCAGCGTCCGCCCCGGTGAACGCCTTCCGCACAGCACTCACCCTAGGCCCGGGCCGCCGCCCGGTGCCGACGAACGATCAGGCTTTCTCGAGCGCGGACGCGGGCGCCATCACGATGCGCGGTTTCCTGGCCGGTTTGAGCCACGTCAGCAACCGGACCATGTTCGCCCGGCTGACCGACACGCATCCGGCCGTCGAGCCCTTGCCGCTGGCGTGCAGGAAGATGGCCGAGCCGCGTTTCGTGTTCGCCTTCGTCGACGCGACGTATTGACCGCGCGCGGCGTTCCAGGTGACGCCGCTCGCCCGGTTGAAATCGATGACCGCGACGTGCGCGTACTGTTTCGGATAGGCGGCGAGCCGCTCGGCCTGCGACTTACGCCAGGTCCGTTTCGCCGACGCCGACGGCTGGAACAGGTTGTAGGTCTTCGCGTCCTTGTTGTCGCCGACCCAGTAGTCGTTGCCGTCCACCTTCCGGTACGGCAACGCGGTGCCCGGATCGGCGCGCACCCCGAAGGCCTCGGTGATGGTGAACGTTCCGGCCGGCGTCTTCCCGGTGTCCTGCACCCGTTTCGACGCCCACACCCATCCGCCGTACCCGATGCGTGCTGCCATCGCCGGAAAGGCGAGCCGCCATTTCCCGTCGGAACCGCGCTGATAGGCCCGCACGGTGGCGTGGGTCGACGTCCAGCTCTTACCGCTGACCACGATGACCTGCTTGGATTTGCCCAGGTGGGTCAGGCCGTCGGGCAGTGCCGCCTCAGCGGGCGACGACGGCACCATCAGCCCGGCCAGCACCATCGCCACCACCGCCGCCGATCTGCGCACAGCCTTCTTATCGCCCGGCCGGCGGGCGGGTTTCTCTTTCCTGGACAGGCGCATCGTCATCGGCCCTCGACCGTGCACAGCGGCGGGGCGGACTGCAGCGCGTCGACGAGCCCGGTGGCCGCCTTAGTGTGCTTCGCGTACGCCTCCGGATAGGCGGAGATCTGCACCGCCTGGGCGGCCTCGGTCAGCCGCATCTTCTCCCAGCCCTTGACCTTGGCGAGTTTGTCGTAGAACTTCTTCGTCTGGTACGCCGGGTCGGACAGCTGTTTCGGCGTGCCCCATCCCTGGCTGGGCCGCTGCTGGAACAGGCCGATCGAGTCCCGGTCGCCGCCGCGCAGGTTCCGCAGACTCGACTCCTGCAGCGCGGTCGCCACCGCGATGACGAGGCCCTTCTCGGGTACGCCACGCTCCTCGCCGATACTGACGATGACCTTCGCATTGGCCACCTGGGCCTTGCTCCAGTCCTTCAGCGCGGTGTCGGGTGTGGATGCCGCCGGAGTGGGTACGCAGGAGGCGTCGGCCCGCAGAAGGGGACTGAGCACGAAACCGGCGAGCACGGCGGCAGCGATGACGAACAACAGGCGCACAGTGGGGAATGCCCTTTCGCAGCGGAAACCGACGGCCACCATCCTGTCCACAACCGTCGATCCAGGACGGTAGCAGGATCTTGCCCCGGTGATCATCGGCCGACCGGCTTCGATGCCTCCTGACCGCCTGCTGGGCACCGCGGGGTCAGCCCCACCCAGTTCCAGCCCGCACGCTCAGCCCAGCCCGCACCCGGCCGCGCACCCGGACCCACACTCCAGCCGTCACCCGGCCGGCTAACGACAGCCGGGCACCACAAACGACGGCCGGGGCTGCCGACGACAACCGTGACCGCCGACGACGGCTGGGCACCCCCGAGCCGTCGCACACGGTCCCTACAGGAGCCGACAACAACCCTGAACGACGGCAAGGCACCCCGAGCCGTCGGGCACGGTCACGCCACGGCGCCGCACCAGCCGCGGACGACGGCGGGCCGGAACGAGCCGTCGCCGACGGCTGATGCGGCCGTCTCGGATCAACCATGGACGACGGCTGGCGCAGGCGGTACAACGTCCTCTCAACGTTCCGGGGCCAGTGACCGCCGAAGAACCGTGCCCGTGATGCGGCCTTCGGTCAGGATCGCCACCCGGATTCGCCACGACGGCGCCCGGCCGTACACCGAACTGTCCGGGTCGGCGCCGACGATCGTCACCCCGCCGGCCACGGCAGATCCACCTCGACCGGCACGGAGTAGTCGACACCCGGCACGTCGAAGCCGTACAGGGCCCGGAACCGGGTGCGGAACCACTCCAGGTCGGCGACCTCGCCGATCGTCTCCGGGGTCGCCGCCTCCCACCGCCGGACCACCGCGGCCTGCACGTCCGGGTCCAGCTCCCACCGGTCCAGTCGGATCCGGCCCTGCTCGTCGAGGTCGAACGGGCGGTCACCGGTCAACTGCTCCCACAGGTGGACCGACTGCTGCACGGGTGTCCGCATCCGGTCACCGAGTTCCGCCCGGACCAGGGCCAGATAGAGGGCCAGCCCCGGGATCGCCATCGACGCCTGGGTCACCGCGGCGCCGTTGACCGACGTGAACGCCCGCCCCGCCCAGGGCGCCAGCCGGGTGGTCAGCGCGGCGGCGGTCGCGTCGACGTGCGCCTTCGCCGCGCCGATCGTCCCGTCCCGGTAGACGGCGTCGGTCAGCGACGAGCCGATGTAGGACAGCGCGACCGTCCGGAAACCCTGGTTGACGAGGCCCCGCCCGGCCAGCGCATCGATCCACAGCGCCCAGTCGTCGCCGCCCATCACGCGTACCGTCGCGGTGGTCTCCGACGCGCTCGCCGGTTCCGCGGTCACCTGCAGCAGGCCGGGCCTGCCGTCGCTGTCGAACTCCAGGTTGCGGATGGTGTGCGCGGCCCCGATCGGTTTGATCACCGACTGGTGGACCTCGCCGGTGCCCGGATCGGTGCGCCGCGGCGCCGCCACGCTGTAGATCAGCACGTCCAGGCCGCCGAACCGTTCCTCGATCAGGCCGAGCACCGCATCCTTGGTCGCGCCGGTGAAGGCGTCCCCGTTGACGAAGGTGAAGTCACCGCCCGTCTCGGCCACCATCGCGGCGGTCGCGATCGTCCGGTACCACCCGGCCGTCGCGGACCGCCGCGCCGCGGGACGCTCGAACCCGACACCGACTCCGCGGATCCCGTGCCGTGCCAGTCCGGCGATCGTCGCCGCCAGGCCGTACCCGGCGCTGGATCCGATCACCAGCGCCACCGGCCCGTCCGCCCGCCCGTCCGCCTTCATGTCCGCGCCGGTCACCGACTCGGCACGCATCTGCTCGACCACGGCGAAACACCCGGCCGGGTGCGCGTCGAGAAGCAGAAACCCACGCCCCGCCGGATCCACCACACGCACGACCATGGGAAGCCCTCCACCTCACCATCATCAAAATTCCATTTAAGGGTACGTTTCGGAGCATTCGTCCCGTTATTCCCCTCGGACCACTCGGTCCCCGAGCCGGACACGTACGCGGAACTATCGGGACCGGCGCCGACGCTGCTCCAGCCCGGAGGCGGCGACCGCGAGCAGGATCGACGCGGCGGCCAGGGTGAGCGGCAGGTACAGCGCCGCCGCGACGATCGCGCCGGCCAGGGCGGTGCCGGCCGAGTTCGCGGCGATCTTCAGGGCGCCGATCCAGACGAAGACCTGACCACGGGCGGCCGCCGGGGCGTACTCGCTGCGGGCCGCCAGTGTCGCCGCGAAGAAGAACGAATTGCAGATCCCCGCCATCGTGTACGCGGCGAGAGCCCACCAGAACCGCCCGGTCACCGCCACCAGGATCATCGCCGACGCCACCGTGGTGGCCAGCACGGTCATCGCCCGGTCGGCGTCGCCGGGCAGCGGGCGGACCATGATGGCCGCCGAGGCGAGCAGGCCGCCCAGGCCGTACCCCGCGGTCAGAAGACCGGCCGCCGCGGGATCGACCCCCAGACGGCCGGTGGACGCGACCGCGGTGATCGGCAGGGCGGCCACGGCGAGGGCCACGGTGACGGTCAGGTACAGGGTCCGGCGCAACGGCCCGATCGCCAGCATGATGCCGAGCGTGCGCACCGGGCGAGGCACCTCGTCGGCCTCCGCGGCGGGCGGCGCGTAGGGCAGCACCCGGACCAGCGCGGCCGCCAGCACGGTGGCGCCGGCCAGGATCAGCGCCGCCACGGTAGGGCTCGCCCACGCCGACACGGCGGCGACGATCGTCGGCCCGACGGTGCCGCTGATGCCGTAGGTGGCGACGTCCCACCCTTGCGCCCGCCGCTGCCGGTGCCGCTCCGGCCCGGCGATGGCCGGCAGCCGGCTGCTGATCCCACCGGTGAGCAGCGGACCGGCCAGTCCGGAAACGATCAGCAGCAGGGCTGCCGCCCACACCACCGGATAGACGAGGACCGCCGCCGCCAGTGTCACCCCGTGCACCAGGCAAGCGACGGCGATCACGGTCCGCCCGTCCCGCGCCGTGTCCAGCCGCCGGGCCAGGAACGGCCCGGCCAGGTGCGGCGCGGTGATCGCCGCCCCGAGCAGCCCGGCCACCCACCCGGGCGCGCCCCCGGCGGTGGCCAGCAGCACGATCGCCACCACCGCTCCCCCGTCGGCGCTGCGGGCCAGCGTGGCCGCCACGACATACCGGGCAAGCCCACCCCGCCGCTCGCGCACCGCCCCGACGGTCACCAGGCCGCATCCCGCACGCGCGGCCCCTCGACCACACCGACCGCCCGCACTCCCGGCAGCCCAGGTCCCGGCAGCACCGGCAGTCCCGGTGCGACCGCCCTCAGGTAGGCACTGAGCCCCGTGAACATGCTGACTCCTTGAGGACGACACGGTTGACCATGTGGATGTCACGTCCCGCCGGGCGATGAGGCTGGGGCGTGTCCTGCGGATCTTGTAGTCGCCGGCGGACGGCCACCGGCCTTCGATCCCGAGATCTATCGCCGGCGCAACGTCGTCGAGCGCTGCATCGACCGCCTGAAGCAGTTCCGTGCCTTCGCCACCCGCTACGCCGAGCGGGCCGCCTACTTCCGCAGTGAAGTGATCATCGCCTGCATCATGCCGCACCTCCGCTGATCCACAAGCCCCGGTCCGGCCGACGGCTTGCGCCAGACCGCCCCAGTCGGGCAGGCGTCACAGCTCGACGCCTCCCGCGGTGGCCCGGGTCCGATGTTCACCACCCTTGTTAAGAACATCTAACTCCATGTACGCTCCACTTAACATTGACATGGGGAGGCGGTCGCCGTGCCGTACCGGGAGAAGATCGCTTGGCTGTCGTTGATCGCGATGGCGGTCACCTTCGGCCCCTACTTCGCCTTCGCGGCAGCTTCCGGCGGCGGTGACCGACTGCCCGGGCTGCGCTTCCTCGTCCCGTTCGGGATCGCAGCGATCGCCCAGGCGGTCCTACTGGGGCTGGGGCACTGGTTCCTGCGGCGCCGATCACCGCTGGATGCCCGCATGCCCCTCGATGAGCGCGACCGCGCCATCGACCGCCGCTCGGTCACCCTGGCGTACTACGCCCTGATCGCCGGCATGATCCTCGTCGGCGTCGTGATGCCCTTCAACTCCGCGGGGTGGAGCATCGTCAACGCCGCGCTCTTCGCCATCATCATCGCCGAGGTCGTGCACTACGCCTCCGTGGTGACGAGCTACCGCCTGCAGTCATGATCGAAGGAACGCTGACCAACCGGATTCGCACGCTGCGCTTCCTGCACGGGGAGATGTCGCAGAGCGAACTGGGCCAGCGCATCGGCGTCACCCGGCAGACGATCGCTGCGATCGAAACCGGCAAGTACTCACCCTCACTGGAAGCGGCCTTCCGCATCGCGCACGTTTTCGGCGCCGACCTGCAGGACGTGTTCCAGTGGACTGCCCCGCCAGTTGGCTGACGTCCTCACCCGACGGTCATCCGCCTGCGATGCCCGTCCGGAGTCTCGGCAGAGGAACCCGCACTTCATCGCGGACATGCCTGCGCGACTGCCCGCCTGGTCAACAGTCTCAAGGGCGTGTCCTCGCGTCGCCTTCGGCAGGAGTTCCCCGACCTGGTGCGCCACTACTACCGAGCCAACAAGCTCTGGTCGGGCTCGTACTTCGCGGGCTCCGTCGGCGGCGCACCGCTGAGCGTCGTGAAGCAGTACACCGAGCAGCAGAACCGTCCCGGTTAAGGCACTGCTCGGGCCTGGCGGCCCTCCCAGCGCGGGCCTTCACCCCCGGCCTGAAGGCCGGAGCACTGGCCCGCATCCCGGTAGCACTGACTACATCGACAACCCTCGTCACGTCGACTCTGCTGGCCGCGTGGTGACTTCGGGCACCCAGCACGGCCAAATTCACCACGCCCACAACGGGTGTGGTGAATACGGGTGCCCAGCACGCCTGAAGTCACCACGCGGACGGGCTTCACACCCCCGAACGCGGAACGCGTCTCGCACCCGGCACGCCAGCCGTCTCAGCCGCCGGACGAGGTGCCCTTGACTACGGACGAGCCGCCGCTGCTGCGGCCCACCACGTTGGTCTTGACGGTGCCGTTGGCGACGTGGCCGGTGGCGGGCAGGCTGAAGGCGCGGCGGCTGGACCTGTCGGTCGCGGGGAAACTGTCGCCGCCGTCGAGGGACATGCCCGGTGACATCCCGCGGGCGTAACCGGTCGAGTGCCACAGGAAGACCGGGGTGACGGGATCGGGGTCGTCGCAGAGGTCCTCGTCGACGATCTCACCGTCCTCGTCGGCGCAGTAGAAGATCTCGTCGCCCGACTCGCCGAACTCGTCCGACTCATCCGAATCATCTGACTCATCCGAATCGCCTGACTCACCCATATCGTCGTCTACATAACCGTCGCCGTCGAAGGATTCCGAATAGTCCGATGAATCGGACTCGGCGGAACTCTCGTAGACATATGTCGACGAATCCCCGGACGACTCCCACTCCTCCGAATCGGATGCGTCACAGGCCGCGACCCGCCCGACGCCAGCGCCAGGAATGTTGCCGTCAGAACCACGCTACGGGAACTGATCCGGCGGTTCACCGAACGACCAAGCTCATCATTCCGGCAGCGTAGATCACCACATCCACCCTGTTCAGGCTGGACATTCCACGCGCATACCCCAGAACGGCAGCGCCTGCCGCACAGTGATGGGGCCTTTTGCGCGTACCCC
Source organism: Actinoplanes sp. NBRC 101535 (assembly GCF_030269225.1). Taxonomy (NCBI): domain Bacteria; kingdom Bacillati; phylum Actinomycetota; class Actinomycetes; order Micromonosporales; family Micromonosporaceae; genus Actinoplanes; species Actinoplanes sp. NBRC 101535. Next base: position 355,056 of record NZ_BSSY01000007.1, on the reverse strand, counting down.
ACAAAGGAGAGGGCGGGGAACGGCCTGTGCGGCGGCTGTGAACCCTGGGCGGGGCGGTGATCGCGCTCTAGATCATTAGGTTAGCCTTACCTGCATGGACAACATGCAGTGGCCGGGCCGTGTCTGAGAGAGACGCATTCCGGAGAGACGCGCTCACCGGCGACGACCTCACCCTGGCCTACGACGGGCGCACCGTCGTGCACGGCGCGCACCTCGCGTTGCGGCCCGGCGCCGTGGTCGCCCTCGTCGGTCCCAACGGGTCCGGCAAGTCCACACTGCTGCGTACGCTGGCGCGGCTGCACACGCCGACCGCCGGTTCGGTCACGCTGAGCGACCGTGACAGCGACAGCGACCACGACGGCATCGACGCCCTCGCGCTGCGGCCGAAGGATTTCGCGCGGCAGGTCACGCTGCTCACCCAGTCGCGGCCCACGCCCGGTGGGGTCCGCGTCCGGGAGGTCGTCGCGTACGGCCGGCACCCCTACCGGGGGCGGTTCGGCGGCGGTGACCCGGACGGGCACGAGCACGTCGAGCGGGCGATGCGCCTGACCGGTGTGCACGCGATGGCGGACCGGCCCGTCGACGAGTTGTCCGGCGGCGAACTGCAGCGGGTGTGGCTGGCGACCTGCCTCGCCCAGGACACCCGGGTGGTGCTGCTCGACGAGCCGACCACCTATCTCGACCTGCGGTACCAGGTGGAGACCCTGGACACCATCCGTGACCTGGCCGACGAGCACGACGTCGCGGTCGGTGTCGTGCTGCACGACCTGGACCAGGCGGCCGCGGTCGCCGACCACATCGTGCTGCTGCACGCCGGGCGCGTCCGGGCGGCCGGCACCCCCGCCGAGGTGCTCACCGCCGAGCTCCTCACCGACGTCTACGGCCTGCGCATCGACGTCACCGTCGACGGCTCGGGGCGGGTGCACACCCGCCCGGTGGGCCGACACAGCGACCGTTTCCTGCCGACCACCTGATTTCTGTCGAACACCCCCCGAAGGATATTCATGAGGACCAACCTGTCCCGCCGCGCCCTGGTGGGTGCGGTCACCGCCGCCGTCACCGCGGTCGCGCTGAGCGCCTGTGGCACCACCGAGGAGCCCGCCGAGACCGAGGCCAGCACGGCCGTCTCGGCCGGCCCGGTCGACCTGACCGACGAGCGCGGCGCGGTGCACCTCGACGCCCCGGCCACCAAGGTCGTCTCCCTGGAGTGGGGCCCCACCGAGACGCTGCTCGCGCTCGGGGTGAAGCCGGTCGGTGCCGCCGACGTCAAGGGTTACAACACCTACGACACGCAGGCCCCGCTCGACGCGGCCACCGCCGACCTGGGCACCCGCGGTGAGCCCAGCCTGGACGCGATCATGGCGCTCACCCCGGACCTGGTCGTCACCACGGTCGACCTGCCGGAGAACGTCATCAAGCAGATCGCCGACCAGGTCCCGGTCATCGCGATCAAGGGCTCGGACGGCGCCGACCCGATCGGCTACATGCGCAAGACGGTGACGCTGCTGGCGCAGGCCACCGGTACCACCACGCAGGGTGAGAAGCTGCTCGCCGACTTCGACGCGAAGATCACCGAGGGCAAGGCGGCGCTCGCCACCGCGGGCAAGACCGGCGCGCCGTTCACCATGGCGGACGGGTGGCTGCAGGACGGCACCGTCGCGCTGCGCATGTACACGCCCGGCTCGTTCTTCGGCGCGGTCGCCAAGGAGCTGGGCCTTACGAACCAGTGGACCGAGGGCGGCGACAAGGACTACGGCCTGGCGCAGACCGACATCGAGGGCCTGACCAAGATCACGAACGCGGACAGCAAGTTCGTGTACGTCGCCAACCAGTCCGAGGGTGGCAAGGAATTCGAGGCGGCGCTGACCGGCAACGCGGTGTGGAAGACCACCCCGTTCGGCAAGGCCTCCAACACCGACCGGATCCCGGACGGCATCTGGATGTTCGGCAGCGTTCCGTCCGCGAACGCGTACGCCGACGCCCTGATCGCCACCTTCACCGGCAAGTAACGATGGTCGTCACCTCCGTCGCGCCGCCCGGCGCGACGGGCACCTCCCGGGCCGGCCGTGTGGCCGGCCCGGTGGTCGCCTTCGGCGCCGCTCTCGCGCTGCTCCTGCTCCTGTCGGGCGTGCACCTCACCCAGGGTTCCGCCGACCTCGGCCTCGGCGAACTGGTCCGCGCGTTCCTGCCCGGCACCAGTGACGCCGGCGAACAGACCGTCGCCGTGATGGTCGCCAGCCGGGTGCCCCGCCTGTTCGCCGCCCTGCTGGTCGGCCTCGCCGTCGGTGTCGCCGGCGCGCTGCTGCAGTCGGTGGCCCGCAACCCGCTCGCCGCACCGGACACCCTGGCCGTCAACGCCGGCGCGTACGTGGCGGTCGTCGCCGTCGCGGCCTTCGGCGTGACGCTGCCGTTCGCCCTGGGCGGCCTGGTCGCCTTCGCCGGCGGCCTGCTGGCCGCGAGCCTGGTCCTGGTGGTGGCCCGAGGTGGCGCCGCCGGCCCGGCCCGGCTCGTGCTGGCCGGCTCGGCCGTCGCGCTGGCCCTCAACTCGTTCACGTCGGTGCTGCTGATGCTCTTCCAGCAGAACACCGTCGGTCTCTTCGCGTGGGGCGCGGGCAGCACCGTCCAGTCCGGCATGGCGAAGGTGCAGTTCGCTGCGCCGCTGGTCGCCGCCGGGCTGCTCGGCATGTGGCTGCTGGCGCACCGCCTCGACGTCCTCGGCCTCGGCGACGACACCGCCCGCGTGCTCGGCGTCGACGTGCGCAACACCCGCGTGCTGTCCGTCCTGCTCGCCGTGATGCTGGCCGCGACGGCCGTCACCGTCGCCGGGCCGATCGGCTTCGTCGGACTGTGCGGTCCGGTCATCGCCCGCATCGTGGCCCGCCGCATCCCCGGCATGGGACCGCACGCCCTGGTCGTCCCGTTCGCCGGTGTCGTCGGCGCGCTGGTGGTCGTCGCCGCCGACGTGCTGCTGCGGATGTTCGTCCCCAAGGACCTGTCCATCGCCGTCCCCACCGGGGTGATCACCTCGCTGGCCGGTGCGGTGCTGCTCGTCCAGCTGGCCCGCAAGCTGCGCGACGGCGGGCCGGCCGCCGGCGACACGTCCCGCGGCACCCGCGGGACCGTCCGGTCCACCCGCTGGACCGCCGCGGTCGGCACCGTCCTCGGCGTCGCCCTGGTCGCCGCCACCGTCACCGCGCTGCTGCTCGGCGACCGGATGGTGCTGCTCGGCGACGTCGCGAACTGGATCAGCGGGGCGGCCGGGCGGCAGGTCACGTTCGTCCTGGACCAGCGCTGGCCGCGGGTTCTCGCCGCGCTGCTCGGCGGTGCCGCGCTGGCCCTGGCCGGGGGCATCGTGCAGGCCGTCTGCCGCAACCCGCTCGCCGAACCCGGCCTGCTCGGCGTGACCCCCGGGGCGAGCCTCGGCGCGGTCGCGGTGGTCCTGCTGGTCCCCGGCGTCGGCATCTGGCCGGTGATGGGTGTCGCCACCCTCGCCGCCCTGCTGACGTTCGCCCTGGTCACCCGGCTGGCGGCCCGCCGCGGTACCGCCTCGGACCGGATCGTCCTGGTGGGTGTCGGCGTCAGCGCCGCGGCGGCCGCCCTGACCACGCTGACCGTGGTGATCTCCTCGCCGTGGGACACCTCGCTGGCGCTGACCTGGCTCTCCGGTTCCACGTACGGCCGGTCGGCGTCCCAGCTGCTCCCGGTGACGATCGCGCTGCTGGTGGCGGTGCCGCTGGCCCTGGCCGGTTCCCGCACCCTCGACCTGGTCTCGCTCGACGAGGACGTCCCGCGGGTGCTCGGCGTGCCGCTCGACCGGGCCCGGTACGCGTTCCTGGGCCTGGCCGCGATCCTCACCGCCGCGGCGGCCTGCGCGGTCGGGGCGCTCGGCTTCGTCGGCCTGGTCGCCCCGCACGCGGCGCGCGCCCTGGTCGGCGCCCGGCACTCCCGGTCGCTGCCGGTGGCCGCCGGGCTGGGCGCGCTGCTGGTCGTGGTCGCCGACACGGTGGGCCGGACCGCGATCGCCCCGTCCCAGATCGCCGCCGGGCTGGTCACCGCGATGATCGGTGCGCCGTACTTCGTCTGGCTGCTGCGCCGTACCCGCGGCTGAACCGGGTGTCCGGACCGTCAAGATCCGGACACCCGCGACGTCGTCTGGACGGCGGGACCGGAGCACTGCGCCGTGGCGCCCTCGTGAGGTGTCACCAGGCACACCGGTCCCATTCAGCGGCGATGCCGATGAAAGCAAGCCGCGGCTTTGACGACCGTATGACCGGTTTGCGGCGGGGGATTTGCTGCCTGGCACGTTGGTGAGTCCATGACGCGAGCGCCGGGTGACGATCCGGTCGATACGGTCGGATCATCCCGCCGGGCCGCCTCCGCTCCGGCGCACTGACCATGGAGCCGCTCGATGACCATCAGTCAGCAGATCTTCCAGCCGGCCGGGGCCGGGGGCCCGGGCACGCCCGCCGGGGCCGCCTTCCTGACCGACCGGGAGCGTCAACTGATCGCGCTGCTGCGCGGTGGGCACACCGACGCGAGCGCGGCCGGACGCCTCGGGGTCAGCACCCGGACCGTCACGAACATCCTGCGTTCGGTCATGGACCGTCTCGGGGTGGCGAACCGTTTCCAGCTCGGGTTCGTGCTCGGCACACTGGCCCGGCCCGGCCGGTCGGCCGACAGCCGGACACCGGGGCACCCACCCCGGGCCGTCAGGACAGGGCCGAACATCTGATCTTGCCGTTCAGGTCCGGGCCCGGGGCATCCGCCCCGGCCCTCAGGCCAGAGCGGAACGTCTGATCTTGCCGCTCGGGGTCCGGGGCAGCGTTCCGGCCCGGGCAGCAACGATCTCCAGTCCGGGACGGCCCAGCTCTGCGACGAGCCGGGCGATCCGGTCCGCGGGCACCGGTCCGTCCTGGCGGCCGTGTTCCACGTAGCAGCGACCGTCCACCACCGCCGCGTCGGCGACGCCGGGCAGCAGGCGGATCCGGTGCTCCAGCAGGGCCGAGGTGCCGTCGCCGTCCTCGTCCAGCCGGCCGAGCACGGTCAGGTAACCGTCGCTGTCGAGCAGGCCCAGATCACCGGTCCGGATCGGCGGGGCCGCCGCGGAACCCCGGTCGGTGGCCCGGAGGCGGACCACCACCTCGCCGATCCCGCCCGCCGGCAACTCCCGGCCGTCCCGCACGATCGTCAGCTGTACGCCCGGAAGCGGGCGCCCCACCGACCCGGGACGCCGCATCCACTCCGCGGCGCCGATCTCGGTCATCGTGCTGTGCGACGTGCCGTAGTACTCGTGCAGCACCGGGCCGAGCAGGTCGAGCGCGGCCCGTTTCACCCGGGGCGGGCACGCCGCACCACCGTGGAAGACCACCGCCAGGCGGCGGCGCGGGGCGATCCCCGACTCGGCGACGTCGAGCAGCCGGTCCGGGCTGAGCATCGCGCTGTCCGCGGCGTGCCGGTCGGCCAGCTCGGCGAACTCCCCCGGCGACCAGGACCGTTGCACGACCACGGCACTGCCGGCGTCCAGGGCGTACAGCGCCGGGCCCAGGGTGCCCAGGTGGTAGGTGGGGTTGGCCATCACGAACGGCCCGCGATGAAGGCCGGCGCCGTAACGCTCCTGGACGGCGACGCCGCGGTACGGTCGGCGCGGGCGGGCCCGGGCGACGGCCTGGGGTTCGCCGGTGGTGCCGGACGTGCTGAAGACCAGGTGACCGGCGCGGGCGGCGGGGGCGGGTGAACCGCCCGCGGCGGCGAGTTCGTGGTGGTCGAACCAGGTCGGTCCGCCGGTGGGGTGGCGGCGGGCGCCGTCGGTTATCCCGTACCCCGACGAGGCCTGATGTGCCATGGCCGCGCCGCCCGGTGTCGCGAGCCGGGACCGGGTGACCGGGAAGAGGCCGTAGCCGTAGCGCAGCGCGGCCAGCGCCACCGCGAAGAAGTCCGGTCCGGTGTCGAGGTCGCAGAGCAGGACGGCCCCCTCGGGGACGCCCCGGTCCTGCAGGCCGGCGGCGATCGCGTCGGCCCGGGTGGTCAGCTCGGCGAAGGTGGACCGTTCGTCGCCGGCGATCACGGCGATCCGGTCCGGCTGGGCGGCGGCGCTCGCCCAGGAACTCCAGACGTAGGGGCGGGCGCCGGTCACGGCAGGCTCCGGGCGAGCGCGGCCAGGGACCGGGCGGCCATCACGAGTTCCGGGTCGACCTCGTCGCCGCGCGCGTCCTCCAGCAGGGTCGCGAACTCCACCGCGGCGACGGAGTCACCACCCAGGTCGAAGAAGTTGTCGTCGGCGGTGACCGGCCCGCCGAACACCTCGCCGGCCGCTTGCAGCACCTGGGTGAGACGGGATTCTGACATCACACTCCGATCAGGGAACGGTCGAGATGGTCGAGTACGGCCGCCGCCTGGCTCAGGGGTGCCCGGCGGCCGTCGTTGACGAGGGTGAGGAAGACGTGGTCGCGGTACTCGTCGACGCGCAGTTGCAGCGCGGCCGAGTTGCTCCGGGTGATGCCGCGCATCGCGAACGCGTCGGTGGTGACCCGCAGGCCGTGCCGTTCGCGGGTGGCCCGGTGCCGGCCGGCAGCGAACTGCCGGATGTTGACGTAGACGTCCACCGGGGCGCCGGGGGTGACGCCGGTCTCGCGCATCACCGCGCTGCGCTGGGCCGCGGTGATCCGCGAGTACCGCAGCGCCTCGAGCAGCTGGGCCCGCACGTCGTCGACGGTCTCCCGCACGGTGGCGCCGGTGGTGCGGACCGGCACCGGGACCAGGCTGGTGAACATGCCGACGACGTGACGCTGGGTGTGGGCGCGGCCGTCGATGGTGGTCCACAGCACCGGGTCGGCCCGCGGGGTGCACGCGGTCAGGGCGGTGGCGAAGGCGCCCAGCAGCCGGTGCACCAGCGTGCAGCCCCAGCGGTCGCACTCGCGGCGCAGCGCGGTGACCCGGTCGCCGTGCAGTTCCAGTCCGAGCACGGCCCGGTCGAGCGGGCCGTCCACCAGGGTGAGCGCCGCCGCGGCCGCGGCGGCGAGACGGGTCCGCCAGCTGCGCAGGGTGCGGTCCCGCTGCGTGTCGGTGAGGGGCCGCCGCTGCTGGGCGGCCGCCTCGGCGAACGAGGAGCCCGGCAGGTCGGGAACCCCCGCGTACCCGTCCCACAGCTGACTCGCGAACAGGTCGTGGGCCCGGCCGTCGAAGACCAGGCTCGGGAACGTGGCGAGCAGCGCGTGATGCCCGTCGTCGCGGCTGAACAGCCGGATCGTGTACGGCGGGGTGCCCGGCTCCCACGGTGCCACGAAGTCGCGGGCGGCGATCAGCCCGGCGTACGCGTCGAACTGCTCCGCCGACCGGGCCTTCACCCGCTGCCGTACGAGGAGCGGACGGTCCACGGCTGCGGGTTCGACGTGCTGGCCGGTGGCGCCGACCCGCATCCGCAGCGCGTCGTGGCGGGTCACGAAACCGGCCGCGGAGTGTTCCAGCGCGTCCACGTCGAGGTCGCCCTCGATCCGGAACGAGATCCGGATGTGGTGGCCGGTCCCGGTGCCGGTGCGCTGCCCGCGGGCGTACCACTCCTGCTCGTACGTCAGCGGGATCGTCAGGTCAGGCATGCGAACTCCGTACCGTCGGCGTGCAGGCTCGCCGGGTCGCCGGCCTCCACGACCCGGCCGCCGCGCATGACGACGACCCGGTCGGCGTCGTCGAGGACGGTGAGCCGGTGGGCGATGACGACCACGGTGATGCCGGCCCGCAGCAGCCCCTGGAAGATCTCGCGTTCCAGTGCCGGGTCGAGCGCGCTGGTGGCCTCGTCGAAGATGATCAGCCGGGGCTCGCGGGCCAGCGTCCGGGCGAGGACGACCCGCTGGCGCTGACCGCCGGACAGGCCGTGCCCGTGCGGCCCGACGATGGTGTCGTACCCCATCGGCAGGGCGAGGATCTCCTGGTGCACCCGGGCGAGTTCGGCGTGGCGTACCAGATCGGGGTGACCGAATCCGTCGACGCCGAAGCCGATGTTCTCCCGGATGGTGCCGCTGAACAACTGGGCGTCCTGGTTGACGTAGCCGATCTGCCGCCGGTAGGTGGGCCCGTCCAGGGTGGCGAGGTCGTGACCGTCCACCGTGATCCGGCCGCCGGTCGGCGGCTGGAGACCGGCGAGGAGCAGGCCGAGGGTGGATTTTCCGGATCCGGACCGCCCGATCACGGCGACGAACTGTCCCGGTTCGACGGCCAGGTCGACGCCGGTGAGCGCGTCGGCGGTGGCGCCCGGGTAGCGGAAGGACAGGTCCTCGGCGGCGATCCGGCCCGGCTCGGCGACACCGGTGCCGGCCAGCAGACCGCGCGGCTCCGGCCCGGTCCGCAGCACGTCGTCCAGTTTGACCAGCGCCGGGCGGACCGCGGCGAGCTGGGTGGCGCCGTCGAAGACCCGGCCGAGCGGCACGAACAGGGCGATGGTCAGGGTGGCGAACGCGAGAGCCCCGCCGAGGCCGGTGTCCCCGGCCAGCACCCGCGCGCCACCGGCCAGCAGCACGAGCAGCGGCGCGCTGAACTGGACGCCGCGGCTGAGCGAGGTCATCACCGACAGGCGGCGGCGCGCGTGCAGGCGCTTGTTCACCTCGCGGGCCAGGGTGTGCGACCAGCGTTCGGCGGCCAGGCCCTCGACGCCCGCGGCCTTCAGGGTGCCGATGCTGGTCAGCAACTCCATCAGCTCGTCCTGGGTGCGGGTCTGCCGTTCCAGGACCTCCTGGCTGAGCGCGGTCTGCTGCCGCCAGGTCAGGCCGAGCACGCCGACCTGGACGGCGATCAGTGTGACGACGACGGCGGCGAGCGCCGGGTCGATGACGATCAGGGCGAGCAGGTACGCGACGATCAGCACACTGTCCAGCGCCGATCCGATCGTGGTGAGGCTCAGCACCTGGTTGAGGGTGCTGCTGGTGCGGACGCGCATGGCCAGGTCGCCGGCCTGCCGGGTGACGAACCAGGGGTAGGGCAGGGCGACCAGGTGCGCCGCCGTGCCCCAGGTGAGTTTCTTGTCGGCGATCGCCTGACGGCGGGCCATCAGCAACGCCCGAGTCAGCTGGAGCACGACGAACAGCACGGTCACGCCGACGGCGGCGATCGCGGCGCCGGCCAGGGTCACCCCGTCTCCGGCGGGCAGGACCGTCTGCACCAGACTCGCGGCGCCCAGCGGCAGGGCGAGTTCCAGGCTCATCAGCAGGGTGGAGAGCCCGAGCAGACCGGTCAGCTCCCCGCGCGGAGGCAGTACGGCGCGCAGGCGCGACCAGGGTGCGGGGGTGTCGCCGGAGGCCTTCGCCGCGCGGGTCCCGTGCAGCGGCGCCTCGACCTCGAGGGCGACCCCGGTGAACGACTCGGAGAGAGTGGCAGCGGTGATCCGGCGCCGCCCGAACGCCGGGTCCACGATGTCGGCCCAGCCGTCGGACATCCGTTCCAGCACCACGAAGTGGTTGAAGTTCCAGAACAGGATCGCGCCCGGAGACAGGCGGGCGAGTCCCGCCAGGTCGGTGCGGACGCCCCGCGCGGTGAGGCCGTGCCCGCGCAGCAGGTCGAGCAGCGCGCGGGCCGAGGAGCCGCTGCGGCCGGGGTCGACCCGGGAGCGGATCTCGTCGAGGGTGACCTCGATCCCGTGCAAGCGCAGCGTCATCACGACGCAGGCCGGGCCGCAGTCGCTGATCTGGGTCTGCAGGCACACCGGCACCCGCGGACCGGCGCGGCGCAGCAGCCGGAACCGTCTCCGGGTCTCGGGCGCCGCCGGTTCCTCGGGCTCGTGCCCGAAGACCGCGCCCAGGCCGTCGGTGTTGCGATGGTGTTCGACCGCGCGTTCGCGGAACCGGGTTCTCGGGGCCATCAGGTATCCCTCTCGCACGGGGCGCCTAGGTGCCCCGGGAGCACGCGGCTCCCGGGGCACCTATCGGCGGGGATCAGGAAGCCGGGCAGCCGTCGGGGGTGACGGTGCCGGCGCCGCCGACGATGTCGTCGAGCTGCTCGTCGGACAGGTTGGTGATGTCGAGCTCGTTCATTTCCACTCCTCAAGTGGTGTGCCGGAACCGCATTGACGCACCGGATCCTCTGTGTTGCGGCTCCGTTCTCCGGTGCCCCAAAAACGTATTCCGAACGGTGCGCCGGCGTCAATGAACGCTTCCGTTTCCCGCAATCACGATGCCCCCACCTGCAGTTTTGCGCGGTTCAGCATTTCCCTTTCACGCAATACCGTTCCACCCGCACCATTTCCTCGTTACGTTCGCTCATGTTCACCCGAGACATTCACGCACGTAAGGAGAGGGAAATGACGGGCACCGGGACCTTCCCGCTCTCCGCGGAACAGCGGACGGTCTGGCTGCACAGCCAGACGCACGAGGACCCGTGCGCGTACATGCTCTCGGTGGCGCACCGGCTGACCGGCCCGCTGGACCCGGCCGCGCTGCGGATCGCCCTCGACGCGGTGATCGCCCGGCACGAGGCGCTGCGCACCGGATTCCGGCTCACCGCCGGCGGGCCGGTCCGGGAGGTGCGGCCACCGGTGCCCTGCCCGGTGACGATCGACGAGGCACACGACGGCGAGGACCACGACGGCTGGATGCAACGGGTGTCCGCTGCGCCCTTCGACCTCGGACGGCCGCCGCTGCTGCGCGCCCACGTCCGCCTCGAGGGCCCGGACCGCGCGGTCCTGCTGATCCTCGTGCACCACCTGGTGTTCGACGGATGGTCCGTCGGGGTGCTCCTGGCGGAGCTGTCCGGCGCGTACCGATCGGCTACCGGCGGCGGTACCAGGGCGCTGCCGCCGCCGGTCCCCTCCCGGCGGCACACCGGCGAGCCGGACCCGGCCGTCCGGGACGCCAACGCACGCTACTGGGCCGGGACCCTGCTGTCCGGCCGCGACGCCGCGTTCGCCTTCGACGGCGCGCACACCGCCCCGGCCCGGCTGCCCGCCACGCCGTTCGCCCTCGGCACCGAGGCCACGGAGGCGGTGACCCGGCTGGCGGAACTCCTCGACACCACCCGGTTCGTGGTGGTGGCCGCCCTGGTCACACTCGCCCTGTCCCGCCTGCACGGTGCCCGGCGGGTCGTTCTCGGCTATCCGGTGGCGGACCGCGGGCCCGAGGCGGAACACACCATCGGGCTGTTCCTGAACACCCTGGCGCTGGCCGTCGACGTCCGCGACGACATGTCGTTCGGCGAGCTGGCCGAGACGGTCGAGGACGCCCACTTCGACGCGCTGGAGCACAGCCCGCTGGAGGGGGACCGGGTGGTGGCCGCGTCCGCCACGCCACGCGACCGGGCCGGGACGCCGCTGTTCAGCGTCCTGCTGGCCTTCCAGAACGTGCCGCCGGGCGCCCTGGACCTGCCGGGTGTCACCGCCCGCCGCATCCCGGGACCGCCGCGGCCCGCCGAGTTCGACCTGACCCTGGCGGTGGAGGCCACCGAGCCCCGGCTGGCCGGGCAGGTCGAACGCGACGGCCGCGCGGTGGGCGCCGGTGACGTGCGGCGGCTGCTCTCCGCCGTCGAGGTGCTGGCCGCGCGGGCCCTCGACGACCCGAAGCGGGCGGTCGGTGAGCTGTCGCCGCTCAGCGCCGCCGACCGGCGCCTCATCGGCACCGAGGTCCCGGCCGCTGCCGGCGGCGGCCTGCTGCACGCGCTGGTGGAACACCGGGCAGCCGTGGCCGGTGACGGCGTCGCCCTGATCGGCGGCGGACGGCGGCTGTCGCTGACCGACGTGGACACGGCGGCCTCCGCGCTGGCCGCCCGCCTGGCCGCCGCCGGGATCGGCCGCGGTCGCCTGGTCGGGGTGGCGATGGGCCGCTCCCCGGAGATGGTGGTGGCGCTGCTCGGCGTGCTGAAGGCCGGGGCCGCGTACGTCCCGCTGGACCCCGCCTACCCGGCCGACCGGCTGCGCCTGATGGTCGAGGACTGCCGCCCGGCCGTGATCCTCGCGGACACGCCGGTGGACTGGCCGGACGTGCCGCTGTGGACCGTGGACCTCGACACGACGGGGCCGGCGGACGTCCCGGATCCCGGCACCGGGCCGGACGATCCGGCATACGTGATCTACACGTCCGGGTCGACCGGCCGCCCCAAGGGGGTGGTGATCCCGCACCGCGCGGCCGTCAACGTGGTCCGGGCCTTCGACACCCTGATCGGGTGTGGGCCGGAGGACGTCTTCCACGCGGTCACCAGCATCTCGTTCGACATCGCACTGCTCGAACTCTTCTGGCCGCTGTCGGCCGGCGCCCAGGTCCGGCTGGGTTCCCCGCACACGCCGGGCGTCGACGGGACGACGGCCGGCGATCGTCCGGTCACCCACTTCCAGTGCACGCCGAGCCTGGCCACCTCGATCGCCGCCGACCCCGCCTGGCGCGAGCGCCTGCGCGGGCTCAAGCACTTCCTGCTCGGCGGCGAACCGGTACGCCCCGACCTGGTCCGCGATCTCCGCGACGCCGTCGGCGGCGAGATCTACAACGTGTACGGTCCGACCGAGGCCACCGTCTGGTCCAACGCCCGCCGGATCGAGGCCGTCGACGACGCCGCGCTGATCGGGCGGCCACTGCCCGGCTGTGCCGCGTACGTGCTGGACAGCGCGGGACGGCTGGTGCCGCCGGGGGTGCGCGGCGAACTCTGCCTCGGCGGTGTGCAGCTGGCCACCGGCTACCTGGACCGGCCCGAGCTGACCGCGGAACGCTTCGTCACCGGCTGGTCCGCCGACCTTCCCGGGGTCCGCCTGTACCGCACCGGCGACGTGGTCTCGCTCGGCGGCGACGGCCTGTTCCGCTTCCACGGCCGCTCGGACGACCAGGTGAAACTGCGCGGCCACCGGATCGAGCTGGGCGAGGTCGAGGCGGCGCTGGCGGCGCACCCGCAGGTCACCGCGGCGGCGGTGACCGTGACCGGCACCCGGCTGGCCGCGTTCGTCACCGGCACCCCCGCGGACCTGCTCCCCTTCCTCCGGGAGCGGCTGCCCGCCGTGATGGTGCCCGCCACCGTGACCGTGCTGGACGCGCTGCCGCTCACCCCCAACGGCAAGGTGGACCGCCGGCGCCTCACCGCGCCCGTGGCCCGCGCCGAACCCAGCGGACCGGTCGCCACCGGCCCGCTGGCCCGGATCTGGAGTGCGGTGCTGAACGTGCCCGGCATCGACCCGCGGGCCACCTTCCCCGGATTGGGCGGTGACTCGCTCTCCGCCATCCGCGCGGTGGCCCAGGCCCGCGCCGAGGGCATCACGGTGTCCGCCGCCGACCTGCTGCGCGGTGTCCCCCTCGCCGACCTGGTGATCAGCCCGTCCGCCGCCCCGACGGCACCGGCCGCCGCCGGGCAGGACGTGCCGCTGCTGCCGATGCAGCACGACTTCTTCGCCCGTCCCCGGCCCGACCAGAACTGGGCGAACCTGGCGAGTCTGCACACCGTGGACGACCCGGACGCCGTCGCGGACGCGTTCCTCGCCGCCGCCGCACGCCACGACGCGCTGCGCCTGTCCTTCCACCTTGCGCACGGCTCCTGGCGGCAGTCGATGGGCGACCACCCCCGGGTGGAGGTCGCGACCGTGGCCGTCACCACGACGCTCACCGACGAGATCCGCCGGCAGCAGCGCACGCTCGACATCACCACCGGACCGCTCGCCAAGGCGGTGATCCTCCGGCCGCCGGGCGGCGCACCGGCCCGCGTCCTGCTGCTGGCCCACCACCTGGTGATGGACGCTTGGTCGTTCCGGTCGCTGCAGCGCGAGACCACCGACGGCCCCGCGCCGGCGGGCACCCCGGTCAGTGCCTGGGCCCGTCAGGTCGCCACGGCAGCCGGGGATGCCGCGGTGACCGGCGGCGTGGAGTTCTGGGAGTCACTGGGCCTGCCGGACGTGCCACCGGTGCCGGCGGACGCCCCGCGCGGGCCGAACCTGGCCTCGTCGGCCCGGACCCTGGAGTACGTCCTGAACGCGGAGCACGTCCGGCCCAGCCGGGAACTGCTGCTCACCGCGTTCGCCGCGGCGTACCACGAGTGGAGTTCGCTGCCCGCCGTCGCGGTCCGGCTGCTGGACCACGGCCGGCACGGGCTGCCGGGGCACGGACCGCAGCACGGCACGGATCTGCACGGCACGGATCTGCACGGCACGGATCTGCACGGCACCGTCGGCTGGCTGTCCATCGACCACCCGGTGGTCCTGCCGACCCGTGCCCGCACCCGGGCGGCGCTGCTCGACACGGTCCACGAACGACTGCGGGACGTGCCGGGCCACGGGTACGGCTGGGGCATGCTGCGGCACCTCGCCGCGCCGGACGCCCGCCGCCGGATGCACGCGCTGCCCGCACCCGGGATCAGCGTCAACTACCTCGGCGCTCTCGACGGCGGCGGCGGCGAGATCCCGGACGGCCGGTTCAGCCCGGACGAGGCACGCGGTGAGGCGTTCCAGGTCATCGCGTACGTGCGCGACGGCCGTCTCACGGTCACCCTGCGCTACAGCCACCACCTGCACCGCGAGCCGGACGCCCGGGCCCTCGGCGACGCGTTCGCCCGTCACCTGCGCTCGATGAGCTGAAGGGCACCACCATGGAACCCCGTACCTTCACCGCGTACCTCGCCGGGAACGGCCCGCTCGCCCGCGCCTGCGCCGAACACCTGCTGGACCACGGCCACACTCTGACCGGTCTGCTCACCGAGGACCCGGCGCTGCACGAGTGGGCGTCGGCCCGCGGCCTGCCGGTCACCCGGTGGCGCGACTACCGGGCGGGCGCCGGGGCGCCCCGGCACGACTACCTGTTCAACATCGTCAACTTCCGGATGATCCCCCGGCAGGTCCGCGCGGCCACCACCACGATGGCGATCAACTATCACGACTCGCTGCTCCCGGCGTACGCCGGCTATCACACCACCACCTGGTCGATCGCCGCCGGCGCCGCGACGCACGGCGTGACCTGGCACGACCTGGCCGGCCGGCTGGACGCCGGTGACGTGCTCGTGCAGCACCCCGTGCCGGTCACGGGCGACGACACCGCGTTCACGCTGAACACCCGCTGCTTCGAGGCCTCGGTCGCCTCGTTCGCCGAGCTCACCGGCCGGCTGGTGGACGGCACCGTCCGCCCCCGGCCCCAGGACCTGACCGCCCGGACGTTCACCAGCCTGCAGGAGCGCCCGGCCGGGGGTGGTGTCGTCGACTGGACCCGCGACGCCGCGACCGTCGACCGGTTCGTCCGGTCGCTGACCTTCGGTCCGACACTCAACCCGGTTGCCGCCCCGATGGCCCTCACCACCGGCGGGCAGCTGTTCGCCGTGGCGGATCCGCGCGTCACGGACACGCCGTCGGTGGCCGCGCCCGGAACGGTGCGGGCGGCCGACGGCGACCGGTTGATCGTCGCCACCGCCGACCGGGACGTGTCGGTGGTCCTGCGGCCGCTCACCGCCCTGACCGGGACCGTGCGGCCACCGGGCCGCCTTCCGGAGACCGGGGACCGGTTGCGCTCGCTGACCGGGACCGAGGCGGCGGGGGTACGCGACGCGCGCCGCGCCGTCGCACCGGGTGAACGCCGTGCCCTCGCCGGGCTGCTCACCAGCCTGCGTACGCTCACCGCCGGTCTCCCCGGACGCGCGGAGTTCCGGGCCGGCGGCCCCCGCGGCACGGCACTCACCCTGGAACCGGAGCTGCTCGCCGCGATCACCGGGCACGGATGGCACCCCGGCCACGCGGTGGCGACCGCCCTGCAGGTGGTGGCGGAGGGCTCCGGATGCGGGCCGGCCGAGTTGTGGTGGAGCACCCCCGGACTGCGCGCCCGGGCCGCGGGCAGCCACGGTGTCCTCGACGGACGGCTGATGACCGCGCTGCGGACGGATCTCGCGGACACCGCCGGCGCCGCGGTCCGCCGCACCACCGCACTCGTCGGCGGGCGGACCGCGCTCGGACCGCAGAGCCGGGACCTGGCGGACCGCAGCCCCGAACTGGCGGTCCTCGCGGGTCACGACCGCGCGAGCGTACCCCTGCTGGTCCTCGATCCCGGCCACGAAGCGCGAGCGGCGGCAGCGGGGCGGCGTCTCGCCCTGATCGCCGAGCCCGGTGATCCGGCCCGGTTCGCCTGGTGGACCGACGGCACCGCCGGCGCCGGACGCGACGCCGACCGGCTCGATGACCGCATCCGGCACTGGCTGCGCGCGGCGGTGGCCGCACCGGACGCCCCACTGACCGCCCTGCCGCTGCTCAGCGACGCCGACCGGCGGTTCGTCGACAGCGCCGCCGGCGCGGTCGTGGACACCCGCGGCACGAGCGCGGACGGCGGCGGTCTGCTGCACGGGCTGGTGGAACAGCAACGGGACGCGCACGGGCACCGGATCGCCGTGGTGGGCGCGGGCCGGGAACTCACCCTGGACGCCGTCGACGCGGCCGCCTCGGCGCTCGCCGCCCGCCTGGCCGCCGCCGGGATCGGCCGGGGCAGCCTGGTCGGCGTCGCGGTACGCCGGTCCCCCGAGCTGGTGGTGGCCCTGCTGGGCGTGCTCAAGGCGGGCGCGGCGTACGTGCCGCTGGACACCGGCTACCCGGCCGAACGGCTGCGGCTGATGGTCGAGGACTGCCGTCCGGCCGTGCTCCTGGCGGACACGCCCGTGGACCGGCTGGGCGTCCCGGTATGGACGGTGGACCTGGACACGACAGGTCCGGTCACCGTCCCGGATCCCGGTGTCACCCCGGACGACCCGGCCTACGTGATCTACACGTCCGGGTCGACCGGCCGGCCCAAGGGTGTGGTGATCCCGCACCGGGCCGCCGTCAACCACATGGTCTGGATGCGGGACGCGTTCGGCGTCGGGCCGGGCGACAGGGTGCTGCAGAAGACCCCGATCAGTTTCGACGCGTCGGTGTGGGAGTTCTTCGTCCCGCTCGCCGCGGGCGCCACCCTGGTCTGCGCCGGGGACGACGAGCACCGCGACCCGGGGCGGCTGCTGGCCCGGCTGCGCGACGCGCGCATCACCGTCGTGCAGCTCGTCCCGACCCTGCTGCGCGCCCTGCTCGACGAGGGCGGCCTGGACACCTGCACCGGGCTGCGGGAGGTGTTCGCCGGCGGCGAACGGCTCGGCGCGGACCTGGCCCGCCGGTTCGCCGCCGTCTCGGGCGCCCGGCTGACCAACCTGTACGGCCCGACCGAGGCCACCATCGACGCGCTGTCCTGGAGTGTCACCGCGGACGACGGCCCCGGGGACCCGCCGATCGGACGGCCGGTGGCGAACGGTCTGGCGTACGTGGTGGACGCCGCGGGCCGGCTGGCACCGCCCGGGGTTCCGGGCGAACTGTGCCTCGGCGGCGCCGGTCTCGCCCTGGGCTACCTGAACCGGCCGGACCTGACCGAGGAACGGTTCGTCACCGCAGGGGTGGCCGAACTGCCCGGGGTGCGTCTCTACCGCACCGGCGACCGGGCCTCGCTCGGCGCGGACCGGTCGTTCCGCTTCCACGGACGCCTCGACGACCAGGTGAAGGTCCGCGGGCACCGGGTCGAGCTGGGTGACGTCGAGGCGGCGCTGCTGGCCTGCCCGGGTGTACGAACGGCGGCGGCGGTCGTCGAGGACGGCGCCCGGCTCGCCGCGTTCGTGACCGGCACCGGCCCCGGCCTGGCCGACGTGGTGCTGCGGTTCGTCCGCAACCTGCTGCCCCCGGTGATGGTCCCGTCGACGGTGACCGTCCTGGACGCGCTGCCGCTGGCCCCGAACGGCAAGGTCGACCGGCTGCGGCTGCGGGCACCCGCCGTCACCCCGGCCGCCGGTGACGGTCTGGCCCGGATCTGGAGCGAGGTGCTCGGCGTCGCGGCGATCGACCCGGCGGCCTCCCTGCACGACCTCGGCGCCGACTCGCTGCACCTGCTGCGGGTCCGCACCCTGGTCCGGCAGCGTCTCGGCGTCGACCTGCCGGTGGCCGAGTACTTCCGGCACCCGACGATCGCCGCCCAGACGGCGCTGCTGGATCGCCGCCGCCCGGCACCCCCGGCACCGCGGCCCCGCGCACAGCGGGATCACCACGGGGAGCCGATCGCCATCGTCGGGATGGCCAGCCGGCTGCCCCGGGCCCGCACGACCGCGGACTTCTGGCAGGGCCTGCTGGACGGCACCGAACTGCTCTCCCCCGCCCCGGAACCCGCGAACGCCACCGCGGCCGGGGTCACCTACGTCGCGGCGCACGGCGAGGTGCCCGGTCACGACCGGTTCGACGCCGCGTTCTTCGGGTTCAGCACCGCCGAGGCCCGCCTGCTCGACCCGCAGCACCGGGTGTTCCTGGAGACCGCGTGGGAGGCGTTCGAGGACGCCGCGATCGACCCGGGCAGCGGTGCCGGACCGATCGGTGTCTTCGCCGGGAGCGGGCACAACGCGTACCTGCTGAACAACCTGCTGCCGGACCGGCTCCGCCTCGACCCGGCGTCCGGTCTCGCCCCGATGCTGGGCGGCACCCTGGAGGCGCTGCAGGTGCTCATCGCCGCGGAGAAGGACTTCCTCGCCCCGCGGGTCTCCTACAAGCTCGACCTGACCGGGCCCAGCATCACCGTGCAGACCGGGTGTTCCACCTCCCTGGTCGCCGCGCACCTGGCGGTCCGCAGCCTCCGGGCAGGCGAGTGCGACACCGCCCTGGCCGGTGCGGTGTCGCTGCGGGTCCCCCAGGAGGACGGCTACCTGCACGAGAAGGGCGGGGTGGTCGCCGCCGACGGCCACTGCCGGCCGTTCGACGCGGCCGGTGACGGCACCGTGTTCACCGGTGGCGCCGGCTGCGTGGTGCTCAAACGCCTGCGGGACGCGGTCCGCGACGGCGACCGGATCCACGCCGTCATCCGGGGCAGCGCGGTCAACAACGACGGCGCCGAGAAGGTCGGCTTCTCCGCCCCGGGACTGCGCGGACAGTCCGCGGTCGTCCGCGCGGCCCTCGCCGACGCCGGGCTGACCCCGGCCGACATCGGGTACGTCGAGGCGCACGGCACCGCCACCCGGCTCGGCGACCCGATCGAGGTGGCGGCGCTGACCGAGGCGTACGACGCGCTGGCGCCGGACCTGCCCCGCGGGCGCATCCCGCTCGGTTCGGTCAAGGGCAACACCGGGCACACCGACACCGTCGCCGGGGTGATCGGGCTGATCAAGGCGGCCCTGATCGTCCGGACCGGTGACGTACCCGCCACGATCAACTTCCGGCGGGCGAACCCGGCGATCGGGATCACCCGGACACCGTTCACGGTGGCGGCCCGGCGCCGGCGCTGGCGGTCCCCGGTGCGCCGGGCGGCGGTCTCCTCGCTCGGGGTCGGCGGCACCAACGCGCACATGGTCATCGAGCAGCCGCCGGTCCCGGCCGCGCACCGGCCGGTTCCCGGGCCGTACCTGCTGACCGCCTCGGCGCGTACCCCGCAGCAGCGTGCCGAACTCACCCGGCGACTCGACGCGGTCCTGCGGGACGCGCCGTCCCCGACGGTCGCGGACGCCGCACACACCCTGCGCGCCGGGCGCCGCGGGTTCCCGCAGCGGGCCTACCGCCTCTCCGCCGACCACGACTGGATCACCGGCACGGCGGCGGCCGGCACCGGGACGGTGTTCCTGTTCCCCGGGCAGGGCGTGCAGTACCCGGGGATGGGACACGCGCTCTACCGGGACGAGCCGGTGTTCCGGCGCACGGTCGACCGGTGCGCCGCGATCCTGGAGCCGCTGACCGGCGTCGACGTGCGCCGGGCCATGGTTCCCGGCGCCGAGGGCCGTCGCCTGCTGGGGTCCACCCGGTACGCCCAGCCGGCCCTGTTCACCGTGATGTACGCCCTGGCCACCACCCTGCGGGACTGGGGTGTGCGGCCGGCCGCGACGATCGGCCACAGTGTCGGCGAGATCGTCGCGGCGACGGTCGCCGGGGTCTTCTCGGTGGAGGACGCCCTGCGGTTCACGGCGGTCCGCGGCCGGGCCATGCAGGACTGCCCGCCCGGCGCCATGCTGGCCCTGCGCGTGCCGGCCGCCGAGGTCCGGGCGGGCCTGCCCGCCCGGTTGTCGGTCGCCGCCGTCAACGGTCCGCGGGACACCGTCGTCGCCGGTCCCGCCGTGGAGCTGGCCCGGTACGCCCGGCGCTGCCGGGACCGCGGCTGGGCGGTGCACCGGCTGGCCGCCCGGCGGGCCTTCCACACCGCCGCGATGGCCCCCGCCGCCGCCGAACTGGCGGAACTGGCCGCCGGGATGAACCTGTCGGCGCCGGGCATCCCGGTGATCTCGACGGTCACCGGCCTGCCGCTGGGCGACGAGGCGGCCACCCCCGCGTACTGGGCCGGTCAGGCCGTCGCCCCGGTCCACTTCGACGCCGCGCTCGACCGCTGCCCGCCCGGCGCCGTCCTCGTCGAGGCCGGCCCCGGCCAGGTGCTGACCCGGCTGGCCGCCGCCCGGCGCACCGGCGGCGCCCGGGCGACGCTGATGGCCGGCGGCCCGAAGGACGAGCGGGCCGCCCTGCTCGACGGGCTCGGCAGCCTGTGGACCGCCGGGGCGCCGATCGCCTGGGACCGGGTCGCGAGTCTCGGCGGCGGCCGGGTGGTCTCGCTGCCCGGCTACCCGTTCGCCCAGGACCGGCACTGGCACGAGCCCTCGCGGGTGACCGGCGGCAGTGCCACGCTCGGCCTGCGGGTGTGGACCAGGACGGCCGTTCCCGAGGTCGCGTCCCCGCCGGACCTCTGCTTCACCGACGGTCGCCTGCCCGTCGGCGAGCGGACCGTCGTCGTCCGCCCCGGCCACGGTTTCCGCCGGACCGGGGACCGGAGCTTCGAGATCGACCCCGGCAGCGCGGACGACCACCGGCGGCTGTTCCGCAGCGTGCCGGCCCGGTCGGTGATGCACGGGTGGACGACCCCGGAGGCGCTGACCCTGGCGTACCAGGCCTGGCGCGACACCGCTCCGGCAGCGGAGAAGACGCTGGTCACGGTGGGCCGGGGAGCCTTCGCCGTGACCGGCACCGAGCGTCTCGAACCCATCGGCGCGGCGGTGGCCGCCCTGGCCACCGTGATCGGGCAGGAGGATCCGCTCACCCGCTGCGTCCATGTGGACCTGGACGACACCGCCGACACCGGCCTGCTCGGCCGGTTGACCGGCGGCACGGTGACCGGCCAGGTCGCCCTGCGCGGGCGGTTCCTCTGGGCACCGGAGGTACGGCCTGAGAACATCCCGCCCGCCCCGGCCGCGGCCACCGGCGGCACCCACGTGATCCTCGGCGGTGGCGGACGGCTCGGGCTCCTCCTGGCCGAGGAGCTCGCCCGCCCGGGTGACGCGCGGATCGTCCTGGCCGGACGGTCCCTGCACACCGGGGAGCACCTGCGGGACGCGCTGGACCGGATCCGGGCCACCGGCAGCACGGTGCTCACCGCCGCGGTCGACGTCACCCGGCTCGACAGCCTCACCGCGCTGCTGGACGCGACGGTGTCCCGGTGGGGGCGGTTGGACACCGTCGTGCACGCGGCCGGGGTGACCGGGGCGGCCGCGACCACAGCGGTGGCGGAGACCGCTCCGGCGCGTACCGCCGAGATCCTCCGGCCGAAGGTCGACGGGGTGCGCAACCTGGCGACGGCCCTGAGCGGGCACGAGGCCAGCCGGGTCGTGCTGTTCTCCTCGACGTCGGCGGTGCTCGGCGGCCTGGGGCTGGGCGCCTACGCGGCGGCCAACGCCTATCTGGACGCTCTGGCGACCGACCTGTCCCAGCGGGGTGACACCCGCTGGCTGAGCCTGGGCTGGGACACCTGGCACGACGGCGGCGACCGGCCCTGCGAACCGCACGAACTCGCCGTGGACCGGGCCCTCGCGGCCTTCCGCGCGGCGCTGGGCAGCACCGAACCGCACCTGCTGGTGACCGCCGCCGACTTCGGCGACCGCCGGCTTCGCTGGACCGCACCGGACGCCGCCCCGGCCCCGGCGCCGGCGCCGGCACCGGCACCGGCACCGGCACCCGCACCGGCGGACGGCGACGACATCACCCGGGTCCTCACCCACGTCTGGAGCGAGATCCTCGGCCACCCGGACATCGGTCCCCAGGACCGGTTCCGCGACCTCGGCGGCGACTCGCTCGCCGCCACCCGGATCGCCGCGCGCCTGCGGGTCCGCCTCGGGCACGACGTGCCGCTGCGCGCGGTGCTCAAGGCCAAGACCCTCACCGACATGGCCGACGCGGTGCGCGCCTGCGCACCCGCCCACTGAGATCGAAGGAGATCGTCATGAACACGACCGTCGTCATCGGGTACGACCCCATGGGAGAACACCTGCTGCAGGCCGTGGTCGACGCGCTGACCGCGGCCGGCCACCCGTACGAGGTGACCCCCGGATCCGGTGTGGAGAACTACCCGGACGTCGCGTGGCAGACCGCCGTCAAGGTCGCCGACGGCGGGTACCACTCCGGGGTGCTGATGTGCGGCACCGGCCTCGGCATGAGCATCACCGCCAACAAGGTCCCGGGGATCCGGGCCGCCCGCTGCGGTGACACCTACAGCGTCGAGAAGGCCCGCCGGAACTCCGCGGCGAACGTCCTCACCCTGGGCGCCGAACTGACTCCGCCCGCCCTGGCGGCGACCCTGATGCGGACCTGGCTGGCGCACGACTTCGACTCGGCCCGCTCGGTGCCGAAGATCAAGCGCATCGACGAGCTGGCCGGGTTCGCCGGCGCCCGCCGATGACGGTTCCCCCCGCCGCCGCGCCCGCCGCGTGGATCGTCGGTGCCGGTGGCATCGGTGCCGCGATCCGCGACCGGCTCGCCGGGGAGTACCGCACGGTCACCTTCGACCGGGCCGGCGAACCGGACCACATGGTCGACGTCCGTGACCGGTCGGCGCTGAGTAAGGCCACCCGGGACGCGGCGGACCGGTACGGCCCGCCGCGGGTCGTGGTGCTCGCGTTCGGCACGGTCTCCCCGGCCACCGTGGAGGACGCCGGCCCGGACGAGGTCGCCGACGTGGTCGGCGACAACCTGATCGGCTGCGTGAACGTGC
The DNA here is from genome assembly GCF_030269225.1 of Actinoplanes sp. NBRC 101535. Lineage (NCBI taxonomy): Bacteria > Bacillati > Actinomycetota > Actinomycetes > Micromonosporales > Micromonosporaceae > Actinoplanes > Actinoplanes sp. NBRC 101535. The sequence continues at coordinate 332,131 of NZ_BSSY01000007.1, read as the reverse complement.
TGCACGCCGTCCACCACACGCCCCGCGCGCAGACCTGCACCGCGGTCGTCGTCTCCTCGAACGCCGCGCACCTCGCCCGCCCCCGGCAGCCGCTGTACGCCGCGACCAAGGCCGCCGTGACGAGCCTGGTCCGCAGCCTGGCCGTGGGCTGGGCGCCGGAGGGCATCCGCCTGATCGGGGTGCTCCCCGGCACGGTGACCGTGCCCCGCAACGCGGACCGGGTGGCCGGCCAGTACCCGGACGCGCCCCGGGACCCGTCACGCCCCGGCGGCCGTCTGGTCCAGCCGGCCGAGCTGGCCGGATTCGTCGCCGGGCTGCTGCCGTACGCCGGCCACCTCACCGGACAGTCGCTGACCTTCGACGGCGGCAGCACGCTGGGAGCCGCCCGGTGATCACCACCGCCGTACGCCGGGACACCCCGGCCGCGGTCCAGGCACTCGCCGCGGTCCCCGGGGTGCTGGTCGCCACCTGGGGCAGCACCGCCCGCAACGAGGAGACGCCGCTCAGCGACGTGGACCTGCTGTGCTGGAACCCCACCGGCGCCGCACTGCCCGAGGTCACCGTGGCCGGCGGCTACCTCGACCTGGTGGTCTGCACCGGTGACGCCGCCGCGCTGGCGTCCTGGGCCCGGGCGAACGCCACCGACCTGCACGCGGTGATGTTCAGCCGGCCGGCCGGCGGCGACCCCCGGTTGCTGCCCGCCTTCCAGGAGGTCGTCGCCGGGCTGTGGAACGACACGGCACTGCGGGCCCGCGAGGTCCTGCACCTGCTGGCGACCACGACCGCGCTGCCCCGGGTGCACGGCTCGGCGCTGCTGCGCCCGGAGAAGTTCGGGCCGGGCGGCACCCGCGGCTGGTCGGCGCTCGGGGAGTGCGCGTCCCTGCTGGACGGCCGGGTACGGCACCGGTCGACGGCGACCGCGCTGGCGGCCCTCGCGGCGGCCGGCGACGTGGACGGCGACGCCGCGGACTCCTTCGCGGCGGCGATGCGGCTACGCCGGGAGTGCGAGGCCGGCACGCGGTCCTTCGACGGGGTCTCGGCGGAGGCGTACCTGTCGTCGGCCCGCCGGCTGCTGCACCGCCACGACGACTGGCTGCGCACCCACGCCGGGGACGAGACCCGGGTCATGCGGAGCGTCTTCGCCGCCCGGTCCGGCGCCGAGGTCGCCGGACTCCTCGACACCGCGCACGGCGGCAGCTGGTGGGTGCGCCACGCCGCCCTGATGAACGCGCACACCGGCGACGCCACGCTGCGCCGGATCATCCGCGACACCCGGCACTCCGGCGCCTGGTGGGCGGACCGCAACCTCGTGCTGTACGCCGTCCGGCACCCGAACGCGTCGGCCGCGCTGCTCGACGACGTCGTCCGGGCCTGCCCCGAACTGCGGCTCATGGACCTGGAGGCGGTCCGGCAGCGCCGGGCGACCCTCGCCTTCACCGATCACCACACCCCCTCCGTTCAAGGAAAGCAGGAAGTCCGATGACCATCCGTCTGTTCTGTCCCCAGTGCCCGGACCGCACCCCGGCGACCGACGACCTCGTCCGCTACGCCTGCGGTGACTGCGGCGGCCGACTGGAGCTGCGTCTGCCCGCCCCCGGCCCGTTCCGCGACCTGGTCGACGAGAGCCGCGGCCTGCCGTGGCGCTACCCGGACCTGATCCCGGTCGACTACGAGCCGGCCCTGGACGACGGCGTCGCGCCGCGTGTGGTCCGCAGCACGCTGATGGAGTCGCACCTGGGCGTCGAGGAGGTGTGGCTCGTCGACTGCACCCTCCTCGGCACCGGCACCTTCAAGGACCTGGAGGCGGCCGTCGTGCTCGCCGCCGCCAAGCAGCTCGGCCTGCACGACGTGTCGGTGCACTCCACCGGCAACACCGCCCTGGCCTACCGGCACTACGCCATCCGCGCCGGGGTGTCCTGCGCCAGTTACATCCCCGAACTCAACCTCGGCAAGCTCGGCGACATCGAAGCCGACCCGGATCAGCCGATCTACACGCTGACCTGTGACTACGCGCACCTGTCCGGGGAGGCCAAGAAGGCCGCCGCGGCGGCCGGGCGCCACCACCTGGCCCCGATCGACTGGAAACTGGAGGGCAAGGCGGCGCTGGCGTCGGTCATCTACGAGGCCGCGCCGCGCACCGACACGATCGTGCAGACCGTCGCCGGCGGATACGGCCCGCTCGGCTACGAGGTCGGCTTCCACCGGCTGGCCCGCATCGTCGAGGAACCGTCCGGGGTACTGACCGACCGGCGCTACCTGATGTACCAGCCGGGCGACGCGGACACCCTCACCTGGGCGTGGCAGAACGACGTGACCGAGGTGACCCAGGACGAGCTGCGCCTGCCGGACGAGCCGTACGAACCGACCCTCCAGTCGACGAACCCGGTGGCCACCCTGCCGCAGCTGCGCCGCGAACTGCCCGAGGGCACCGAACTGCACTCGGTCGACGCCGAGGACGTCGAGGGCCTGCGCCCGGTCGTCGACGAGATCCTCGCCGAAGCGGGCATCGCCCTCGACTACACCCGGGAGAAGTCGGCGTACATCTCCCTGGCCGGCATGCTCAAGTCCCGGCTCGACCCGGGCGCGCGGGTCGCGGTGATCGTCTCCGGTTCCCGGGCGTTCCAGGCCCCGGCCGGTCTCGAGGTGACCCAGCGGCTGGAATCGTGAGGACCGCCGAGCATCCGATCTTCGCCGACTACCGCGACAGCGACCCCCGCGCGGCACTTCGGGAGATGACCGCGCGGCCGGTGTCGGTGGAACCACGGACCGGCGCCCTGATCGTCACCGCCCATCCCCTGGTCCAGCGGCTGCTGCTGGATCCGGGGCTGACGAACATGCCGCAGCGGGATCCCCTCGACGGGTTGCCGCCGGACCGGATCGCCCTGCACCGGCCGGTCACCGACTTCTTCCGCGCCTGGGGCGGGCACCACGCCGAGGTACGCCGCCGTCTGCTCCCGATCTTCGGCCGCCACCATCTGAACCCGTTGCTGCCCCGGTTGCGCGAGACCGCCGGGGAACTCCTGCGGGGGCTGCGGGCGACGGCGGAACCGGCCGACTGGGTGCGCGACTTCTGCCGGCCGTACTGCCTGGCCGTACTCGGGGCGGTGTTCGGTGCCTCGGACCACGACATGGACGTCCTGGCCCGGTCCACCGACGGCCTGATGGCGTACGTGGCGAAGTCCGGCTCGGCCCGCGACGACGACCTGGCCGTCCGGGCCCGGGCGTCGATCGAGCAGGCGGGCGCCGCGGTCCGGGCGATCGTCCTGGACGCGCCGGCCTCCGAACTCGCGGTGGCCCTGCGGTCGATCGCCGACGACCCGGCGCTGGGCCGCCCGGTGGCCGTCGCGGTCGCCGTGCAGATCATCACCGGGACGATGGATCCGCTGACGACGGCGCTCACCGAGACACTGCTGCACCGGGCGGACCCGGGTGCCGGCTTCACCGACGAGGTGCTGCGCCTGAGCTGCCCGTTCCGGTTCGCGGTCCGGTACGCGACCCGGGACATGGAGGTCGAGGGGCACCGGGTCCGGGCCGGGCAGCGGGTGCTGCTCGTGCTCGGCGCCGCCAACCTCGACGAGGACGTCTTCCCGGAACCGCTGGAGTTCCGGCCGGACGGGCGGGAGAACCGGCATCTCGCGTTCGGCCGGGGCGCCCACATGTGCATCGGCTCGGGCCTGGCCCGCGCCGCGATCGGTGTGGCGGCCGACGCCCTCGCCACGGCGGACGTCACGGTCGAGGCGGACCCGGCCACCCTGCGCCGGGCCGGGCACCTCGGCGCCGACCAGATCCTGGGCCTGACGGTCCGGGCCCGTTGACCCGGCCGCGCCCCGCGCCGCGGGAGGCCCGCCCTCCCGCGGCCGGTGCCGTCGTGGTGTTCGACCTGATGGGCACCCTGCTGCACGATCCCTACCGGACCGCGTACGCCGAGGCGGCCGGCCGTACGTTCGAGGAGTTCGACCGGGCCCGCTCCCCCGCGTTGTACGACCGGTTCGAACGCGGGGTCATCGACGAGGACGAGTACTGGCGGGGGCTGCGCGCCGCCGGGGTCGACCTCGACGTGCCCCGTTTCCACGCCCTGCGCCGGGGCGGGTACCACTGGCTCGACGGGATGCGATCGGTGCTCGACGGTTGTTGCGCCGTCCGGCGTACGGTGGTCGGCTCGAATTATCCGGTGTGGATAAAGGATGTTCTGCCGCTTCTGCCGGACCGGGTCGCGGGCGTCTTCGCCTCCTGCGATCTCGGGGCCCGCAAGCCCGATCCCCGCTTCTACCTGCGACTCGCCCGACGGGTCGGCTGCTCGCCCGCCGACCTGGTGCTCGTCGACGACAAACCCGAGAATGTGCGGGCGCTCCGGGAAATGGGAGGAGAGGGAATACATCACGTTTCCGCCGGGAACACGATAATGGGCCTCGAAATGATTTTCGATTTCCCTGGATGAATGGATGGGAGGACTGTAAGAATCTCGTGAAGTCACCGCGCCGACGTTGACACGGCGATCGGGGTGGCGGCACCATGATCACTCGATTCGGCCCCACACCCGGGGCGCGGAAGCGTGAGGAGCTGATCAGCCGGTGCACGCTGGCTCGCGTGAGCAGGACCTCGCTCCGACGCCCGGTCAGGTGTCCGTCTACCGATGGCTCGCCCTCAACGACTGGCAGTGGGATTCCGTCCGAGCATGCTCGGACCTCGAGATGTCAGCCGACGAGGCGCAGGCCGGCCTACGCCGATGCGTCGACGCCGGCCTGCTCCGGGAGGACCCCACCATCCCCGGCCGGCACGTCGCCGTCGACCCCGACCTGGTGGCCACCGTGATGGCCACACCGATCGAACAGGAGATCCGCGAACGCCAGGAACGGCTGCGCTCCCTGCGCGAGGGCCTCGGCGCCCTGCGCCTGGACTACCTGGACAGTCGGCGGCGCAGCAGCGGCCTGGTCGAACACATCCCCGGCATCGCCGGCGTCCGGGCGTTCATCGAACAGGCCTCCGAGGAGTGCCGCAGCGAGATCCTGTCCAGCCAGCCCGGCGGCAACCGGGTGCCCGAGGCCATGCAGGAGGCGATGGCCCGGGACATCCGGCAGGTCAAACGGGGCATCCGGATAAGGACGCTGTACCACCACACCGCCCGCTTCGACGGGCCGAGCCAGGCGTACGTGGCCGCGATGTCCGGCCTCGGCGCGGAATACCGCACCGTCCACAAACTGTTCGGCCGGCTGATCATCTTCGACCACGAGTCGGTGCTGCTGCCCGACATCCACGGCTCGGGCGGCGCCGTCCTGGCCCGGGAGACGTCGATCGTCCACTACCTGCGTGAAGTCTTCGAACAGACCTGGGAAGACGCCAAACCCTTCTCCGACGCGGCGTCCGACGGCCTGCAACGGGTCGCCGAGGAGATCGACAGCACGATCGTCGGGCTCCTCGGCGCCGGGCTGAAGGACGAGACCATCGGCCGGCGGCTCGGCATGTCACTGCGGACCGTCCGCCGGCACGTCGCCGACATCATGCAGGAACTGGGCGCGGAGAGCCGCTTCCAGGCCGGCGTCCGCGCCGCGCAGACCGGGATGCTGGCCGCCGGGGACCTCGCCGGGATGGACACCATCAAGCTGCCAGACAGTTAACTGACGGGACCGCGGGCAGCGCCGGGGACGATCATGGCGCCAGCATGTCCTGAGCCCCGCCAGCCCGAGGAGATGGTCCCGCCGTGTCAGCCCCCACCGTCCCCGGCCCGCCCGGCCGCCTCAAGCCGCTCACCGCGACGGAGCTGCGCGTCCTCGAGGCGCTGGCGGGCGGGGCCACCAGCCTGCAGATCGGCCTGCGACTGCATCTGAGCCGGCAGGGCGTCGACTACCACGTCAACCGGCTGCAGCGGTCACTGCGGGCGCGCAACCGTGCCTCGCTCATCTCCCGCGCGTACGTGCTCGGCGTGCTGCGCGCCGATGCCTGGCCGCCCCGGGCGTCCGGCGGCTCTCACCAGCGCGGACCAGCCTGAAACCGCCCGGCTCACCAGCGTGGACCGGCCTGGAACTGTTCGGCCAGCGCACACAGGCGGTGGATCCCCCGCTCGGTCGCCTCCGCGTCCACCCCGAAGTCGACCAGGCAGGCCACCTCGCCGACCCCGCGGGCGGCGAGGGCGTCGAGCCGGGCGTGCAGGGTCGCGGCGCCGCCGATCAGCCCGTGCCGTGCCTGCACGTCCCGCACCGCCCGCTCTACCGCGGCCTCGGACCGCACCGCCCGCCCGGTCGTCGCCGCGGACCGCATCGCACCTTCGACACTCGCCCCGGACCGCGCCGCACCCTCGACACTCGCCCCGGACCGCGCCGCATCCTCGGACCGCACCGCACCCTGGGCACAAGCCCCGGACCGCGCCGCGCCATCGGGCCGCGCCGTACCCTCGGCACACGCCCCGGACCGCACACCGCGGCGCAGATGGCGGCGCAGCGGCTCCGTGGTCGCCGCGACCGCCTCCCGGTCACTGGCGCCGGCGAACGCGTACATGAGGACGGCAGGACCCGGCCGGTCACCGCGCAGTGCGCTCCAGCGGGTGAACGCGGCACTGCCCACCTGGCCCGGCGTGGTCAGCACCCGCGCGGACGACCGGTCCAGCTGCCGCCACTGCGCCGCGGTCCGCGCGACCATCCAGACCGGCAGCTCGGCCGCCCCGGGCCACTGGCGGCACACCTCGTCGACGTCGCGCAGACCGGTGGCCCCGGCCGCGGCGAAGGCCAGCTCGACCCGCCCGCCGGAGAGACCGTCCACGACGGACCAGTTGCCGACCAGGCGTTCCCGGCTGGGCACCGGGGTCTGGATGCCGTAACCGCGGATCCCGACGGTCGCGGTGTGCACCGCGACGGCCGCGGCGAACACCGCCGGATCGGCGGACGGGCACCCGGTGCCGTCCGGTATCCAGATCGCCCGGATCGGGCTGTCGTCGACGAGCCGGGCCAGGTCCAGCAACATCCGTAAGCCGTCCTCGCCGAGGCCGCCCCGGGCGGCGAGATCGAAGACCAGGCTGAATCGCATCGACGTTCGGGTCCCTCCGGGCATGCGGTCGTCCCTCCCGGCAAGGGCCCCACGGTGGCGGGCCGGGAAGGTGAGGCCCCGACGATGGCACACCCGGCGCTGGCCTAGGGCAAGAGAGTGCGGCCACCCGCGACACCAAAGACGATCAATGCCCTTTTCGCCCCCGATGTGGTAGCTCACCTTCATGCTTGACCGTTTGGTGACGCCGCCCACCCCTCACCCCCGGCCCCCGATCCTTGCGAATCTTGTCGGGCACCACCGAACGCCCGATCAACCAGGGAGTCACCGATGAAACGACTGATCGCCGCAGCCTTCTTCCTCGCACTGGTGGGCGGCGCGGTCCTCACGGGAACGGCACAGCCCGCCGCCACCGACGTCCCCACGGTGTCGACCGGAGAGCTCGTTCCCAACCCCGGCACCACGACCGACACCAGCTGGGGCGGCTGACCGGCGAGCCCGCCGGGGCATCGACCACAGCTGATCACGAAGGCGGCGCCCACCGGGTGCCGCCTTCACCTTTCCGACCCTCTCCGATCAGTCCCCAAAGTGACATCAGTCTATTTTTTGACGGAGCGGCGCTCTACTTTCCCCATAGGAAACTTCCACACGTCCACGGGGAGAGAGAAATGGCCGTACCACTGACAGGATTCGAAGCGATCACCTCCCGGCAGCGCGACGAATTCCAGCGCTGGGGGATCCTGCTGATCCGGCAGGCGATCACCGAGACGCAGCGGGCCCGCCTGGAAGCCGCCGTCGACCGGGTCTACGACGAGGAACGCACCGCCGGCAACCTCCGCGCCGACGGCACCCTGCACCTGCGCGGGTTCCTGCCCCGCGACGAGGCGTTCGGCGAACTCCTCACCACGCCCGGCACCTTCCCGTACGTGTGGGGCCTGGCCGGATGGAACATCTATTCTCACCACAACCACCTCGACGTCACCCCGCCGAACCCGGACGACACCCTGCCCGCCTGGGGATGGCACCAGGACGGATTCCGGCAGAACTCCGACCCCGAGGTGTACGGCCAGCCGCGCCCGATGATGTCGCTGAAGGTCGCGTACGTGCTGTCCGACCTGTCGCAGCCCGGCCGCGGCGCGACCAGGGTGATCCCCGGCAGCCACCTGAACAACACCCTGGAACGCACCGACGACGAGCCGCACGGCGCCATCGAGATCACCGCGAACCCGGGCGACGCGTTCATCTTCGACCGCCGGCTGTGGCACTCCCGCTCCGTCAACCGCAGCACCGTCACCCGCAAGATCCTGTTCGTCGGGTACACGTACCGCTGGGTCAGGCCCCTGGACGACATGCCGATCGACCGCAACAGCCCGTGGTGGCGCAACCGCACCCCGCTGCAGCGGCAGTTGGCCGGCGACTCACCGAACGCCGCGAACCACTGGGGCATCGGCGGCGACGGCTACGTCGACGAGCGGATCCCCCTGCGCCACGAACTCTCCGCGCGAGGCCTGCTGGACCGCTCGGTCCCCTGGCTACGCTGACCACGCGACACGCCCTGCCCGCTCGGACCGCTCCGGCGCCTCGAGATCATCGGCCGGGTTGCGGGCGGGTCCGACGAGACGCCCGCGTTCCCCTCGGAACGGCTACCGCAGGTGCAGGGTCCGGGCGGGGGCGGCGTCGCGACGGGGGCGCAGCAGCAGGGTGTCGCCGTCACGGACGACGATCGGGTCGGTCCAGCGCTCGGCGGGGCCCGGCTCGAACAGGTGCGTGCGGGCGTGGGCGGCGTCGTACACCAGCAAGGATCTGATCTGGTGAACCAGGGTGCCCATCGCGTAGGACTGGGCCGGATGATCGTCCGGCCCGGCGGCCTGGACGGTGTAGAAACGGTCGTCGAGCCAGCGGCCGCAACCGTCCAGGGTGTGGTCCGCGCCGACCCGCACGCCGTCGACCCAGAGCATGCCGCCCGCCGGGCTCTCCCACCACAACACGGCCCGGTGCCGGTCGCCGGCGCTGAAGTCGACCCAGGCGAAGCCGCCGGGATGCGTCAGGTGGTACGCGTCGCAACCACCGGGCAGCGGGCCCTCCCGGCGGACCCGGCGGTCAGTGTCGCCGGCGCGGGGCCGGGAGCAGATCTCCGGGCCGCGACAGGCCCGGTCGATGCGGCGGGTGCAGCCGAACCCGGCGGCGGCGAAGTCGCGGGGCTCGGCCCGCACGGACGCCGCGACCAGTTCGTCCCGGCCGAGGTGAGGGTGCAACTCCACCGGCCGAGTATCCCACCGCCGATCATCCGGCTCCACTGACCGAAAAGGAGGGTGACGTGCACTCACCGTCACCGATATCTTGCCCGGATGGACGCGCCGCTGCTGAGCATGCCCGCCTACATGCCGGGCACCACGTTGAACGACACCACCCGCCAGTTGTGCGCGGCGCCGTACCTGAATCCCGGCTTCGGCAACGCGGTGATCCGGGAGGTGGTCGAGTCGGAGTGCAAGGCCGTGCCACCCTCCTACGGCTTCGACCTGGACCCGGTGGTCCGGCACTGCCTGCGCGCCCGGCGTCTGATGCTTCTCCGGTACGGCCTGGTCACCGCACTCCTGATCATCGGCCTGTGTGTGAACCCGCTGGCCACCATCGGCTGGCTGCTCGTCTGCGCGGTCGTCGTCGGCGCCCGGTCCGCGCTGCTGCGGGAGTTGCCGCCGGCAGTCCGGCTGGCCGTCGTCACCGGGCTCGTCGGGGTGTTGTCCTGCTTTGCTGGTTACCTGGTCCTCTCGTACGTGGCGAGCAGCCTGGTCGGCTCGTTCAGCGACGACTTCGGGTACCCCACCGACAGCGTGCCGGTGAGTGGCAGCCTGGTCAGCGCCGGTTTCCTGCTCGCCCCGGTGCTGCTGACCGGGGCCATGTTCCTGACGCTGTTCCTGTCCCGCCGGCACGTCTACGGCGTCCTCGTCACCGAGCTGGCCCCCGGCATCGCCCCGGTCGTGCCGCGCAGCAACAATCCGCGGGTCGAGTGGCGGCTCGGCGTGGTCGCCGCCATGCAACGCGGCAACATCTGCGTGCAGGACATCGACCCGTTCGCCGGCGCCGGGTGGAACGAGCACAGCTGGTCGTTCGCCACGTCGCTGAAGGCCCGGGACGGCGGCGCGCCGGTGCAGATCGACAGCGCCGCCCTGAACCAGCGGGTCCACGACGTGATCATCGCGTTGCGGCATCCGTCGCTGCGGGAGGGCGAGCGGATCCCGAACATCTACGTGGTTCCGTACGTGGCGGCGGACGGCAACCGACGACGCGACGATCCGCTGATCGACCCGCAGACCCGCACCCCGCGCACGCTGGCGTCCCCGGAGACCATCGCGGCGATCATGACCAATCCGCAGGGTGGGCTGCGGCACTACCTGCGGGCCGTCGTCCCCGCCAACGGCAAGGAGATCCGCACGCCGGACGGCCGGCTCGTCCTGCCGGCGCAGGACTCCGGGATCGGCGTCACCGCGTTCGTGCACCTGGCCGTCGAGGGCGGCATGCTGTACACCGAGTTCGTCTGCACCGTGATGCCGCAGGTGCACCCGCTCTACCAACTGGTCGACAACCTGCGCGCGGAACGCATCCCGGTGCACGCCGCCTGGGACACCCTGCTCACGTTCGCCCACGACAACCTGCTCGGGCCACGCTATCTGGCCACGCTCGCCTGGGACATGATCTGGCTGCCCGGCCGGATGGCCCGGCACGGACGACGGGCCGACCACTACAAGTTCTACGACTACGGGGCGCATTTCAGCGTACGCGAGCTCGCCGCGCAGCGGCCCACGGTGAAGTTCATGCAGCACCTGGACGCGGAGAAGTACATCAAGTTGCTCGACCGCACGGTCAGCGAGACCGTGCTCGACTTCCTCGACGAGCAGGGCGTCGACACCACCGAACTGCGTCAGGCGGTCACGATGGTGTCCATCGACAACATGACCATCCACGGCGGACAGCAGAGTTTCGGCGGCACCAACACCAACATCCAGAACAACCGCCCGGCCGCCACCCGGGCCCGCCCCACCGGAGGACCCCGTGCCTGACCAGCACCTGAACATCGGCAGCATGAACATCAGCGGCGGCCAGCAGTCCCTCGGCGGCCGGAACACCAACATCCAGAACAACTACGCCGCACCGGCCGACCAGGTCCGCGACCTGCTCGCCGCGATCCGCGACCACCACCCCGACCCGGTCTATGCCGGCGCTCAGGTCGCCGCCATCACCGAGGACATCAGGGAGGGTACGCCGGAAGCCCGCACCCGCGTCCAGGACCGCCTGCGGGCGCTCGCCTCCAGCGCCGCCGACGTCCAGGAAGTGACGACGGCCGGTCTCGTCCTCGGCGGTCTGATCGCCGCGAACTGGCCGTTCTAGACATGTTTCGTGGTCAGGGTGCGAAGCCCATCCGCGTGGTGACTTCGGGCGCGCTGGACGCCCGAAGTCACCACACCCCTGGTGGTGTGGTGAATACGGGCGCGCTGGACGCCCGAAGTCACCACACCCCTGGTGGTGTGGTGAATACGGGCGTGCTGAGCGCCCGAAATCACCACGCTGTTGTGGGTGTGGTGAATACGGGCGCGCTGAGCGCCCGAGATCACCACAGAGGCAGACCCTGACTGCGAAAGTGCCTAGATGTCGTCGCGGGTGTGGGACGGCAGGCCCAGTTCGGCGGCGACCGGGTTCCACCGGTCCAGGAACGCCTGCTTGGCGGTGCCGGCACGTTTCGACGCGGACTGGCCGCGGGAGTAATCGGCCCGCCGTGCGGCGCTGTCGGTGCAACTGCCGGCGGCGGCCGGTTCGGCCCAGTCGACGAACGCCGCGTCCGCGTCCAGCGAGTGCTGCAGGGCGGTGACCAGCGCCGACCGGATGCCCTCGCCGTCGCTCAGCGCGGACAGGTCGGCGGCGCCGGCCTCGCCGATCTGGTCGCGGCGTTCCTCGCCCACCTCGCGCATGTCGGCGAGCGCCCCGGACAGTCCCGTGCAACGGTGCACCCGGTCGATGGCCTCGTTGAGTTTGTCCCGGGTGACGCCGCTGCGCCGGAGCAGCCCGTCGACAGCCCGGCCCTGCGCCACCGGATCGGCGGTCTCCTGCGCGAGGGTCTCGGTCACCTCAGGCGAGGGCGAGAACGAGGACGAAGGCGGGGACACCACCGACGGCTCCACCGGCGGCACCACGGTGACCGTGGCGACCGGGTTGTCCTGGTCACCGGCGACCGGCGCGTCCGGCTCCCCCGGCTCGCGGACGACCAGCCCGATGATCACCGCGATCAGCACGGCCACCGTCACCCCGGCCACGATCGGGAGCAGGCGACCCCGGGGCCGGCGCAGGTCGGGCCCGAACCGCGGATCGGGTCCGGACCGCGGGTCCGGCGTGGACCGCGGATCGGGCCCTGATCGCGGATGCGGCGCAACCATCGGCACGGTCGCCGCGTCCAGCACGCTGTTGCACCGGGCGCACACCGCCGCGGCGGGATCGTTCTCTAGGCCACAGGTGAGACACACCATCGGGCAACCCTATCGATGGATCATGATGCCGGACACACCCGCAGGACTGATCCAGGCTGGCCTTTCGGTGTGATTCCCGCGCCTCAGCGGGCGACCGGCACGACAGTCGGCGTGCTGTCGTCCGCCTCTCAGCGGGCGACAGCCGCAACCGGTGCCACCGTCAGTGTTCCGGCATCCGCGTCGAGGACGGCCGGCACACCCAGTCCCAGGGCGATCTGCTGCTCGCCGTGTCCGAACGGGAGGCCACCGAGCAGCGGAACGCCGAGCGCCCCGAGCTGCTCGGACAGCACCTGCGGGTCCCGGAACGCGTCGTCGAGGTCGGCGAGCCGCTCCTCATCGGTCCCGGCCGGGTAGAAGTGCCGGCGCAGCACGTTGTCACCGGCCCGGACCCGCAAACCCCAGCCGGTCAGGGTGCGGGTGGCCGCCTCGACCAGTTCCGGCGGCACCCATCCACACCGCGCGACCAGCGCCACCACATCACCGGATCACAGCGGCTGAGGAGAAGTCATGACGTGATTCGATCACGGTCGTAGCCGGCGCGGGCCTGCTGGATCCGGGGCAGGTTGGTGGTGCTCCACGCCATCAGCGGGGCCGCGGCCGCCAGCATCTCGCTGCCCAGCGGGCTCAGCGCGTAGCTGACGTTCGGCGGCATCACGGCGTGGACGGTCCGGGTCACCAGGCCGTCGCGTTCCAGGCCGCGCAGCGTCGCCGTCAGCATGCGCTGGCTGATGCCGTTCAGGCCCCGTTTGATCTCGGTGAACCGGCGCGGGCCCGGCATCAGCGAGTGCAGCACGACCAGCGTCCATTTGTCGGCGACGATGGCCTTGCATCCGCCTTCGCGGGACGGCTCGCTCATGCTGGTTACCTCCAGGGAACCGGGGCAGAAAAAAGTGCCTGATTGCCGGAGGAACCCTCTCCGGCCGAGGATCATTCCTGCGGCGCCGCATCTCCGCACGTTCCGAATCCCACAGGGAGATGCTTTTCCATGGGCAAGACCTATCTTCTGGTGCACGGCGCCTGGCACTGCGGGCAGGCCTGGGCGCGGGTGGTTCCGCTTCTGGGCCGGTCCGGCCACCGCGTTCTCACACCCACCCTTTCCGGGTACGGGGAGAAGACGCACCTGTTCGGCCCGGAGGTCGGCCTCGGCACCCACACCGACGACATCGTCGACCTGATCCTCGCCGAGGACCTGACCGAGGTGATCCTGGTCGGTCACAGCTACGCGGGAATGGTCATCGCCAACGTGGCGAACCGGGTACCGGAGCGGATCGCCGAACTGGTCTTCCTGGACGCCATGGTGCCGGTGCACGGCGAGACGGCCGCCGACGTCATGCCGATCACGAAGGCGCTGATCGACGCGGCGGCCGGAACCCGCGAGCCGTGGCGGATCCCGCCGCTGCCGGAGATGCCGGGGCACGGGTTGTTCGGCGTGACCGATCCGGCCGACGTCGCCTGGGTTCGGAGCATGCTCGGCGACCAGCCGGTCCGCTGCCTCACCGAGCCCGTCCGGCTGGACGATCCGGCGGCGGATGCGGTTCCGCGTACCCATATCCACTGTGTCGGCAGTGAGCCGGAAGGGTTCGCACGGCGCCCGGCCACCTCAGGGCGGGTCTGGGAGCTGACGTCCGGGCACGACTGCATGATCACGGTGCCGGCCGAGTTGGCCGCGCTGCTGCTGCGGGTCGCAGGCTGATCCGGAACGGACCACCCCGGCCGTCACGTTCCGCGGCCAGGGCGCGAACCCCGTCCGCGTGGTGACTTCGGGCGCGCTGAGCGCACCGTCGTAAAGCGTGGTGACTTCAGGCGCGCTGGGCGCCCCAAATCACCACACCGTCGTAAAGCGTGGTGACTTCAGGCGCCCTGAGCGCCCGAAGTCACCACGCGGAGACTGAACCACGAAACGTGTCTATGAGGCGTCCAGGGCCACCGCGATGTCCGAGACGTCCAGCGGGAAGACACCGACGCTCGACGCTGTGCCGGTCAGCGGGTCCACCATGTACAGCGTCTGGTAACCGCCGACCGTCAGCACCGCGAACGCCGTGTTCGACACGGTCTTGCCGCCGCTCAGGTCGCTGAAGATGTCGATGCCGGCGTCCAGTGCCGCGTCGACGCCCAGGTTACCGGTGGGGGCCAGGAAGCCGTTGTTGGCCGGGGACTGGATGACCAGCTGGTCGGTGGTGGTGTTGATGTCGAACAGGGTGGTGGCGGTACTGCCGTCCAGGTCGTTGTTGGTGTACGCCGCCGCCGTCACCCCCTTGGCCGGACCGGTGGCCGGCGGCGTGGTCAGGGTGGTGTCCTCCAGGGTGGTGTGGTCGGCCAGGTTGTGCCGCAGGTTCTGCCCGTTGTCGCTGATCACCCGGAGCCGGTCGGCGGCCGGGTTGAAGTCCACCCCGAACCTGGTGCCGTAGAGCGCCACCTGCAGCTGGGACACCTTGGTGGCGGCGGTGCTCGTCAGGCTGATGACGTAGATGCCGCCCTGGTTGCCGACGGCGTACACCTTGCCGTCCTGGACGCGGATGTCGATGCCGATGACCGCGGTGTCGCCGGCGAGTCCGGTGATCCGGCGTACCCAGTCGTTGCGGTCCGGCGTGTTCGTCCAGAACGCCAGCATCAGGGTGCCGTTGCCGGCGATGCCGAACGCCTGCAGGGACGGCGCGGTGGCGGCCGCGCTGCTGCCGGGCTGCCCGGCGATCACGGCTGCGGTGGTGGTGACGAGGACGGCTGCGGAGGCGGCAAGCTTGCGGAAACGCGTTGAACGATTCATGCATCGAAAACTAGGAATGCGGAATGGAGCGGGACTGGACGCGGAATGGAGCGGTCACCAGCCGGGCGCGCCGATCGCCGCATACCCGCTGCGGGCCTGTTCCCGGTGATGCTCGGCGGCGCCCGGGTCGCCGAGCGCCTCGGCGGCCCGGGCCAGGCCGGCGTGGGCGCGGGCCGTCTCGTAACGGTCGCCGGTGCCGGTGGCCAGGGCGAGGGCCGCCCGGTGGTGGTCGCGGCCGTCGGCGGGCTGCCCGGTGACGGTGAGGACCTCGCCGAGGCTGTTGGTGACGCGGGCCTCGCCGGCGCGTTCACCGAGCCGCTGGAAGATCTCCAGGGCCTCGCGGAGGAAGACGGTGTCCTGGGTGACCGCGCCCAGACCGTCCAGGGCCAGGGCGGTTCCGGCGCGCTCGTTCGTCCGCCGGAAGATCGCCAGCGCTTCGCGGTGCACCCGGGCCGCGCGCCGGGTGTCGCGTTGCCGAGCGGCGATGTCACCGAGGCTGACCAGGGCGTACCCCTCGCCGACCGCGTCACCGATGTCGCGGCAGATCCGGGCGGACTCGCTGAGATAGGCGGCGGCCTGCTCGTCGTGGCCCTGCCGCCTGAACACCTGGCCGAGGTTGCCGAGCGCCCGTGCCTCGGCCGCCCGGTCGCCGGTGAGACGGCACAGGGCCAGTGACTCGCGCAGCCGGTCGGCGGCGTCGTCGTACCGGCCCCGCCACTGGTCAACGTGTCCGAGATTGCCCAGCGCACGGGCCTGCGCCGCGTGGTCGCCGCAGGCTCGGGCCAGGGTGACCGCGCGCCGCAGCACCGTTTCCGCGCGCTCGTAGTGTCCCTGCTGGACGTCCATCACCGCGAGGTTGGTCAGCAGTTGCGCCTCCGCGGCGGTGTCACCGGTCAGCCGGGCCGCGCGGACCGCGTGCTCGTGCATCACGACCGCTTCCGGATAGTGCCCGCCGCTCTCCAGGTAACGCAGCAGCGTCAGGGTGAGACCGACGGCGTGCCCGGGGCGGCCGTGGACCGCGGTGTGCGCCACCAGCGCCACCAGGTTGTCGCGTTCCCGGTCGAGCCAGGCCTGCGCCCCGGCGGTGTCACCGACCGGTGGGACCGGCGCGTCCGGCTGCTCGACGCGGGGCCGCCGGTGCTGCTCGGCCGGGTGGAGGGTGTCCATCGCCCTGGTCGCGGTGTACAGCACGGCGTCGGCGTGCCGGCCGAGTGCCTGGTCGCCCTCACCTCTTTCCCGATCTTTGGCGTACGCGCGGAGCAGGTCGTGCTGGGTGTACCGGCCGGCGGTCACCGGCTGGACCAGATGTGCCCGGGCCAGTACCTCCAGCAGCGCGGCCGCCTCGGGGACGTCGGTGCCCAGCAGGGCCGCGGCGGCGTACCCGCCGGTGTCCGGTCCGGGCACCAGTCCGAGCAGCCGGAACGCGCGGGCCGCGGCCGGTGGGAGTTGCCGGTAGGACCAGGAGAACACGGCCCCGACCCCGGTGTACGGGTCACCGTCCGCGTTCAGCAGTTCCAGGCGGCGGCTCTCGTCGGCGAGTTCGGCGACCAGGTCCCGCAGCGGCGTCTCCGGTCGCCCGGCCGCCCGCTCCGCGGCGATCCGCAACGCCAGTGGCAGCCGCGCGCACCGGCCGATCAGGTCGGACGCGGCCGCCGGGTCGTCACGCACCCGGTCACCGATCAGCCGGGTGATCAGGGTCAGCGCCTCACCACCGGGCAGCAGCGGCACGACCAGGCGGCCCGCGCCGTGCCGGGCGACCAGTCCGGGCAGCATGTCGCGGCTGGTCACCACGACCGCGCAGGACGCGGTGCCGGGCAGCAGCGGGCGGATCTGCTCGACGGTGGCGGCGTTGTCCAGCACGACGAGCATGCGACGGCCGTCGAGCAGGCTCCGGTACGCGGCCGCGCGGTCGTCGCGTCCGGGCGGGATGTCACCGCCGGGCATGCCGAGCGCGCGGAGGAACCCGGCGAGGGCGTCCTCCGGGCTCATCGGGGCCTCGGTGTCGTAGCCGCGCAGGTTGACGTGCAGCTGACCGTCCGGGAACCGGGCCCGGGCCCGGTGCGCCCAGCGGACGGCGAGCGCGGTCTTCCCCACACCCGCGGTGCCGCAGACCGTCACGATGACCTGGTCGCCGCCGGTGACCAGGCGATCCAGGGCGGCGAGTTCACCGTCGCGTCCGGTGAACCCGGCGACGACCGCGGGGAGTTGAGCGGGCTTCGGGCGTACCCCCTCATCGGTGGTGATCGTGGGGGCCGGCGGGGATTCCCCGGTGGTCGCGGCCGGTTCGCGCAGCAGGGCCGTGTGGGCGGCGGCCAGCTCCGGCCCGGGGTCGACGCCCAGTTCGTCGGCGAGGCGGTGCCGGATGTCGTGGAAGGTCGCGAACGCCTTGGCCCGCCGCCCGGCCGCCGTGTAGGCGCGGATCAGCCGGGCCTGGCCGGCCTCGTCGAGCGGCTGGGCCGCGGCCGCCTCCTCCAGCGCGGGCAGCACCTCGGACACCGCGCCCAGCGCGATCATCAACTCGCCGTAGCGGCCCACCGCGACGTGCCGTTCCTCGGCCAGCGCAAGGATCTTGGGGTGTCCGGCGAGGGCCGGCACGTCCATCAGCGGCGCACCCCGCCACTGGGCCAGCGCCTCGGCCAGCATCCGTGCCGCGGTGCGCAACTCGCCGGTACGCTGCGCGGCCGCCGCCTCTGCCAGCAGCCGCCGGAAGCACAGCAGGTCCAGGTTGGCGTCCGAGACGCGCAGGGCGTAGCCGTCGCCGACCCGGGGCAGCACGGCGCTGTGCGAGCGGAACGCCCGGCCCGGCTCCAACAGCCGGCGCAGATGCTTGACGTGGGTCTGGATCACGTTGGCGGCACTCGGTGGCGGCCGGTCACCCCACAGCGCCCCGATCAGCTCGGCCTGGCCCAGCGGCTGACCACCCGCCACCGCGAGCAGGCCCAGCACCGCGCGCCGGCCGGCCGAGGTGAGCTCCACCGGCGCGTCGCCGAGCCAGGCGCGGACCGGGCCCAGCACCTGAATCCGCACGCTCCCACCCCCGGCGTACGACCCCACCCCCGGCGCCCAGCGCAGTCCAGCCACCGTCCAGTGAGGATCCAGTCCCCCTGACGAACCTTAGGCAGGCTCGAACCGATACCACAAGCACGGGAGACCATCGTGATGCGTCGATTCTTCACCCTTGCCGCCGGCCTGTCCGCGGCCCTGCTCGGCCCGGCCGTCCCGGCGCTCGCCGCCGAGCCCGCGAGCTGCCACGTCGGTTACCTGACCTACGGCGACGCGGTGTCGTTCACCGGTCAGGTCACCATCACCAACACCGGCACGGTCATCCTGTACGGCTGGACACTGCGGTTCGCGTTGCCGGTCGCGCAGACGTTCCGCAACGGCTGGGAGGCGACCTTCACGGTGGACGGCCAGAACGTCACCGGGACCAGCTACGAGTACAACGCCAAGGTCGAGCCCGGCCGGTCGGTGCAGGTCGGCTTCAACGCCACCGGTGACGTGAAAGGACCGCGCCCCGCCGAGTTCCGCATCAACGACAGCCTGTGCACGACCTCATGAGTCGACGCCTCCACGGCCCGCGCCCCGTGGCAGATCCGGGGCGCCGGCACGGTCACCACGGTTCCGGCTGCACCTTCCGTCCGGCCGGCGGCTGGTGGGCCAGGCTGGCCACCAGCCGGTCCCGGCCGGCCGTGTCCAGCCGGGACAGGGCCGGGTGCGGCGGCTGCTCCGCGCAGTACTCCCGGAACAGGTACCGGCGGCGCGGCCACCGCCCGCTGACCGTCCAGCCGACCGGGACGACGACCAGCAACCACAGCACCGCGAACGGCACGATCAGCGTCTCGCCGAAGTAGGTGAGCTGCACC
Source organism: Actinoplanes sp. NBRC 101535 (assembly GCF_030269225.1). Taxonomy (NCBI): domain Bacteria; kingdom Bacillati; phylum Actinomycetota; class Actinomycetes; order Micromonosporales; family Micromonosporaceae; genus Actinoplanes; species Actinoplanes sp. NBRC 101535. The sequence continues at coordinate 313,013 of NZ_BSSY01000007.1, read as the reverse complement.
GTGTAGAACAGCGACAACCCCACCACGATCACCATCGCCGTCCACGCGACACCGTCGGCCCGTTGCCGGGCACCACGGGGCAGGAGCTCCACGCGTACCCGGAAGAAGGCGTCCCGGCGGGCCCGCCACTCGCCGGCCGACCGGATCTCGGCGAGGGTGACCGGCCTCCCGGCCCGGTAGAGACAGCCCAGCAGGGCGGCCTCAAGCGGATGCCGCGGCGCGGAACCCCGATCGGTCACCCGCACCACCCCGTCCGGGCCGACGGTGATCAGACCGGCCCCGAGCAGCGCGGCGGCCGCCGCGGCGAGAACACCGTCATCGGTTCGCGACCACACCGTGGCGATCACCAGGTAGGGGTCCGGCGCGATCCGCGGGAACCGCCGGGCCGCCCGGTGATCCAGGAAACGCCGCACGTACCAGTAGGGAACGAGGGAAACCAGCACCAGGATCGCGGACGCCGTCACCGCACCCGCGAGGACCAGTCGGGTCATGGCTCATCGTGGCATCGTGTTGCCATCCTGCAGAAGACGCCGTTTCAGAAGGTGATGACGATGCCGACGATCGGCTTCCGCTTCACCCGGAACGCCTTGGCGAACCAGTTCCCCACCCGCGACATGAGGTAGCGGCGGGCGATCCGGTCCCGCGCGGCGAGGCTCTCCCGCTCGTCGAGCACCCGGGCGGTCCCGTCGACCGGGGTCGCCCCGTCGGCCACCTTGCCCCGGATGTCGCAGACCGTCACCCGCACCCGCGGGTTGTTGCGGATCCGCTTGACCTTCCAGGCGTCCGCCTCCGAGATGATCGTCATCGTGTCACCCTCGACGACGTGCCAGACGGGCGTGGCGACGGGAGTGCCGTCCTTGCGGTAGGTGGTCAGGCTGATCTGCTTGGTTGCGGCGAACTGCGCCCCGGCACTCATGCTGTTGACCTTAGCGGGCCGCCCGGTCCGCCCGGGTAGGCGTCGGCCCCGAAGACGTCGGGCCACGACCATCGTCCCCCGGTAACCCGTCGAGCGAGGTCAGTCCCCATCATGGGCGGATGACTCTCCGGGTGCTCGTCGACGATCTACGGTCGTTCCGGGACGGCCGGGCCGCCGACGTCGCCCGGACCAGTGCGGACGGTGTCGCGCTGCTCGCCCGGCACCGGGGTGCGCGGATCGACGAGTTGTGGCTCGATCACGACCTCGGGGGTGACGACACGATCTGGCCGGTCGTCGCGGTTCTCGAGGAGGCCGCGTTCGACGGGCGGCCGTTCGACGTCGGGGTCGTCAACGTGCATTCGGCGAATCCGGCCGGCGCCGCCGGGATCGTCCGAGCTCTCGAGCGGTGGGGCTATCCGGTCCGGGTGGCGACCGGGGCCGCCGAGGTCGGGTACGCCGACTGACCGCTGCCCGGCGTGGGACAGCACGGAACGATCGGTCCGTGCGGCGGCGGACTGATCGGTCCGCCGGCGCGCTCGCCGGCATCGCGTGGCCCGGTCGGCCCCGGGCCACCCACCGGACCGGCCGCTCCGGCCGGGAGGGCATGATGGGAAGGTTAAGAAATCGGCAGTTTGGGGAGCGGGATCGTGAGTCAGAACGTGGCGTCGGCGACGGGGGTCGCCGCGGAGGCGGCCCGGAGGCGTACGTTCGCGGTGATCTCGCACCCGGACGCCGGCAAGTCGACGATGACCGAGGCCCTCGCCCTGCACGCGCGAGTGATCGGGCAGGCCGGTGCGGTGCACGGCAAGGGTGACCGCAAGGGCGTGGTGTCCGACTGGATGGCGATGGAGCAGGAGCGCGGCATCTCGGTGACGTCCGCCGCGCTGCAGTTCTCGTACCAGGACACCGTGATCAACCTGCTGGACACGCCCGGCCACGCCGACTTCTCCGAGGACACCTACCGGGTGATCACGGCGGTGGACAGCGCGGTCATGCTGCTCGACTCGGCGAAGGGCCTGGAGCCGCAGACGCTGAAGCTCTTCGAGGTGTGCCGCCAGCGCGGCATCCCGGTGATCACCTTCATCAACAAGTGGGACCGGCCGGGCCTGGACGCCCTGGCGCTGATGGACGAGATCGAGCAGCGGATCGGGCTGAAGCCGACCCCGCTGACCTGGCCGGTCGGCATCGCCGGGCACTTCCAGGGCGTCATCGACCGGCGGACCGGCCGGTTCACCCGGATGGAACGCTCCCCCGGCGGCGCGGATCTCGCCATCGAGGAGGAGATGTCCGCCGAGGAGGCCGCCGAGCGGTTCGGCGCGGACTGGACCACCGCGACCGAGGAGCTGGAGCTTCTCGAGCTGACTGGCGCCGACTACGACGAGAAGGAGTTCCTGGCGGCGAAGAGCACGCCCGTCCTCTTCGGCGCGGCGGTCGCCAATCTGGGCGTACGCCAGCTGTTGAACGTTCTTCTGGAACTCGCGCCGCCGCCGTCCGCACGGCCCACGCTGGCCGGTCCGGAACACCCGGTCGACGGCTCGTTCTCCGGATTCGTCTTCAAGATCCAGGCGAACATGAACCGGTCGCACCGCGACCAGGTCGCCTTCATGCGGATCTGCTCCGGCAAGTTCGAACGCGGCATGATCGTCACGCACTCCGGCACCGGCAAGCCGTTCGCCACCAAGTACGCGCAGCAGATCTTCGGCCAGGGCCGGGACACCATCGACGAGGCGTTCCCCGGTGACGTGGTCGGCCTGGTCAACGCCACCGCGCTGGGCATCGGCGACACCCTCTACGCGGGTACGGCGGTGCAGTTCCCGCCGCTGCCGTCGTTCCCGCCGGAGCACTTCGCCGCGGTGCGCGCCAACGACACCGGCGCGTTCAAGCGGTTCCGGCGCGGCATCGAACAGCTCGACGGTGAGGGTGTCGTCCAGGTGCTGCGGTCCGAGCAGCGCGGCGACGGCACCCCGGTGTTCGCCGCGGTCGGCCCCATGCAGTTCGAGGTGGCCACCCACCGCCTCGAGGCCGAGTTCGGCGTCAAGGTGCATCTCGACTTCCTGCCGTACGAGCTGGCGATGCGCACCGACGCGGCCGGCCGCGAGATCCTCAAGGCCGAGTCGAACGTCGAGGTGATGACCCGGGTCCGCGACGGCGCCCTGCTAGCGGTCTTCCCGCACAAGTGGCGGATGCGTTCGATCGCCGGCCGCTACCCGGACCTCAACCTGGAGTAGGCGACCGTTGCCGACACGCCCGCCGGAGTTCCGGTCTAATCACGGCATGCCGCATGCGTTGTTGACCGATCTGATCGGGCGGTATCTGCCGCCGGCCACTGAGGCGTGCCCGACGTTCACCGAGAACTCACGGTTTGCACCGATCATCGACGGTGCGTCGTACTTCGCCGAGTTGGCCGGGCACATGGCGGCGCTGGCGCCCGGCGACGCCGTCTACATCGCCGGATATCAGGCCGACCCGCACCTCGATCTGACCGGGCGGACGGTCGGCGAGGCCGGGTACCGGTCGTTCACCGACGTGCTCGCCGAGAAGGCCGCCGACGGTGTCGACGTGCGGATCGTGTTGAGCGCGGCCGAGTACTCCGGTGGTGTGCCGTGGCTGCCGGTCGGGCCGTTCCTAGCGAACACGCTGGCCGCGCGGGTGATCCGGGCGTGGAAACCGTCGACGCGGGACAGCGGGCCGACGCTGGAGAACCGGGTGCTGCTGGACTGGTCCGGTCCGGCGCTGGGATCCAACCATCAGAAACTGGTGGTGTTCAGCCACGGCGGGGTGCTCACCGCCTACGTCGGCGGTCTCGACCTGTCGCCCACCCGCTTCGACCACGCGCCGCACCGGCGGCTCCGGCTCGGCCTGCACCGTTGGGGCTGGCACGACGCGGCGGCCCGGCTGCACGGCCCGGCGGCCGTCCGGGTGCGGGAGACGTTCCAGTTCCGGTGGCAGAACACCACAGCCCTGCCGCCGCGGTTCCTCGCCAGCAACCTGCCACCGGAGTACTTCCACCTCTACAGCGGCGAACGGGTCGTGATCAACCCGCCGGACGCGCCGCTCGACCTGCCGCCGGTCGCGGAACAGCCGTCGCATCCGGCGGAGGGCACCGCGGTGCAGGTGGTGCGCTCCTACCGGCCGTGGAGTCTGTACCGGCGGCGCGGATGGCACCGGATGCGGCGGGCGAACGTGGTCCGGGCCGGGATCCAGGAGGTCTACCACGCGATGGCCACCGCCATCGGCGCCGCCGAACGCTACATCTACCTCGAGGACCAGTACTTTCACGAGGCGCCCGGCGGGGATCCCCGATTCCAGCTGTACGACGCCCTGCGGTCCGCCGCCCGCCGTGGCGTCAAGGTGATCCTCGTCGGTTCGGGCCGCAAGGATCCCACCGACGGGGGCAGCAGCACCGTCGCCCCGGTGATCACCCATGACCTGCGGCGGCGGGTACTGGACCGGCTTCCGGACGCGGCTCGCCGCAACGTGGTGATGTACCGGATCGACAACCTGACCGTCCACACCAAGCTGATGCTGGTCGACGACGTGTTCGCCAGCATCGGCTCGGCGAACTTCTTCAGCCGCTCGATGGTCGGCACCGACAGCGAGATCACCTCCACGCTGGTGACTACCGGCGGCCTCGTCCGCGACCTGCGGGTCACGCTGTGGGGCGAACATCTGCGGACACCGGTCGGCGAACAGCTCGCCCCGGCGCTCGCCGACCTGGACACCGCCCTGGGGATCTGGCGCCGGGAATGGCTGCCGGACGGTCAGCCGCCGCAGACGTGGCGGAGGGCGGGGGCGCCGGCCGGGTTCGCTCCCACCGAGTGGGTGCTGACGCCGGCCCGCTACTCGCCGGCGGTGCTGCGGCGGGAGGGACGGCGGCGCCCGGGCCTTCTCCGCGCTGAGCGTGGGATTTCACGTTGACGTGCGCGTCTTCCGGCGCTTGATCAGCGCGAGGAACCCGGCCAGCGCGGCGACGAAGAGCAACACGGCACTGCCGAGATAGACCGGCGGAGGTGTACGCGTACTCGGAGCGTGCGTCGCGTAGGTCCAGGTGGTGCAGGGTCTGCCAGAGGGCCTGAGCCGCGGTTCCCACGGCGAGGCAGGTCCACGCGACGAGGGCGGTCACCGGCACGGCAGCGGATCAGTGGGGCAGGGTGACGGTGACGCGCAGGCCGTCGGCTCCGGTCGAGGACGCCTCGATCACACCACCGTGGGCCGCGACGATCGAGCGGGCGATCGCCAGGCCGAGCCCCGCGCCGCCGCTGTGGTCGATGCGCGTACCCGTGCGGCGCCGGAACGGCTCGAACAGGGCCGGCACCTCCTCGGGTGGCACGTCGTCACCGGTGTTGGTGACGACCAGCGCCGGGTCCTCGCCGACCCGCACGTCGATCGTGCCGTCCCGGCGGTTGTACTTGATCGCGTTCTGGACCAGGTTGGTGACCAGTCGTTCCAGCAGGACCTGTTCGCCGGGCACGATCCGCGGCCACAGGTCGGTGGTGACCGTCACGCCGGCCTCGGCCGCCCGTTTGTGATGCGCGCCGACCACGGCCTCGGCGATCCGGTCCAGCCTTTGCGGGGTACGCGACGCGAGTCCCCGGTCGCTCTCGGCGAGCACCAGCAGCCCCTCGACCAGGCGTTCGTTGCGTTCGTTGGTGGTCAACAGCTGGTCGGTCAACAGTTCGAGCTGTTCCTGGGTGAGTTCGTCGGACATGCTGACCTCGATCAGCGTCCGCTGGACGGCCAGCGGGGTGCGCAGTTCGTGGGAGGCGTCGGCGGCGAACCGGCGCTGCGCCTCGTAACCGACGGCGATGCGGTCCATCATGTCGTCGATCGCACGGCCCAGCACCGCCAGCTCGCTGGAGCCCGGCCCGGGCCGCAGCCGGTATCCCAGGTTCTGCGGTCCGGCGCCGCCGACCACGTCGGCCATGTCCCGCAGCGGGCGCAGGCACCAGTGCACCGCCGGCCGGCAGACGGCCACCGTGGCGGCCAGCACGGCCAGCAGGGTCACACCGTGCGACAGCGTGCCGGGCAGGTTCGGCCAGTGGAACAGCAGCGTGCAGGTAACCGACGTGTCGGCGTCCGGGGCCCGGTCGGTGCTCGGCGTACACAGGGTGGGGGTGAATGTGTCGACCAGAAGGTAGGCCCGGGTCAGCACCCACGGCAGGAACTGGGCCACCACCAGGACCGCCGCGCAGAGCAGCAGGATCCGCCGGGCCGGCGAACGGCCGGTCACGAGCCGATCCGGTAACCGGCCCGGCGCACGGTCCGCAGCACCGGCGGGTCGCCCAGTTTGCGCCGCAGCGTCATCACCGTCATCCGTACGGTGTTGGTGAACGGGTCGGCGTGCTCGTCCCACGCCTGCTCGAGCAGTTCCTCGGTGCTGACCACCCGGCCCTCGGCCCGCATCAGCACGTGCAGGACGGCGAACTCCTTCGCCGACAGGTCGAGCATCCGCCCGTCCCGCGACGCCGTGTACCGGGTGCTGTCCAGCACGATCCCGTTCTGCTCGAGGACCGGTGGTAGGGCGGCTCCGGACCGCCGGGACAGCGCCTGCACCCGCGCGGCCAGTTCGGCGAACGCGAACGGCTTGGTCAGGTAGTCGTCGGCGCCCAGGCCCAGCCCCTCGACCCGGTCCCGGATGCCGGCCGCGGCGGTGAGCAGCAGCACCTTCGTCCCGTCACCGGTGCCGACCAGGTGCCGGCACACCTCGTCGCCGGTGCGGCCGGGCATGTCCCGGTCGAGGACGGCGACGTCGTACCGGTTGACGGTGAGACGTTCCAGCGCGCTGTCACCGTCGTAGACCACGTCCACGGCCATCGACAGTTTGCGCAGCCCGACGGCGACCGTGTCGGCCAGCACCCGCTCGTCGTCCGCCACCAGCACCCGCACCCGCGTCCTCCCACCCGCCGACCTCACAGGACCGAACGACTGTCCGGTTCCCGCCCGCCTCGCAGAACCGAACGACCGTCCGGCTCCCGCCCGTCAGCCTCGCAGACTGAACGTAAGCCGGGGATAAGAGTGCCGCTGACGGCACGCCGACGGCCCGGTCACCACCATCATGGCCGTGAACAAGCTGATCAGAAATGCCGTCGCGGTCCTCGCGGCCTGCGCGGTGATCGTGCCATGGTCGCCGTCACCGGCGGCGGCGATCGCGTACGGCGAGAACGCCCCGGACGGCGCCTACCGTTTCGCGGTGCGGCTGGTGATGACCGGCCTGCCCGCCGACGGCGGGGGCACCCGGGACAGCTCCTGCTCCGGAGCCCTGATCGCGCCGCAGTGGGTGATCACCGCCGGACACTGCTTCCGCGACGGCGAGCGGCGGGTCAGCCGTACCGTGGCCGACCGGACCACCGTGGTAGCCGGCCGCACCGACCTGAGCAGCAGCGAAGGCCGGGAGGTGGACGTGACCGGCGTCCATCAGGCCGACGGGTCCGACGTCGCCCTGGTCCGGCTGGCCGAGCCGGTCACCGGCATCACGCCGCTGCGGATCGGCGCCCGCCCGCCGGTGCCCGGCGAGGTGCTCCGGCTGACCGGGTACGGGCTCACCTACGACGGCCAGAACACCACACCGGCCACCCGGATGCAGACCGGGCTGTTCACCGTCGCCGCGTTCGGCGACACCCTCATCGAGACGACCGGCCGGTCACCGGCGGCGGAGACCAGCCCGTGCCCGCACGACTCCGGTGGGCCGTACTTCCGGGAGGACCCGGACGGTACCCCTACCCTGGTGGCGGTGGTCAGTTCCGGACCGGGCTGCCCGCATACCGGGCCCGACTTCAGCGCCCGCACCGACAACCTGGCCGGCTGGATCGACGACACGATGGCCGCGCCGCCGCGCTCGTACCGGATGCTCGCCGCCGCCGGCGCGACCGGCGGTGTCGTGACGGCCGTCCTGCTCCTGCTGATCGTCAGGCGGCGAGTTCGTCCAGGGCCGCCTGGGTCTGCAGGGTGATGAGGCGGGAGTTCTGGGAGGCGGCCACCTCCCAGCGCCCGTTCTGCCACACCAGGGCGAACAGCTGCATCGAGTCACGGCTGGCCAGCGGCTGGTCGTCGCCGGGCATCACGACGCGGACCCGGTGGTGCACCACGCCGTAGCCGGGCGCCACGATCCGGGCGAACGGCGTCTCGCCGTCCACCAGCTTCGAACCCTTCAGGAGGGTGTCGAAGAGCGGCTGGTGGAACGCGACGATCGCGGCACGTCCCCGCAGCACGGTGCCCTCGAACGCCACGAACTCGGCATCCTCGGCGAAGTCGGCGGCGAACCCGGCGGCGTCGCCCCGGTTCCAGGCCTCGTTCATGCGGGACGGGACGGCAGCCATCGCTTCGACAGTCTGTTCCATCATCAAAAACCTTCCGGGGGTACGCAGCAAAGCCCCCCAATCCTGCCGAACCGTCCCCACCAATCCGTTGATCGTCAGTGCACGATCGTTGGCGACGAGTGCAGTCTTCGATGCTCACCGGCGGTCAGTCCGTAAGCCGCCTTGAACTGCCGGCTGAACGACGCCGGATCGGGGAACCCCCACCCGGCGGCGATCGCGGCCACCGTCCGCCCACCCTGGACCGGGTCGGCCAGGTCGGCGTGACAGCGTTCCAGCCGGCGCCGCCGGATCAGCGCGGCCACCGTCTCCGGGCCGTCCTCGAACAGCTGATGCAGCCGGCGTACGGAGATGTGGTGCGCGGCAGCGATCAAGGCCGGCGCCAGAGCCCGGTCCGGCAGCCGCGCCTCGATGAACGCCACGATCCGGCCCCGCTGGTCCCCCACGGCCGGCATTCCTCGGGAAACGCTGCTGCCACGGCCGCGCCGCGCGGACAGCGCCACCGCGATCACCTCGATCAGTGCCGCACCCAGCCGGGCCCGCTCCCCCGGCGTGTACTGCCCCGCCGACTGCAGAAGGCTCCCGGCCAGCGACGACACCGGGGCACCGGAGCCCGCGCCGAGACGGACCGCGGACAGCCCGGCCAGCTCGCCGTCGGGCAGGCGCAACAGGTGCCGGGGCACCATCATGGTCACGTTCGTGCTGGCGGTGCTGGTGATCCGTACCCGATGGGCCGGATCGAGGAGCACCAGATCGGCCGGGCCCAGCTCGGCCCGGTTGCCGTGCTGCTCGACCAGCACCTCACCCCGGCGAACCCACTCGACCTGCACGAACCGCCGGTCCCGTTCCCGCACCAGAGTCTCGTCCCGCACGCACAGCCCGGCCGGGGTGACCGCTTCGCTGACCCGCAGCGCGCCGAAGGCGTACCCGATGAGGCTGGCCCGAAAGTCCTCGCCGCCGGAAAGCCGGCTGCGCAGCGGCGGCAGACCGGCCTCCCCGACCGCCCGCAGCCACGCCTCCGCACTGTTCACTCGCATCGCTGCAACCTATGCCGGTCGACGCCTGTCACCGTCGAAAGGGACGGCGGCGGCGAACACCTCCCGGTCGCTGCTTCCGTCGCGCAGCAGCTGTCCGGTGTGGTGGACGATCGCAGTCGGCGACCCGTCGAACCGGCCGGTGCGCTGCCAGACTTCGACCCCGGCGTCACGGACGGCGGCGATCAGCTCCGGCACCCGCCGGTGCGGCAGGTCCGGGTCGGTACGGGCCAGCGCGTGCACAGCGGCCAGCACGACCTGACGGTCCTCGCTGTCCAGCAGGCCGTCGAGCAGGGTGCGGAGGTCACCGGGACGCCGCGCCAGGAGGTCACCGAAGACCAGGATCAGGTTGAGACGGGCGGCCGGGTCGGTCTCGACCTGCCAGCGCCGAAGCAGCGCGGCTTCGGCCTGCTCGTGGGGCAGTCCGCCGACGCCGGCCAGTTCGACGGCCAGGCACCGCAACCGCACGTCGGGGTCGTCGAGCAGTCCCAGCAACCGCGGAACCTGCCCGGCCAGGGTCTCCACCGACTGCTGACTTTCCCAGGCGTCGCCAAGGATCCGGGTGATCGTCACGATGAGGTCGTCACGACCGTGGACGGCGGTCCCTGCCGCCAGGTCCACCAGGTAAGGCAGCGCCGCGACGGCGACCGGGCTCACCCCGCCACCGATGTAGTAGACGTTGATGTCAAACTGGAACTGGGCTTCCATGGCTTCTGCGAGGACCGGGCTAGCACTGGCTCGCAGCCAGCCCGGCACGTCGGTGGCACGTCCGAACTCATGCCGCATCTTCCGCCAGGGAATCTCATCGAGCTCGGCCCACATGCGAAAGATCATCCCAATCGAGGCGCGGATACGGCCCTCGTATCGACAGGCTATGAGGAACCCACCGGGGTGGCACACCAGGATGTCACCACGCCGCACACCCTGGATTGATCTCCTTCGCAGTTGTGGCCTTCGGGCATGATGCGGGCATGTCTGTTGAACCGGTCACGGGTCCGCAAACGGGCGTCCCGGATCGCCTGCGGTGGCCGTGGTACCTGTCCGGCTGGTTGACCGTGGCCAGCACCGCGACGTTCGTGGCGGCCGGCGGCGGCATCACGGCGTTCCTGTGGCATCTCGCCGGGACCGCCCCGGCCGACGAGCAGGTGGGGAGGTACTTCGACGCGGTCACGTTCGGGGCCACGGCAGCCGCGGGTGCCGGTGTTGTCGCTGGACTGATTCTGCAGTTCCGCCGCCAGCGGATGGCTGAGCACACCCACGTCCAGGAGGACCGGAAGTTCGATGCCGCCGTGCAGGCCCAGCGGCACACCGAAGCCGACGCGTCCGCCCGCCGGCTCACCGAAACCCTGACCAGGGCGACTGAACAGTTCGCCGCCGACAACACCGTCGTGCGGCTTGCCGGTCTCTACGCTTTCGAACGCCTCGCGCAGGAGAACCCCGACCAGCGGCAGATGATCGTCAACCTTCTCTGCGCCTTTCTACGGGCACCGGTGAGCGAGGAACCAGCTGGCTTCGGGTTTGTCACCTTCCATCGCCGTGCCATCTTCGCCGAGGCGTCGTTCTCCGATGAGAACGCCTACCTCGCCGGTGCCCGCCAGGTTGCGCCGCGTGGATCCACGCCATCGCAGATGGGCAGTGTGTGGCCGGACGGATGGGCGATGGGTGACGACGGCGTCCTCACCGCCGTTCCGGACGGGCCTGACGGAACCTGGCTTCCGCTGCCGCGTCTGCCCGAGTCGGCCGGTTCGCCGCCGGCCTGGATGTTGCCGTAGGTGGCGGCCTGCCGGGGATAGGGTCGGAGCTGTGATCGACGCCGTGGCGCAGCTCAATACCCTGGTCGACTTCTGTGCGCTGCGGGACGTCGACGCTCTGCACCGGGACGCGGTCGATGAGGCGGCGGGTGGGCGGGTCGACGTCGCCGTCCTCTACGGCGGCAGCATCCTCGCCGGGGGTGACCTGTTCGCCGCGGCGATCAAGGACGACCTAGCCGACCGGTTCGTGATCTCCGGCGGGCAGGGGCACTCCACCGACGCGCTGCGGGACTCCCTGCGACAGTGCATGGGCTGGGACGATGTGGCGGATCAGACGGAGGCTGCGCTCTTCGACCGCTACCTGCGGGAACGGCACGGGGTGCGCGCCGACCTGTTGGAGTATGAGTCGACGAACTGTGGCAGCAACGTCCGCAATGTTCTGGCGATGCTCGGGCCGGAGCAGCGGCGGCGGATTCTGATCATTCAGGACGCGTCGATGCAACGGCGGATGGATGCCGGTTTCCGGCTGTACGCGCCGGACGCGCGGATCGTCAACTTCGCGGCGCACCGGACGCCGGTCGCGCTCGTCGGCGGGGCGTTCGGGTTCCGGGAGCCGCCGGAGGGGATGTGGCCGGTGGAACGGTACGTCTCCCTGCTGATGGGTGAGATTCCGCGTTTCCGGGACTACGGGCCGGACGGTCGTGGATTCATCGCCGCTGTCGACGTTCCGGACGAGGTCACCCGGGCATTCGCAACGTTGGCGGAAACGGGGATGGCCGCGCCCCGGGTCGCCGATCAGCAGTGGGCGGATTCCGCGACGAGGTCCAGCAGCCGCAGTGAGTCGGCGGCCAGCCACCAGTTCGGCCAGTCGTAGTCGGGCTGGCCGGAATCCCGCTGCAGCCTGTCGAAACGGCGTCGCAGCTCCGGCAGGAGTTCCTGCTCGGTGCGGCTCAGACGGCCGTCGTTCGCCACACAGGACTCGGCCACCGCGAAACCTCCTTGTGGGCGCGGCCGCCGCGAGCCGGACGCTTTTTCTCGGTACGCCGAAGCACCACCCCGAGGGTGAACAGTGCTGCCCGCCGCCGATCGCCGTGCCAGACCGACCATCGCGGCCGGGCCTCGGCGGATCGGGGTGTCCGCTCGCCCCGTGCCTTGGCGGCCTTGCGCAGTTTCGCCCACGCCTCGGCCTCCGCCAAGCACACGACACGGCTGGCGGTGAGCGCGTCCAACGCCCGCAGAAGCGCCCGCTCGTCGTGGCGGAAGTCGCTGGCGACGATAGGCGAACGTGGTGACGTATCCGAGCGGCGCATAACGCTCCACACAGCCGGCCAACGCGTTGATGCGGCGCCCGTAGGCGAGCGACGGATCGCTGACCTTCCGCGTTCCCGGCTCTGCACGACTTTAACGCCGCCGCCGTAGACGAAGAAGGCCGCGAGCAGCCCGGCGACGATCCAGTACCCGATGTTCATGGTTCCCCCTGACGAAGTGCAGCCATCATGGGCCGTTCGCGGGGGCCTTACAAAAGGCACACCGGTGTGCCTATGGAACCGCGGCAGTAAACATCGACCTCCGAGGTGCTATCTCGCTGATAGCATGGTCGCATGCTGTACGCGATGCCGGAGTTGAGTGCCGCGGACCTTCGCGTGCTGGACGAACTGAAGACGATGCGTGCCGAGCTGGGTATGCATCTGCGGTCCAAGCCGCGATGGGAAGGGCAACTGCGACGGAGTCTGTTCGCGGCGGCCATCCAGGGCTCGAACACCATCGAGAACATCACGATCAGCAACTCAGACGCCCGCGCACTTGTGGAACACGCGCCGCTTTCCGCGGCCGCCAGTGATGAGACGCAGCAGGCGGTTGTCGGGTATCGGGACGCGATGACCTATGTGCAGCAGGCGCCGCTCATGGATTTCTTCGAGTATTCGGAGACGGCGCTCTCCGCGATTCACTTCATGATTACGAGATATCAGCCGGCCAAGTGGCCCGGCCGCTACCGGCCCGGCGGCATTTTCGTGTCGAGTTCCGATCCGCTCGAGCCGATGTACACCGGACCCGACGCCGACCGTGTGCCTGGCCTGATGGGTGAACTCGTCGACTGGCTCCGTGACGGAGATCGGGACGCTCCGGCCTATGCGCGGGCCGCGATGGCGCACCTCAACCTCGTCGCGATCCACCCCTGGCGGGACGGCAACGGGCGGACTGCGCGGGCGCTGCACACGCTGGTTCTGGCGCGCACCGGCGAGCCCGCGCCCGAATTCTCGTCCATCGAGGAATGGCTGGGCGAGCAGATCAACACCTTGCAGTACTACCAGGCGTTGCGGGTCACCCAGGGCGGCAGTTTCCAGCCGGAGCGGGATGCCCGGCCGTGGCTCACGTTCGCGCTCACCGCGCATCACCGGCAGGCGCAGCGCGTGCAACGCCGGTACGAGTGGACCGTGCGGCTGTGGACGGATCTGGCCCGTCTCGCCGAGGATCGTGGGCTGGCCGAGCGTACGGTCTCCGCCCTGTACGCGGCGGCGATCGGCGAGTTGCGGCGCACCACCTACCAGCGGGACGAGGACCTCAGCCGGGACCGTGCGATCCGGGACGTTCAGGCGCTGACTCGGGCCGGACTGTTGACGCCGCACGGGCATGCGACCGGCCGGGTCTACGTGCTGGGTGGGGTCGCCGCCGAGATCGCGGAGGCCGCCGCGGCCGCCGTGCGGGGACCGGGGCGGGACCCGTACGCCTGAGTGTTTCGGTTCGTGGATTCTTCGGGGGTTATGCGGCCGCCCGGTCGGCCTTTCCGCGTCGCCGGCTCCGGTAGGGCAGGACCCACAGGTAGGCGCCGGTCAGGAAGAGCACCGCCAGCGGCAGCAATGGCAGGTACGAGACCCACAGGACCGGTTCCTCCTGGGCGAGGGCGACGATCGTGGCGATGACGGTGGCCGTGAAGGCGACCGCCGTCCAGCGGTGGAACTGCCGGATCGACTTGTTCATGGAAACCTCCGACGTCGACGAGGATCAGCGAACCCGATGACGATCACGTTAGGCATCACCTGGCCCGCATCGCTTCTCCGAACCTGACCAGTTCAGCGCGACGGTCGGGGCGCGGAGGGACACGGTCATCCCTGCCTCCGCCATGACGTCAAACCCCGGAGAACTGAAGCATTAAGACATTGAAGGTCTTGACAGAAAATCCGCCGCGGGCTTACGTTTCCGAAAACGTTTTCGGCCGGAAGGTGCGTGTCCCGCATGGCCGCATTCCCGATCTCCCGGCGTCAGTTGATGCAGTCGGCGGCAGCGGTCGCTGGCGCAGCGCTCACAGGTCCCGCACTGAAAAGAGAAGACCGGCCGCGAGTCAACGGCCTGCCGGTCCCCGCGAGCTGGCAGGCCGTTCCCTTCGGCCTCGACCAGGTCGATCTCGGCGACAGTGTCTTCACCGCGAAACGGAACCGGATGCTCGCCTACGCCCGGGCCTATCCCGCCGACCGGATCCTCAGCAATTTCCGGGCCGCCGCCGGCCTGGACACGTTCGGCGCGGAACCGCCCGGCGGCTGGGACGACGCGACCGGGAATCTGCGCGGCCATTACAGCGGCCATTTCCTGTCGATGCTCGCGCAGGCGTGGGCCGGCACCGGTGACACCGCGTTCAAGGACAAGCTGGACCAGATCGTCCATGGCCTCGATGAATGCCAAACCGCCTGGGACGCCCGGGTCGGCCTGCCCGGCACGCCGCCGCCCGCGCCGAGCTGGACCGGTGGTGGTCTCACGCTGACCGGCGACGGCCAGTACGTCGGCCTGCCGGACGGCACGGTCGACGGCCTGACCGATTTCACCATCACCGTCCGGGTGCGGATCACCGAGCGCCGCACCTGGTCGCGGGTGTTCGACTTCGGCACCGGGACGGGCGTCAACATGTTCCTGACCGCGGACGCCGGCAGCGGGCCGCGGTTCGCGATCACCACCACCGGCAGTGCGGGCGAGCAGCGGATCACCGGCTCCGCGCCCCTGCCCCTTGATCAGTGGGTGCACCTGGCGGTCACGCGGAAGGGCAGTACCGGCAGCCTGTACGTGAACGGCACCGTCGCCGGAACCAACCCGGGGATGACGTTGTCCCCGGCCGACCTCGGCGCGCCGAAGAACAACTGGATCGGCCGTTCGCAATACGGCGACGCTTACTTCACGGGTGTGCTCGACGACTTTCAGCTGTTCGATCGGGCGCTGTCCGCCGATGAGCTGACGACCGCGACCGGCAATCTGGTGTCCTACCGGTTCGACGAGACGGCGGGGACCAAGGTCGCCGACTCGTCCGGCCGGTCCTGGGACGCGGCGGTGATCACCGGTGCGGGTGGGGCGCCCGGCCCGAGTCACGCCGGGTTCCTCGCCGCCTATCCGGAGACGCAGTTCATCCAGCTGGAACAATACGTGACGTATCCGGCTATCTGGGCGCCCTACTACACCTGCCACAAGATCATGCGGGGGCTGCTGGACGCGTACACGCTGGCGGGCAACGGGACGGCGCTCAGAATCGTACAAAATATGGGGCTGTGGGTTCATAGCCGGCTGAGCGTGCTGCCACGCGAACAACTTGACCGGATGTGGTCGCTCTACATCGCGGGCGAGTACGGCGGCATGAACGAGGTGATGGCCGACCTCTTCGCGCTGACCGGCGACGACCGGTTCCTGGTCACCGCCCGCTGTTTCGACAACACCGCCCTGCTCGCCGCCTGCGTGTCCGGAACCGACACGCTCGACGGTAGGCACGCCAACCAGCACATCCCGCAGTTCCTCGGCTACCTGCGGATGTTCGAGAACGGTCAAGGCCCCGACTACCGGACCGCCGCCGCGAACTTTTTCGACATGGTCGTGCCGCACCGCACCTATGTGCACGGCGGCACCGGCCAGGGCGAGGTGTTCCGCAAGCGCGACGCGATCGCCGCCAGCATCGTCACGACGACGAACGCCGAATCGTGCGCCGCCTACAACATGCTCAAGGTCGCCCGGAACCTCTTCCTGCACGCACCGGACGCGGCGTTCTTCGACTACTACGAGAAGACCCTGGTCAACCAGATCCTCGGCTCCCGCCGGGACGCCGACAGCACCGAGGATCCGCTGGTCACCTACATGGTCCCGGTCGGCCCGGGCGTGCGCCGCGACTACGGCAACATCGGCACCTGCTGCGGCGGCACCGGCCTGGAGAACCACACCAAATACCAGGATTCCATCTATTTCCGGTCGGCCCGCGGTGACGTCCTCTACGTCAACCTGTTCCTGCCGTCGACACTGCGCTGGACCGCCCGGGGCCTCACGATCACCCAGACCGGCAGCTGGCCGAGTCCGGGAACGACCACCCTGACAGTGACCGGAAACGGTCTCCTGGATCTGCGCCTGCGGA
Organism: Actinoplanes sp. NBRC 101535; assembly: GCF_030269225.1. NCBI lineage: Bacteria > Bacillati > Actinomycetota > Actinomycetes > Micromonosporales > Micromonosporaceae > Actinoplanes > Actinoplanes sp. NBRC 101535. Next base: position 296,622 of record NZ_BSSY01000007.1, on the reverse strand, counting down.
TCCCGTCGTGGGCGCGCGACGACTTCTCGGTCACCCTCAACGACAAGGTCCAGCGGGTACGCGTGGACGCCACCGGTTACGTCAGCCTCCGGCGACAGTGGCGTTCCGGCGACCGGGTCGGGCTGACCCTGCCGTTCCGCCTCCGCGTCGAACGCGCCCTGGACGACCCGTCGCTGCAGGCCCTGCTCTACGGCCCGCTGGCCCTGATCGCCAAGTCCGCACAGTCGTCCTACCTGCCGATGTCGTGGTACGGAAGTCTGCCGCTGACCGGCGATCTCGCCGAGGTGGTGAAGCCCGGAACCGCACCGCTGACGTTCCGTGCCGGTGAGGTCGAGTTCGGTCCGTTCCACATCGGCGACACCGCCGCGTACCACGCCTATTTCCGCCGTGACGAGCCCCGCATCGTCTTCTTCGGCGTCGACTCGGGTGTCCCGAACCGTCCCGACCCCACCGGCACCACATTCCTGGACCGGTTGTGGTCGAGCGCGCCGTTCGCCGGCCGCCGCACGTTCCAGCGCGCGGTGACCGGCTTGACGCGCGACTGGCAGGCCGCCGGTCTACTGACGGAGGCGGAGGTCACCGCGGTCCGTGCGGTCGCCTGACGGGCCCGCGCCGTTTACCCGGATCGCGGCCAGTTGAGCGCGCTGACGTTGTCGTCGGGTGCTGTTTCGCGGTCCGGCTAGCGTTCAGCGTTGTCCAGCCCGTGGTGAAGCAGCGCCGGGTGCTAGCTCGAGGGGTGCGGGCACGGTGACGTCTCGGACTCAGCTGTTCGCGGGGTGTCGTGCGTGTCCCCGCGCTGCGACTGGTCAGGGGCCCGGCCGCCTCTCCGGTTCCTGTTCTCCCAGGGGCGCGCCGACTACTCAACCGGCGGCTGGACTTCACCGCGGCACGGACTGAACCGCTCAGTGGTCGAAGATCTCCCAGTCGAGGGTTTGCGGTCCATCAGGTCGGCCAGCACCTCCGGGTTCCGGCCGGCCGTCACCCGGGTCGAGGCCGCCCATCCACTCGTCCATGAAGTCCCGGCACAGGTCGATCGCCCGCGTCGGCGGCCAGGATCTCGCCGACAGGCTGTCCACCAGGGCTGTCACGACACACCTTTGGACGCGGGATACGGGCGTATGCCCCGGCCGCCATCCGGGGCATATCAGGCTCAGGCTGTGGTCATCTTTCGCAGGCCGACGGCGAGGTTGCAGTTGTAGACCTTGTCCGGCACGGCACCGGATGCGCCCGCCGAGTAGCGGCAGACGCGGATCTCCACCACGGTGCCCTCGTGGAAGTTCTGGTTGCAGCCGCCGAAGTAGCCCTCGCCGCGCTTCTCGACGCACACGCCGCGCCGGTACAGCTCGTTCGGGTCGTTCTGCGAATAGTTCCACCAGACGATGGCGGCGGAGTAGCCGTCCACGGCGGCGTCGTTGATGACGAACCAGTCGCCGTCGCTTTCGAAGCAGCCGAAGGCTTCGAGGCCGCCCGACGACTGGCACACTCCGCCGGTGGTCTTGTCGGAGTGGTTGCCGGAGGCGAACACCTCCTCCCAGGCGGGGGCGGCGGAGGCGGGCAGTTGGAGGCAGAGGGCGGCGAGCATGCCGGTCAGGGCTGCGGCGAAGACCTTGAGTTTCATGCGGCTCCTTCGAAGATCACCGATCTTCAACCGACCGTACATTGTGGATCTACGATCCGTCACCGGGCTGTTCGCCGCTCGGCGCTTGACTAGGGCTGAGCCAGCGGTCGAACCAGTCGCGGGTCCGGTGCAGCAGATCGATCCGGTGTGCCCGCTCCCGGATGCGGTGGCCCTCCCTCGGATAGACGACCAGCTCATGGGGTACGCCGTGATGCCGCAACGCCCGATGCAGGTACACGGCCTGGCCCAGCGGCACGTTGGTGTCCTCGGCGCCGTGCACGATGAGCACGGGCGTCCGGATCCGGCTCGCGTACGAGATCGGGCTGACCGCGTCGTGCGGGTGCGGGCCGATGCCCGACCAGCCGGTGCTCCCGCCGAGGGCCGCCTCGAACTGGCCGTTCTCGCCGGTCGCCGCGAGCATCCCCCAGTCCACGATGCCCGCGCCGACCAGTGCGGCCCGGAACCGGCCGGTCTGGCTCACCGCCCACGCGGCCAGGTATCCGCCGTGGCTCCAGCCGGCGATGCCCAGCCGATCGGGGTCGGCGACGCCCCGGTCGATCAGTAGGTCGACGCCGGCCAGGATGTCGGTCCACTCCTCCTTCCCGACCCGGCCGGCGACCGCCGCCGCGAAGTCGTGGCCGTGTCCCTGGCCGCCGCGCGGGTTGGGCAGGAACACCGCATACCCGGCGGCGGCAAGCCACTGCCCGCTCGGCGCCCAGGACAGCTGAAGCCGGTCGGCGTAGCGGTCGTACGGCCCGCCGTGTGCGATCGTGACCAGCGGGAACGGCCCGTCGGACACGTCCCGGCCGGGCGGGAGCACGAGCAGTCCGTCCAGGTCGATACCGTCGGTCGCCCGATAGTGGAGCGGTTCCTGGCGGCCGAACGTGATCTCGGCGAGTTCCGGCTGGGTGTCGGTGATCGGTGACAGTGGCCCGCCGGGCGGCCCCACATGCACCTCGGCGGACCGGTACCGCCCACCGGTCAGGGCCGCGATCAGGGAACCGTCCGCCGAGACGGTCAGGTCGTCGAGGCGCCCCGGGTGCCGCGCCACCACCTCGAGGCCGTCCGGGGTGAGCCGGCCGACCGCCGCGTCGAGTCCGTCCGCGAGGACGACCAGCGGATCACTATCGGTCTCGCACAGGGCGGTCGGACACATCGGCAGACGTTCGGTGCGGTTGCGCAGCGTACCCGCGGAAGGGGTCAGGTCGAAGACCGCGGTCCCGGCCTGGAGCCCGGGCGGGGTGAGGGCGACGAGTCCGATGTGCCAGCCGCCGGCGTCCTGCCACCAGGCCAGGGACCGCGCGTCCGCCGCGACCGGGAACGACACGCCCTGGCCGGTCAGGTGCAGCCGCACGCTGCGCGGCCCACGGTCGAGGTCCGGGGATTCCCAGGTCAGAACGGCCATCGGGCCACCGTCCGGCCGCTGCCGCATCTCCACGACGTGCCGTCCGCCGAGGTCCACGTCGCGCACCCCGCCGTCCGGGGTCAACAGGCACAGTCGGTTCCGCGGCTCGTCCACGCCGACCACGATCGGGTCTGCCACCGCCGGGTCCGCGACGATCAGGGCGATCGCCGCGGACCCGAGGAGCGGCAGGTGGTCGACCACACACAGTGATTCGTCGGTCAGCTCGGTCACCGTGTCGTCAGCGATCGTCAGCCGGCACAGCTGTGCCGCATCGGTCAGGAAGAACACCGCGGTCGAGCCGGCCGACCAACGCGGCCGGGTTCCTTCAGCGACCCGACGGGGTTCACCGCCGTCCGTCGCCACGATCCACAGCCCGCCGTCCAGCAGGTAGCAGACCCACCGTCCGTCCGGCGCGAGGACCGGGCTCTGCGGGGTCCGGCCGTCCACCACCAGATCGGCACTGATCAACATCATGTCATCGTACGAACAGAGCTCAGTCGAGCGTGCCCAGTGCGGCCGGGGTGAACGTGGTGATGTCGCCCGCCCGCCCGGACAGGGTCTTGGCCGCCCACTGCGGGTCGGCGAGCTGGGCCCGGCCCACCGCGACCAGGTCGAACTCATCGGCCTCCATCCGGTCGAGCAGCCGGTCGATGCCGGTGGCCGTGGCGGTGCCGCCCGCCATGCTGGTCATGAATTCGCCGTCCAGGCCGACCGATCCGACGGTGATCGCCGGTTTGCCGGTGAGTTTCCTGGCCCAGCCCGCCAGGTTCAGGTCGGAGCCCGCGAAGGCCGGCTCCCAGTAGCGACGGGTCGACGCGTGGAAGGCGTCCGCCCCCGCGTCGGCGAGCGTGCCGAGGATGTCCCCGAACTCCTCGGGTGTCTCGGCGATCCGGGCGTCGTAGTCGTTCATCTTCCACTGCGACAGGCGCACCACGATCGGGAAGCCGGGAGCCACCCGCTCCCGGATCGCCGCGATGATCTCCGCTGCGAACCGGGCCCGGGACCGCGCGTCCCCGCCGTAGCCGTCGGTGCGCCGGTTGGTGACCGGCCACAGGAACTGGTCGATGAGGTATCCGTGCCCGCCGTGCAGTTCGACCCCGTCGAAACCGAGGCGTTCCGCGTCCGCGGCCGCCTGCGCGAACGCCGCCACCACCGCGTCGATGTCCTGGCGGGTCATCGTCTCGCCCGGAGTCTCGGTGCCGAACAGTGCCGCGCCGACCCGGGTCAGCGGCACGCCGGACGGCCCGATCGCCGGTGCTTCCGGGTGCGGCTGGTCACCGGCGTTGCGGGCCATGCCGATGTGCTGCAGCTGCACGAGGATCCGGCCACCGGCCCGGTGGACGGCGTCGGTGACCTGCGCCCAGCCGGCCTGCGGGGCGTCGCCGTAGATCCGGGGCACCAGGTGGTGCTGCCCGGCGGACGGGTGCCCGATGTAGGTGCTCTCCGTGATGATCAGCCCGGCGCCGCCGGTCGCGCGGCGGGCGTAGTAGGCGGCCATGTCCTCGCCGGGTACCCCGTCCGGCGCGAAGCCGCGGGCCATGGCCGGCATGACGATCCGGTTCGGGAGGGTGAGCCCGCCGACGGCGATCGGCCGGGACAGGGTCTGAGCTGCGCGTTCGTTCATGCCGAGTACGCTAGAACCTGACGTTCACGTGAGATTCAAGTCCGTGTGAGGGAGACCACCATGCGCATCGGCGACCTGGCCGTCCAGACCGGGGTGAGCGTACGGGCGCTGCGCTACTACGAGGAGCAGGGTCTGCTCGTGCCGCAGCGCAGCTCCGGCGGCCACCGGCATTATCCGGAGACCGCCGTCGGGCACGTCCGGATCATCCAGCAGTTCTACGCCGCCGGGGTGCCCAGCCGGACGATCGCGGCGATGCTGACCGACGCCGAGAGCGGCACCGCGACGCCCGAGGTGATCGCCCTGCTCACCGCCGAACGCGAGCGCATCGAGCAGCGTTACGCCGAGATCGTCGCCGCCCGCGACCGGCTCGACGTCATCATCGCCGGCGCGTCCGCGACCCTGCGCAGCGGCCGCTCCTGCCGGGTCGCGGACGGCTTCGAGAAAGAGCAGAACTAGACACGTTTCGTGGTCAGGCTGCAAAGCCCACCCCCGTGGTGACTTCGGGCGCGCCGAACACCCGAACCCACCACACCCCCACGGGCGTGTTGAATACGGGCGCGCTGGACACCCCAAATCAACACGCCCGTGGGGGTGTGGTGAGTACGGGCGCGCTGGACACCCCAAATCAACACACCCGTGGGGGTGTGGTGAGTACGGGCGCGCTGGACGCCACAAATCAACACGCGGGCCCTGGTGGCGAAACGTGTCTAGGGCAGGACGACCACGCCGTCGTCGTCGCTGACCACCACGGCGCCCGGGGTGAAGCGGCAGTTGCCGAACTCCAGGATGACGTCCCGCTCCCCCGCGCCGGTCTTGCCGCTCTTGCGCGGGTTCGAGCCGAGCGCCTTGATGCCGACCGGCAGTTCGCACAGCGCGGCCACGTCCCGGACCGCGCCGTTGATGACCGCTCCGGACCATCCGTTGTCGACGGCCAGGCCGGCGATGATGTCCCCCATCAGCGCGGTGTGCACCGACCCGCCGCCGTCGACCACGAGCACCCGCCCGTCGCCGGGCTCGCCGAGCACCGACTTGAGCAGGGCGTTGTCCTGGAAGCAGGACACCGTGACGGCCGGACCGCTGAAGTGGGCCACCCCACCGAACTGCCGCAGCTGGGTGTCGCAGGACGCCAGTTTGTCCCCGTACTCGTCATAGAGGTCTGCGGTCTTCTTCATCTGATCTTCTCCTTGCGCAAGACGGCCACCGTCGATCATGCGGTACGCGCAGCGACTCCTCGCCGGACCGAGACCGTGAGACCGATCATGACGCCGGCGGCCACCACCCAGCCGACGCCGTCACCGAGCGCGTAGTCACCGGCGAAACCGCCGTCCGGGGCACCGCCCGCGACGAGCGCGACCAGGCAGACCGCCGCGAACAGCATGGGGGCGACCACAGTGACCCGCTCGGCCGGAGTGTCGTCCCGGCGGCGTCGCACGAGGGCGGCCAGGGCGTCCGGCCAGCACACGTTCGGATCGCGGCAGTCCGGCGTCCCGGCGTCGTCCAGCCATCCTTGCACCGTGGTCGCCGCGGTGATGAGGTAGCCGGTCGCTGCGGCGGCGATCAGTCCGGTTCCGATCAGGTACGGCCATCGTCCACGCTCGATCACGCCGCCACCGTAGCGAAACCCGGCAAACAGGTCAGAGCGTGACGGCGGCGCCGGACCGGATCGCCTCGGTGAGCGGGCCGGACGCCAGGGGGAACTCCAGCCGGGTGGCTCCGGCGTCGACGATCAGCAGGTGGACGTCGCGGTAGCGGGGGTGCGGGCCGAGCCGGATGTCGGTGATCCGGGCCCGGGGCAGGACGGTGCGGGCCGTCGACAGGTCGTCGCCGCCGCCGGTGAACCAGTCCCGGCGGTGCAGGATCTGGATCTCCCGGTCGTCGGCGGCGACGATCGAGGCGTGCAGGGTCGTCGGCCACACGAGGCGATAGAGCCGTTCGAGCGGCGCGAGCGGGACGGCCACGTGGCGCGAGGAGGCGTTGACCAGGCGCATCGCCGGTTCCTCGGCGGTCAGCCGGCGATAGTCGGTCACCAGTCCGGTGTCCTCCCGGCCCAGACGGACCTCGCCGGCCGGCTGTTCCACCCCGGTCGAACCGGTGACGTCCGCGGGCAGATAGTGGCTTCGCAGCAGCCGGACGAGGTCGCGGATCGGGGCGTTGGCCGAGCCGTTGTACGCCACCGCCACCGTCTGCCCGTCCACGGTGTGCACGAGCAGACGGCCGTTGAGCAGGCGCACACTGTCCGCGATCGCCGCGATGCCGTCGAGGGGCACCCGGATCGTGTCGTACGCGTCGTCGCGCCGCCGCAGCACGGTCAGGTGTTCCGGGTCCACGGCGAGGACGTAGTCGTACAGGTGCATGCCGGGGTGGGCGTTGCGGCGTTCGATGTCGCGGGGCACCTTGAGCACGAGCCGGTAGGCGGCCGGGTCGAGCGCTCCCTGGTAGAGGCGGGGCAGGTCACCGGCGTCGTGGACCTCGTCGATCCAGGGTCCGAAGCGGTCGAACTCAGGGGTGCTGGTCACAGCGACGAGCCTAACCGGAGATGATCACTCAACTTACCGGCACCATAAGTGCGGAAAAAAACGGACAGATTGTCCGTTGCGGACCGGCTGCTCCCGAGTGACAGTGAGATCCACTTCGGGAGGTGTCCGACATGCGAGTGGGTGTCCGAACCTGGCTGCGCCCCATCCTGTGGGTCGTCGTCATGGCCGTGCTGGTCACCGGAGTGTCCGTCCTGGTCTTGCGGCGGCAACCCCCGACCGAGGACGAACTGCTCCGGCAGGCCGGCCTCGGCGACACCCTGTACATCGGCGCCACCGGCACCCAGCCCGGCATCAGCGACCGCAACCCGAGGACCAGCCGCTGGTCCGGATTCGACGTCGACATCGCGCTGATGATCGCCGGGGCGCTGCGGATCCCCCGCGACGACGTGAAGTTCTGCCGAATCCGGGTCGAGGACCGGGGCCGGGGCACGTCCGCCGACCCGGACTGCGGCGGACATCCGCTGCACATGGTGGTCGCCGCGTACAGCATGACGCCGGACCGGGTGAAGGCCCACGCGCTGGCCGGGCCCTACCTGGTGACCACGTCCTCGGTGCTCACCCGCCGCGGGCATCCGACGGTCAAGACCCTGCGGGACCTCAAGGGCGAGTCGGTCTGCATGGCCGGGACCGCCACCTCGCAGTCCCTGCTGGAACGGGCCGGTGCCGACGTGCGGGCCACCGAGGACACCGTCGCCTGCGTCCGGCAACTGCTGGCCGGCGGCGTCGACGCGGTCAGCACCGACACCGCGATCCTGGCCGGTTTCCTGCGGCAGCACCGCGGCAGGCTGGCCATCCACAACATCAGCTCGGACGTCGACGAGAGGTGGGGCGTCAACGTCCTCGGCAACGATCCGCTGCGGACGCTGGTGGATCTCGCCCTGGAGCAGGCCCGGGCCTCCGGCGCCTGGAGGCAGGTGTTCCGGCGATGGTTCGGCGAGAAGACCACGACCCTGGTCGGCCAGCAGGTGGCCGAACCGGTCCAGCCGAAGGTGTTCGAGCCGCCCCGGGTCCGGCGACTCCCCTGGGACCGCCGGACCTGCTGAGCCGGCCGGCCGGCGACCGGCAGTGGCTGCTCGCCACGCTGCCGGCGCTGCCGATCCTGCTGCTGGCGTTGCGCCTGTGGTTCCTCAGCCAGCGCGACGGGCCGACCATGCTGCTCCTGCTGCAGTACGTCAGCCCGCTCGGCCTGTTCACGTCGTTGCTCGGTGCGGTGTTCTGGGCGCTGCCCGCGACCCTGTTGATCGGGCGGCTGCTGGGCCTGCTGCTGCTGGCGAGCGCCCGCCCCGGCGAGCCGCCGCGGATGTCGGCGCCGCTGCGGCTGGCCACCCGGGCGCCCGGGTGGCTGGTGGCGACGGCCGTGCTGCTGGCCGCGCTGACCTGGCAGCTGCGGTTCCTGCCGATCCTGGCGATGACGGCGCTGCTCGGGTTCGCCCTCCAGGAGCGGGGCCGGCGGCCGGTCCTGGCCACGATCCTGCCGCTGGCCTGCGCGGCGGCGCTGACCGTCGTGTTCGGCCCGGTCGCGGTCCGGGCCTGGAACACCGACCCGATGCTGGAGTGCCGGCTCACCGCGGTCCTGCTGCTGCTCCCGCCGCTGGTGACGCCGGTGCTGGCCGGTCCGGTCGCGGCCGCGTTCGCCGGGCGGGTGGTGCGCTACCTCAGCGCCACCCTGATGGTGCTGCTGCCGGTGTTCGTCGCGGCGGTCTTCATCCGGGTGCCGGTGCTGCCCACCATCGCGGTGCAAATCCTCGGGCCGGAGCCGGCGACGGTGCACGGCTCGGTCCTGGACATCGACGAGCAGGGCATGGTCCTGCTGGACGTGCAGGGCCGGGTGCGGTTCATCAGCAACGACGAGGTGGGCGCGCGGACGCTGTGCCCGGACTCCTCGCACGTCGTCACCACGAACCTGGCGCTCGACGTCTGGCCGGTCGAGTACACCGCCCTCGAACAGCTGCTCCCCCGCGCACTGACCTCAGACCCCTGCTAGCACCATCGGGCCCCGCGTGGTGATTTCGGGCGTCCAGCGCGCCTGAAATCACCACGCGGACAGGCTTCGCGCTCTGACCGCGGAACGTGTCAAGAGTGGCCCCCGCCGAACGGCGGGGGCCAACATGTACCACCTAGCGGATCAGAGGAGGCTCTGGTCCTTCAGCCACTGCTTGGCGACCTGCTCGGGGCGCGCGCCGTCCACCGAGACCTGCTTGTTCAGCTCGGTCATCACGTCCTGGGTGAGGGCCGCAGCGATCGGGTCGAAGATCGTCTTCAGAGCCGCGGCGTTGGCGTCGTAGTACTCCGAGCGGAACACCGGCGCCGCGTTGTAGAGCGGGAAGAAGTTCTTGTCGTCCTCGAGGACCACCAGGTCGAGGGCCTTGATCCGGCCGTCGGTGGTGAACACCTCGCCGAAGTTGCAGGGGTCCTGTTTGTCGGTCGAGGTGTAGACGATGCCGGTGTCCAGGACGGTCACGTTGGCCGCCGGGACCTCGAAGCCGTACTTCTTCTGCAGGCCGGGCAGACCGTCGTCACGGGTGGAGAACTCGCTCTCCACGCACATCGTCGCGGCGGCCGGGTTCGCTGCCAGATCGGAGATCGTGGTGGGGCTGCCCAGCTTCTCCGCGGCCTTGCGGCTGTACGCCAGACCGTACGTGTTGTTGAAGGTGGCCGGGGTCATCCAGACCAGCTTGTTGTCGGCCAGGTCCTTCTCGGACACCTTCTGCCACTGTTCGGCGGAGTCGGCGATCGGCTCGGTGTTCTGGAAGAAGCTGATCCAGGCGGTGCCGGTGTACTCCCAGTAGACGTCGACCTGGCCCGCGGTCAACGCCGCCCGTGCTGCGTTCGTACCCCCGAGATTGGTCTCGTCCTTGACCTTGGCCCCGGCGTTCTCCAGGGCGAGCTTGGTGATCTGCCCGAGGACGAGCTGCTCGTCGAAGTCCTTGGAGCCGACGGTGACCGAGGTGCCGGCCAGCGGGCCGTCACCGCCGGAGCTCTCGTCCGATCCGCATGCGGCGCTCGAGAACACGAGGCCGAGGCCGGCGGCGAGCACAGTGGTCTTGCGGAAGATGTTCACGAGAAAACCTTTCTAGAGCCCACGAGGGGTGAGCAGTTCTTCGACGGCGGCGGCGAGCCAGTCCACGAGCAGCGCGAGGCCGGAGGCCAGGACCGCGCCGACGATCAGGACCGGGGTGCGGTCCAGCTGGATTCCCTGGAAGATGACGTAGCCCAGGGCCTGGACGCCGAAGAAGGTCGCCAGGGTGGCGGTGCCGATGTTGAGGATCAGGGCGGTGCGGATGCCGGCCAGCACGACCGGGACCGCGAGCGGGAGCTCGATGCGCAGCAGGGTCTGCATCGGCGACATGCCCATCCCGCGGGCCGATTTGACCAGGGTCTGGTCGACCTGCTGCAGGCCCACCATGGTGTTGCGCAGGATCGGCAGCGCGGAGTACGCGACCAGGCCGAAGACGACCGACTCGAAGCCCACGCCGGCCAGCAGCACGACCAGGGTGATCAGGCCGAGCGACGGGATCGCCTGTCCGAGATTGCCCAGCACCAGCACGACCGGCGCGACGAACCGCGCGGATCGCCGGGTGGCCAGGATGCCGAGCGGGACGGCCACCGCGATCACGATGACCGTGGACACCGCGGCGAGCTGCAGGTGTTCGATCACCCGTTTGGTCAGCTCACCGGCGTTCAGGGTGCGCTGCTCGATGCTGTCCAGCTCCTGCGCGGAGACCCAGGCGTAGAGCGCCGTGCCCACCACGGCCAGGAAGAGCGGCATCCCCAGCCACTGCCGCAGGGTCCATCTCCCCCGCGGGGCACGCTTCGCCTCGAATTCAAGCTCATGGGGTACGCGTGAAGCGGTCGTCACCATCAGCCGGCCACCTTCGCCGCCCGGTAGAACTCGCTGCTGTCGCGCTGGACCGACCGGGTCGCCACCATGACCGTCTCGAAGTCGAGAAGGCCCTGGAAACCGCCGTCGCCGTCGACCACGAGCGCGACGCCCGCGTTCGAGGTGAGCATCTCGTTGAGCGCGTACGACAGTGTCGCGGCGCTCTCCACCAGGGCGCTCACCGGCTGACCGGCCCGGTGCAGGTCGCCGTCGGCCCGTTCCAGGTCGGCGGCGTCCACCCACCGCTGCGGGCGCCCCTGACCGTCGAGCAGCAGCAGCGCCGACCGTTCCGACTTCGCCAGCCGGTCGCGCGCCTCGGCGGCCGTGCCGTCGATCCGCGCGGTCACCGCGCCGGTGTCCAGCGCGACGTCGCCGACCAGGCTGAGGTTGAGCCGCTTCAGCGACGCGCCGGCGCCGATGAAGTCCTCGACGTACGTGCTGGCCGGGTTGCTGAGGATGTTCGCCGGGGTGTCGTACTGCGCGATCCGGGACCGCTCCCCCAGGATGGCGATCCGGTCGCCCAGCTTGATCGCCTCGTCGATGTCGTGTGTGACGAAGACGATGGTCTTCCTGACGGTCTGCTGCAGGCGCAGGAACTCGTTCTGCAGCCGGTCCCGGGTGATCGGGTCGATCGCGCCGAACGGCTCGTCCATCAGCATCACCGGCGGGTCGGCGGCCAGGGCCCGGGCCACGCCGATGCGCTGGCGCTGACCACCGGACAGCTCCTTCGGGTACCGCTTGCGGAACACGCCCGGCTCCAGGCCGACCAGGTCGAGCAGCTCGTCCACCCGGCCGTCGATCTTCGTCTTGTTCCAGCCGAGCAGCCTGGGCACGGTGCCGATGTTCTCGGCGACGGTGTGGTGCGGGAACAGGCCGATCTGCTGGATCACGTACCCGATCCGGCGGCGCAGCGTGTCCGGGTCGGCGGTGGTGACGTCCTCGCCGTCCAGGTGGATGCGCCCGGAGGTGGGCTCGATCAGCCGGTTGATCAGCTCCATGGTGGTGGTCTTGCCGCAACCGGACGGGCCGACCAGCACGACGATCTCGCCGCGCGGCATGTCCATGGTGACCCGGTCCACGGCCGGGAGCTGCTGACCGCGGTACTTCTTGGTCAGCTCCTCGAGCCGGATCATCGGCTCTTCCTTGGGGGCGATCTTGTCGGTGACGGTCATCGGATCCCCCTGGCGGTGGTGAGACGGCGGAGCAGGACGAACACGGCATCGAACAGCAGCGCCACCACGACGATGGCGAGCGTGCCGCCGAGCACGAAGTTCAGCGCGAACGGGCTGCCCAGCGAACGCAGCCCACGGAAGATCTCGTTGCCCAGCCCGGGCCCGTTGACCAGGGCGGCGATCGCCGCGATACCCACCACGACCTGGGTGGAGACCCGGACGCCGGTGAGCACGACCGGCCAGGCCAGCGGCAGCTCGATGCTGGTGAAGCGACGCCACGAGCCCATGCCCATGCCACGCGCCGCCCGCAGCACGAACTGGTCGACCGAACCGAGGCCGACGACGGTGTTACGGACGATGGGCAGCAGAGCATAGAGAACGAGTGCCGTCACGGCCGGCGGTGTGCCGAGCCCCAGCAACGGGATGAAGATCGCGAACAGTGCGAGCGACGGGATCGTCAGCAGCGTGGATGACACGGCGAGGATCACCGGGCGCAGCCGCGCCGAGCGGTGCGCGAGGACGCCGAGGGCGCAGCCCAGGACGAGGGCGATACCAATCGAGAGGGCGACGACGACGACATGGTCGACGGCATCACTGAATAGGAACTCCGCGTTATCGACGAGATATTCGTAGAAATCCATAGGCTTTCTTCGGGCCGGGGACAATTAAATGCGCGCCATCAGGGCGGCACGCAGGCGATCCAGCACGTCCAAGGAGTGTGGAACAGCCGTGCAGTACAAGTTGATCATTCAACTCGAACAACCGTAGAGCAATGTCCAGAGGCCTGACATGACAGTTCCATGACTTTTTACGGCGCAACGTGACAGTCGCAACAATAAATGTGCGAGGTTGCTTTCCTCGAGTTGCGAAGAGATAACGATGCATTTATGGTCCGGCGCCGCCACCGGCCGCGCCGGATCGGCCGTTACCTTTTCGTGACGAATATGGATGGTGGGCCACTCCCGGGAGTGGCCCACCATCCATATTCGTCACGATCACACCGCCACGAGGCAGTGCCCGTCCTCACATCGGAGCGAGCTTGCGGACGGCAGCACCGGCGGCCTCGGCCAGGGTGAGCTCGTGGGTGCGGTAGTAACCGGTCAGGACCACGGCCACCGCGACGCGGCCGGACACCACCACCCCGGCCTCGGCGAACAGGGCGTCCACGTAGGCGTTCGGGTCACTGACCGCCTTGACGGCGATCTCGATGCCGACCGCGCCGGTGGCGTCACCCAGCGACGGGAGGGCGGCCGGCGTGAACTTGATCGTGTAGCGGGGCGTCTCGACCTGCGGGCAACGGTCGGGCAAGGCGGCGAGAGTGGCCGCGGACCGGCGGGCCGCGGACTCGCCCGGGGCGGAGAGCACCTCGGTCAGAGTCTCCACCTCGAGGGCCTGCCGGTCCCGGGTGACGAAGACGGCCTTCACCGCGTGCGCGGGCCGGGTGTCGACCGGGAGGCGGCACAGGTCGCCGCGTTTCAGCAGTTCCCCGATCAGATCGGTGTACGGGTCGGGCCACGACGAGGTGTATCGGGGCGGCAGGTCCTTCGCCACGAGCAGCTTCCCGGTCAGGTCGGCCGGAGGTTCGGCAACGGCCGGTGCGGGGTGGACGACGAGCAGCACGGCCGCGATGCAGGCGTGGACGACAGAGCGCACGGTCTCCCCCTCGAGTGGATCTCTCCTCGGAAAGATAGGGCGATCCGGGCGCCTCCCCTACGCAGAGGCGCGATGACATCACGGAAAGCATCACTTGGGGTGACCCGTCCGGCGCGCCTGCGGTGGTCTCTTTCGGTGCCTCTTCGCCGGAACCCCGACAACGGGGCATCGATCATGGACTGCGGCGGCGTACCGTGCCGGGCGTGCGCCGAAGCGTGATGGCCGGAGTCGTCCTGCTACTCCTCGCCCTGTTCGGACTGACGGTCACCCTGCGCGGCACGGTGACGACCGCCCGCGCGATGAGCCTGCGCAACTGGCACGACGACGCGGTGACCCTGCTGACCTCGCAGGCCGAGGACCTGGCGGCCCGCGGGCAGAGCGACGCCGCTGCGCAGCTGCTCGACGAGGCACGGCAGCGGCGGGAGTCCGCCGCGCGCTTCGACAGCGACGTCCGTGAGGGGACGATCGCCACCACGGTGATCGCGCTCGTCACGGCACTGCTGGCCGTCCTCGGGGCACGGCCGGTGCTGCGCCACCGGCGGGACTCGCTCTACCGCGACGTGGTGACCGGGCCGCCACCGGTGACCACCGCTGCCGCCGCGGGGCCGTCGACGGTCTTCCTCTCGTACTCCAGAAAAGACGCGGCAACCGTGCGGCCGCTGCACGACGCCCTGGTGGCACGGGGCCGCGAGATGTGGGTCGACTGGACCGGCATCGCGCCGACCGCCGACTGGATGCAGGAGATCGTCCGGGCGATCGAACGCGCGGACGCGGTGCTGTTCGTGGTCAGCCCCGACTCGCTGGACTCGCGGACCTGCCGGGAGGAACTCGCCCACGCGGTCGCCGCCGGCAAGCGGATCATCCCGGTGCTGGTCCGCGACGTCGACGGCACCGGCGTGCCCGAACACCTGGGACGCCTGCACTGGGTGACGTGCCGGACCGGCGAACCGCTGGACACCGCCGTCGACGACATCGTCGAGGCGATCGACCTGGACTTCTCCTGGGTGCAACTGCACACCTGGCTGTACGTGCGGGCCCGCGAATGGGACGCGAACGGGCGCGACCCGGGATCGCTGCTCGGCGGCGCCGACCTGAACCGGGCCCGGTCGGCGGTGCTGGTGGCGAACGGCCGCCATCCCGCCCTGACCGAGCTGCACCAGGAGTACGTGGCGGCGGCCGAGCAGAACGCGGTGGCCCGCACCCGCAAGGAACGCGGCGGCGCCTACCTGGCATCGCTGGCGTTCGGGGTGCTGTTCCCGGCGATCATCTACTCGGTGGCGTTCGACGAGATCAGCGAGAGCGGGCTGGTCATGCTCACCCCGGTGTGGGTGATGGCCCTGGTCTTCGGCATCACCGGCCTGACCGCGCGGCGGGCGACGTGGCGGCGGCCGGTGCTGGCGGTGGTCGCCGGGCTGGGCGCCCTGGCCGTCTTCTTCGAGGCCGTCTTCCCCGTCCTCTGACCGGTGGCTTGGTCACCTCACCATGGCCACGATCATGGTGGCCGCGCCGACGGCGAGCACGATGTCGATCAGCGTCGCGTGGGTGCGGACGCCGATCCGTTCGACGACGCGCCGCGCGATCACCGAACCGGCCAGGAGCGCGCCGCCGACCAGCAGACCCCGCACGACCACCACGGCGGGAAGCGCCCCGGCCGCACCGAAGGTGGCGAGTTTCCCGGCGTAGATCAGCAGCGATGCCGCGGCCTCACTGCCCAGGAAGGCGCCACCGCCGAGCCCGTAACCGGTGAACACCGGAACACTCAGCGGCCCGGTCGAGAACAGCATGCCGGTGAGGAACCCGACGACCGCCCCGGCCACGATCATGTGCCGGACGCGGAACCGCCACCGCGCGGCCACCCCGGTCCGCCGCGCGACGATCATCGCCAGGAAGAACGCGGCGATCACCCCGTCCGCCACCGCCTGCGGAATCGTCAACAGCACCCGCGCGCCGAGGACCGCGGCCGGGACACCCCCTGCGGCGTACGCGACGGTGGGCCGCCACGCGATCACCCGCCACCAGGCGACGACCCGCCCGAGGTTCCCCAGCACCGCGGCGATCGCCATGACCGGCACGGCTACGCGCGGCCCGTACGCCCAGAGCAGCGCCGGCAGCAGCACCAGCGAGGCCCCGGTCCCGACCACGCCACTGAGCACCCCGGCCACGACCGCAAGCAGCACCAGCAGAAGGACGGTCAGCATCGGACGTCCGACCCCGCCACCACCAGGCCGCACCGCTCACCACGACGACGAAAACGGCCAAGCCGGGGCTCAGGGGCCACCGCCGGTTCATGACCGGCAGTAGACCACGCCCCGGCCGGCACGATCAGGCGAAACCGCGGAAGATGCCGTCGCCCTCGACGTTGTCGGCGAAGTCGTCCCAGTCCATGTTCGCGAGCGACAGGTTGTTCTCCACCGACCACAGCTCGGCGGCGACGACACGGAACGTGGTGCCGTAACGCGAGCCGGGCCCCTGCTCCTCGTCCTCGCCGTCCCCGTCTTCGTCGTCGTCCTCGTCGTCCTCGTCCTCGTCCTCGTCCTCGTCGTCCTCGTCGAGGTTGATGACGAGGATCGGGAACTCCGGGTGGGCCAGCGCCAACTCGTCCGCGACGAGCACGAACGACTGCTTCGGATCGGCGGGGACCAGCGTGAGCAGCCGGGCCGGGGTCACGCCGTCGTAGGCCGGGTCGTCGACGACCTCGAAGGAGGCGGTGAACCCGTCCCTGGCACTCGGCGCGGCGGCCGCCTTCACGAGAGCGGCCCATTCCTCGGGGTACGCGAAATTGGTGCGGACCAGCAGGGGCGAGTCCACGTCAGGCAGGTTCAGTTCCGTCACAGCGACGAGGATAGGGTGCCCCGGCGGACGGGTGGTCCGCCGGGGCGTACCCCTCAGAGGGTCTTGCCCTTGATCTTGATGATCTCGGTCTCGCTGACGCTGGCCGGCTCCAGGACCCGGTGCAGGAACTCGCGGGTCCGGTCCTCGCGCGGGTTGCCGAACACCTCGGCGGGCGGGCCCTGTTCGACGATCACGCCGCCGTCCATGAAGACCACCCGGGAGGCGACCTCGCGGGCGAACGCCATCTCGTGCGTGACCACCAGCATCGTCATGCCCTCGGCGGCCAGGCCCCGCATGACCGCCAGCACCTCACCCACCAGCTCCGGGTCGAGGGCACTGGTCGGCTCGTCGAAGAGCATCAGCTGCGGATCCATCGCCAGGGCACGGGCGATGGCGACCCGCTGCTGCTGGCCGCCGGAGAGCTGTGCCGGGTACGCCTTCGCCTTCTCGCTCAGGCCGACCCGGCCCAGGTTCGCCGCCGCGATCCGGTCCGCCTCGGCCTTGCCGCGTTTCAGGACACGGCGCTGGGCGATCGTCACGTTCTCCCGCACGGTCAGGTGACCGAACAGGTTGAACTGCTGGAACACCATGCCGATGCCGCGCCGGACCTCGTCGATGTCGCAGTCCGGGTCGGTCACCTCGACGCCGGCCACCCGGATCGAACCGGACGTCGGCTCCTCCAGCAGGTTCACGCAGCGCAGCAGCGTGGACTTGCCGGAACCGGACGGGCCGATGACGCACACGACCTCGCCCGGCTCGACCGTCAGGTCGATGCCGCGCAGCACCTCCAGGCTGCCGAAGGACTTGTGCAGGTCACTGATCTCGATGGTGGACATCGTGCTCACCTCTCCCTTCCGGCCCGGCGTTCCAGCCCGCGGACCAGCTGCGACAACGGCAGCGTGATCACCAGGTAGAGCAGGCCCGCCACGACCAGCGGCGTCGGGTTGACCAGCGTGTTCAGCGTGTCCCCGGCGAACTTCGTCAGTTCGATCGTCGTCGACGTGACGCCGAGGACGTACACCAGGGAGGTGTCCTTGGTCAGCAGGATGATCTCGTTGGTGAGCGGCGGGATGACGATCCGGAACGCCTGCGGCAGCACGATCGAGATCATCGCCCGGGTGTGCGACATGCCCAGCGTCCGGGCCGCCTCCAGCTGCCCCTTCGGGACCGCCTGGATGCCGGCCCGGATCGTCTCCGCCATGTACGCCGCAGCGGTAAGACCCAGACCGACCGTCACCGAACCGTAGACGCCGCCGGGGATCTCCCGGTCCGGGAACGCCAGCGGCACGCCGTACCCGACCATGAACAGCACCAGCAGCGCCGGCAGCCCACGGAACAGTTCGATGTACGCCGTGGCGAACCACCGGTACGGCAGGACCGACGACAGCCGCATCAGCGCGAGCACCAGCCCGAGCGTCAGACCGAACACGAACGCCATCAGGGTGTAGAGGATCGTGTTGCGCAGGGCGATCGTGATCGCCTCGGGGAACATCCCGGTGGCGACGTCACGCCGGAAGAACGCCTCGGACAGACGGGCCCAGTCCGCGGCACCCACCACGGCCAGGATCGCCAGCCCGAAGACGACATAACCGGCGACGCGCGCGATGCGCCGCCGGCGTCGGGGACTCAGCTTCATAGGATCAGCTGGCCGGCTTCTCGCCGATCCATTCCGCGTAGATCTTGTCGTACGTGCCGTCGGAACGGGCCGCGGTGAGCGCCTCGTTGATCGCCTTCAGCAGCTCGGTGTTGCCCTTCTTGACGGCGAAACCGTACTGCTCACCGGTGTCGAAGCCGGTGGCGACGGCTACCTTGCCGGGGTTGGCCTTGATGTACTCGTTCCAGACCGGCAGGTCGTTGACGGCGGCGTCGACCTGGTTGGTGGTCAGCGCCTGCTGCAGCGCGGCGAGGTCCTTGTAGGAGACGACGGTGATGTCGAGCTTCTTCTCCGCGACCTGGCCCTTGACGTAGTCCTCGCCGGTGGTGCCGCCCTGCGTGCCGACCCGCTTGCCGGCGAGCTCCTCGAGGGTCTTGACCTCCTTGCCGGGTACGACCGCAAGCGCCTGGGTGGCGTCGAAGTACGGGTCGGCGAAGTCGAGCACCTTCTTGCGCTCGTCGGTGATGGTCATGCCGGCCGCGGCCACGTCACACTTGCCCGCGTTCAGGTCGGAACCCGACTTGATGCCCTCGAACGGCGTGTCGACGATCTCCTGGGTGACGCTGAGCTTGGTGGCGACCAGGTCGATCAGCGCCACGTCGAAGCCGACGACCTTGCCGCTGGTGTCCTTGGACTGGAACGGCGCGTACGGCAGGTGGGTGCACGTGGTCAGCGCCCCCGCCTTGATCAGCTTCACCCCGGTGTCGGTGGTGACGCTGGTGTCCTCCTTGGCACAGCCCGCCACGCCGCTGACCGCCAGAATCGTGGCGGCTGCCAGTCCGGTCGCTCTATGAATGCCCCGCATGTTCATATGTCACTCCCTGTGATAACCCACACCCGCAGTGGGTTATCACAGGCTAATCCACGGCTGTCGACGTGCTGATCCCGCCATGGCCGGAACGCCCCCGGGCGGCCTCGGCCGGCCAGCCGGCACACCCGGGCTGACCGGCGGCCGGGGACTCATGGGCGGCTCCTGCCCGTCCGGCGAGGGCGCTCCGAAGAGCACCTTCTACGCCGACACGGCGCGGCGGGTCTCCCCGATCGGCAAGGTCTCCGCCGGGGCGGCCGTTAAAGTCGGCGGCCATGGGAGTCCTCACCTTCAGCCTCAACGTCACCCTGGACGGTTGCGTCGACCACCAGGAGGGCATCGCCGACGACGAGACGCACGCCCACTTCACCCGGCTCCTGCACGAGGGCGGCGCGATGCTGTGGGGCCGGATCACCTACGAGATGATGGAAGGCTACTGGCCGGCCGTCGCCCGCGGCGACGTGGACGCGCCGCCGGCCATCCGCGAGTGGGCGGTCGCCCTGGAGGCGAAACCGAAGTACGTGGTGTCGTCGACCCGCACCGACTTCCCGTGGACCAACAGCCACCACGTCACCGGCGACCTGCGCGAGGCCGTGCAGAAGCTCAAGGACGCCACCCCGGCCGGGGTCCTGCTCGGCAGCGGCACACTGGCGACGGAGCTCGACCGTCTCGACCTGATCGACGAGTACCAGCTGCTCATCCACCCGATGATCACCGGCCACGGCCCGAAGCTGTACCAGGGCGGCCTGCCCAGCACCCGTCGGCTCGAGCTGATCGCCGCACGGCCACTCAGCAACGGCGCGGTCGCCATGCACTACCGCCGCGCGCGCTGATTACCTGAGCAAGGCCGCAAAGGACCAGCTCACCGGCCGGAAGGAGGCGAGTTGCCGACCGGACCAACCCCACGAAACCATGACATCATGACCTTCCTTTCGTACGCCGACCCGAAAACCGATCGACGGCCTGCGGCACATCGTCGAGACCGGCCTCGTTCGACCGGGACATCAGGACCGTTCCCCGACCGAACGGCTTCGGCGAATGGCTACCACGAGTTTCCAGCCTAGACACGTTTCGTGGTCAGGGTGCGAAGCCCATCCGCGTGGTGACTTCGGGCGCGCTGGACGCCCCAATTCACCACACCCCTGGTGGTGTGGTGATTACGGGCGCGCTGGACGCCCGAAATCACCACGCTGTTGTGGGTGTGGTGAATACGGGCGCGCTGAGCGCCCGAAATCACCACAGAGGCAGACCCTGACTGCGATTAGGTGTCTAGCGGCCGGAACTCGGTGCGGCGCCCGCACTCACCCTCCTCGCCCGCCAACCGCTTCGACGTCCGCACACCTTGCTCAGCGCCCGAACCCCACACCAGCACCGACCGTCAACAACGTCGGTCCTCGCTGCTCGACAGAGCCCATAAGGACACCCCGCGCGTACGGGGACGACTACGCACGCCGGCCACGGTGTTCGCGCTCTGGAGGAGGGAAGACCTCCGCGCGTGCGGGGGGACGACGCCGCGGTGGGGAACAGTGTGGCGCCGTTGAGCGGAAGACCCCCGCGCGTGCGGGGACGACCACGGACGAGTGGCCGGGCACCCCTACCCGGGGGGATCCCGCGCGTGCGGGGACGACGCCTTCACCCCTGCGGGTTTGGTCCACGTTCCGGGAAGACCCCCGCGCGTGCGGGGACGGCGGCCCGAGAGCGGCCCGGCGCGATCAGGTCGAGGGAAGACCCCCGCGCGTGCGGGGACGACGTCCCAGGTGCCGTGGGCGCGGGTCACCACGATGGAAGACCCCCGCGCGTGCGGGAACGACGTCGCAGCGGGGGCAGTCCATGGTGCGGGCCAGGGAAGACCCCCGCGCGTGCGGGGACGACTTCTCCTCGAGGCGGGCCAGGGCGTCACGCACGGGAAGACCCCCGCGCGTGCGGGGACGACGGTTGATGTCCGCGGCCACCCGCATCCACTCGGGGAAGACCCCCGCGCGTGCGGGGACGACCCTTGCTGAGGCGCCGGAACCGGCCAGGCAGGAGGAAGACCCCCGCGCGTGCGGGGACGACGGGCGTCTGGTCGGTCATGGGTGTCTCCTCGGGGGAAGACCCCCGCGCGTGCGGGGACGACCGACGCCTCCGAGCGGGCCGCCCTGGAGCAGGCGGAAGACCCCCGCGCGTGCGGGGACGACCCACCGAAGGCGGTCCACAGGCCGTTGAGGACCGGAAGACCCCCGCGCGTACGGGGACGACGACCCAGTCGCCCCATACGGCGTGCCGGCGGCCGGAAGACCCCCGCGCGTGCGGGGACGACCACCTCTGACCTGGCGTGTATCACCCCTGATACGGAAGACCCCCGCGCGTGCGGGGACGACTGGTCAGACGGTCTGACCGCCGACGAAGGAGAAGAAGACCCCCGCGCGTGCGGGGACGACGAGTTCACCCCCTCCCACCTCTCCGGC
The DNA here is from genome assembly GCF_030269225.1 of Actinoplanes sp. NBRC 101535. Classification (NCBI taxonomy): domain Bacteria; kingdom Bacillati; phylum Actinomycetota; class Actinomycetes; order Micromonosporales; family Micromonosporaceae; genus Actinoplanes; species Actinoplanes sp. NBRC 101535. The sequence goes on along the minus strand of NZ_BSSY01000007.1, from coordinate 274,992 downwards.
TGGAGCTAGAAGACCCCCGCGCGTGCGGGGACGACGCTTGCTGAACTGCGGTTTTATCGCCGTGATCGTGCCATCAGAATCAGTCCGTCGAGATCGGTGGGGTGCAAACGATCTCGGCCCGCGGTTCGCACTGTCCAACCTTGCTCGTTGTGTGCCGGCTCGATCATGATGACCTGGCCGTCGTGGATCCGATCGCTGAGCAGGTTCCAGAGACGGTCACGAACCCGAGAACTGGGATTGCCGACGAACACTCCTGCCGCGATCTCAACCATCCACCGAGTCAGGTGGCCGCGGAGCCCTTCGGCAGCGGCAATGAGCACGACGACGGTCACCAGTCCACCTGCTGCGATTCGTCGATTTCAGGCCCGGTGACGCCCACATAGGCGCTGTCATCGAAGTCGTCGGCGTAGTCACCGGCCCAGTTGACGCCGCCGGGCACCGCGCCGGCCTGTTCATCCCAGAGCAGGTTGGCGTCCGCTTCGGGGGTGTCCTCCGAGGTGTCGAGCAAAAGTTCCTTGACGTCTTTGACCACCCGCGACATGAGCTTCCCGTCAGCAACCTTGTCGCGAAACGCCAGGCGAATTCTGCGTTCGTCGGTGTGCCCGGCGGCGGCCAGGTCGAACGCCAGGGGAATGGTGTAGTCGGCTTTGTAGAGGTCGGCGATGTCGAGGACGAACGAGGTAGCGCCGCCGGTGTGGACGAAGCCGAGGGCGGGGCTGGCACCAATCCCGACGATCGCGGCGTGGCAGATCGCGTACAGGCAGGCGTGGCCTGCGGACAGCAGACGGTTGACGTCGTCGCCTGCCTCGAACGGCTCGCCGGGTTTGTACTGGCGACCGTTCCAAGGAACGTTCGTGCGCAGGGAATGGTGCCGATAGATCTTCTTGACGCGAGCGCCTTCCCTCCCCCGAAGCTGCTGCATGTTCAGACCGTTCACGTCTTCGCCGGGAAACCGTTTCGCGTACATGGTTCGGGCGACGGCGAGCCGTTGCGGGGTTCGGGTGACGAGGTACGCCTGGCGATGGATGAGGGTGGCACCGCGGGTGGGGCCGAGACCGCTGGCGTAAAGGCGTACGCCATGCTCGCCGACCCAGCAGATGGTGGTCCCGGAGTCCGCGAGAAGGGCGGCAGCGGCATGGGTGATCCGAGTGCCCGGCCCGAGGAGCACACTGGCGATCATGGCGGCGGGAACGCGAATGGTTCGTTCCCGATTGACCAGCACGATGGCGTTGTCAGCCCGATCGACGTGACATCGCTCAATATAGATCGTGGACAGTCGATCGCTGACCCGGTGCAGGTCTTGGGGGTTGGCCAGCCACCACATCAGGTGCCGCTTCTCGGCCGAGGGGGCGCAATCGTGATGAGCCCCATCCCGTACGCCTTTCCCGGTCCGACTCCGTTCAGGAGGGCGCTTCGCGCGGCTTCGGGATCGGTGATGCGGACGAGACCGTTGAAGGTCGCGGTTTGCAGAACAACCTGGTCACCGCCCCCTTTGCGAAAGCTGACCCGGTCCCGGGAGCTCAGCTGTACGGCCGGAATACCTTGGTCGTCCACAACCGGCTCGAAGCCCCACTTGTCGAGCCGGGTCGTGAGCCATTTCCATTGATGGGCGGCGGTGCGGTGCGGCACTCGGACTCCGCGCGGCCGGTCACGGGCGAGGCGTTCTTTCTGCTCGACGGAGGGTTTGTCGGGGTTTCTGGCCGAGCCGACGGTGTTGGCTTTGAGCCGGAAGGAGAACTCTCGGCCAACAGCGACGGCGGCGAGGACGGCTTCGTAGGGCATGACGAGGATCTGCGGTTCCTCGCTGTCCGGCCAGCCGGCCCTGTCTACGATGTGCTGCCAGGAAGGCCGGTGCCGGGTGAGAACCACCAATTGAAGGCGGTGTTCGGTACCGGGGGCACTTTCCAGGCGCCACAGGACTCGCTCGTCAGGGGCCGGTTCGCTGAATCCGCCGAGGGTGGCGGCATGCACCGCCCTCGGGTTACGCAGATAGGCCTGTGTTTCGGTGCGCAGTGGATTGAGCCAGATGCGTGATAGATAAGGCATGGCGGGCTCGCTATTCCATGAAGGCGAACGGGCTGTGTTCATCGGGCGCGGGACCGCCATCGGTCGGCGCCGGCGGATTGACCCATATATGGCGGACGGTCCTGGTGGCATAGCTCCGATGCAACGGATCGAAACTGCGGGGAAGGTCGGAGCGCACCTCGTCGCCGGTAACATCGTCGATGGTTGCCGGCAGCGGCTGGCCACCTCCTCGCCGCCCGCCTTCCCGGGGAACGGTCTGCAGAACCTCGATCAGACTGCCGGGCCAGAATGGCCCTTGCGATCCGGGATACGGGAGAAGCAGGGGCTGAGTCGGCGGACAGGAACGTCGGCCGAGAGCCAAGGGAAAAAGCGGCGTGGCCAAAGCATTTCGTAGATCGCAAATCAGAGGGTGCGGCCCGAGTATCGCTGCCACGAATACAGCGTCCTGCAGGTAGAACCGGGTGGTGACATAGGTGTTCTTGGCGGGGGATGTGCTTTTCTGCCGGCCGCGGTTGTTGGTCTGCGCCGATGGCAGTGGGCTTCCGTCCAGGTTGCTCGCGGTGTGGTAATCCCGCAGGAGCGTGCCGGCACGGTCGGTCCGTACGCCGAGGCTGAGGCCGAGCAGATCTTCGATCGGGTCCTGCCTACGACGCCCCTGGGCGGCGGCAAGCAGTCCGATGATGCCGCTCTTTGTGGGTTCGGGCATGGTGTCGCGACGGTTGAAGGGGCTGGGTCCGCCCCAGGACTGCAGCGGTGCCGCAAGACGGAGGACCAGGCAGTGCGACTCCGGTGCCGCGGTCACCGGGGACCGGCCCACTGGGCGGATACCGTCTCCTGCACCGCGGTGAGAAGTCCGCTGAAGGTGAACGCGGGTCCGAGCTTCTCCGGTTCCGGCAGAACATCCTGGTGGTAGACCGAGGCCACGGCCACCGGGTTGATGCCCCATGTCTCGGCAGCGCGGAGGAGTTCCTTGTCAAGCCGCTTGATCGATTCGGCCGCCTGGCCCGTTCGGGAGTAGACCGGTTTCTCGAAGGCGGAAACCAAGTTGACGGGCTGGTCTCGGCGAACGGCGACGCTCATCAGCTGAGGAAGAGCCTGGTGCGCAAAGCTGTTCTGGTGTCCGCTCGGCACCGAATAGGCGAATGCTTCGAGGAATGCGGTCAGGGCGGCTTGCGCAGCGTCCTGGTCGCCGTCGAGATTCTCCACGAGCTGGTGCACACCGACTGTGGCGAAACGGTAGAGGGTGGCGGAGGTGAACTCGACAGTGCCGATCATCCCGGCGCCGTTGTCGTCGTGGTTGGCGTCATCGACAGCGGTGTAGTAGTCGAATTCGATCTCCGCTGCATGGGTGCTGATCGCGTGCGCGACCTGGGTGGCAGCGTCGACGTTGAGACTGGGCAGATCGGCGACCATTCGTCCGAAAAGGGCCACATCGATCGGATGCCCGCTGGCCAGAATCGGCAGGATGGCGAGGTTCTTGTCGGCTACGGCCTTGTCGAGAGCATCATCGGGAAGCGCCACCAGTTCCATCGCCCGGTCGGCAACCAGGTCCACGATACGGTCCAACTGGTGGTGGCCGTAGAACAGCAGGTAGGAGCTCTCCTCCGCCTTCTTCTTGCTCGCGGTGAGACCAAGCTGGCCGAGCATGGCGACGGACAGTCGCCGGCTGTCCTCAGCGGAAAGGCCGGTACGGGCTGCGATCCGCTCGCCGAGTTCACGTCCGATCCGCTTGGTTCGGGTGCCAAGTTTCTCGTCCGGCAGGCCGAGCCGGTCGGCGAACGCCTTCCTGGTCGCACGTTTCCAGGCCTGCGACGAGACACGTGCTCGTCGCGCGCCGCCGTACACCGCCTGTTTGGGACTTCCCGCATCGTCACGGTTGACGTTGGACGGCGGCAGCGACTGGATGATGTGCACATCGACGTAGAGCGGCTGGTTCACTGGCTATCCTTCTCTTCTGGAGGACGCTGCGGACGGCTTCCCGCCGGCGTGGCCGACGAAATACTCGGAGCCCCACCGCCGGCGAGTTCGCGCAGCCATTTCGGGCCGGTCCCAGGTGAGGATCTGCTTGTACAGGAGGGTGTAATCCAGAGGCCGGTTGATCCCGCGCAGCAGAGTGATCAACCCGCGCAGGTGGAGCACCAATTCGGTGCGGCTGGTGGCGGTGGCGGCCGCACCGAGCCGCCGATCGATGGGATCGTCGTCGCCCGCATGCTCGGATCGCAGGTTGCGGACCGCGGTTCCCAAGCCGATTCCCTCGCGGTGCATCGGCCGCGCCTGGGATTGCTGGTGCAGGGCGAAGAGCGTAAGGGCGTGATGCTCGGCGACAAACTGTGATGTTTCGTCACCTTCATGGTTGAGGGTCGTGTAGAAACGCCACATCTCCGGAACCTCACCGGCCCGTCGGCCAAGTCCGCGCTTGAGCTTGGCGAGGTCGGCACCGGGCGGCATCCCTTGGCCGGGACCGGTGAGGTGCCACCGCCCGGCGCCGTCCGTGTGCCGTGTCCAGTAGTAACGGGCCGGGTTCGTTGGCTCGGTCATCCTGCTACCTCTCCGTCCGGCTGCCCGAGAGTCTTGGTCACTGCGATGCGAAACCATCGTTCGGCGGTCGCGGCCCGTTGCCGTGGCTGGTTCTTTTCTGCCCGGCCCAGAAATGACTGAGGCGCGGCACCGGAAAGCACGGGTTCCGCGGTCTTCCACACGATGCCGCGCGCGGTACGAATCCAGTCGTTACGGATCGCCTCCGCTTCGGCCGGGTCATTCTGCAAAGCATTGAGTGCCTGCCGGGCAGGGCGGTCGAAGGCATGCATCATCCGGTCGCCGACGCGTTGTCCGCGTTCCCAGGGCAGCCGGTCGCCGCCTGCGGCAGCTCGCAGATCATCGCTGAGCCGGTTGACGGCCTGCCGCAATTCCTCCGCCTGCTGAACGATCTCCTCGACGAGCTGATATGCCTCGCCGCTGTCGTCGAGCGCCGCCATCGGCATCGGCAGCAGATCGGTGACGATGTCTTCGACCACGGCGTTCTGCGTGCCGTAGACAAGCCCGACGCAGAGCACTCGCAGCGGATAGTCGGCGGGCAGCGCACCGCTGTACTGCATCTCCCGAACATGGACCAACGTGCGGCTACTCGACCCATGCGTGGTGGCGCGGCCACTCGCCGCCAACATCGGCAGCATGCCGCGCCAGGCCGCGCGCCCGGCCGTGTGCCGAACCGGTATCTGTCGTTTGGTCTGCTTCGACATTCGCCAGGCGCAATGCGGTTCGATCTGCGGGGTGCCACCGTCCAGCCGGTCGCCGGCGCACAGCACCACCTGCCGGACGCGGATCCCGCCGTCGTCCTGCTCCGGTATCAACCGGATCCTGCGCCCCTGCCATGTGAGTAGGTCAAGCAGGCCAGACGTGGCCCGGGTCTTCCACTTCGGCCCGGCCTCACCCGTATCGGCACGTCTCCACTGCGGCCGGTCGGCCGGATCCGCATCGCTGCTGCACCTCAGGTGCAGCAGAATCGTCTCCTTAAGCGTCCGGCCCAGCGGAATGACCGCGCCGATCGCGCCCGCCGGGCCTGTCTGGTTCCCGGTGGTCTTGCCCGCCTTCACCTGCGGGTCCCCGACGGCGCCGGATTTGATGCCGGCAGTGTCCCAGCAGTGAGCGGAGAGAACGGCCCGGATGGCTGCGGCAGGCGATAGGGCCGGCGGATCATCATCGGTACGCGCCGAGAACAACGGAACGCTGTTGCCGGTAGCAATGGAGGCCATCAACAACGAGACCGGCTTGGTTGCCCCACTGGACGTACGCAGGCCACCGACCTGGGCGAATGGCGAGTCGCCGAACACCTCGAAACGGTCATGCTGACGCTGCAGATAGCTGGTGATGGGAGGATCTGCGGTGTCGCTGCCCGCGTACCAGGACGGCCACACATCCAGCGACTCGGTCGCCCACAGCTCAGCCCATTGGTCCGCGTCGGCGGGAGGCGGACAGCCGGGTTCCTGAAAGACCGCATCGATGTAGGCAGGCAGCACAACCTGGCGAAACAACGCGACCGTCTCCAGCGGAGCATCCAGGGCCAACCCTGCAAATCGCTGCGCCGCGGTAAGGCACGTCGTGAGCGAAACCTCGATAACGCCCTGCCCGTCCAAGACCGGAACCCATGGATCGACTGCAAGGTTGAACCCGTTCATGATCTCCCCGTTCGATCTCGGCTCACCGGTGTGTCTCGTCTCGGAGGCCGAGGTCCGTGTCGTAACGCAGTCGCCGGTCACCGAGCACGACCCGCAGGTCCTGATCAAGTTCAAGCACCCGGGTTCGGCACAACCACGGGTCGCCACCGCTTTCGATGAGGGGCCGCAACTCCTTGATCGCGTCCTTGGTGAACCTGGCGGGCAACCGCAGCGACGAGCGCAGCAGCGATTCGGTGATACTCGGGTCGCTGACTCGGGTGTCTGCGCTTCCCAACCACTCACCGTCGAGGGTGTAGCGCCCGTCGTCCCCTCGACGGACCAGGATCACCTCCACCGTGTCCTCTCCGTCGCGTACCAGGGCCTGGACCTGGTCCTCATCGCCCTCCGGGTCCCGGGCACGCATGTTGTGCAGTCCGGACAGGTCCTTGCGGTTCAGATTCTCCTCGCCGGACAGAATGAATTCCTCGGCATTCCCAGCACGCCTTTTCTTCTCCTCGTCGAACTTCACTCGAGCTGACTCCATGTCCTTCTGCCATGATTCGGTGCCGAGTTCCTCCTCGCTGTAGCCACGTCTGACCAATTCAGGAACCTGCATTGGCACGAGCCAAGTACCCGAGTCGGCAACCGTCTCCTCGGCGAGAGCAGCGGCACGCAGCAGCGGATAGCGGCAGTAGACGTGTTCGCTTCCGGCGGGAAATCCTGGGGCACCACTGCCACGCGTCAGACCCGTCACGATCACGGTCGCTGGTCGCATTGCCCCGGGACGGTGCAGCCGGTGGTGCCGGTGCAACCGACCAATGCGCTGCAACAACAGGTCGATGGGCGCAAGGTCGGTCACGAGGAGGTCTGCATCGACGTCGAAGGACTGCTCAGCGAGCTGAGTAGCGACCGCGATCATGGGCTGCCGCGGAGCCGCGTCGTGGCCGGGTCCAAGCAGGGACAGCACCTCCGCGGTCCGGTCAGCACGATCGCCCATAACAATCGATGAGTGGAGAAGCGTCACCGGCATAACATCGCCGAACCGCGCTGCCAGATGAGTGAAGGTGTCCTGGGCGCGAGCAACCGTATTGCGGACGACGAGCACGCAACCGCCGCCGACCAGCTTCCCGGCCAACAGCTCCGCCAGGTCGTCAAGTGCGGTCGCACTCTCATCAAGGACTTCCAACGCGACAGGTATGGACTCTCGCCATCCCTGAGTCGCGTGCGACGCCGCCGAGGCGGTGCCGCTTTCAACAGTCAGGGCGCGGACGACCGGATAGCCCGCATCCCGATTCCAGCTCTCCGGAATCTCGACGGCTCGACGCCGTACAGCGCCTTGGAGGTACGCCTCGGCAAGGTCCGACCGAACAGGCGGGGGAAGCGTCGCGGAGAGCAGGATGACAGGTACACCGGCGTCTGCAAGCCAGCGCAGAGCCTCGCCGAGGAACTGCATCATGTACACGTCATAGGCGTGCACCTCGTCCAGGATCACCACCCGACCCGAAAGGCCGAGATGACGCAACATCACATGCCGGGTACGGGTCGCCGCGTACAGCAACTGGTCGATGGTGCCGGCGGAAGACCGCATCAAGAGCCCCAGCTTCGGGCCGAAGAACCATGAGGAAAGAACCGGCCCAGCCGAGTTGCCGTCGGAAGCCGCACCGAAGTTGTCGAGGCACCCGAATTCGTCGGTGTCGTGGACGTCTGCCGCTCGGCTGGCTTCCTCAAGTTCCCACCACCGGGAGTTGAATCGCCGCTTGCCGTGAAGCAGAGCCAGCGGAACACCCGGATCGACCCGATCGGCCCACGCAGCAGAGCGATCGAAAATGGCATCGCTGGTGGCCTGGGTGGGCATGCCGAGGAAGACGCCGTCACACCCGAACCGAAACGCCAGAACTTCCGCGGCGGCCAGCGCCAGCTCGGTCTTCCCCTCTCCCATCGGAGCCTCGACCAGAAGCAACCCCGGGGCAGGCATCGCCCACGCAGTATCGATCGCCAGCTCCTGAACCGGGCGTGCACGCTGGTTGAACCGCTGTTTCATCAGATCGATTTCCGGAGTGATCGACAAATGACGCCAACCACCGGAGATGCGGAGCTTCTCCCAGGCGAGACGCGCCCGATCGCGCGCGACAACCACACTGACCTGCCACGGGTCCTCAATTCCCGGAAAACAGCCGCCGCTGGCAATCCAGTCCGCCATGATCACAGCCCCGGAAAGCGCCAATTGGACGGCCCTGGACGGAACGACATCAGGCTCCATAGCGCGCAGATCCAGGTCGAGCCCATCGGTAACCGCAGCGACGACCGCAGCTTGCGCCGCCGCCCAGGCACCCGATTTCCCGTGGCCTTCGCGGCTCACCTGCCGATAGGTGCCGACTTCGGGAACAACGCCATGATGGCCGGAGATCAGAGGCGCGATCCAAGCGATCGAACTCCAAGACCAACCACGATCTGCCAGGGTACGTTCAACGATCACCACACCCGCCAACGTGTGATGCCATCGACGATCCCCGGAGCGCAGAGTCCCCCACGTCAATCCAGCCCTGCGAACCCTGCCGGCAAGTAGCTCGCTCTTGGATTGAAACGCAGGAGTCGCCTTGCCAATATCATGAAGGCCTGCAATCAGAGCGAAGAGAAGCCTTCCTCGTCCAGCACAGCAAGCATCAAGCTGAGAACGAATGCTCAGGGATAGGTAGTCGTCCCAGATCAACTCAGCAACGGCAGCGGTATCAAACAGATGCTGCAGCAGGAGATTTGGGCACCCGCCAGCGTCAGACTTCCCCCAAAGCCGTAGCCAGGCCGGGATCTCTTGCTCACTCATGGCGGGCACACTAGCCAGAGGGACCGACAACTTTCAGTACGATCCACACCGAACCCTTGAATTTGATCTCTTTCCTCATGCCACGGCAACCCATCCACCTGCACCGTTTCCCCCACAAGAACTACATCCAACAAAAGTCTTTCCACCGTGGCAGATGCCAATACGATCTTGCTCAGATTGATAGATCTTGAAGTCGATGACCACCAGAAGCTGGTCCGCAGCAACACGGTGGTAACGTCCCAAACGGAGTGATGATTTTTAGCCACCGGCTCCCGAAGAACCACAGGTCAACAAGGGTCGTCCCCGCACGCGGGGGTCTTCCTCTCGATGCCCACCGTGTAGAGCTGATGCTGGTGTCGTCCCCGCACGCGCGGGGGTCTTCCCATCAGCTTCCGGGGGCCGCCGTCCGCGGACGCGTCGTCCCCGCACGCGCGGGGGTCTTCCGTCACCACCCGCAGCGGCGCCCGCACCCACTACGTCGTCCCCGCACGCGCGGGGGTCTTCCCCTCGTCGTCGGCCCGGGGCTGTGGGCGACGGCGTCGTCCCCGCACGCGCGGGGGTCTTCCCGCCCGGAGCGGCTGGCCCGCATCCTCAACGACGTCGTCCCCGCACGCGCGGGGGTCTTCCCACCAGGTTGTTGCCGCGCGCATCGGTGATGGTGTCGTCCCCGCACGCGCGGGGGTCTTCCGTGCCGGTGCCCGATGGCGTGGGCGGGCCGGGCGTCGTCCCCGCACGCGCGGGGGTCTTCCTACGAGGACGAGAACCGGATCCGGCCCGGGGACGTCGTCCCCGCACGCGCGGGGGTCTTCCCACTCGGTGGGGTCCTCGGCCCGCCACGCCTGCGTCGTCCCCGCACGCGCGGGGGTCTTCCCAGCAGGCGCGGGCACTGCGGGCAGGCACCGGTGTCGTCCCCGCACGCGCGGGGGTCTTCCGGGCGCAGACGTCGCCTAAACCGCCTGGACCGGGTCGTCCCCGCACGCGCGGGGGTCTTCCCCACGTCGACAGCATCCGCACCTACGTCCGCACGTCGTCCCCGCACGCGCGGGGGTCTTCCCTCCGACGGTGCGCACCGCTCACCTCCGGGTCAGTCGTCCCCGCACGCGCGGGGGTCTTCCTCATCATCGACGGCGCACGCATCGGCCCCACCGGTCGTCCCCGCACGCGCGGGGTCTTCCCGGCGAACCGAACCGCTGCAACGCCATCCCCACGTCGTCCCCGCACGCGCGGGGGTCTTCCACTCGCGGAACTGACGCCGGACCTCCATCACCAGTCGTCCCCGCACGCGCGGGGGTCTTCCCGCATCCTGCGACCCGACGACGTCGTCGGCTACGTCGTCCCCGCACGCGCGGGGGTCTTCCCCGTTCGACTCCGCGCTCAGCGTGGCCAACCGCGTCGTCCCCGCACGCGCGGGGGTCTTCCCGCCCGCCGCGGCATGCAGACCGCCGACGTGTTGTCGTCCCCACACGGGCGGGGGTCTTCCCTCAACCCGGACAAGGCCAACACGACGGGCAGCGTCGTCCCCGCACGCGCGGGGGTCTTCCGCCACGTGGCCACGCCAACCACGGTCAGCGCCAGTCGTCCCCGCACGCGCGGGGGTCTTCCCATACATTGATCACAACCGGGTGTGCGGATCGAGTCGTCCCCGCACGCGCGGGGGTCTTCCTCCGGGCGAACAGCAGCGTGACCACCTCGATGCGTCGTCCCCGCACGCGCGGGGGTCTTCCCCCCCTCCAGGGTCCGCGCCGCGGCCGGGAGTTCGTCGTCCCCGCACGCGCGGGGGTCTTCCCTCGTCGACGACCAGGACGATCTGGGGTGGGCCGTCGTCCCCGCACGCGCGGGGGTCTTCCCAACCTGGAGCGCTGGGAGTCCCCGCTGTTCGTGTCGTCCCCGCACGCGCGGGGGTCTTCCTCCGGCCTGATGCACGATCAGGCCGAGTCCCAGGTCGTCCCCGCACGCGCGGGGGTCTTCCCGCGATCCCCGGCCCGACCGGCTGAGTCGACACGTCGCCCCCGCACGCGCGGGGGTCTTCCCCGGTGGTGCGCGGCCAGCCAGGACACCGTGGTGTCGTCCCCGCACGCGCGGGGTTTTCCGGCCGGTCACTCGGTGGGTGGCTTGGCCGGGCCCAGGATGGCGGCGACCAGTTTGGTGGTCAGGTCTCGGAGCCATGTGTGGGCCGGGTCGCCCGCATGCCGGCGATGCCAGCTGACCGTGGCCGGCGGGGTGGTCAGCGGGAACGGCAACGGCCGCGACCGCAACCGGGCCGGCATCGGGTCGCGCAGCCGCTGTGGCAGGACCGTGACCGCGACGCCGGTGGCGGCGATCGCGATGGCGGCGGCCACGGTGGGCACGGTCGCGACGACCCGGCGGCTCAGGCCCCGCTCGGCGAGCAGGCGGTCGATCGGGCCGGTGGTGCCCTCGTCGCGGGACACGTCGACGAACAGCGCCCCGGCCAGCTGCTCGGCGGTCGGCTGCGCCACGTCGGCGGGATGCCCCTCGGCGACGATCAGGACCATGGGATCCGTGCCGAGGGTACGGGTGACGATCGAAGCCGACTCCGAGGCCGGGACACAGCCGACGGTCACGTCCACGGCGCCGCGCGACAGTTCCCTGCTCTCCCCCTGATCCTCCCCGACCAGGCGCAGCACCACCCCGGGGGCGGCGTCGACAACCGCCCGCACCAGCGGCGGGCCGAGGGCGGCGAGGAACGAGTCGTGCAGCCGGACGGTGAACACCCGTGACAGGGTGGTCAGGTCGAGGTCGCGGGCCGGGGTGAGGACCGCGCCGGCTCGGGTGACCAGGTCGCGGACCTCGTCGCGAAGCTCCAGCGCGCGGGCGGTCGGCACCATGTGGCGGCCGTTGCGGACCAGGATCTCGTCGCCGGTGCTGGCGCGCAGCCGGGCAAGGATGCGGCTGACGGCGGGTTGGGTGAGGTGCAGTTGCGCCGCGGCGCCCTGGACGCTGCGGTGTTCGAGCAGCGCGTCGAGGCCGGTCAGCAGGTTCAGATCCACATAAACGATGGTAATGCCATTATTGCCAAAGATGCATTGGAGTCATGTCCGATCTCTCCGTAGCGTCGACGGCGCTCAGCACAACGGAGAGGAACCATCGTGACGATCGTCGTACTCGGCGCCACCGGCGGCACCGGCCGCCACCTCGTCGACCAGGCCCTGGCCCGAGGATTCGAGGTGCGGGCACTGGTCCGCGACCCGGCCACGGCGGCGCTCCCCGGGCACGAGCGGCTCACCGTCGTCCGCGCCGACGTGCACGACGCGGCGAGCGTCGCGGCCGCCGTCGGGCCGGGCGACACGCTGGTCTCCGGGCTCGGCCCGCGCTCACGGTCCGAAGCCGAGACCCTGGTCGCCGGCGCCCGGGCGGTCGTCGCTGCTGGTCCGAAGCGGATCGTCTGGCTCGGGGCGGCCGGCACCGGGGCCAGTGCCGCTACCACGAGTGCTTTCACGCGTACCATGTTGAAGGTCGGACTCGGCCCGGAGATCGACGCCAAAGAGCGCGCCGACGCTGCCATCCTCGACGCCAGAGGCGTCGTCGTCCACGTGGGACCGCTGCTGGGCAGCACCGACGATCCGGCCCTGACGCTGGTGCCGGTGGCGCAGGTCCGCGGCACGTTCTGGCCGACCGGCGCCGCCCGTGCCGCGGTCGCCCGTCTGATGCTCGACGCCGCCACCGGCGACCAGGAAGGCTTGCACCTGGTCAAGCGCCGCTGAGAGGCAGCCTACGGGACCAGGTGCGACCCGACGCCCCGCCGAGAACCGCCAGCAGAACCAGCAGGGTGGCGCCGGCGGCCGACCGTCGCGTCTCGATCGTCATACGCGGCGGGGCGAGGCCCCGCCGGCGACCGCCGTCACTCGATGCCCGGCTCAGGAGATCGGCGCGGTCGATTCGCGGGTGACCAGCCGGACCGGCAGGGTCTCCAGGCCGGATGCCGGATGCCCCTCCATCGCGGCGGCCAGGCGCTGCGCGGCGGTGCGGCCCAGCTGTTCCAGGTTGAGGTCGACGGTGGTCAGCGGCGGGCGGGCGTTGGCCGCCAGGATGTTCCAGTTGTCGAAGCCGATCACGGCGACCCGGGACGGCACCGGGATGCGCTCCTCGTGCAGGACGTCCAGGACGCCGCGGGCGATCTCGTCGGAGCCGGCGAAGATCGCGTCGACGTCGGGGCAGCGTTCGAGAAGCATGCGGGTGGCGCCGCGGCCCCACGCCTCGGACCACATGCCGAACCACACCTCGCCGCCGGCCAGCTCCAGGTTCTCCTCGGCGAGGCGGTCCCGGGCGCCGCGGGCGCGGTCGTGGGCGGCGCCGTAGCCGGGGTCGCCGGTGATGTGGGCGATGCGGCGGCGACCGCAGCGGATCAGGTGGTCCACGGCCAGGCGTCCGCCGCCGACGTTGTCGGTGACCAGGGACAGATCGTCCGGGTCGTCGGACGGGGCGTACGCGTAGACGACCGGGACCGGCAGGTCGCGGCCGAGGGAGGGGCGGGTGTCGGGGCGGGCGCCGACCACGATGAGGCCGTCGACGCGGCGGGTGAGCAGGGCCCGCAGGTGGTGTTTCTCCCGGATGGCGTCACCGCGGGCGTCGCAGAGGAAGACCGAGGTCTGGTCGGATCCGAATGCGTCCTCGGCGCCCATCAGGATCGGGATGGAGAAGCGTCCCTCCAGGTCGGAGGTGAGCAGGCCGACGGTGCCGCTGCGCTGGGTGATCAGGCCCTGGGCCAGGGTGTTCGGCGAGAACGAGAGTTGCTCGGCGGCGAGGACGACACGGGCGCGGGTCTCCGCTTTGACCTGTGGTTGTCCGTTGAGGGCCTTGGAGGCGGTGGCGACGGAGACGCCGGCGAGGCGGGCGACGTCGCGCAGGGTGACCGGGCGGCCGCTTGACAAGAAAATCACCCCAGGTTTACGTTTCTGAAAACGTTTTCGGCTCTCCGAAACCCGCTTTTCCAGCGCTCAGCTTAGTCCACGCCATGCCAACTCCGAAACATACGTCCGAAACGACACAACGTGGAGGAACACTGTGCGGATACGTATAGCAGCTCTCGCCGTCACCGCGCTGCTGGCGGCCTGCAGCTCGGGGCCGACCGGTCCGGCGTCGACCGGCCCGGTCACCGCCGAGGGCACCGACGACGGCTCCGAACTGACCCTGTGGACCCGGGCCCCGCTCGAACTGCAGGCGAACGCCCTGGTCGAGGCGTACAACAAATCCCACAAGAACCAGGTGAAGCTGACCATCGTGCCCAACGACGACTATGTGGCGAAGGTGGGTGCGGCGGCCGGCAGCGGCGACCTGCCGGACCTGTTCGCGGCGGACATCGTCTACGTGCCGAACTGGACGAAGGCCGGACTGTTCGGTGATCTGAGCGAGCGGATCGGTCTGCTCCCCTACTCCGACAAGATCAATAAAGGCCACATCGACGCCGGCACGTACGAGGGGAAGAAGTACGTCCTGCCGTTCGTTCTGGACCTGTCGGTGATGTTCTGGAACAAGGACCTCTACCGGGAGGCCGGCCTCGACCCGGAGAAGGGCCCGACCACGCTCGACGAGTTCAAGGCGCAGGCGCAGGCCGTACAGAAGCTGGGAAAGCCGGACACCTACGGCACCTACTTCGGCGGCAACTGCGGCGGCTGCGGCGTCTTCACCTGGTTCCCGATGATCTGGGCCAGCGGCGAGGACGTGATGAACGCCGACGGCACCGAGTCGCTGCTGGACGGCCCGGCTGCCCAGAAGGTGTACGCCACATGGCGCGACCTGCAGGCCGCCGGGGCGATCGCGCCCGGCTCGAAGGACGAGACCGGCGCCACCTGGGTCGCCGCGTTCCAGGAGGGCAAGATCGGCGTGATGCCCTATCCGGCGACGCTGCTGCCCACCGCGTCCAAGACCGTGGACGTCGGTGTCGGGCCGATCCCCGGGGCCACCGGCGGCGGCGCCACGTTCCTCGGCGGCGACGGCATCGGCATCTCCAAGGACTCGGCGAAGGGCGACCAGGCCTGGAACTTCCTGGCCTGGCTCACCTCGGAGGCGGCACAGAAGGACGTCCTCGCCGCCGGCAAGAGCACGGTGGCCCGGACCGATCTCGCCGACCCGGCGAACCCGGTCGACCAGGTCGCCGCGGCACCGCAGAGCCGGACCCCGTTCGCGGTCAACTTCCAGCAGGCGTTCAACGCGCCGGGCAGCCCGTGGGTGACCCTGTTCCGCAACCAGGTCTACGGCGATCCGGCCGCCCTGGAGAGCGACAACGACGCGGTCACCGCGGTACTCGGCCGGTGAACCGGGGCGGCTGGGCCTACGCCACACCGACCGCCCTGTTCGTCGGCGTCTTCTTCGTCGTCCCGATCCTGCTCGTCGGCCGGATGTCGATCTCCGACTGGGGGCTGTTCGCCGGAGACCGCGGCGTCAACGTGCCGGCGAACTTCACCTCGGCGATCGACGACCGGCTGTTCTGGCCGGCGGTGTGGTTCACCGTGAAGTACACCGTGGTCACCACCGTCATCCTGCTCGGACTGGCGCTCGGACTGGCACTGCTGGTGCAGGAGTCGAACCGGTGGACCGGCTTCCTGCGGACGTCGTTCCTGGTGCCCGGCGCGCTCGGGCTGGCGTCGGCGTCCCTGCTGTTCTACGCGCTCTACTCGCACCTGCCGGGCGTCCTCGGCACGCCGGGCCGGGCGCTGTGGTCGACGGTCGGACTGGTCGTCTGGCGGTTCGCCGGCTTCTACATGCTCCTGCTGCTGGTCGGCCTGCAGGGCATCGGCGGCGACGTCTACGAGGCGGCCCGGCTGGACGGCGCGGACCGGCGGCAGACGTTCCGGCACATCACCCTGCCGCTGCTGCGCCCGTCGCTGGCCCTGTGCACGATCCTCTGCGTCACCGGGTCGATGCTCGCGTTCGACCAGTTCTACATCCTGACCAAGGGCGGCCCGGACAACAGCACCATCACCATCGTGCAGCTCGTCTACACGATGGCGTTCGGCGGGCAGAACGACCTGGGCCGGGCCGCCGCACTGTCCATCCTGGTGCTGTTGGTCCTGCTGGCAGTCAACATCGTGCAGTTCCGCGGGCTCCGGGAGAAGGCATGACCCGTAACACCCTGGCCGGTGCGCTGGCCGTCCTCTTCCTCTTCCCGCTGGGCTGGGCCGCGGTCGCCTCGGTCAGCCCGCAGGCCGGCACCGCGCAGGTCGACGGCTGGGGTCTCGGCAACTACCGGACCCTGGCCGCCTACCAGGCCGGCATCGGGCAATACCTGCTCAACTCCACCGTCGTCGCCCTGCTGACCGTCCTGTTCACGCTGGTCACCGCGGTCCTCGGCGGCTACGCCTTCGCGATGTTCCGGTTCCCCGGCCGCAACGTCCTGTTCCTACTGGTCCTGGCCATCCTGATGGTCCCCTACGCGACGCTGCTCATCCCGCTCTACGTGCTGCTCAACCAGCTCGGCCTGCAGAACTCCCTGCTCGGCCTGGCACTGGTGCTGGCGATGTTCCAGCTGCCGTTCGCGACGTTCATGATGCGGATCTCGTTCGAGGCGATCCCCGCCGAGATGCGCGAGGCCGCCCTGATCGACGGCTGCGGATCGTTCCGGGCACTGCGGCACATCCTCGTCCCGGCCGTACGACCGGGACTGATCACCGTCGGCCTGTTCGCGTTCCTGGCCGCTTGGAACGACTTCATCACCCCGCTGGTGCTGATCAGCGACTCCGACAAGGCGCCCCTGCCACTCGCCGTCGCCAACATGCGCCAGCAGGTGATGGGCATCGTCGACTACGGCGCGACCGAGGCCGGCGTGGTCGTGCTGGCCCTGCCGTGCGTCCTGCTGTTCCTCGCCCTCCAGCGGCACTACGTCCGCGGGTTCATGTCCGGCGCTCTCAAAGGTTGATCACACGTGACGACGGTTTTCGACAAGTTCGGCGGTCCCGCGGCACCGAGCCGCGGACGTCTCCGCCCGCTCGGCCTGCGCGAGGTGACGTTACGCCCCGGCTTCTGGCAGCGCCGCCAGGACGTCAACAGCGCCAATTCCCTTCCCCACATCAGACATTGGCTCGGCCTCTCCGGTTGGCTCGGCAATTTCTCGTGTACGCCGGAAGAGCGCCGTGGCCGGGAGTTCTCCGACAGCGAGGTCTACAAGTTCCTCGAGGCGCTGGCCTGGGAACACGGCCGCACCGGTGATCCCGGGGTGGACGCGATGTTCCGTGAGGTGGCGGGGCAGGTCGCGGCCGCCCAACTCACCGACGGCTACCTGAACACCAACTTCGGGCGCCCCGGGCAGCAGCCGCGCTACTCCGACCTGGAGTGGGGGCACGAGCTCTACTGCTACGGCCACCTGATCCAGGCGGCGGTGGCACGGGCCCGGACGTTCGGCCGCGACGACCTGGTCGAGGTGGCGATCCGGGCCGCCGACCACGTCTGTGACACATTCGGGCCGGACGGCATCGCCTCAGTCTGCGGGCACGCCGAGATCGAGCCGGCACTGGTGGAGCTGTACCGGGTCACCGGCGACGAACGGTACCGTGAGCAGGCCCGGCTGTTCGTCGAACGGCGCGGCCACCAGGTGCTCGACGACATCGAGTTCGGCCGGGCCTACTTTCAGGACGACACTCCGGTCCGGGACGCGACGGTGCTGCGCGGGCACGCGGTCCGGGCGGTCTACCTCGCGTCCGGGGCGGTGGACGTGGCCGTCGAGACCGGCGACGACGACCTGCTCGCGGCGGTGACCCGGCAGTGGCGTGCCACGGTGTCCCGGCGCACCTACCTCACCGGCGGGATCGGCGCCCGCCACCAGGACGAGGCGTTCGGCGACGACTTCGTGCTGCCGCCGGACCGGGCGTACTCGGAGACCTGCGCCGGCGTCGGCTCCATCATGCTGGCCTGGCGTCTGCTGCTCGCCGGTGGCGACGCCGCCTGCGCCGACCTGATCGAGCGGGTCCTGTTCAACGTGGTCGCGACGTCGCCGTCCGACGACGGGACCCGCTTCTTCTACACCAACACGCTGCACCAGCGGGTCCTCGGCGCCGAACCCCCGGCCGACGCGATCGTGCCACGAGCGTCGTCGACGTTGCGGGCCCCGTGGTTCTCGGTGTCGTGCTGCCCGACGAACCTGGCGCGGACCTTCGCCAGCCTGGCCGCCTACGTCGCCACCACCGACGACGAGGGCCTGCAGATCCACCAATACACGGCGGCGACGATCAGCACGACCCTGCCGGACGGCGCCCCCGTCGGCGTGGAGATCGAAACGGACTACCCGTCGCGCGGACGGATCCTGATACGGATCTGCGAAACACCACGCCGCCCGTGGACGCTGTCCCTGCGGGTGCCGCGGTGGGCGTCGGGCGCCCTGCTCGACGGCGAGCCGGTGTCCCCGGGCGTCGTCGCGGTGCGGCGCGACTTCACGGTCGGGTCGACGATCGTCCTGGAGCTGCCGGTGGGGCCGCGGCTGACGACGGCGGACCCGCGGGTGGACGCGGTGCGGGGGTGCGTGGCGGTCGAGCGGGGGCCGGTCGTCTACTGCGTGGAGTCGGTGGACCTGCCGCCGTCAGTGCCGCTGGACGCCCTGCGGCTGGACCCCTCCGTGCCGCTCACCGAGGACGGGGGCGCGGTGGTGGCGACCTGCTCGGTGGTGTCCCTGGACGACTCGCCGTGGCCGTACTCCACCGACCATCTCCCGAAAAATGCTGACACAACGTCGGTGACGCTGCGGCCTTACCACGACTGGGCCGCGCGCGGACCGTCCACCATGCGCGTCTGGCTGCCGCTGGACCACTGAACCGGGTCGTGGGCGCGCGCTTCCGGGGGCGGGGGCGCGCCCCACGACCCACCGCACCCGGCAGGAGCTCAGCGGCAGCCTGCGTGGAAGGCGCCGGGGACGGCGAAGCGCCGCCATTCGGTTTCGGTCAGGCCGCGGCCCACGGCAGCGCACGCGGCTGAGGTGAGAGCGTCGTCGGCGACCGGGATCCGGCGGGTGGCGCCCTCGCCGTCGAGGTGGATCAGGTGGCGGTCGTCGGCGCTGAACGCGTATTCGCCGTACGGGTCCGGGTCGGTGCCGAGCACGGCCAGGGTGTCCGCCGCGACGATCTCGCCGTCCGTGGTCACCAGAGTCCTACCGTCGTGGCTGAAGGTGGCGACATCACCGGAGAGCCGGGCGGCCGCCACCTCCGTGCACGTGCCGACCGTGGTGTCGACGAGGTGGAGCTGGCCGTCCTGGCCGCTGACCGCCAGGCGGGTGCCGTCCGGGGTGAACCGCATCGACCCGCCGCCGGTCACCGACGGGCCGAAGAGGGCGGGGCAGCGGATCCGGACCCGGCCGTCGGAGGTGCCGTAGACGGCCAGCCCGGTCAGGTGGTCGGAGGCGGCCAGCATCCGGCCGTCCGGGCTGAGCACCGTGGACAGCGGGTACGGGCGGGGCAGCGCGTCCAGCCGGAAGCTCCGGATCCGGGTGCCGTCGCCGCGGTACACGACGGCCTCCTCGTTCGTCCGGCCGTCCACGCCGACCAGCACCCGGCCGTCGCTGCTCGCCATCACCTCGCCGGGCAGGTCGGTCACCAGCCGGGCCGGGATTTCGGCCGCGTAGGTGCCGGTGCGGTGATCGAGCCCGCTGCGGCCGAACGAACTGTGCGACACGGCGATGCGCGTGCCGTCCCGGGCGACCGTGATCCCGGTGGCGCCCGCCGCACCCGGCAGGGGGAGGCGCCACTGCTCCCGTCCGGTGGTGGTGTCCCAGGCGACCGCCGTCCCGTCCGCGGTCATCGCGGCAGCGGCAGCGCCGTCGTTGATCAGGATCGGACTCGACGCTCCGGGGAGCTCCGGAACCGCGCCGAGGCGGAACGGTGGCCCGGTGCGGTCCACCTGCCAGACCGTCGGGGTGCCGCCCGCGCCCACCGCGACCAGGAGCTCACCCGTGCCGTCGAACGCCACCGCGTACGCCCCACCCACCGACCCCGGCAGCAGGGCGGGCCGCTCCCCCGGCTCGTCAAGGTCCCACAGAAGGACGCCGTCCGCGGTGCCGAGCGCCAGGCGACGGCCGTCGGGTGATGCGGCCGTGCCGCCGACACTGCTGGAGATCACCTCGTCGGGCACCGGCCGGGTCAGGCGTTCCGAGGTGATCCCGGTGTCGCCCCATCCGATCAGGGCCGACTCGTCGGTCGAGAATCGTGCCCACGGCGTCCAGTGGACCTTCCGCAGGGCTCCGGTGGCGGCGTCGAGCAGGAACCGTACGGTCAGATTCTCCGCACCGCCGCCCGCGGTGACCGAGATCAGCTTTCCGGACGGGCTGAACACCACCTGCCCGACCGTCATCCCGGCGGGCACCGGCACGCGGACGTCCCGGTCCGGGCCGCCGCCGTGCACGACCACCCGGCCGCCGGACTCGGCCAGGGCGATCCGGTCGCCGCGCGGGCTCAGTGCCATCGCGACCGCAGCGGTCGGGTATCCGGCGGCTGCGCGGCCCGTCGCGGTGTCGGCCACCACCGCCCGGCCCGCGGCGAACAGCCCGACCCGGCGACCGTCCGCACTGGTCACAGCACCCCGCTCGGCATCGATCCCCAACGCCGGCCCGGTCACCAGCCGCGCCCCGTCCCGGATCCGCAGCCGGCCGTCCGCCCCGATCACCACCACGCGGCCACCCCCGGTCACCGCAGCGACACCGGGCACGGTCGCAAGATCGGCGCCGGTCCGCGGATCCAGGAAGACCACCGCACCGGCCCGGCGAACAGCGAAGGCACCGTCGATCAGGGCCGTCTCCGACTCGTCCTCGACCGCCTCGGCGACGATCCGCCCGGTGCCGGCCTGCGGCTCCCACAACCGGACCCGGCCCGATGCGTCGCGGGCCAGCAGGAACCGCCCGTCCGGGCCGAAGGCCAGCTCGCAGACGTTCGTGTCGCCCTCCGCCGCGGGTAGCACGATCGGTGTCCCGTCGCCGCCGGTGACCGGCCACACGAAGATCCGCCCGTCCGTCGATCCGGCGTCGCCGGGCCCGTTGTTCGCGGCCGGGCAGTGCGCACCGGCGACCCACTGCCCGGCCGCGCTGACCGCCAGGACCCGCAGGTCGAACGGCGCGGACCGGTCACCGGGGGCGCGCAGGAACCGCCGGACGCCCCGGCCGGACTCGAGTACCGCGCCGAGCAGGCCGCCCCGGGCCTCGTCGGTCGGCGCCAGCGCGACGGCCCGGACGGCGAGCAGCAGCGCCAGGTCGAGCCGGGACGGCCGCAACTGGACCGACTGGGCGGCGAGCTGCCGGGAACTCGCCTCCCGGGATCGCCGCACGGCGAGGACGGCGGTCACCGAGGCGACCACGGCGAGCGTGGTCAGCAGCGCGATCGCCACGCGACGGATCCGGACGGCTTTGCGGTGTTCGCGGACGTCCTCGCCGTAAAGCTCGTCGACGTCGCGGCCGCGTACCCGTGCAGAGATCTTGGCGATGACGTCGGGGCTCATCCCGGCCGGGGCGTCCAGATAGGTCGGCTCGGCCGGGAACGCGCCGGCGAGCGCCGGTGACACCGCGTCCGAGGCGGTGAAACGCCCGTCCGCCCAGTGCAGCGTGCCGCCGGTGCGCACCAGCACGATGTGGTCCGGCGACCGGGTCGCCAGCCAGTACTCGATCTCCTTGGCCACCCACCGGGACCGGGCCGACGCGGGTGAGGCCAGCACGATCAGGAACCGGGACCGGTCGAGGCAGCGCTGCAGGTCACGTTCCAGGTCAGGTGACGCGGACAGGCTCGCGGCGTCCAGGAACACGCGCAGGGCCCGCATCCGGAACCAGGGCCGGGCGAACCCGTGCAACCCGCGCCGGAGTTCCTCGGCCGCACCGGCGTCCGGCACCCGAGCGTACGAGATGAAAGCGTCGTATCCTCTCGCCACAGGCCCAGGCTAGGGATCCCCGGCGCCCCGGGCCACACTGTGCGTGCGCCGCGTCCCGGCTCAGAGATCGTCGAGCTGGATGAGGCCGTCCTGCAGTGCCCGCGCGACCAGGGCCGCCTTCGTGGAGGCGGGACGGCCGGCGCGGGCATACCGGACGCGCACCCGGTCGATGTAGCCCTCGACCGTCCGCGGCGACAGGTTGCAGCGGGCCGCCACCAGCTGCTTGGACTCGCACTGGAACCAGGCGAGCAGCACCTCCTGCTCCCGGTCGGTCAGCCGGGGGCGGTCCGAGGCGTCGTTCGCCGACATCGCCCCGGCCAGGGCGGGTGGCACGTAGGGCAGGTCCTGGGCGGCCGCCCGGACCGCCGCGACCAGGTGCTCCTCGCCCTCGGCCTTGGTGAGGAAGGTCGCGCAGCCGGCGTCCAGGCAGCGCAGCGCGGTCTCCCGGTCCTCGCGCATCGTGTAGACGACGACCCGCCGGCCCGCGGTGACCAGTTCGGTCAGGGCGTCCCACGCCACGGTGGGCCGGTCGGCCAGCTGCAGGTCCAGGACGATCACGTCGGCGAGCAGGCCGTCCGGGCTCCAGGGGAGGCGCGGGTCGCTGCCGGCGGCGGTCACGGTGATCCCGGCGCCGTCGAACCAGGTGCGCACCCCGGCCAGCACCACCGGATGGTCGTCGATGATCGCCACGGACGGGTTCAGACGGGACATGTCAGCTCCACCCACAGAGTCTCGCCGATCGTGGTCGTCCGCATCACCAGGGGTGCCGGAACCTCGTCGATCGAAAAACCGGAACCCGCTTCACTGGTACGCGCAACGACACTCAAACTCAGATGGGTGGCCGTCGGCACCGCGGTCAGCCGCAGGCGTGCCCCCGGCAGCCGGGCGGCCTCCCGGACCACGTCGCAGGTCGCCCGGCGCAGCACCGGGGGCAGGTCCCCGGCGTGCACGGTCACCTCGACCGGGATGCCGGCGGCCTGCACGTCGTCGAGGCAGGCGGACAGGTCGTCGCCGAGCGGGTCGTGGCCGTCGCCGTACCATTCGGCGAGCAGGCGGCGGACCTGGGTGGACGCCACCCGGCTGCGCTGGCGCAGGGTGTCGTCGGGGTCGGCGTCGGCGAGGCTGGCCAGCACCGGTTCCACCGCCGCGGCGACCGCCCGGGACCGGCGCAGACGGTCCTCGTGCAGGGCCTGCGCGACGATCTGCCCGGTCCGGATCGCCTCCTGGGCGCGGTGCTGTTCGTTGGCGGCCAGCGCCGACCGGGCGACCGCCTGGATCGCCAGGGCGACCGGCAGTTGCAGGCCGAAGATGCCCAGGGCCCGGGCGATCATCCGGACCATCTCCGGTGCGCCGGCCGGGATCGCGACGACCATCGCCAGCACGACCGGCAGGGTCAGCCACAGCATGAGCGGGCGCAGCCGGCCCGCGGAGGCGGTGGTCAGCAGCAGCCAGCCGTTCACCCCGATCGCCCAGTTGGCGCTGGTGTGCTGCAGGTCGGCGGGCACGGTGAGGGTGACCGCCGCGGTGGCGCCGAACGTCACCGCGGTCAGCAGGAACGCCAGGACCCGCCAGGTCGGGAAGACCACCGACACCGGGGTGACCGCCCAGGCGCCGACGCTGGTCAGGTAGGCCGCGGGCTGGATGCCGGCGCCGGACAGCCCCTCCTCCCGGTAGAGGACCAGCAGCATGATGCCGGCGACCACCCACGAGCCCCAGCGGAACGCCGTGCGGATGTCGGTCATGCGGCCGGCCAGCGCAGGGCGATCCGGGTGCCGTGGCCGGGGGCGCTGACCACCCGCGCGCTGCCGCCGGCCCGGCGCATCCGTTCCTCGACCGACAGCCGCAGACCCAGGTGTACGCCGCCCGGCACCTCCTCCGGCCGGAAACCGCACCCGTCGTCGGTCACGTCCACCTCCACCACGCCGGGTTCGGGGTGGCGGACCGTCACCGCGGCGCGGCCGGTCCCGGCGTGCCGCTCGACGTTGCGCAGCGCCTCGTCGCGGGCCGCCAGCAGCGCGTCCACGGCGTACGGCGGAATGGTCCCGGCCTGGTCCGGCGGCGCGGCCGTGACCGTGACGTCGAGCGTGCCGCCGTCCGGGGGTGTGCCCAGGTCGGCGACCGTGACCAGGCGGGACGCGGGTTCCAGCAGGGACAGTTCGGACCGGGCGCGGCGGCGCAGTTCGGGGCCGCCGGCGCCGCGGGCGGACGCCGCGGTGAGTGTCGCGGCGACGGTGTCGTGCAGCACCGCCAGGTGTTCCTTGACGTCGGCCCGGCGGGCGGTGGTGAGTTCGGCGTCGCGTTCGGCGGCGGCCGTCGCCCGGGTGAGTTCGTCGACTCGCCGCGCGTTGCGGACCACCAGCTCGATCAGGGCGCGGGCCATCCCGGCCTGCCAGAGCAGCATCGTCGCCTGGGTGGTGCCGTGGTCCCAGCCGTCGCCGGTGGCCAGCGACGATCCGGCCCACATCGCGGCCGCGGCGACGAGCGCGTAGCCGAGTCCGGCCCACGGGCGGGTGAGGATCTGCGCCACGCCGACGCAGATCGACGTCACCGGCCGGGACCAGTCCTCCAGGTCGAGGTATCCGTGCGGCGGGTCGAGCCACGGCAGCAGCACGCACGCGGCGGCCAGCGGGATCACGTCGACGGCGGCCGCCCACCGGGGCCGGCGGCCGGCCAGCAGCGAGACGGCCTGCCAGACCAGGACGACACCGACGATCACCACGGAACTCGCCACCGGGGCGCCGACCGGCAGCAGCACGGTGCAGCCGACGACCACGATCACCCGGGCGATCACGGCGAGCCGCGCGGCGCCGGCCCGGACCGACGTCTCCACCGGCCCGGTGATGCGATTATTGCTCAACGACCCCTCCCGGACGCACACGCTATCCGACAGATGAGGGTCGTTCACCCCTCATGGTCTCCGTGACGAATAGGTAACGTCCTGACTCGACAGGGGCGCACCAGTTCAACCGGTCCGTCACGGACCGGTTCAGGCACGGCAGGGCACAACGGGGGCGGGTCGTGTTCCCAGGCGGGAACACGGCCCGATGTGTCAGGCCGGACGCCACCCGGTCGCCGGGGCACGCTCGGTGAAACGCTCGCCGATCAGCCGGTGCGTGGCGGTGTCCGGATGCAGCCGGTCCGGCAGCGGATGCCGTGTCGCGTCCGGTTCGCCGTAGAGGTCGAGTCCGTCCAGGTAGTACAGGTGATGGTCGTGTTCCGCCCGCTGGGCGACGATCCGCGCCAGTTCCGCCCGTATCATCCGCAAGGTCAGCTGGCCCTGGCCGGTGGCGGTGTACTTCAGCTCCCCGGCGCGCAGTGCCTCGACATCGATCGCGCCGGGTCCCGGGGTGTCCTCGTGGATCGGGCACAGGATCGGCGAGACCACCAGCAGCGGAGTGTCCGGATGCCCGTCCCGGACGGTGTCCAGGAAACCGTGCACGGCCGGACGGAACGCCCGCATCCGCATCGCGTCGGCGTTCACCACGTTGATGCCGAGCTTGACGCTGATCAGGTCAGCCGGGGTGTCGCGGATCGTCCGGGCGGTGAACGGGTCCACCATGGCGCTGCCGCCCAGACCGAGGTTGATCAGGTCGTGCCCGGCCGCGGCCGCGGCGATCGCGGGCCAGACGCCGGTCGGGTTCGCCGCGTTGGAGCCGTGACTGATCGAGCTTCCGTGGTGCAGCCAGACCGGGCGGTCCCCGGCCGGCGCGGGCAGCACCGGCTCGTCGGTGCGCAGCTCGACGAGTTCGGTGGACTCCAGGTACGGCAACCAGATGACCACGTCCTTGAGCGTGTCCCCGAGATCACCGAAACGGATCGTGCCCGGTGCCGCCTCGGTGACCGTACGGGCGCCGGTCGTCATGTCGATGCTGATGAACGTGGCGTCGTCGACGGTCGCCTGCCCGGCGAGACGGCCGTCCACCACCAGGTCGTAGACGCCCTTCGGCCGCTGCGGCATGCCGATCATGCCGCGCCGGGTGGGCAGCGCCTCCAGCTCGATCACCGAGGCGCGGGTCCGGAACTCCAGCCGCACCCCGGACGTCTCCGCCTCGACCATGCTCAGCTGCGGGTCGTCACCCTGCTCCCGGGCCCAGGCGGGCAGCCGGTGCGGGCGGACGCCCCGGCCGGTCTCCTCCAGCTCGGCGGCGCCACGGATCAGCTCCGCGGTGATCGGCGTAATGATCATCGACTCAACTCCCGGCAAGGTCCCGGCACAGGGACAACAGACGTTCATCCTCGCTGATCTCCGCCGGCGACAGTCCGAGATTGCTCACGTTGTGACGCAGCACGACGGTCAGCTCGGCACGGGCGTACCGCGCCGCGTACCGGACATCGCCGGTCTCCGCCCACAGGCGCGCGATACGCGGGCGCACCCGGGGCGCGGCCTCCCACACCCGGCCCAGCCGGCGGGCCGCCTCCCGGTCGCCGGCCACCCGCCACAACGCCGCCGCGGCGGACGCCGCCACCGCCGCCTCGACCCGGCCGTTCATCAGCTTCGCCAGCCGCCGTGACCGGTCCTTCACCCGGATGCCGAGGACCGCGAGACCGTCGATCGCCGCCACCCGGTGCTCCGCGTCCGCCCGGCGGTTGTCGAAATACCGGTCGTACACCCCGGCAGCCGCCGCGACATCCCCGGTGACCTGCCAGATCGCCCGGGCCGCCGCCAGTTCCAGCACCGGATCACCACAGGTCAGCGCCTCCCGCACGGCCGGTGCCCGGCCCGCCACCGCGCGGCCGGCCAGCGCCAGCAGTCCGAGAGTGACCAGATCGATCGGCTCCGCGTCGAGGAAGTCGACGGCGTCGTTCGGCGCGACCGCGGTCAACGCATGCAACAGGCCCACCCGGTGCGGATCCTGCCGCAACCGCCGCAGCAGCGTGCGGCGCAACGGCCGGGCCCGCACCCCGAAACCCGCGATCGACCGATACAGACCACCCGCGTCCGGGACCTCGTCGAGCAGCCGGCCCAGCATCGGCAGCACCCGCTCGTCGCCCAGACCAGCCAGGGTCGTCACCGCCGGGCCGAGCACCGGACCACGCGGGCCCTGCACCACCCAGGAGACCCGGTCGTCGCCGGCACGCGGGCGCACCCAGCGGTCCTCGCGCGGCAGCGTGGCCCACACCTCGTCGGCGGCCGGCCGCGCCATCTCGCCGATACTGCCCAGCACCCGCAGCGCAGCGGCCCTGACCTGCGGATCCGGGTCCCGCAGCAGTTCGGTGGTGCGCCGCACGACCGGCCGGTAGGGGGCGCGCAGCCGCTGCACCAGCGACGGCAGCTGGCCGAGCGCGTCCAGCCGGGCCTCCCCCGCGTCCATCGCGAGCATCGTCTCCAGCAGGCCGAGATGCGCGCCGACGTCGTCCCGGTAGGTCGCCCGGATCGCGGTCACCACCCGGTGATAGCCGGGCGTCCACTGCCACGCCGACGTCCGGCGGCCGGTCAGCAGCGGCTCGACGTCCACGTCCACCGGCTCCGGTGTCCGGTTGAGACCTTCCCGGTAGGCGTCCAGCAGCGTCGCGCGCGCCGTCTCCGGGTCGAAGGCCGCCGGGTCGAAAACCAACGCCGCACTGGGCGGGACCGGCTCGGACATCCGGGTCAGCTCGGCCAGCGCCTCGATGCGAACCCGCAGGTCACCGTCGCTGTCGGCGACCCACGCCAGGAAGGCGCGAACCGGCTCCCGGCCCCGGCCCACCGACCCGGTGATCACGCTGCTGCGTACCAGCATCAGGCGGACCGCCGGGTCCGGCTCCTCGATGTAGCGCCGCCACAGCAGGCCGGTCAGCCCCGGGCGCAACCGGAAGATCGCCCGCAGCGTCCAGGCCGCCGCCTCGCGGACCGCCGGATCCTCGTCGGCGAGGAGTTCCGGCAGCTCAGGACGCTGCGCCAGGAACCGCTTGGCGCGCAGCGTCTCGCCGGCCATCCAGGTCCGGTCCGCGCCGGCCAGATCACCGACCAGCCGCAGGATGCGCCCCCGGTCCGTCCGGGACGGATCAGCCACCAACTCCAACAGCATCGGCAGCGCGTCGACCACCCACGGCCGGACGTCCTCACCCACGGGCGCCGACCGATAAAGACCGCGCAGGGCGGTGGTCCGGGCAGGCGGTTCACCACCGGCCAGATCGGCGAGCAGACGGGGTACGCCGAAAGCGCCGATCCGTGGCCCCCAGCCCTCGTCGCGAACCCCGGTGAGCGGGATGGCCGTGTCCGTCATTCGCTAGATGATGGGGGTACCCGATCCGGCCCGCTACTCGGGGGCATCGTTTACCCGGTGCATCGTCGACCCGGTGCATCGTTCCCGGTCAGGACGGCGCGCCGCTCGGGGCCGTACCATGCCGGGAGCGGCATTCGTCATAGGTGGTGCAGGTGTACTCGACACTGCTGACAAACGGCAACGCGGACAGTTCGCCGGCGGCCGGGCTGTCCCGGACTTCGCGGACGGCGGCGGCGTCGGGCAGGTCCGCCTTCACCGTCTGCGTCGTCTGCGTCGGCACCTCCGTCGGTTCCCTTGACAGTTCCTCCGACGGCTCCTCCGACGGCTCCTGCGGTTCACCGTCGGGGAACGACTCCGGGGTGCCGGTGACGGTGATGCTGGTCGCGCCCATCGAACGCAGCAGTTCGTCCAGCTCGGCCTTCTGCTCCTCGGTGGTCTCCGGGACGAGGAGCACGGTGACCGCGGCCTCCTCGTCGGCCCGTTTCTCCAGGCTCTCCCGATGAGAGTCCCCGGCTCCGGCGAAAAGGCCACAACCGGTCAGGCTTGCACACAAGGCGACGACAGCGACGATTCTCGACAGGCGCACCCGCGGAGATTAGCAGTCGGCCATCGCCGAAACTCGATCGACGTCAGGCGTACCCCACAGGGTGGAGACCGCGGCGGAAACGCCTGGCCGGCGCCGGGATAGGGTGCGGGCGTGAGCGAGACACCCCTGTCCGACCTGATGGCGCAGCATGCGGAAACCCGCAGTCCGGAGAGCTACGAGCGGTTCCTGACCGCGTTCCGCGACGCCACCGTCGGCATCGCCGCCGTCGAGGTCGAAGGCATCGAGGACCGGGTGGCCGCCGGCAGCACCCGGCACGGCGACGGCCTGCGACGACTGATCGCCTTCGCCGACCCGGAGGTGGCCGCCAAGGCGCCGGACACCCAGTGCAACGCGGGCATCGCGGGCAGTGTGCTGCTGCAGATGGCGATCCAGGACCCGGACACCGCGGGCCTGCTGGTCAACAGCGCCACCGCCACCATCAGCCTGGTGATCAGCCGCGAGCGGGCCGCCGCCCTGATCGGCTGAGCCTCCCGGCCGGCCCATCCGCCCGCCCGCGCCGACCAGGTCCATCAGGCGAAACCTCCGTTGCTGAGCAGCAGCTGCCCATTGATCCACTGACCTTGGGGCGAGCACAGGAAGTCCACCAGGTTCGCGGTGTCCCGCGGGGTGCCGAGACGGCCGAGCGGCGTCTGCCGGATGCCACTCGCGCGGATCTCGTCGGTCATCCAGCCGGTGTCGACCGGACCGGGATTGATCACATTGGCGGTGATCCCGAGGTGGGCCAGTTCGTGGGCGGCCGCCCGGGTGATCCGGTCCAGGGCGCCTTTGCTCGCACCGTACGGCAGGTTGCCGACCGTGTGATCACTGGTCAACGCGATGATGCGGCCGCTTCCGGGCGTACCGCGAAAACGCCGTCCATATTCGCGGATCAGCAACCACGTCGCACGGGCGTTGACCGCGAAATGCCGGTCGAAACTCTCCACGGTGGTGTCCAGGAGACCGGAATCGACCGACTCGCAGTGGCACATCACCAGCGCGGTGACCGGTCCGATCCGGCGTTCCGCCTCGTCGAAGACGGCTGCCGGGGCGGCCACGTCACTCAGATCGGCCTCGATCGCGGCGACCGACGCGCCGTGGCCGGTGAGCGTCGCGGTGACGGCGCCGGTGGCCCCGGCTTCGACACCCCACTCCATCCGCTGGTCGTAGGCCGACCAGTAGGTGAAGGCGATGTCCCACCCGGAGGCCGCCAGCTGTGCCGCGATGCCGGCGCCGATCCCGACCGTGCGCCCCACCCCCGTGATGAGCGCCACCGGCCGGGATCCGTCCGTCATGACAACGATCCTTGGCGATCCCTGAGACTCGTGCAAACGCTTTTCGGGTACGCGGAAAGCACAGTCACCGGACCGCGCCTCCCGTGGCCGGAAATTCAGCGGGCCGCCGTTCCCTGACGATCCTCCAGCGGCGGCATCCTCCAGCCCGTCGCCAACCGGGACGGGTGCAGATTCCGGGCGCCGCCGAAGAACTCGGTGAACTTCATGATCAGTGGATCCCAGCGCAGCGGGTCGACGTACGCGGTCCCCGGGATCAGCAGTTCCTCCTCCACATGGGTCCGCAGCACCTGCACCTCGAAAGCCGTCGCCCGGATGTCCGGTTCCATCATCCCGTGGGCCGCGACCACCCGGCATTCGAGCTGGATCGGGCACTCCCGCACCCGGTCCGGTCGCACCGTCTGCGACGGCTGGGCGTGCAGCCCGCTCACCGCGAACTTGTCCCGCACATACCGGTATCCCTGCGCCTGTTTATGCTCGGGCACATCCGGCCGCCCGGTGGTCATCGCCATCCGGTCGATCGCACCGACCATTCCCGAGTCCGGGAGGTTCAACACCACCTCGCCGTGCCGCCGCATGTTGGCAGCGGTCCGGCTGCGGTCGCTCATCCCGAGGACGCAGGTCTGGTCCAGCCACCAGGCCGACGACATCGGCGCGAGATTGGTGCTGCCGTCCTCGTTGAGGCTGCTGAGCACGACGACGGGTGTGCCGAAATACAGGACTTGAAGCCCCGGAACCACATGCATGCCGCGACTCTGCCCGCTGCACCGTCACCGGCGCTGGCGCTTTTCGGACCCGACGATCGTGGACAACGGCACGGTCCGGCCTATCCGAGTACGGTCCGCCCTATCCGGAGCGGCGAAGCCGAAGTAGCGAAGCCGAAGTAGCGAAGCCGAAGTAGCGAAGCCCCGAGCCGATCATGATGAAGGCCCGGGCGCGGCCGGTTCGAGGAGTCCGGTTCCGTGGAGTTCAGAGCGGCCCCGGGCCTGTGTGAGGTGGCGTCCGAAGAGGTGAACGAAGGCGTCTGGGAGGACCGCTGTCAGATCCAGCCCATGCGCTGGGCGTTGTGGATCGCGGTGATGCGGTTGGGGGCGGCCATCTTGGTGATCGCGTTGGAGAGGTAGTTGCGGACGGTGCCCTCGCTCAAGTGCAGGTGGCGGGCGATGTCGGAGACCGAGGAGCCGGCCGCGGCGAGGGAGAGGGTGTCGCGTTCACGGTCGGTGAGAGGGCTTTCGCCGACCATCATGGCGGAGGCGGCCAGTTCCGGGTCGAGATAACGGCCGCCGGCGTGGATTTTGCGGATGGCGGTGGCCAGTTCGTCGCTCGAGGCGTCTTTCGGGATGAAGCCGCGGACACCGGCGGCCATGGCACGACGCAGGTAACCGGGACGGGCGAACGTGCTCAGGATCAGCACGGACCGACCGGGAAGTTGCTCGGCAACGGACAACCCGTCGAGCCCGGGCATCTCGATGTCGAGAACGATGACGTCCGGCTCGTGGGCGGCGACGGCGGTGAGGACCTCGTCGCCACGCCCGCACTGGGCGACGACGGTCAGGTCGTCCTCGAACCCGAGCATCATCGCCAGGGCCTCGCGGATCAGGTGCTGGTCGTCGGCGAGGAGAACGCGGATCATCGAGCGGCTTTCCGATCGGTCGTATTTTCGTCAGCGGCACATGCGGCGGCCTCCACCGACACGGCAGACGGTCCGGCACCCACCGAAGCAACCGACGAACCGGTATCGGACGGTCCGACGCCGAGCGAAACAGCGGACGAGCCTGCGCCGAGCAAAGCGCCAGATGAGCCGTCAACGGACGAGGCAGCCGCAGACGAGGCAGTCACAGGCGAGGCAGTCACCGGCGAGGCAGTCACCGGCGAGGGCTCGGGTGGGCGCTGCGCAGGAATAGCCGCGGACGCCCAGGAATCGGAAGCAGTGGTGAGAGTGCCGAGCGGTGCGACCGCCCGGACCAAAAAGTGCCCGTCGGGAGTCGGCTGAGCCGTCAGGAGCCCGCCGACCGCGGACAACCGCTCGGCCATACCCGCCAGCCCACTGCCCGGCTCGCCGTCGGGCGTGGCCGCACCGTCGTTGAGGACTTCCAGGACGGCGGTGTCGCCGACCGCGTGGACCGAGATGCGACACCAGGTCGCGGCGCTGTGGCGGAGGATGTTCGTCGCGCTCTCCCGGACCACCCAGGCGAACGTGCCGGCCGTGTCGGCGCCGACCAGACCGGCGGGCACGTCGACCTGGCAGCGGATCCCGTCGGCTGCCAGGATGGCGCGCACACTCTCCACCTCGGATGGCAGGTCGAGCACGCGGTAGCCGCGGACCGCCTCGCGGATCTGACGCAGACTGTCCTGTGCCAGGCCTCGCACGGCGGTCATCTCGCCGGCGGCCCGGGCCGCGTCGATCCGGGTGAGTTTGCCGGCCAGCTCGCTCTTGACCGCGATCACCGACAGGCTGTGGCCGACGAGGTCATGCAGGTCACGGGCGAACCGCAGACGTTCCTCGGTGACCGCGAGCCGCGTCTCGGCGTCCTTGCTGGCGTGCGCCTGCTCGGCCAGATCGAAGATCCAGACCCAGAGCTGGTTCGCATAGGGCAGCACCAGCGACAGCGTGAGGAACAACCCGGCGGCGAATCCGGGTGGCAGGTGGTCGTCGGGCGCGCCGAAAGGTGCGGTCTCGTGGATGAGCAGGCTGACCGCGGCGGTGGCGGTCGCGGCGAGGAACGTCGGCCAGGGACGGGCCCGCATGGCGGCGAGGCTGAGCCAGCAGGCGCCGACGAACCCGGCGCCGGCCGCCCCGGCACCCTGCGAGACCAGGACGATCAGGGTGCCGGCGCCGGAGAGGACCACGTCACGGCGGAAGGTGGGGGTCGCACCCTGCCAGTGGGTGACCGAGACTCGGGCGACGCGGTAGCCGAACCAGGTGAACCCCGCCATGCCGACCAACCCGGTGACGAACCGGACCGGGGCGAGACCACCGGTGTCGGCCAGCTCGGTCATGACGCCGGACAGAAAACCGATCCAGCCGAGCGCCAGCGCCGAGCCGAGGCTCCACAGGGTCAGGCGCCGGGCCTTCTGGATGGCGGTCTTCATGCGCTTCACCTTACTTTTCGGGTACGACAGAAACACCGCTCAGCCTCGACGCGGATCCCAGCGGAAGTACCGTCGGGCGAGCACCGCGACCACGAGCACCCACGCCGCAAGCACACCCAGTGATGTCAGTGTCGCGGCGAGTTCCGCGCCGCCGGCGTACCCGGTGCGGATCAGGTCGGCGATCGGGGTCACCGGCAGGTACTCGGCGATCCGTTGCACCGTCTCGGGCAGGTAGTCCATCGGCATCATCGTCGGAGCGAGACCATAGCCGATGAGCAGCACCGGAACCGTGGCCAGCTGCGCCAGCTCACCGGTCGCGCTGAGCCCGGAGATCACCATCGCGAGCAGGCAGAAGAACACCGCGCCACCGAGCGCGCCGGCCAGCATCAGCACCGGGTTGGAAGGTGCGCCGACGCCGAGCACGATCGCCGCGACGACGAGGACCAGAATCTGCAGCATGGCGACGGCGATCGCGCCGAGTGCACTGCCGCCGAGGATCGCCCGAGCCGGGGCAGGTCCGCTGAGCAGGCGCTTGAGGACCAGTTCCTCGCGTCGGGAGGTGAAGAATCCGGCCAGGTTGACCATCGGCGCGTACAGCAGCATCGCGGCCATCTGACCCGTCACCGCGAAGGTCAGCGCCTCGTCGCCCTGCCCGCGGGCCACCCCGATCAGCAGAGCCGCGACGGCGAGCGGCATGAGGATCGCGTTGGTCAGCGCCGACCGGTTGCGGAAGATCAGGCCCAGGTCGAGACGGGCCAGGCGTACGGTCTGGGTCATCGCACTCATCGGTTGTCCTCCACGACCGTCAGGAACACGTCTTCCAGGGATGCGGGGCGGACCGACAGCCGATCCAGGGATTGTCCGCGGCCACCGGCCCAGGCCAGCAGGTTCGCGACGGCCCGGTGTGCCCGCGCACCCGTCTCGCCGTCGGTGACGATGTAGCGGGCGGTCAGGTCGCCACCGTTGACGGTGATCTCCGGCGCGGCGCCGTCGAGCCGGGGCAGGGCGTCGATCGGCGTGTCCGCGGACACCCGGAAGGCGATCCGGTCCCCGTGGCCGGCGACGACGTCGGTCACGGTGCCGGCGACCCGGATCTCCCCGCGGTGCATGATGGCGATCTCGCTGGCCAGCCGCTCGGCCTCCTCCAGGTAGTGCGTGGTCAGCAGCACGGTCGTACCGTCGTCGACCAGGTCCTGAACGAGACGCCAGGTGACCAGGCGCGCCTCCGGGTCCATGCCGGTGGTCGGCTCGTCGAGGAACAGCACCTCGGGGCGGCCGAGGACGGCGAGGGCCAGGTCCAGGCGGCGTTTCTGCCCGCCGGAGAGCTGGCGTACCGCGACACCGGACTTGTCGACCAGGTCGACCAGGCCGAGCGCCTCGTCGCGTCCCCGAGGCCGGGGGCTCAGGTCACGCCACAGGTCGACGGTCTCGGCGACGGTCAGATCGCCGATCAGGCCGCTCTCCTGCAACATGATCCCGACCCGGGGGCGCAGGGCCTTGCGGTCGGCGTACGGGTCGGCGCCGAGCAGCCGGACGGTCCCGTCAGCCGCCGGGCGGAAGCCCTCGAGGACCTCCATGGTCGTGGTCTTGCCGGCACCGTTCGTGCCGAGCAGGGCGAACAGCTGCCCCGGGGCGACGGTGAAGTCGATCCCGCGGACGGCTTCGAAGTCGCCGTACCGTTGCCGCAGCCCGGACACCTCGATCGCGGCGGTGGTACCGGTGGTCACCGGTGTGGACATCGCTTGCGTGCTCATGCCATCGATCCTTCGCGACGGCGGACGCCGACGGCAGTCGCCGCCGTCAGCATCCGTCCGGGAAAAGCGCCGGTTGCGGGGATGACAAATGTCAGAACCCGCCGGTCACCACGACACCCGTGTTACGCCACGCCACACCACGCCGCCCGCGCCACGCCGACCCACGCCGCACCACGCCGCCCGCACCACGCCACACACACCACGCCGCCCACACCCACGCCACACACACCGCCCGCGCGCCACGCCGCCCCACGCCACACCGCCCGCACCACGCCACGCCGACCGCGGTGGTCATCGCGACCGGGTCGACGGTGATTGATCTGCACCGGGTCGGCGCCGCGGATCCACACGTGGGCGATCGCGGTCAGCCTCGCGCCGGCAACGAATCCGGAGACGGTGAAGTCGCCGACCGCTTCCACCTCGCCGGGTTCGGTCGTGCTCCAGGCCACCGACGCCGGTTTCCGGACCCCTACGCCTTCCCATCGGTGGGGTCCGTGGCACTGCGGCCGGTGGGACCGGAGCAGCCGGGACGATCAGCGAAAACATTTTCGGGAAACGTGGCAGCGCCCAGCAGTCGTGTCAACATCCCGTTTTTGCAGGTTGCGTGCCAGTCCACATTGACCATCAAACTCCCCGGAGGCTTCTGCCGAAACAACACTGATGCCAAGTTGACCGGACGGTCCGCTTACTATAGCGTCACCGAGGCGAAGGTGACCGCCCGGTCCGTTTAGCCGAGGAGGCAGCAATGAGGGCAGTCGTCGTGACCGGTTACGGCCCGCCGGAGACCTACACCGTCGGCGACCTCCCGGCGCCCGAGCCCGGGCCCGGCCAGATCCAGGTGCGGATCGCCGCTGCCTCGATCAACCCGGCCGACGTCGTCCTGCCGAGCGGGGTCTATCACGATGTCACGCCCCTGCCGTTCCCACACGTGCCCGGCAACGACTTCGCCGGCACGGTCAGCGCGGTCGGCGAGGGCGTCACCACCTACCGGATCGGCGACGAGGTCTTCGGCCAGGCCATCCCCCGCGCGCTGCGCTCCCTTGCCGGCACCTCCCGCCCGTCACTGGGCACGGGCGCCCTCGCCGAGTTCGCGGTCGTCGAGGCCGACACGTCCTTCGTGACCCACCGGCCGCCATCCCTCGGCGTCGAGGAGGCAGCCGCGCTGCCCACCGTGGGCCTGACCGCGCGGGCACTGATGGCCACCGCCGACGTGCAGCCGGGCGAGACGGTGCTGGTCATCGGCGCCACCGGCGGCGTCGGCACCGCCGTGATCCCGCTGTTGGCCCGTGCGAAAGCACGGATCATCGCGACCACGACAGCCGCCGACGCCGCCCTGCTGCGTGCGCTCGGCGCCGACGAGACCATCGGATATGCGGCGTCGAGCTATCCTTCCGGCGTCGACGCGGCCTTCAACCTGTCCCTGCCCAGCAACGACCTCACCGCGGTCGCCGCCGCCGTCCGCCCCGGCGGCCGCTTGCTCACCATCACCTACCCGGTCCCCGAGCAGGAGTGGATCGGCCGCTCCGACGTCGACCTGCACTTCGTGATCGACATGGACGGCAGGCTCGGCGACATGCGCGACGTCGCCGACCTGGCCGTCAGCGGCGCCCTTCCCGCCACCATCGGTCGGCGATACACCCTGGACCAGGCCCCACAGGCCTGCGCCGACTTCGTCGACCTGCACACCACCGGCAAACTGGTCGTCACCATCTGACAGTCCCGCTGCGCGGCCTCGGGCCTCAGCACCTCCGCTCACCGGACGGGCGGTGAACCACAACAACCGGCACGGCGAGCTATACCCGGACTTCGCACATGACCCCATCTGACCTGCGCTGATTACTTGAAGTTCTGGATCTTGCATGCAGTCTGACCAGCGGCTATGCCCCATGTGCGAAAGACAGGGCTAGACACCTTTCGCAGTCAGGGTCTGCCTCTGTGGTGATTTCGGGCGCTGAGCACGCCCGTATTCACCACACCCACAACAGCGTGGTGATTTCGGGCGTCCAGCGCGCCCGTATTCACCACACCACCAGGGGCGTGGTGAATTGGGGCGTCCAGCGCGCCCGAAATCACCACACCACCAGGGGCGTGGTGAATTGGGGCGTCCAGCGCGCCCGAAATCACCACGCGGATGGGCTTCGCACCCTGACCACGAAACGTGTCTAGAAACAACCGGGCAGGTCGAGAACGGACACCAGGATGAGCCAGGGGCGGCCGGGTGAGCCGGCACGGCCGCCCTGGGGCTCGGGCACGTCAGGACGGATCGAGTTGCAGATCGCGTCACTTCGGATCGCGTCACTTCGGATCGCGTCACTACAGGTCGGACCATTACGGACCGAGCCATGACGGATCGGATCGTCGGGTGGGAGATGCAGGGCGGTCAGGACGGGCAGGTGGTGGGTACGGATGTGGCGTAAGCGGCACGGATGTTGCTGTCACCGCCACCGATGGTGGTGAAGCGCAGGCGGGTGTCGGTCAAGGACTGCTGGGACAGGGCCGCGGTCGCGGGACCGGAGATCGACCGCCAGCCGAAGCCGGACGACGCCGGGACGGTGGTGGTCGCCAGGACCGTGGCCCCCTGGACCAGGTCGGCGCGCAACTGGGTGCCGGCCCCGGCGTTGCCGTAGAACCAGCCGGTCAGCGCCGACGTGCCGCCGGACAGGGCCTGGTCGGCGAGGGTCACCTCGGTAACCCGGTTCGGGCCGCCCGCATAGATGTAATCGGCGGCCGGCACTGCGGTCGGCTGGGTCACCGCGTCGTCGAGGGCGGCCGCGGCCGTCCCGGTGGTGCCGCCGGTCCACTGGCGCAGGACGTCGCCGTCGGGGCGGAGCACCGTCTCCGGGCCGGTGACCGGGGTCGCCGGGATCGAGCGGCGGACCTCGTCGTGGAAGACGGCGAACGTTCCGGTGGTCGGCGGATCGAGGGCGATGGGCTTCCGATACAGGCCCATCTTCATGTAGGCGGTGCCGGGCTGTGCCGAGTTCAGTTGCGGAAACAACGTCTGGGCAGCCGTCGAGGCGAGCACCTGGGTGTTGTTGTGCCACACGGTCACCGAGCCGGCGAGTCCCCAGCGGACGTCCATCCGGAAGTGGTGCCAGGTTCCGCGGGCGATCGGGGCCAGCACGTGCTTCGCGGCGTCGGTGCCGTCCGGGCGGGTCAGGTGCAGGACGATCTGACCGGACTCGATGATGAACGCGACCGGCGGCGACGAGCCCTGATCGTTGTCGCCCTGATGCCACTGGGTGATGACCTGCCAGATGGGTTTGCCGTCGGTGCCGACCGGGTTCTGCGGGTACGTGGGGTCCAGCATGGTCGACCACTCGTAGCGGACCGTCTGGTTCGACGCCGTCTCGGCGACGGTACGCACGCCTTCGGCCCGCCAGCCGCCGGCGATCGGCTGGCCGTTCGCCGGGTTGACCGCCACGTCGCCGTCACGGACCTCGGCCCGCAGGGCGTGCGGACTGTTGCCCTGCGGCGCGGGGACGATCGTCAGCCGGTCCGTGGTGCCGGCCGGAACCTGGACGGTGTTCCATTCGCTGAGGCTCTCCCCCGGAGCCGACCATGACGGCTGGTAACACTCCAGGGCAGCCGCGGCCGGCCCCGCCACGACCAGCGGCGGCGCGATCCCGAGCGCCAGCCCCAGCAGCGCCGCCGAACCCCGTCGCAGATAGACCCGGCGGGACGAGTCCGGCGGCGACAGCAGGCGAGACGACGAAGCAGGCGGAACAGGCGCGACGGGAGCAGCAGCCGAGACGGGACGGAACGGATTGCGGGACACGTCATACATGGCTTCTCCTTCAGATGGGCCAAGGTGGTGTCCCGACCGAATATCCGCCGCACCGTCGTACGGTGACGTACTACCCGTCCGGCCTCACCGGTCCAGGCGACAGGCACCGTGCTGGTCCACGGCGGCGCGGTACGCGTGATCGGCGAAAGGAAGCCGCCAGCACCATCCCCAGGTCAGGATCCTGGTCGACCTGGACCGAACGACATTGCGACCGAACCACATTGCGACCGGACGGACCGTGCACGGTGCAGAGACCGACCCCGAGCGGGGACCGCACCAGCGAGCTCAGCCGGAGACCGGCCGCGACCGCCGACTGGCGACAGCCACGAACCAGCCGAGCGCCGCGATCACCACAGCCAGCGCCGCGAACCCGTACACCAATGTGGTCAGCGTCGCCACGCCCGCCACCAGCAGCGGACCGCCGGCGTCGCCGAGTTCCCGGCCCAACTCCGCGGAGCCCATCGTCTGCCCCAGACGTTCCTGCGGTGTGTTCGCGGCCAGCGCCGCAAACCCCAACGGCGTGATCAATCCGGTGCCCACTCCGATCAGCACCGCACCCAGCAGCACCCCCGCCACCCCCGCGACCGCCGACGCCCCCGGCGCCTCCGACGTCCCCGGCAGCATCGCCGCCAGCAGTCCCGCGACCGTCACCGTCATGCCCGCCGACAGCCCGGCCCGGGTGGTCAGCCGTCCTTCGTCGAGGGCGCGCCCCGCGCGGGGTTGCACCACCGCCGCGGCCAGGGCCAGCAGGGACACCGCCGCGCCGGTGGCGATCGTGCCCAGTCCCGCGGTGCGGCCCGCCACCGGCAGGAAACCCACTCCGACCGACAGCGCCGCAGTGGCCGCCGCGAGGGCCGCCGTCGGGGCCAGGAACACCGGGTCGGTCAGGCGCCGGGCCAGGTCCAGCACGGTTTGACGGGCCTTCGGCAACGGCGCCATCACCGGGACCACCAGGAACGCCCACAGTGCCACCGCCGCCCCCAGTACCGCCAGGACGACGAACAGCAGGCTGAGGCCGCCGGCCCACACCAGCACACCGCCGAGCAGCGGCCCCAGGGTGTAGCCGATGGACTTCCAGAAACCGTACGACCCGAACGCCCGCCCGTGTCTCGCCGCCGGGTTGAGCCGGGCCACCAGGGCGGACGCCGACGGGGAGAAGGCCGATGCGGCGGCGCCCTGGCCCAGCCGGGCGGCCCACAGCCAGGCCAGGCTGTCGGAGAGTGCGGAGGCTGCCACGTACGCCGCGGACGCCAGCGCGAAGGCGATCAGGCCGCCGAGCAGGACCGGCCGGGCGCCGATCCGGTCGGCGAGGCTGCCGAACAGTGGTTTGAGCAGGACTTCCGCGCCGTCGTAGAGGGCGAGCAGCCCACCGAGGACGAGCAGGGAGGAGAAGCCGCCCAGGTTGGCGGCGATGCCGTGCGCCCCGAAGGCGGTGGTGAATCCGGCCGCGTAGAGCGGCCACATCTGACGGTTCGTCGACGACACGGGCGACCATAACAGCTCAGCCGTGGCACACCTGGCCACGGCCGGCGGCTTTGGCGGCGTACATCGCGGTGTCGGCGCGTTTGATCTCGGTTTCCGGGTCGGCGCCCGCCGGTGCGGTGATCACACCGATGCTGGCGCCGACCGTCACCGGTCCGTCCGGGGCCGGGATCGGCTCGGCCACCGCTGCCACGATCCGGGTCGCCACCTGGGTGGCGTGGTCGTCGGACGCGCCGGGCAGGATCACCGCGAACTCGTCGCCGCCGAGCCGGGCCACCAGGTCGCCGGCGCGGATCGTGTCGCGGATCCGGGCGGCCACCACCTCCAGCACGGCGTCGCCGGTCTCGTGGCCGCGGGTGTCGTTGACGGTCTTGAAGCCGTCCAGGTCGACGTAGAGCAGCGCGGTCGGCCCGGTGCCGGCGGTCAGGGCGCCTTCCCAGCGGGTGTGGAACATCCGCCGGTTCGCCAGGCCGGTCAGCTGGTCGGTCTGCGCCTGTGCCTCGGCGGTGCCGAGCGCTTCGGCGAGCATCCCCACCAGGTTCTGCAGCCGCGCCATCACCAGCAGGAACAGCACGACGCAGCCGCCGGCCACGACCGGCACGTCGAGGGGCCGGCCCCGGATCCATTCGATGGCCAGCACCGCCGGGGCCATCAGGCTGGCCGTGGTCAGCGCCTGGAGCCGGTGCCGGCTGATCATGCGGTCGTCGGTCCGGCGGCCGGGCACGGTCACCGCGGCCATCGTCGGGTGCAGCGCGGCGGCGCCGATCAGGGAGTGGGTGGTCAGCCAGCCGACGTCGAGCAGGCCGCCGAGCTGGTAGCCGCCCTCCAGTTCGAGCAGGGTGTAGGCGACGTCGGTGAGCAGCAGGATCGAGATGCCGGTCATCAGGATCCGGTAGGCGGGCGGGCGCCGTCCGGTGCCGAGGGCGAGGCGGACCAGTAGGGAGAGCGCGAGCAGGTCGAACACCGGGTAGCTGACGGAGACGGCCAGGCCGAGCGGGGTCAGGCCGTCGGTGCGGGCGGCCGGGCCGATGACGAACACCCAGCCGAGCATGGCGGCGCCGCTGGACAGGATCGCGGTGTCCAGCACCAGCGGACGGTCCCAGCCGGCGCGGCGGGCCCGGACGAAACCACCCAGACCGATCAGCAGGGACAGATAACACCAGACATAGAAGACATCGGCGTACGAGGGAAAAGCGTCTCGTTGATGCTGGATCGTCCGTATCCAGTACGCCACGTCGCCGGCCCCGAAGAGCGCGATCTGCGCGGCGAGCGCGTACCAGGGCCATCGCGTTCCCGGCCGGTGCCGGCGGATCCCGGCGAGCATGGTGACCACCAGCCCGGTGTGGAACAGCGCGCCGATCATGCCCTGCACCGCCACCGAGGGTGTCAGCACATAGGCGACGATCGTGATCGCGCACAGACCCGGGTACCACCGACGCACCGGGTCATCTTCCCGCGCCTTCCGGGGTCAGCTCGGACTTTTGGCGAGCAGCCGGCGCAGCGCGGACGCGGACAGGTCGATCCGGTAGCGGTACGCGTCCAGGCCGTCCAGGTCACGGGCGTGTTCCCGGTACGCCGCCGTCAGCGCCGCCCGGGCGTCCCCGACCCGGGCCGTCTCCACGCCGGCCAGGTCGTCGACCATGCGTTCGGCGTCGGCGCGCAGCGTGTCGAACGCCGACGAGGTCGCCGCCAGCAGTTCGGTGCGATAGACGTCGAGCCGTTCGGCGAGTTCCGGCCAGCCGACCTCGAGGTAGGTGCCGGCCAGGGTCTCCATGGTCGCTGTGGCGGCGGCGACCGCGGCCACCACGGCGGCGGGCACGGTCGTCGCGGGGGCGTCCGGTGTCGCCGCGCTGAGCACCGCGGCACCGATCTTCCAGGCCCGGGTGACGTCCGCGGACCGGTCGGCCCACGGGCGTGCCGCCCGGGGCTGCCAGGCGCCGACCCGGTGGAACGTGTCGTCGTACGCGGTGGCCAGGTCGCGCAGGGCCGCCTCGGTCTCGCCCGCGACCGCCTTGAACCGGGCGGTCAGGATCCGGCGGTTGAGGGCGGACCACTCCTCGAGACGGCGCACCGCGCGTTCCTGCACGACCGTGCCGAGTTCGCCGGCCAGCCGGTCACGCTGCCGGCGGTTGGCCGCGCGTCCCCGCCAGCCGTCCTGCCAGCTGGGCAGCACGGTACGGGTGAGGACGCCGGGCAGTTCGGCGGCGAACTCGGCCAGCGCCCGCTGGTAGCTGGCCTCCACCGCGGCCCGCGCCTCGTGGCGGGCGACCCGGATCGCCTCCAGCAGGCCGCGGTGCCGGCGGGCCACCGCGTCCAGTTCGCTCTCGAGGTTCAGGTGTTCCTCCTCGAGCGCGGCGACGTCGTCGCGGACCTCACGTTCCAGGGCGTCGACCCGCTCGTGGAGCAGGCCGGCGCGGGACAGCACCAGGCCGGCGAGCCGGTCGAGAACCTCCTCGGAGGTGCCGGCCCGGAACGCCTCGGCGGCTTCGGTCAGCAGCACCCGGTCGTTCGCGGAGCCCAGCAGGTCGGCGACCGTCGCGAGGTCACCGGCCGCGGTGGCCGCGTCCTCGCGGGTCAGCAGCACGGATTCGTCCGCCACACGACCTCCAGAAGTCAGCATCGTTCTGTCATACGTATCCGCGCGGCTCCCGGATCGGGTCGATCATCCATTGTCTGAAGCCGATCGTCCGAGGCCGGCATGGATCAGTCCAGGACAGAGCATGGAGGAGAGGGGTACGAGTCGGCTGACCCGTACCCCGAAAGAGCGAACGCGGCAGGTCCTGCCGCGCCCACCGTCGTTTCGTGCGAGGTTGCGCGGGTACGTGATCATGTGACGGAAAATCGAACATGATCATGATGGAGGATATTTCGTGCGGTCGATCCGGGCAATCTCCCTCGGCACAGTTCTGGTCCTCGGTCTCCCGGCGTGTTCCTCGTCCACCGAACCGGCGGCCTCCGGCACGTCCACCCCGTCCGAGGCGGCGGCCACCGCCACCACCGAATCCACCGGCGAGTCGACGTCGTCCCCGGAGGCCACCACGTCCACAGAGGCCGCCTCGGCCGACGACGTCCTGGCCGGCAAGCGCAAGGTCCTGATCCACATCGCCGAGGACGACAAGGACTGGAGCGCCTCCTACGAGGGGCCGGTCGAGATCGGCGACGGCACCGACGACGGCGCGCTCTGGAAGATCGTCCCGGCGGCCGGCGACAAGTACCTGATCGAGGCGCTGCGGCCGCGCGAGGAGGGCGGCCGGTGGTGCGTGAAGGCCGACGACACGACCGAACCGGTCAGCCTCGGCACGACCAGGTGCGCGGAGAACGCGGACACCCTGTTCTCGGTCGTCGCCCTCGACGAGAAGGACGACAAGGGCCGGGCCACCTACTCGTTCACCCACGAGAAGCACGGCACGGTGCAGGTGAGAAACGACGGGTCGGCGCTCTACATCCAGCAGGTCGGCGACGGCGGAGCCCGCGGCTCCTACAGCCTCGTGGACCGCGGCGAGATCAAGTAAGTGACGCTGACCGATAGTCTGCCCGGATGACGCGACACGGGCAGATCGTCAATCTCCGGCCGGAGCGGCGTGCGGAGTACCTCCGTCTGCACGCCGCCGTCCGGCCCCAGGTCGAGGCGACACTGACCAGGAACAACATCCGCAACTACACGATCTTCCTGATCGAGGACACGCTGATCGCCTACTACGAGCACGTCGGCGAGGACCACGACGCGGACATGGCCGCGATCGCCGCGGACCCGGCCACCCGAGAGTGGTGGACGCTGACCGATCCGTGCCAGGCCCCGTGGGGCGCCGGCCCGCCGTCCGGCGCGGGCGGGCCGTGGCGTGACGCGACCGAGGTGTGGCACCTCGACTGATAGCGTCCGGATGATGGAACGAGATCTCCACGCCGCCCGTGAGCTCGCCGCCGCCCTCGCCGTCCAGGCCGGCCGCCTGCAGCTCGAACGCCGCGACAGCCTGCGGATGGGCGCCCCCAAGGCGCACGCCAACGACGTCGTCTCCGATGTCGACATCGCCAGCGAGCAGCTCATCGTGGACGCGATCCGGGCCTCCTGGCCGGACGACAGCATCCAGGCCGAGGAGGGCCACGGCCGGTCCGGCACCAGCGGCTGGACCTGGGTCATCGACCCGCTCGACGGCACCCGCAACTACGTCAGCCGGACCGGGCCGTGGTCGGTGTGCATCGCGCTCTACCAGGGTGACCGGCCCCGGGCCGCGGTCGTGCACGAGCCGGTCGCGGCCGAGACGTTCAGCGCGGTCGACGGCGGCGGCGCCCTGCTGGGTGAGGAGCCGCTGACGGTGTCCGGCGGCGCGCCGCTGGCCGAGGCGCTGATCGGGGTCAGCTTCCAGCCG
This sequence comes from Actinoplanes sp. NBRC 101535, assembly GCF_030269225.1. Taxonomy (NCBI): domain Bacteria; kingdom Bacillati; phylum Actinomycetota; class Actinomycetes; order Micromonosporales; family Micromonosporaceae; genus Actinoplanes; species Actinoplanes sp. NBRC 101535. The sequence continues at coordinate 230,582 of NZ_BSSY01000007.1, read as the reverse complement.
AACCCGAAGACCAAGGACCGGGCCGGCCGGGTGATCCGCGAGCTGCTCCCGGTCGCCGGTGACATCCGTCGGGTCCCGGCCGCGCTCAACCTGGTCTACCAGGCCGCCGGGCGGCTCGACGGCGGACTGGCCCTGGACACGAACCTGTGGGACATCGCGGCCGGTGCGCTGATCGCCCGCGAGGCCGGGGTGGTCCTCGGCGGCGCGGGTGAGGAGTTCACCACCTCACTGACCATCGGTGCCGCCCCCGCCCTGTGGCCGGAGCTGGCGAAGCTGGTTCGCGCGGCGGCCTGAAACCGCGCGTCCTCCGGCCGATAGTGCTGACGGACGGTCGCACGGTTGGTCAGGGAGGAGTCGCCCGTGACGCGCTCCTTCGGCGAAACGGTCGACATCCGCTCCCTCGTCCCGGAACCCGGCACCGGGCCGGAAAAGGTGCGGTCCCTACGCCCCTGGACGGCCTGGCTCGTGGTGGCGACGCTGTACAGCGTCGCGCAGCTCTTCACCGACCCGGCCGGGCCGGTCGGCGGGCTGATGGCGTTCCTGATGCCGGTGATGTTCACCGGGGCGGTGGTCACCGGGGTCCTGCTCAACCGGCCCGTACTCCCCCGGCCCTGGCTGCTGCTGGCCTCCGCCGGGCTGCTCACCATCACCGGGTACGGCATCTGGTTCGCGGGCGCCACCACGCCGGCGTTCGTGGTGTTCATCGGCGTCTACCCGCTGGAGGGGGTGGCGCTGCTGCTCATCGTGCGGGGCGCCTCGTGGCGCAAGGACCGCGCCGGGATGCTCGACACCGCGATGATCAGTGTCGGACTCGCGCTCGCCTGTTGGCTGCTGGTGATCACCCCGTTGATGCGGGTGCAGAACCGCCTGCCGGGCGACGTGCTGACCGCACTGTTCCCGTTCGGGGACGTGTTGCTGCTGGGGGTGCTGATCCGCTTCTTCACCGCCCGGGGACTGCGCAACGCGGCGTTCTGGCAGATCAGCGCCTCCCTGCTGCTGCAGACCGTGACCCACCTGCTCTCCCTGCTGCCGTTCATCGCCGACATCGGCACCGCCGACCTGCGGCCCCTCTCCACGATGGCGAGTTTCCTGCTGGCCGGCGCGGCCGTGCACCCGTCGATGCGGATGCTCAGCGGGCAGCCGCTCACCCCGGTGACCGACATGTCGCCACGGCGGGTCCTGCTGGTCAACCTGGCCTGCGCGGGCGCCCCGGGGCTGCTGATCGTCCAGGGTTTCCTGCAGGACGGCCAGGTCGACTGGCTGGCCGCCGGGATCGGGTGCATCGTGCTGTTCGGCCTGGTCACCCTGCGGATGGTCGACCTGGTCGGCCAGGTACAGGACAAGGCCCGCCAACTCGACGCGGTCGCCCACATCGACGCGCTCACCACCCTGCCGAACCGGCGGGCGTGGGACCTGGAGCTGCACCGGCGGCTCGCGTCGGCCCGCCGGCACGGCACCCCGGTCGTGGTGGCGATCTTCGACCTGGACCATTTCAAACGCTACAACGACGAACACGGCCACCAGGGCGGCGACGAACTGCTCCACGAGGCGGCGGTCGCCTGGCGCGAGCAACTGCGCCCGGAGGACCTGCTGGCCCGGTACGGCGGGGAGGAGTTCGGGGCGGTGTTCGACCACTCCCGGCTGGCCGACGCCGACCACATCATCGAACGGCTGCAGGCGGTGACACCACTCGGGCAGACGTTCTCGGCGGGCGCGGCCCAGTGGGACCGCGCCGAATCAGCGGAACATCTGCTGGCGCGCGCGGACGCCGCCCTGTACGCGGCCAAACGCGCCGGACGCAACCGGGTCTACGTCTCGAGCACGCTGCAGGCCGCCTGAGTCCTCCTCGTAGTAGCACGGGACGGTGCCCGCGTAGAGCGCCGAGAACTGCAGGCTCAACTGCCGTGCCCGGCCCAGGTCGACGGCACCGACCAGCTGCACGTGCTGCTCACCGGCCGCGAAGTCGACGTTCTCCGCCAGGTCGGTGGCCGCCTCGGCCAGGTCAGCGACGTGCTCGAACAGGGTCGCGGCCAGGTCGACGCTGTCCGGGTCGCCGATCGCCCGCAACGCGGCGTCGACGAGGCTGAGATGGTCGCCGACGGTCGTCTCGAAACCGTCGCCGTCCGGGTCGAAGCGGCGCAGACGGTCCTGCACCTCGGGGGCGAGCCGCAGCAGCGGGGAGATCGGGCGGCGCTCGCCGGGCTCGGGCGTGACGAAGTCCAGGGCGGCCGTGAGGATCCGCGACATCAGATCACGCGTCTCCAGGAACCACGGCGCGAAGCCCGGATCGGCATGCCACCCGCAATAGCGCACGATCACCAGCGCGGCGCCGACCTGCCGGTTCTCGGTCATCTCACTGAAGTATCGATGCATGTCCGCTCACTCTGTCCCCGAGGTTCACACTATGGTCCCAGGGTCGTTCAACGGCCGCTCAGCGAGGTTCATTTCCGCCGGTGTACGCCGGGCCACTCCGGCGAGCAGGTCGGCGATCTGCACCCGCGGGTCGTCCCGGGAATCGGTCATCACCAGGCCCGCCAGCGGCGACTCCCCCGTCCCGCCGGCGAGCGCGTCCCGCAGCCGGCTCAGCCGGCCGGTGGTCAGGGCGCTCTGCTCGTCGTGCACCACCAGCACCCGGCGGCCGCCGCAGCTCCAGAACAGCACCGTCTCGGCCAGGGCCGGCAGCATCGGCTCCAACGGGGGCGGGACCGCCGGATCACCGGCGTCGACGCGGGCCAGCATCACGCGTACCCGATCAGGACGCAGGCCCGCCAGGACGGCCCGGGCCGGATCACCCAGTTCGTGGCCCGCCAGGGTGTCGCGGGCCGCCAGGAAACGGTGCAGCACCTCGGCGGCCGGGCGACGGCGTTTGACGCGGACCATGGCGGCGAAGGCGGCCAGAAACGCGTCCCAGTCCTCCGGCGCCGCCGGCCGGGCCTCGTGCAGTGCCACCGCAGCCGGTGCCAGCGCCGGGGGCAGACGGATGCCGGAGGCGTAGGAGGGTTCGCCCAGCAGCAGATCGACGACCCGGGTGACCAGGAAGAACCGCTTGTCGATCACGTGCACGTGGGCACGGCCGGCCAGCGAATCCCGCAGCCAGGCCAGCGCCTCGCCTGCGTCCGGGCGGCGCAGGAGGCGGCCGGATTTCAGCTCGTGCGGCGAGAACCGGAACCCGGACCGCAGCTCGGTGATCAGCGCCGCGGCCTCGGCCCGGCTCAGGTCGACACTGGCGTGGGTGACGACCGGCGCGGCCGAGCCCAGCAGGTTGGTGCCGGAGAAACCGGACTCGTCGCAGGCGATCTCGACGACCGGCCCGGCGCCACCCTGCGCCGGCAGCAGACCGCCCTGCAGCGGAGTCCTCATCCCCGGCGATTCTGCCACTCGGTGTCATCGATCTATGCCGGCGGGTGGAACACCGGCGAGTTCTCGAACTCCGTCCTGGTCAGCGAGTACATGAAAAGGTCCCGCCAGCGGCCGTCGCGGAACTGGGTGGCCCGCAGCGTCCCCTCCTGCACGAAACCGAGGCGGCGCAGGGCGCCCTGTTCAGCGGCATTCTCCACATCGGTGTACGCCTCGACCCGCGGCGCCGCCGACACCCGGAACAGGTAGCGCACCAGAGCGCCCTGGCTCTGCGTGCCGATCCCCTGATAGCGGTGCTCCGGCAGGATCGAGGCACCGATGTTCCAGCAGAACCAGGACGGGGTGCCGTAGTGGACCTTGCGCCAGCCGACGGTGCCGACCGCCTCGCCGCCGGTCCAGACGATCAGGCAGCCGTCGTCGGGACCGATCAGCCCGTCCAGGGTGAGGCGCTGCCGGGTCGCGGCCAGATTGCGGTACCCCGACCAGTTGAACGTGCCACCCGCCTCGGGGTCCACGGCCTGCCGCTGGAAGAGCCAGAGATCACCATCGGTCGCTGGTCGTAGATCGACATCCGGTTCGCCCATCTCGGTCATCACGCTCCGCACTCTGCAACATCCGTCTCAGTCATGTCTGTGTGCACAGGCTAGAAATCGCATCCACCCGGTGGAACGGGAGAGCGTGAGGCACGCTGGACCGTGTGGTGGCAGACACCGACGACTACACGTTCCTGACCGGCGGCACGGTGCTCGGCTTCGATTTCTGTCTGACGTTCGTGCGCGAACACACCCCGGATCAGATCATCGCCCGGCTGGGCGGGCACCAGCCGGTCACGCTCGCCGGGGCACACACGTTGCGCGGCGCGGCGGAGACCGTCAGCGCCTGGCCGGACGTCCACGGCGACACGCACCGCTCGGACCTGCTGTTCGCCGCGGCGGTGCGCTGCGCCGACTGGACGATGCTGCTGGGGCCGGAGGGTCCGTCGTGGTCCGGCGAGGCGGTGTCCTTCCGGCCGCGCGACGGCGGGTTCCGTTGGGTACGCGACGACGAGACCCTCGCCGCCTGTGCCCTCGGTGACCGGGGCGCTCGGGCGTTGACGGAACGGCTCACCGGTGTCCGTGTGACGCCGGAGTTCCTGGCCGCGGCCCGGTTCCGCTGTGCCGGGGTGCCCGACCCGGACCGTCCGGCGCCCGCTGACCGGGTCCTGCGGGAGGCGCGCGAGGAGTTGGTGGACTACGCCGAGCACGGCGACGACGAGCAGGATCCGTGGTTGGAACGCGGTGTCGTCGAGAAGTGCGTCTGTGACACCGGCGACTACGGCGTGATCATCCACGACGAGGACGAGGAGCTGGCCCGGATCATCGCGTACGCCCCGGCGGACCTGCTCGACCGGATCCTCGCCTGGGCCCGTGACCGCGCGTTCCGCCGGGTCGGCGTGCACGGCGCGCCGTGGTTCGCGCCGATCCGGGACCGGCTGGACCGGGGTGTGCCGGTGCCCGCCGACGAGCTGCGCCGGGCGGATCGCCGGCTGGCCGGCCGGGCCGCGTCCGCGCCGGGCGTGGTGCGGGCGATGTTGCGCCCGCCGAGCTCGGACACCCCGGCCGGTGTGGTGTGCGAGGCGATCTGTGATGCCGCCGAGGCGGAGGACGGCGATTACCGCACGGTGGTGGCGGATCTGCGCGACGACCTGGCGGCCGGCCTCGCCATCGAACTGCCGCCGCGACCGCACCGGCGGGAGACCGCCACCGCCCTGCGCCGGCGGCTCGCGGCCGCCGACGCCGGGTGGTACGCGGGACTGTGAGGGTCAGGCGGTGATCTCGGAGGCTGCCGGGGCCTTGACGTCGACCGGGGTGCCGAAGTCCGAGTACGACATCTTCATCGTCTGGGCCGCGGCGCCGCCGACCGACGGCATGGTCAGCTCGTAGGTGGCCAGCCGGCCCTCGCTGTCGAAGGTCGCCTTGATCGGGGCGGTCTTGTCGGTGAGCCGGCTCAGCATGGCGTCGGTCATGCCCAGCGACGTGCCGGACTCGGCCAGGTCGATGGTGCCGCTGACCGCGTTGTCGCCGTCCCACTTGACGTCCGCGGCGTTCTTCATCGTGGTGGAGATCGCGGAGGCGTCGAAGCTGCCGAGCGTACCCATCTGGGAGGCTTCGCTGCTCAGCTTGCGCCAGGTCTTGCCGTCCATGCCCGGCAGGTCCACGCCCGGCATGGTCATCTTGATGTACGTGACGCCGTCGACGGTGCGCATCTCGGACTTGATGGTGGTGCCCTCGGACTCGACGTCCATGGTGAATTCGCTGTTCTTGCTCTTCGGGTCCAGGACGCCGGTCATGGTGCCGTTGGCGCCCATGTCGATCGCCATCTTGAAGGACTCCTCCTGGAGCTTCGCGGCGGCGTCGGCGAGCGCGGTCGTGGCGTCCTTGTCCGTGGACGCGCCGGCGGCCGCGGAGTCGCCGCCGCCGCTGCTGTTCGAGGTGCTCTTGCCGGCGCATCCGGAGACCGCGAGCACGGCCGCGACGGCCAGTGCCGCGCTGCCGCGCAGAAGGGTGCGTGTAGTCATGTGGTGCCTCCCCGTTGTCGCGTTCCCACTTTTCTGTGGAGACGCCGAGCAGGCACGATAGCGACCGGGTACGACATCGCCCAGGAGGGGTCACCCGTGCCCGGTCAGGCCAGGACGGTCTCCGCCGCTCGCAGGGGTTTGCCGAAGAGCCAGCCCTGTGCCAGGTCGCAGGCCTGGTCGCGGAGCCAGTCGCGCTGCAGCTCGGTCTCCACGCCCTCGGCCACCACCCGCAGGTCGAGCTCGCGGGCCATGGCCAGCACCGCCCGCACGATCGACTCGTTCGCCCCGTGCTGTCCCACGTCGTTGATGAACGACCGGTCCAGTTTGACGATGTCTACGGGCAGCCGGTTGAGGTAGCTCAGCGACGAGTACCCGGTGCCGAAGTCGTCGACGGCCATCACGACGCCGATCTCGTGCAGTTCGGCGAGCGTGGCCAGGGCGGTCTCGATGTCCTCCATCACGCCCGACTCGGTGATCTCCAGCCAGAGCGCGTCGGGCGGCAGACCGGTCTCGGCCAGCACCTCGCGGACCACCACCGCCAGGTCCCGGTCACGCAGCTGGCGGACCGAGACGTTCACCGACATGTGCAGGGCACGGGCCCCCGGCGGGCGCTGTGCCCGCCACCGCGCCAGGCATCCGGCGGCCTCGCGGAGCAGCCACGCGCCGGCGTCCACGATCAGGCCGGTCTCCTCGGCGACCGGGATGAACCGCAGCGGCGAGATGAACCCCAGCTCCGGGTGCTCCCAGCGCATCAGCGTCTCGAAGCCGTCCACCTCGCCGGTGGCCAGGTCGACGATCGGCTGGTAGGTGGCGTACAGCTCGCCGCGTTCGAGGGCGCCGCGGAACGCCTGCTCCAGCGACATCCGGTCCTTGAGGTCCTCGCGCAGCGACGTGTCGAACAGCGCGTACGCGTTACGCCCCGACCCTTTCGCCTTGTACATCGCGGTGTCCGCGTCCCGGATCAGTTCCAGGGCCTCCGCGGTGCCGCCCGCCTTCGCCACGCCGATCGACGCGGACACCACCACGTCGCCCACCGACAGCGGGAACGGCTGTTCGAACAGCGCCAGCAGCCGGCCGGCCACCGACTCGGCGAGGATGCTGTGCGACGGGCCGGCCAGGGCGATCACGAACTCGTCGCCGCCGATCCGGGCGACCAGGTCGGTGCTGCGCACGTGCGCGCTGAGCCGGCCGGCGACCGCGCAGAGCAGTTCGTCGCCGATCTGGTGGCCCCAGTGGTCGTTGACCATCTTGAACCGGTCCAGGTCGAGGAAGAGCAGGCTGATCTCCTGCTGTTCGGCGACCGCCTGCCCGCTCCACGCGCCGATCGTGTCGCTGAGCAGTTCCCGGTTGGGCAGGTCGGTCAGCGCGTCGTGGGTGGCCCGGCGCCGGATCGCGTTCTCGGCGCGGGCCCGCGAGTTGTTGGAGCGGACCACCCGGAACAGCACAGTCAGGATGAGCACGCTGCACAGCAGCACCCGGACGGCGCCGTCGACAAACCCGGTGATCGGCTCGACGATCGCGACGATCACCGGGCCGAGCATCGCCGCCGCGATCAGCGCGGTCCGGGTGAACGACAGCGTCCGGACCATGATCTGTTGCGGCTGGGTGAGCGTACGCATCGACGGGTGCACGCAGCCGGCCCCGAAGAGCAGGAACGCGGCCGAGTAGAGCGCGTCGACCAGGTCGGCCGGCACCCCCGCCAGGTCGCCGTCCCGGATCGAGTAGAGCAGGTCACCGGTGAACAGCAGCGCCGCGCCGAGCACGAACAGCCACAGCGCGGGCGCGCGGGAGCTGCCGGCCAGGGCCAGCTGCGCCACCAGCACCACCAGCACCACCAGCACCACGTCGATGACCGGGAAGAACGAGTTCGCGAACTGGATCAGCGGCAGCCCGACCCGCTCGATCGAGGGCGCCACCAGGTAGGTCCAGGCCAGGAAGGCCGATCCGGCGCCGACCAGCACGGCGTCGACCCAGGCCGGGTCGTCGTGGTCGGCGCGGCGGCGGCGCAGCATCCCGGCGAACGCGTACGCCGCCATCAGGTAGCCGGGCACGACGAACACGTCCGGGAGCAGCGCCATCGGGGTGGGCGGTGACACGGCTGCCCCGGGCACCACGATCCGGGTGATCAGGCCGGCCAGGAACAGCCCCGCGGCGGCGGTCATGTGCCGCCACGGCGCCCGGTCGGCGGGGACGGCGACCCGCCACGCCCCGTACCCGATCGCGGCCGTGCCGGTCAGGAAACCGGCCAGGTTGAGCGGCGCTCGCAGCGGCTGCGGGCCGGCCGTGAGGAACACCACGGTGATCGTCGCGGCGGCGGCGAGGAGCCACGCCGCGGTCCGGGCGTGCCGGGGCGGTGGGCGCTGATCCGGCGGCGCTGCGGGGAACTCGGTGCCGGCGCGTTCGCGCTCGGCGTCGAGCACTCGGGTCACATACCGGTCATCGGCAGGGCACCGTCCGGACTTAGTGCAGGTGCATCGACGACACGCCGAGCTAAACGCGGGTTACCAGATGTGACGAACATCCCCCCGACCGGCCGTCTCAGATCTTGCTCGATAGCGTAGTGCGGGTGACTGCGGGCAAGCCTTTTCGAGAACGCCGGATTTTTCGTAGTACAGCCGTCCTTGCCATGTGCGGGATACTCGCCGGACTGGTGGTTTCGGCCGCCTCGTTCCCGGCGGTCGCCATGGCCGGGCTGGTCGCCAAGGTCGGTTCGGAGGAGCTGGACGACCTTCCCAGCGAGCTGATAACGCAGACCTCGCCGCAGGTGTCGCGGGTCTACGCCGCCGACGGCCGCACGCAGCTCGCCGTGATGTACGACGAGTTCCGCAGCGACGTGTCGTTCGACAAGGTCTCGAAGCACATGCAGGACGCGATGGTCGCCGCCGAGGACCACAAGTTCTACGAGCACAAGGGCGTCGACTTCAAGGGTGTCGCCCGGGCGTTCGTGAACAACAACAACGGCGGTTCCAAGCAGGGCGCGTCGACGCTGACGATGCAGTACGTGCGGATGGCGCTGGCCTACTCGGCGACCGACCCGCAGGAGGTCGTGAACGCGACCAAGGACAGCGTCGAGCGCAAGCTCACCGAGATGAAGTACGCGGTGCAGGTCGAGAAGGAGCTGACCAAGCAGCAGATCCTCGAGCGGTACATGAACATGGCCCCGTTCGGCAACGGTGCGTACGGCATCAACGCCGCCAGCCAGGTGTACTTCAGCAAGAAGCCGGCCGACCTGACCATCGCCGAGGCCGCGATGCTGGCCGGCATGGTCAAGGCGCCGACGGCGTTCGACCCGACCACCAAGACCGGGTACCCGCAGGCCGTCACCCGGCGCGACTACATCGTCGACAACATGCTCAGCATGGGTCAGATCACCGCCGAGGAGGCCGCCGCGGCCAAGAAGGTGAAGGTTCCGACCACGACGAAGCGCCAGAGCAGCGGCTGCGTGTCGGTGTCGAAGAACAACTGGGGCTTCTTCTGCGACTACTTCACCCGCTGGTGGATGTCGCAGGTGGACTTCGGCGAGAACACGTACGACCGGGAGCGCCTGCTGAAGAGCGGCGGCTACAAGATCGTCACGACGCTGGACCTGGACGCGCAGGCGGACGCCCGCAAGGAGATCACCCAGCAGATCAAGGACACCAACCAGAACGCGCTGATGCTCGCCGCGGTCGAGCCCGGCACCGGCAAGGTCCGGGTGCTGGCCGCGAACCGCAAGTACAAGAACGACGACCCGTCCGACCCGCAGAACAAGCTGTCGTCGAACCCGGCGCAGGCCGCCGACGGGATCCGCGGCACGTACCCGAACACCACGAACCCGATCATCACCGGTAGCAGCGGCATCCCCGGTTACCAGGCCGGATCGGTGTTCAAGATGTTCACCATGGTCGCCGCGGTCGAGGCCGGCATGGGGCTGGACACCACGATCACCTCGCCGGCGAAGTACAAGTCGCAGTACCCGGACTCGGGTCCGGGCAACTGCGGCGGCTACTGGTGCCCGAGCAACGCGGGTGCCAGCGAGGCCGGCAGCTTCAACATGTGGACGGCGTTCGGCAAGTCCGTCAACACGTACTTCGTGCCGCTCGAGGAGCGGGCCGGCGCGGAGAACGTGGTCGACGCGGCGGAGCGGTTCGGCATCGTCTTCCGCGACGAGGACAACGCCAAGCTGGCGAACGACCCGGACTCGGCGCACAACTGGGGCTCGTTCACCCTGGGCGTCTCGCTCTCCACCCCGCTGGACATCGCCAACGCGTACGCCACCCTCGCCGCCGACGGCAAGTACTGCGCGCCGACGCCGATCGAGAGCATCACCACCGCCGACGGTACGAAGCTCAAGACCGGTCAGGCGAACTGCAAGAAGGCCACCACCAAGTCGGTCGCCCGTAAGGTCCTGGACGCGGCCCGCTGCCCGGTCGGCGACCGGGCACAGCTCGGCAGCTGCGGGGGCGCGACCGCGCCGCAGGTCCGCAGCGTCGTCGGTCACCCGGTGTTCGGCAAGACCGGCACCACCGACAGCGAGAAGACCGCGTCGCTGGTCGTCGGCACCCGTTCGCTGGTGGTGGCCGGTTACCTGGCCAACCCCGACTGGGCGAACCACACCGACCGGATGTCGCACTACATCGTCAACCCCGCGGTGTACAAGACGCTGGCCGACTACATGGAGGGCAAGGACGTCGAGGAGTTCCCGACTCCGTAGGCGCTACGCACGACCGACGGCCGTCACCCCCGCCAAACGCGGGAGTGACGGCCGTCGCCGTCTGGCGCAAAAGATCCCCGCGATGCGGTATCCCTGTCTGATGCGGATCTCACGACTGCTCCTGTTGCTCGGTGCCACGGCCGGCCCGCTGTACGTCGCGGTGTCGGTCACCGAGGTGTTCACGCGGGACGGCTTCGACGCCACCCGGCACGCCTGGAGCATGCTCGGCAACGGCGCCTACGGCGGGATCCACAGCACACTGCTGGTGGTCAGCGGCCTGCTGGAGGTCTGCGGCGCCGCGGGGCTGTACTGGGTGACCCGCAGCCGGTGGACCACCGTCCTGCTCGCCCTGTACGGCCTCGGCATGATCGGCGGCGGCTTCTTCACCGCCGACCCGGGACGCGGTTTCCCGCCCGGCACCCCCGAGGAGGTGCCGGTCAGCACGCACGGCATCCTGCACTTCGTCTTCGGCGGCATCGGTTTCCTCGGGCTGGCCGCCGCCAGCGTGTTCCTGGCCCGCCGTTTCGCCGCCGAGGACGAGCGCCAGCTGGCCCTGTGCTCCTGGGCCACCGGTGCGCTCCTCCTGGTCACCTTCGTCGCGCTGGCCGCGACCGGCGGTCCGGCCTGGGCGCTGGTGGCCTTCACCGCCGCCGTGGTCCTGGTCTCCGGCTGGCTGACGGCCGTCTTCCTGCACTACCGGGGTACGGCGTAGGCGTACTGCTCGAGGAAGCGGGGCTGAGCGCCGAGCTCGCGGGCGGCACGGTTCGGCCAGGACGGGTCGTCGAGCAGGGCGCGACCGAGCAGGACCACGTCGGCCTGACCGGTGGTGATCAGCTCGTCGGCCCAGGCGGCGTCGGTGATCCGGCCGACGGCGCCGACCGGCACGTCGCCGGCCTCGGCGCGGAGCCGGGCGGCGATGCTCGTCTGGTAGTCGCGGGTGTCCGGGATGGTGGCCGGGACCAGGCCGCCGGAGGACGCGTCGACCAGGTCGACGCCGTGCTCGCGGGCCCACCGGGTGACCTGGATGGTGTCCTCGACCGTCCAGCCGCCCTCGGTCCAGTCGGTGGTGGACACTCGCAGCAGGACCGGACGGTCGGCCGGCCAGGCGGCCCGGACCACGTCGATCACCTCGAGCAGCAGGCGTGCCCGGTTGGCCAGGCTGCCGCCGTACTGGTCGTCGCGGGTGTTGGACAGCGGCGACAGGAACTCGTGGAGCAGGTAACCGTGTGCCGCGTGCACCTCGGCGACCTGGAATCCGGCGTCGTGGGCACGGCGGGCGGCCTGCGCGAACGCCTCGACCACACCGGCGATCTGCTTCTCGGTCATCGCGGCCGGCTCCGGGTATCCGGGGAACGCCGTCGCGCTCGGGGCGAGGGTGTCCCAGCCGCCGTCGGCGTGCGCGACCGGCTTGCCGCCGAGCCACGGCTTGCCGATCGACGCCTTGCGGCCGGCGTGGGCGAGCTGGATCGCCGGGACCGCTCCCCCGGCGGTGATCGCCGCCGCGATCCGGGCGAACGAGGCGACGTGCTCGTCGTCCCAGATGCCCAGGTCGAACGGGGAGATGCGGCCGTCCGCCAGCACCCCGGTCGCCTCGACCATGACCAGTCCGGCGCCGCCGGCCGCCCGGGCCGCGTAGTGCGCGAGGTGGAAGTCCTCCGGGTGGCCGCCGGTCGCGGAGTAGGTGCACATCGGCGACATCCAGACCCGGTTGGGGATGGTGAGGCCGCGCAGGGTGATCGGCTCGAACAGGCTGGTCATCGGGGTTTCCGTTCTCTCGCCGTATGCTTGTACGAGAGACACCGTAGTACGAAAACCGTCGTACAACCATCAGCGTGACGGAGAATACGACCATGCGCGCGCTCGCCCACCCCGCCCACGACGAGATCGAGCTCGACGCGGTGCTGTCCGCCCTCGCCGACCCGGTCCGCCGCCGGATCGTCCACCAGCTCGCCACCGGACACGACGACCAGGCGTGCATCGCCTTCGACCTGCCGGTCACCAAGTCCACCTCGACGCACCACTTCCGGGTGCTGCGCGAGGCCGGCGTGATCCGGCAGCACTACCAGGGCACGGCGAAGCTCAGCACACTGCGCGCCGACGACCTGGAGACCCGCTTCCCGGGACTGCTCCCGGCGATCCTGACCGCGACCGCCGCGGAGAAGGCCGACCTGGAGAAGATCGGCACGGAGGAGACCGGCACGGAGGAGGCCGACCTCTGAGGGCGACCGTCAGCTGAGCGTCACGGCCTGGATGTCGATGTTGCCGCAGGACGGGTGGAACTGCGCGGTGGTCGCCCAGGTGAGCCGCAGCGTCTGACCGGCCGCCGCCTGGAAACGGATCACCCACTGGGCGGTGCTGATCGCCTCCCGGTTCTCCAGCTCCGCCGTCGCGGTCCGGCCGGCCACCGTCGCGGTCAGTCTCGCGCGGGCCATCCACACCCCGGCGTACAGACGCAGCGTGCGCCTCGACGGCGTGGCCGCCACGGAGAGTGTGAACGTGCCGTCGCTGTCGCAGGTGTACAGACCGGTCGTGGTGGCGCCGACGAACGAGGTCGGTGTGCCGCCGATCCAGCGGAACGTCTCCGGGTTGTTGTCGTACCGGCCGCGCTCGCCGACACCGCCCAGACCCTTGATCTCACCGGTGCCGCCGGCCCGCCGGTTCACCGAGGTGGCACTGCTCAGCCCGAAGTGCACCCAGTCCCGGGTGCCCTGATCGTCGACGTCGACCACCGCCGGCACCAGTGCCCGGGTGATGTTCACCGACGCGGCGACGGCCGGCGGCCTCGACGACGGGGGCCTGGTGGTCGGCTCCGGCTCGTCCTCGATCGGCAGCGGCGCGTCGCTGGTGGGCGCGGACGACGCCGGGGCCGACGGCAGCGGGATCTCCGACGGCGAGGCCGGCAGCATCGCCGGGGGGACCCAGCGTTCCGGCAGCGCCTGCGACGACGAACCGGTCTGCGAGGCCGCCCCGGGACGCAGGATCAGGACGGTCGTGCTGATCAGCGCGGCACTGGCCAGCACCGCCAGCGCGAGCGTCCACCGCGAACCGGGTGACGTGGTCGGCGGCGCGGAACCGTCACCCGCGGCGAGTGCCGGCCGGGCCCGGTCGACGCCGGCCGGACGGTACCGCGGGATCCAGCCGTACTGCAGCGAGGGCCGGATCGGCTGCTCGTCGTTCTCGTCGTGCGTCGTCACCCGGGGCCACCTCGGTCGCGTCACGCTTCGTCGATCAGCACCCTACCGATACCGGCCGGAGATGGACACCTTTGCGGGGTACGCGTGAAGCGGCCCGGCCGGTCGGCGGTTCGGCGATACGTGGGCCGGGTGCTCGGCACGGTGCATGCCGGGAGTCGTGGTGCGGTGGTCCAGGGTGTTCGACGCGTACCCCCAAGAATTCGATCTTATGTCTCTGATCTTTTTCGGGCGGTGGGGTTACCCGAACGTTTGACTCCTTTGACGCGCCCGCACCAAACGGAGAAGAATTGCTCGTGAATCGATTCCGGTGACCTTTCCCGCGGCATGCGTGACGCTGCCCTACGTGCCCGGAAAGACTTTTCGCGTGCGCAGAGGGTTTTATCGGCATGCGCGGGGCGCGGTGTGTGGAAAATGGAGGATGAACGGCTATGAGTGACGTGTTCCCCACGGGCGGGGACCAGCCCTGGGAGCTCACCGGCTCCTACGTCGTCCTGCTCGCCGAGGACGACACCGACGCCGGCATCGCGGCCATGGAGGAGAGCGTCGGGACGCGCGCCACCGACGCCGGCGCGCTCGGTGGTGACGCGGTGGTGGTGTTCGACGAGATCGGCGTGGCGGTGGTGACCCCCGGCACGGACCGGCAGGAGTCGATGCTGGCCGCGGCGGCCGCCTCCCCCGCGGTGCTCGCCGTCGAACCGGAACGGTTCCTCTATCCGGTCGGCGACTACCTGAGCGGGTACGCGGACGGCGTCAACGACCTCGTCGCCCGGCTGCGCGGATCCGCCGCGGCGGGCCCGGTCACGGCTCCCGGCACCGGCACGGGCGTCGCGCCGCTCGACGAGAGCCGGGCCACCTGGGGTCTGCAGGCCACCCGGGTCCTCGAATCGTGCCGGACCGGCAACGGGGTCCGCGTCGCCGTCCTCGACACCGGCATGGCGCCGAACCACCCCGACTTCGCCGACCGGATCGTCAAACGGATGTCGTTCGTGCCCGGCGAGGACGCCGACGACCAGCACGGACACGGCACCCACTGCGTCGGCACCGCCTGCGGCTCCCGCGACCCGAAGACCCTCCCCCGCTACGGCGTGGCGCCCCAGAGCGAGATCTTCGCCGGCAAGGTGCTCGGCAACTCGGGACGCGGCACCGACCGGGGCATCCTCGCCGGCATCGACTGGGCCGTCACCGAGGGCTGCCGGGTGATCTCGATGTCGCTGGGCGCGCCGGCCCGGCTCGGCGACACCTACTCCAAGGTGTACGAGGAGGTCGCCCGCCGCGCCCAGGCCAAGGGCACCATCATCGTGGCCGCGGCCGGCAACGAGAGCCGCCGCCCCGGCGTGGTCAACCCGGTCGGCCATCCGGCGAACTGCCCGTCGATCATGGCGGTGGCCGCGGTCGGCCCGGACCAGTCGGTCGCCTGGTTCTCCTGCTCGGGTCAGAACCCGGACGGCGGCCAGGTCGACGTCGCCGCCCCCGGCGTCGACGTGCTGTCGTCGGTGGCCCCGGACGGCTACCGCCGGCTCTCCGGCACCAGCATGGCCACCCCGCACGTGGCCGGCATCCTGGCCCTGCTCGCCGAAGCCGACCCGGGCGCCACCCCGGCCGAACTGTGGGTACGCCTGCAGGCCGGGGCGAAACGCCTGCAGGCCCCGTCGGCGGATGTCGGCGCGGGCCTGGTCCAGGCCCCGTGACACCAACCGGATGATCGCGGTGACGGTGCTCGTCGACCAGGACCGGCTGGACGCGGTGGCCGAGGCGCTGCGCCGGTCCGGCCTGCTCGTCGACGAGGTGCACGCCGGCATCGGCGTGGTGTCCGGTCGTGTCCCGCCGGACCGGCTCGCCGGACTGCACGAGGTGGACGGCGTGCTCTCGATCGAGGCGGAACGCACCTACGAGCTCTGACCGGCCTCCTCGATCGACGGCGGGGCGGTCAGCTCCTGCCGCCGCTGCCGGCGCTTCTGCTCCCGGGTGATCCACCGGACGCCGTCGACCACCACCGACTCGAGGACGTGCTGCGCGACCTCGACACCGGTGGCCTCCAGGGCGAGCCGGGCGACCAGGTCACCCGGCTCGGAGGCGGCACGCAGCTCCTCGAAGCGGTCCAGTGCGATCTCCACGGCAGTGCCCGAGTCCAGCCGGATCACGAACGTGCGCTGGAAGACCCGAACCGCCGACGTGGCACGGGGCAGGGCGACCTCGGTCAGCGAGCCGTCCGGTGCCGGTACCGGCACCGGCTCGTCCGCCGGGGTGTGCAGCGCGCTCCGGACGCTCACCTGGGCGACCTGGACCTCCCGCAACGCCCCGTACGGCACCGCCCGCCGGGTCTCGTTGTACAGATCGCCCTCCCCGAAGTCGAGGTGCGACTGGAACTGCCGCAGCCCGGTCCGGGTGAGCAGGAAGACCGTGAGCAGATATTCGCTGTACCGGATCGGGCCGAATGCCTCCCGGGCCCGCTGCGCGTCCGCCTCGCCGGTGGCCAGTTGCACCGTGCAGATCACGGTGTGCGGGCGGACACCGTGCTCGCTCATCACGTCGGCGGTGAAGACGTCGACGTCCTGGGCCAGCCAGTCGGCCATCTCCTGGTCGGTCGGCCGTCCCCGCAACTGCTCGCTCCACCACGCCCAGCGGATCCGCTCGGCGGCGTACCGGAGACCCTCGGCCGCGGTCCGGACCCGGTGGGCGGACCACAGGGCCAGCCGCTTCACCAGCAGATGACCGAGCGATGCCGCGCCCGCGGCCAGGGCGAGCAGCGGAATCAGGTCGGTGGCGGCGACGACCGGTGTCATCCCGCCGACGAGGATCAGCACGGTGACGCCGAGCATGGCGACACCGGTCCACATCGTGCGGCGCAGCCAGGTCCGTTCCCGGTACCGGTGCTCGAAGCCGTCGAGGCCGTGAGTCCGCCACTGCTCGTACGTCTGCAGCGCGTGCCAGTGGGCCAGCCAGCGCAGACGGCCGTACTCGACGTCGTCCTCGTCGTAGCCCGCGACGATCTCGCGGGCTAGGGTGAGCCGCAGACCGGCGGTCGCCGTCGCCCAGTCCGTCCCCCCGAGCGGGGCGACGTGGCCGAAGTAGTCGTTCACCATCCGCAGCACCGCCGGGTCCGGGACCGCGGTGTCGCCGGACGGACGCCCCTCGTAGCGCTCCCGGAGGTATGTCAGCAGGTTGCGCCGGTGCCCGCGCCACCAGCCGACGCCCCCGCGCAGGTACCTGCAGACCGCGGTCGACCTGGCCACCTTCAACCTGCCCGCGGTCGTGGCCGTCGCCGTCTACTGGGCGAGCGGCACCGACAGCGGCCCGAGCCACGGTTCGCGTCGGTTCCGCGTACCGTGGCGAGGGTTTCAGCTCTCGCTCTTGATCTGATCGAACTGGGCGGCCATCGCCTCGGCCAGCGCCTGGGCCGCGGACAGCGGGCGGACCATCACCATGAACTCCCCGATCAGCCCGTCGTCGTTCAGGCGCAGGATGTCGCAGCCGGTGATGGCCTTGCCGTTCACCGTCGCCTCGAAGATCAGGACATGGTCGCGGTCGCCGGTGATCTCCCGGGTGTAGCGGAAGTCCTCGAAGACCCGCAGCACTCCGCGGAGGATCGCGGCGGTGATCGGCCTGCCCCGGTAGGGGGTGAACGCCACCGGGCTGATGAACACCACGTCGTCGGCGAGCAGGGCCTCGACGGCCGCGCTGTCGCGTGCCTCGACCGCTTCGCGGAATGCCTTCATGCCCACGGACCCTATCGAATCCCGGCGATGGCGGTGGAGGTCCACGGGACGGCCTGGCTCAGCCGAGGGACGGTGGCCAGGTCGATCGGCAGTTCGCCGCCCACCGTCCCGGCCGGGCGCCGGAAGGTGAACCGGTGGGTGATGCTGCCGCCCGCGGCGGGCGCGGCGACCGTCACGGTGAACGAGCCGTCCGGGCCGGGCGTGGTCGTGGGCCAGTCGGTGCCGGCGCGCTGCAGGCCGTCCGGCGGGGAGAACGTCAGGGTGAGTTGTCCGGGGTGGGCGCCGCGGCGGTGTTCGACGGTGACCGCGACCGTGCCCTGCCGGTACCCGCCGGTGGCGGCGCCGAGCGTCAGGTCGCCGGTGGTGAGGCGCAGGTCGGTGACCCGGGGGTTGAGGGGCATCCGGGTCGGGCCGCTGACCTGGGTGAACTTCCCGTCGCGGAGGGCGTAGCCGCGGGTCTGCCAGGTCTGCGGGGTGCGGTCGGCGCAGCAGCGCTGGTAGTCGGCGACCCGCGCGGTGACCACTCCGGTGTCGCCGACCTTCGCGGATTCGTCACGGATGTCGCGGACCTCGCCGGTGGTGGCGGCGATCCGGCCCAGCGCGACGATCCGGCCGGTGCTGTCGCGGTCGTAGGCGACGATCTGCTTGCTGCCGCCCTCGATCAGGCAGCCCATCGTGACGACGGTTTCGGCGGCACCGTCGCGGTCGACGTCGCCGTACGTGCTGGACAGGATCAGAACGGTGTCGCCGTGGGGCGGCTCGCCATCGGGGGTGGTCCGCGTCTCGGCACGGACCTGCCCGTCGTGGAACTGGAGTCTGCCGGAGGCGCACTGCAGGTTGTCGGCGGGCCAGGCCGGGACGTCGAGGACGGCCTCGCGCAGGACGGCCGGGGTGATCCGGCCGTCCTGCGGGGCGGCGGCGACGGGGGTGCCGGCGAGGAGTGCTACCAGGATGAGCTTCATGGTGTCGACATTGTGGACTAAACCGGCCTTTTGCCAAGCCTCAAGGGCGACGCTTCACCCGAAAGGGAACTAACCGCCGCTACACGAGACGGATGGCCAACTCCAGTTGCCGTTCGCCTGCACGGTGAGGCCGAAGGTGTTGCCGCTGCCGTTCGGGGTGGCCACCAGCGTCTGCGCGTCCGGGTAACTCGCCGTGGTGTTCCAGGTGGCGATGACCTTCGCCGGAGACGGCACGGTCAGGCGTACGGTCCAGTTGCTGGAACCGGTGACGGCGACGCTCAGGTTGTACCGGTCGCTCCACTGGGTGCCCGCGGACAACGTGGCCGAGCACCCGCTGGTGCCTCCGCCGCCCGGGGCGACGGCCCGGCCGGTCGACGGCGAGATCATGCCGGCGCACAGGCCGCGGGCGGCGAGCCCCTGGGCGATGCGCGGGATGGCGGCGACCGTGTTGGCCGGCCAGTCGTGCATCAGGATGATCTGCCCGGCGGTCAGCCGTGCGGCCGCCGCCACGATCGCGTCGGTGCTCGCGTTGTTCCAGTCCTGCGAGTCGACGTCCCAGATGATCTCGGTCAGGCTGTACCTCTGCTCCACCGCCCTCAACGTCGCGTTCGTCTCCCCGTAGGGCGGCCGGAACAGCTGCGGCGTGCCGCCGCCGGCATTGGCGATGGCGGATTGGGTACGCGAGAGCTCCGACTCCATCGTGGCCTGGCTCTGCTGGGTCAGGTGCGGATGCGTGTAGCTGTGGTTGCCCACCCACATCCCGGCGTCCACCTGGGACCGGACCAGGGCGGGGTTCGCCGCGGCGTACTGCCCCTGGTTGAACATGGTGGCCCGCAGCCCGTTGGTGCGCAGCGCGGCGAGCAGGTTCGGCGTGTTCCCGGCGGTCGGCCCGTCGTCGAAGGTCAGCCCGACGTAACCGGTGCAGGCGGCGGCCTGGGCCGGGGTGCCGGTGCCGAGGCCCGCGAGCCCGGCGGCGAGGGTGACGAGGGCGGTCAGGGCGGCCCGGATGCGCATGTCAGCTCCCACTGCACGTGACGGTCGGCCAGGACCAGTTGCCGTTGGCCTGGATGGTGACGCCGAACGTGTTTCCGCTGCCGTTCGGCGTGGCGACCAGTGTCTGCGCGTCCGGATAGCTCGCCGTGGTGTTCCAGGTGGCGATGCTCTTGGCCGGCGACGGGACGGCCAGGGTGACGGTCCAGTTGCTGGATCCGGAGACGGCGACGTTCAGGTTGTACCGGTCGCTCCACTGGGTGCCCGCGGACAGCGTGGCCGAGCAGCCGGTGCTGCCGCCTCCGCCCGAGGTGCCGCCGACGGTGATGTTGGAGTTGCCGCTGCTCTGGTAACCCTCGGTGGCCAGGATCTGGTAGTCGAACGAACCCAGGTTCATGCCCTTGCCGGCCCACGCGTCGAAGTGGGTGCCGGTGGTGATGGTGCCGCCGGTGCGCTTCGCCTGCCGGACACTCCAGTACTGGTAGAACGTCGCGGTGCCCTCGATCGACGGCTGGTTGACCCGCAGCGTGCGGTAGATGTCGTACGTGCCGCCGTCGCTGGTCACCGTGCCCATGAAGGTTCCGGTCGGCCGGTACGTGCCCCAGTTGTCGACGATGTAGTACTCGATCAGCGGACTCCGGGTCCAGCCGTACAGCGTCAGATAGGCGTTGCCGCTGGGGTTGAACGACCCGGAGTACGTGACGGCGCGGCGTGCGCCGGTGGCCCAGCCCTTGCCGGCGACGAAGTTGTTGACGCTGCTCCACTGGGTGCTGTATTGCCCGGCGGCGCCCATGGTCATGCTGACGTTGCCGCTGTCCTTCCAGAACGAGT
Organism: Actinoplanes sp. NBRC 101535; assembly: GCF_030269225.1. Taxonomy (NCBI): domain Bacteria; kingdom Bacillati; phylum Actinomycetota; class Actinomycetes; order Micromonosporales; family Micromonosporaceae; genus Actinoplanes; species Actinoplanes sp. NBRC 101535. The sequence goes on along the minus strand of NZ_BSSY01000007.1, from coordinate 210,282 downwards.
AGAAGTACCCGTTGTTCGTGCCGGTCTGGTTCGTGGTGACGGTGGTGTCGGCGTGGGCGGTGCCGGTCATGGCGAGGACGAGCGCGCCGACGACGGCGGCCATGAGCCGGAAGCGGGGGACGGGCATGGCGGTCTCCTTTCCCAATGCATCGATGACAAGCGATGCATGCCGCCAGTATCGAATCGCCGCGAATCGAGTGTCAACAACTTCCGGAAACATTCCGGTAATGAAGATCGGCTCTGTACAGCGATTACTCTCGCCAACGGAGCACCCGTTGCGAACTACCGGAGAGCAGATCCGAAACTTTCGGAACCGCGACCACCCGGCCGGAGCAACCCGCCCGAATGTCCCATCAGGAACGACGCCGTCGCGAGTACGGTGAATCACCTCACCAGCACTCACCGCCACCGGACGGACGATGTTCCGACGCTCACCGGCCGGGCTGGGCCGCGTCGCGCTCCTGGCTCTGGCGTACTTGACGGTCACCACGTTCGTGGGGGTCGTGCACGCGGCCGGCGGTTTCGCCGGCCCCGAGCGCGGCAGTGTCGACCTGCGCTTCCGGGTCCGCGGCCCACAACCGCCGGACCCGCGCATCCTGATCGTGGCCGTCGACGACCGCACGGTCGCCGCGGTCGACCGGATGCCGCCGATCCCCCGCGGCCTGTACGCCCGGGCCCTCGACCGCCTGCACGCCGGCGGGGCCCGGCTGATCGTCGTGGACGTGCAGTTCTCCGGCGCCGGGCCGAGCCCCGCCGACGACGACGCGCTGGTCGCCGCGATCACCCGCAACGGCCCGGTGGTGCTGATGGCCCCGGACTTCCGCGGACCCGCCGAGGGGGTCCCGGCCGGGCGTTCCGGCACGGCCGGCGCGGTGCTCGCCGCGGCCGGTGTCGACCCCGACCCGGACGGCGTGCTGCGCACCATGATGTACCAGCAGGTGAACCTGCCGACCATCCCGGTCCGGGCGGCCCGGATGCTCGCCGGCGACCGCCGCGACGACGGGTTCACCGCCAACCACGCGTTGATCGACTTCCGGGGTGGACCCGGCACCTTCCCGACCGTGTCCCTCATCGACCTCCTCGAGGGCGACATCCCGCCGTCGCGGATCGCCGGGAGCATCGTCCTTGTCGGGGTCACCGCGCCGTCCCAGAAGGACGTCTTCCTGACCGCGGCGTCGCCGGTCCCGCTGTCCGGCGTGGAGATCCACGCGAACGCCCTGCACACCCTGCTGCACGGCGTCCCGCTGCGCCCCGTCCCACCCGCCGCCGACCTGGCCCTCCTGCTGATCGCGGCGGCCCTGCCGCTGCTGGCCGCCGCCCGGTGGCCCGCGCCGCGCGTACTGATCACCATGGTCCCGGTACTGGCCGTCCTGCTCGGCGCCGTCCAGTTCGCGTTCACCCGGGGACGGGTGCTCGCCCCGGTCCCGGCACTCGCCGCACTGTTGACGGCCACCGCCGCGGCCGTCGCGATCGACGCCCTCGTCGAGCGCCGGCGGCGGCACGCCCTCGAGGTGGCACTGCGGGATTTCGTCCGGCCCGCCGACGCCGACTTCTTCCTGTCGTACCGGCACGACCAGTCGAGCTTCGCGGCCGGCGCGATCCGCCGCGAACTGGTCCTCCGGTTCGGCGAGCACAGCGTCTTCATGGACACCGCACGACTCTCCGCCGGCCAGCAGTGGCCGAAACAGATCAGCGAGGCGATCCGGGGGTGCAGCGTGATGCTGGTACTGATCGGCCCGCACTGGGCACAGGCACGGTTCCCGGACGGCGGCCGCCGGCTCGACGACCCCGGCGACTGGGTGCGCCGCGAGGTGGCGGCCGGGCTGCGGCAGCCGGAGACGGTCGTCGTCCCGGTGCTGCTCGACGGCGCCGCGATGCCCGCCGGCGAGCTGCTGCCGGACGACGTCGCCGCTCTCGGGACACGGCAGGCCTTCGCGCTCAGCGGCGACCGTCTCGGCCCGGACGTCGACGACCTCGTCCAGGCCGTCCAGCGGGTGCGGCGTGCGGCACAGCCGCAGACCACCGGCGGCGGGCGGGCGGATCGGTGACGGCCCCTTCAGGGGTACGCGGAAGAGCCCGGTCCCGCACCCGCGGTCTGGCCTGCCTGGTCGCGGCCACCCTGGTCCTGGCCGGGTGCGGTGGCGAGCCGGACTCGACGACGGTGACCACTCCGGCGACGACCGCCACCACCACCATCGCCACGACGCCGCCGACCTCGCCCCCGACGATCCCGGATCCGGTCGTCGAGACGCCCACACCCGCCGAGACCTCGCCCGATGTGGAGGAGGTCGGCGACGCCCTCGGCTGCGGCGAGTACTGCCTGCAGGCCGGCGAGTACGGCGCCCCCGACGACGAACTGGACGACCCCGCCGACCTGTCCGATCCCGATCTGATCCTGGTCGACGGCGTGCTGCCGGTGACGGTCGACTGCCTCATCGACGTCACGTGCCGCGGCGCGATCCTGATCTGGGTCGATATCGACGACGAGTACACCGAGCTGGGCCGTTCCGACCTGGAGGTGGACGGCGACAGCACCCGGACCATCGCCGTCGAGGTGACCGCTGAGGGTCTCGGACTGCTCGACGAGGAGCAGACCCTGCGCGACGTCGTCGTCACCCTGGACCTGGGCAACCCGTGCCCGGACGGCGACGTCCACTGCATCGTCCACGAGGACGCCACCGTCGACGCCTCCTGACCGTCAGCCGCCGGTGGCGGGCGGGTCCAGTGCTCGGATCCAGTGCTCAGGCCCGGCGCTCAGGCCCGGCGCTCAGGCCCGGCGCTCAGGCCCGGAGGTTCGGCCGCCGGGCCCGGGCACCGGGGTCAGCCCGCCCAGATCGGCAGGTCGAGACGCGACGGGCGGGTCGTGTCGTGGGAGATCTCCTGGGTGGCACGGTGGGTCTCCGCCGCCGTGGCCGCCGGTTCGCCGGAACCCGGGTTGCGGGCGTAGCGGGGGTGGGCGCCGGAGGAGATCTGCACGCTGATCCGGTGGCCGGCCGCGAACCGGTGGAAAGTCGGCCACAGCCGCACCTCGACCTCGCGGAATTCGTCCGGATCCGCCGGGCCGGCAAAGCCATCCGTGGCGGGGACGCCATCCGCCACGGGAACGCTGTCCGTGACCGGGATGCCGTCCGCGGCAGGGCCGCTGTCCGTGCCGGGGACGCTGTCCGTGACCGGGATGCTGTCCGTGACCGGGATGCTGTCCGTGACCGGGATGCTGTCCGTGCCGGGACGGTCGTCGGTGTCTGCGATGCCTCCGATGCGGCGGATGCCGTCGCAGACCGTCATCACGCGGCCGTCCGGGTGGACGTCGCAGATGCGGACGAAGACGTCGGCGCTGGGCCGGTCCGAGCGGAAGCGGATCCGGGCGACCGGTTCGCCGGCGACGGTCACCGCCTCGGCCAGTGTGTCGCCGCGGAACACCACGACGTCAGGGCGCTTCTCGTGGGCGGCGTTGTCCACCGGGCCGGAGTCGCGTTGCAGGCTCGGGCCGCCGATCGCCGGGGTCGGGTCGGCAGGGTCGTAGACGTAGGTGGTCACGCCCCCACCGGCGGGCGCCGGCTCCGGACCGCCGACGGGAGCCGGGGCCGGACCGGCGTCGGCGGGAGCCGGACCGGCCTCGACGGGGGCCGGGCTCAGTCGGCCATCGGCGTGCAGGTGCCATGTCCGGTCGGCGGTGCCGGGCGGCGGCCACTCCGGCAGGTCGTGCCACTGGTCTGCGCCGGTGCGATAGGCGCGGACCGGGAACGTACGGCCGGCCGGCTCGCCGGAGAAGTGTTCCTTGAGGAACGCGGTGGTCTGCTCGAGTACCGGGCCGCCCATCCCCGGTGAGGTGTGCCCCCACGGTCCGAGGGTGAGCACCGGCGGACGGCCGGCGGCGGCCAGCTGGGCGTAGGTGCGCAGCTGCCAGGGCAGGAAGATGTCGTACCACCCGGTGACCATGGAGACCGGCGCGGTGACGTCCGGGACCGAGGCGGTGTGCGACTGCTGCGTCCAATAATCGTCGGTCAACCGCTCGTGGGCGACCCAGTCCTGGAACCAGTGCACCGGATGACCGGTCGCCGCGGTGTCCGCTCCCGACAGCGGCAGGGTGTCGAAGCCGCGACGCAGCTGCGGGTCGGGGCGCAGCATGCCGAGCGCCAGCCGCAGCATGTCGCTGCGGATCATCCGGTCCATCATCTGCGTCCAGCCCAGGGCGTTGCGCAGCGAGAAGGCGCCGTTGTCCCATGTTATCGCGCCGAAGTCGGGCATCGTGACGACCAGGCACAGGGCGTCCGGCGCGGACTGCGGCTCATCGCGCTGGAGCCGGCCGGCCACCGCCCACTGGGTGAAACCCATGTAGCTGGCGCCGAACGTGACGAGGTGCCCGGTGAACCAGGGCTGTTCGCGGACCCAGCGGTGGGTGGCGATGCCGTCACGCTGCTCGTCGACCTGCGGGGTGAAGACGCCGCCGGAGCCCCACGTGCCGCGGCAGCTCTGGAACAACACGGTGAAACCCTCGCGGGCCAGAGCGTTCGCGAAGCCGGCGACACCGCCGCGACGCCCGTACGGGCCACGGATGACGACGGTCGGCAGCGGCGCGGCGGTCACCCCGACCGGCGAGCCTGACATGGTCGGCGGAACCGGGGGGCTCGGCGTGACCGGGGTGATCAGGTCTGCGAGCAGCTCGACGCCGTCGTCCATCGGGACGCGCAGGTCCTTGCGGAGGGTGATGTCGAACGGTCCCGGGGCGAGGCCGGGGAACGTGCGGGACTGCCGCCATCGGGCGAAACGCTGGGTCAGGGTGGTCATCGGCCGTCCTCGGGTCGGGGGGTGTGCTGGAGCGCCTGGTGCAGGCGGACGAGGGCGGGCAGGGCCGCGGCGAGCGCCGACCGGGCTTCGGCGAGGACAGCCCGGTCGGCGGGGTCGAGACCGGCGAGCGCGGTGGTGACGAGCGCGGCGGCGGCCCGGTCGAAGCGGGCGAACAGGTCGAGGGCGTGTTCGGTGGCGGACACCTGGACGTGTCGGCGGTTGCCGGGCGACGGGCGGCGGGTGATCAGGTCGCGCGCCTCCATGGCGGTGAGGAGGTTGCTGATCGTCGGCCGGCTCAGGCCCAGCGTCGCCGCGAGCTCGCCGGAGGAGAGCACCGTGCCCCGGGGCAGCACCCGGATGATCTCGACCTGCGCGTCCGGGAGGTCGGGCAGGTCCTCGGCGGCCCGGACGGCGGACCGCAGCGCACGGGTCAGCGGCACGAGGGCCGCGGTGAGCCGCGCCGGGTCGAGGTCCGCCGTGAGCCGCGCCGGGTCGTGGGCGGCCGGGGATCCGTCAGCGTCCATGACGGCATAGTTTTGTTCCAAAATCATCAGCTGTCAAACATGGGCGGGTGGCCCGGCACACACTCGTCTTGACGCGTCGTCTTGACACCTTTCGCAGTCAGGGTCTGCCGCTGTGGTGATTTCGGGCGTCCAGCGCGCCCGAAATCACCACGCGGATGGGCTTCGCACCCTGACCACGAAACGTGCCTTGACGCGCCGTCGTCTTGACGCGCCGCGACGAACTCATATTAGTATGCGCATGTGAACATGTATCGGCCGAGGGAGAGCTGATGGGCCACGACCACCACCACGACCACGCCGTCACGGCCACCGGGAAACACCGGAACGTGCTGGCCGGCGCCCTCGCAATCTCGGTCGCCATCTTCGCCGTCGAGGTCGTCGGCGCCCTGGTCACCGGCAGTCTCGCCCTGCTCGCCGACGCCGGGCACGTGCTCGCCGACGCGGGCGGCGTCGCCCTGGCCCTGGGCGCCACCCTGCTGGCCGCCCGGCCCGCGGCCGGACGGCGCACCTTCGGCTGGGCCCGCGCCGAGATTCTCGCCGCCGCCGTGAACGGGCTGATCCTGGCCGGCATGGGCGTCTACGTGTTCGTCGAGGGCATCCGGCGGATCGTCGAACCCGGTGCCGTCGACCCGGGAGGGATGGCACTGTTCGGCGCCATCGGACTGGTCGGCAACCTGCTCGCGATGGCGCTGCTGTTCCGTGCCCGCGACGCCAGCCTCAACATGCGCGGCGCGTTCCTCGAGGTCGCCACCGACACCGCCACCTCGGTGGGCGTCCTCGCCGCGGCGGCGGTGATCGCGCTGACCGGCTTCACCCGCGCCGACGCCATCGTCTCGATCCTGATCGGCCTGATCATCGCGCCCCGCGCGCTGCGCCTGCTCCGGGAAGCCGCGAACGTACTGCTCGAAGCCGCCCCGGCCGAGGTCGACCTGGACCGGATCCGCGCGCACATCACCGAACTGGACCATGTGCTCGGCGTACACGATCTGCATGTGCACACGGTGACCTCGGGGCTGCCGGTGCTCACGGCGCACGTGGTCGTCGACGACTCCTGCTTCCAGGACGGCCACGCCCCGCAGCTGCTGGACACCATGCAGGAGTGTCTGGCCGGGCATTTCGACGTGGAGCACTCGACGTTCCAGCTGGAGCCGGCCGGCCACACCGACCACGAGAGCCCGACTCACCCCTGATCATGCCGGCCGAGGCCCGCGAAGCGCCCCTCAGATTAAGTTGATCATGATTCGCACCAGGGGCGTTGCGCCGACTGCCGCCATGGTCACATCAGTTGAGTGGCATCACGGCCGACCCGGCCGTCACCCACGGTCCGTCCAGAAGCCGAAAACGACCCTCACCGACGGCTGACGGTTCCGGGCCGTCGTCGGCGAACGGCGGGCGGCAGGCGGCAGGCGGCAGGCGGCAGGCGATTGATCAACACCGTGCCGCGGGCGACGGCCAGACCACGTCCGACTCCGCTGGTCACGTCCGCTGGCGTGGCAGCCGACGGACCGGGTGGCGGGGCGACTCCCAGGCCGGTTCGCCACCCACAGCACGGTGTTGTTCCATCGCCCGCTGGGATTCCGTGGTCTCGGCTACCGAAATCACATCAGCTGCGTGGCGTCAGCGGGTCAGGCCCGGCTCGCGGACGGCCATCCGGGACAGCGCCACCGCACTGAGCAACGGGACGACGGCCAGGATCAGCCAGGGCAGCGCCGTTCCCGGACCGGTCGCGGCGGCCGTGTCGAACAGCCGGCCGGTCACCGCGCTGCCCACCAGCACCGCGATTCCCCCGGCGGCGCTGAGCACACCGAAGTACGCCCCCAGCCGCCGTTCACCGGCGAGGCGGGCGGCGCTGTCGCGCACCAGAGGAGAAGTGATCATCTGGCCGGCGGTGAGCAGGACGACCAGCGCGACCGAGGGCCAGACCGCGGCCGTGCCCGGACGGGCCGCCGCGACCACCGCGAACGCCGCCGCGATCAGCGTGTACCCGGTCGCCGGCGCCCACCGCGGCCCGAGCCGGTCGCGCACCGCGCGAGCCACCGGCTGCCCGGCGATCACCATGATCGACGCGGCGGCGAAGAGCCAGCCGAGCGCCCAGGTCGCGCCGACCCTCGCCAGTTCCAGGGGCAGCGCGAGGTAGAGCTGGTTGTACGCGAGCAGCCCGGCACTCGCCGCCGCGGCCAGCGCCAGGAACCGCCGGTTGGCGAACACCTCCCGAAGCCCGTCGCGGACCGGTTCGCCGGCGTGCGCGCCCGGCTCGGCGGGCAGCAGGCGCCAGTGCATGAACCAGATGGCCACGAACACCACGGCGGCGGCCAGGCAGGTGCTCCGGAATCCGGCGGCGAGCAGCAGGGTGCCGAGCAGCGGACCGGTCACCGCGCCCACTTCCCCGGCGGCGGAGAACATCGCGAACAGGTCGGTACGCCGGACCCGGCCGGCCGTTTCCAGGCGGCCGCCTTCGCGGGCCAGCGCCGATTCGACCGCGGGCGAGAAGAGCGCGGCGGCGACACCGGTCAGCACTGCACCGGTGAGGACCTGCGGAAGGTTCCCGGCGAGGCCGAGCACCACGAAACCGGCGACGCGGACGACGCAGCCGGTCAGCACGACCGGCCGGGCACCGAACCGGTCGGCGAGCACCCCACCGATCAGGAAGAGTCCCTGCTGGCTGAAGGTACGCAGCCCGAGCACCAGCCCGACGGTGGCCGCGGCGAGTCCGAGGTCCTCGGCGAGGTGCCCGGCCAGGAACGGCAGCACCAGGTAGAACCCGACGTTGAAGGCCAGCTGGGTGAGCACCAGCAGCCGCGGGACGGCGGGCAGGTGCATGATCTCGGCAAGAATCATCCATCGCCGTACGGCCCCGGCCACCCGGACTCCCCCACCCCGCTATTGCAAATAATGTGCAACAGGGTAACAGCAAGATCGATCCGGGCCGCGATGTCTCCACCATTCGTGCCGCGAAACGGGCAGAACGCCACCGGGTACGCGCCGGAGGACGACTGTGGGATCCACAGACGACATCCACCACACCCCGGGAGCCCACCGTGAAGAAGACCGCAGTCCTCGGCGCCCTGACCGCCACCGGCCTGGCCCTCGGCGCGCTGGCCGCGAACCCGGCCGCCGCGGCCGCCGCCGACCCGATCCTCACCGGCAAACGGCAGGTCGTCATCAAGCCGCTCCCGTCGTTCGAGTCGATCGTCGGCATCGACGGCAAGGGCCGGCTCGACCTGATCGACGGCGAACCCGCGTACGGGCTCTTCGTCCTCTCCCCGGTCGGCGACAAGTACCAGATCAAGACCGCGAAGGCCGGCGACGGCCCGAAGGCGGCCTGCATCGGCATCCGCAACAACGGCAGCAACCCACTGACCGCGGTGGCCACCACCTGCGACGCGAAGCGGGCCGGCCAGCTGTTCACGCTTGTCGCGCAGACCGCGAAGGACAACGGGCGGCCGACCTACGGCATCCACAACCAGGGCGCGTTCCTGCAGTACTTCCCCCGTACCGGGCTGATCGCCGAGGAACTGGGCGACGCGAACCTGGCGACGACGTTCTCGTTCGTCGACAACGGCCCCGCCCCGGTCCTGCCGAAGTAGTCCTGATCCGAATCGGTCCGTAACCTGATCCGAACGTGACTCTTACGTCGCGCGGCTCGACTGGGCGACATGGCATCTCCCCGGCGGGCACCGATCCGGCACAGCGCGGTCGCGGCACTGATCGGCACACTGTTCACCTACTGGATCTGGCAGGCCGGGGCGATCGGGCACGCCCGGTCCTGCCCGGACACCTGCCTGACGCACGTCGCCGGCGAGGTGACCGCGACGAGCAGCTCGCCGTCGCACTCCGGGCAGGACGGGCGCGAGACCGGCGGCACCGGGCACTCGGCGACGATCGCGTTGTCCGGCGGCCGGACGATCGAGGTGTCCCTGCACCTGAGCGCGGGCGACGACGTCGACGTCGGACTCTGGCACGGCACCCCGGTCACCGTGGACCGGGCGCGCATTCCCGGTTCGGCATGGCCGGAGTCGTGGTACGGGCTCGTCACGATCCCGCTCTTCGCGGCCCTCGTGTACGCCGCACTCACCGCGGCCTCGGAGCTGGTGGTGTGGTGGAGGGGCGGGCCGCCGGCCGGGCCCGGCTGCCTTCCGCCGGTGATCGCGGTGCTGAGCCTTCCGCTGTCGATGCTGGCGGTCGGCTTCACCAACCTGTCGGACGGGGACTGGTTCCCGCGGTGGTGGCCCGCGCCTCTGCTGATCGTTCTCGGACTGCCGGTGGTGATCCGCGCCATCACCTCCACTTCTTCAGTCAATAGCATCAAGAGTTGGTCATGTGTCGATCCGTGACACTCGGTGTCCGGCAATACCGCCCGTTCCTCAAAGCCCTGCCCTGGAACTCTGCCGCACCCGCAGGTCCGCCGGGAACACACACCGCCAGAACGGCGCGACCTGCCGGTGCACCAGAGCCCGGGTGGCCGCGGCGGCCATCATCTCCACCGGCTGATGCACCGATGACATCGGCGGCGTCGCACACTCGGCGATCACACTGTCGTCGAACCCGACCACCGCCACATCGGCCGGCACCCGCCGCCCCGCGTCACCCAGCGCCTGCATCGCCCCGATCGCCAGCAGATCGCAGGCGGCGAAGATCGCGTCCACCCCGGGCTCCTCGGCGACCAGCCGCGTCGCCAGCTCATAACCCACCTCACGCCGGAACTTCCCGGTCAGCGAGATCTCCGGAATCCCCAACTCCCGCACCGCCCGCCGGAACCCGTCCCGGCGGGCGTCCGCACACGGATTGCCCTCCTGCCCGTGCAGGGCCGCGATCCGGCGGCGCCCCGACTCGTGCAGATGCCGCACCGCGGCGGCGGCACCGTCGCTGTTGGCGACGTCCACGAACGGGACCCCCGGAGCGGACGGGCCCATCGTCACCACCCGGTCGCACTGCTCGTAGAAGGCCGCCGCCAGCTCCGGCTCCACATTGCTGAGCAGCACACCGAGACTCACCGACTCGGCGATCGTGGCGATCAGCTCCGACGCCTGAGCCCGCTCCACCACGTGCACCCTGAGCTGCGCGGTGCTGCCGGCCAGCTCTTGGAGGATCCCGGCGGTGACCCGGCCGTAGTACGGACTGGTCCCGAAGACCGACGGATCGTCCACGATCACCAGCTCGATGACGTCGCCGTGCCCGTGCGCGAGGGCCCGGGCCACCGAGTCCGGCCGGTAGTCCAGCCGGGCGATCACCGCCCGGACGTGCTCCTTGGTCCGCGCCGACACGCCCGGCGCGTCGTTGAGCACCCGGGAGACGGCCGCCTTGGACACCCCGGCGGCGGCCGCGACATCGGCCAGAGTCACTCGCTTCCGCTGCATCCGCCGACTATAGGACGCGCCCCCGGTCTTCCCTGCCCCTTTTACTCCCGGGCGAAGTCAGGAGATCTCGCCCCGCACGGTCATCTCCACACCGATGGCGATCGCGTCGAAGTCGTCCGGCAGTACGGCGATGTCCTCGACCGCCTCCCAGCGCGTCAGGGATCCCGTCGGACCGCCTGGGCACTGACCGCCCGGAAGGTGGTCAACATCGCCGACGTCGACCTGGACGGCACTCCCGACCTGCTGTTCCGCAACATGGCCAGCGGCACCATGATGATCCGCCACGGCAAGCCGGGTGCGGTCGTCGCCTCGCTCAAGCCGGCCGGCGCGGACGGCAACATCCGCCTCTACCACCCGGGAGAGACCAGCGTCGGCATCTCCGACGAGATCGTCATCTCCACCGACTGGACGGCGGTGAAATCCTTCGGCTGAGCCGGGCCGGAGGCCGGGTAGAGTGACCCGCGGTGCCGGTTCGCCCCACCCGCCAGGCGGGGCGTCGTAAGAGGGAACCCGGTGGGAGACCGGGACTGCCCCGCAGCGGTGAGTGGGAACGAAAGTCGTCATGAAGCACTGGACCGGCGACGGTCTGGGAAGCGACGGCCGGTAGGAAGCACGCGTGCCCACGAGTCCGAAGACCTGCCGGCGCCGCGCCCGCCGACCGGTGGGCGCCGCCGGCGGTCCCTCGGGAGGACCAGGGGTGAACCCCCTCTTTTCGCGTGCCCGCCGGCCGCTTCGAGGGAGGGAGACACCGGTGGATCACACCGCATTCGGTCAGAGCACCGTCCTCGGCTATCCGCGCATCGGCGCGAACCGGGAGTTGAAGAAGGCCGTCGAGGCCTACTGGTCGGGCACCATCGACGCCGCCTCGCTGGAGGACACGGCCGCCGGGCTGCGCGCCGAGGTCTGGCGGACGCTGCGCGACGCCCGGCTGGACGCGATCCCGTCCAACACGTTCTCCTACTACGACCACGTTCTGGACACCGCGGTCGCCGTCGGCGCGATCCCCGAACGGTTCCGGCGGCTCGGCCTGTCCGAGCTGGACACCTACTTCGCCATGGCGCGGGGCGTCGACGCCGAACCGGCGCTCGAGCTCACCAAGTGGTTCGCCACCAACTACCACTACCTGGTTCCGGAGATCTCCCCCGACACGGTCTTCACCGCCAACCCGGTCAAACCCGTCTCGGAGTACGCGGAAGCGCAGTCGCACGGCATCACCACGAGACCGGTGCTGGTCGGGCCGGCCACGTTCCTGCTCCTGGCCAAGGGGGACGACCCGTTCGCCCGTCTCGGCGACCTGGTCGACACGTACGCGCGGATCCTGTCCGCCCTCGCCGGCGCCGGGGTCGCCTGGGTGCAGCTCGACGAACCCGCCTACGTCGCCGACCGCACCATCGACGAGATCAGCGCCCTGCACGATGCGTACGCCCGTCTCGGCGCCCTCACCGACCGGCCGAAGATCTTCGTCGCCACCTACTTCGGTGACCTCGGCGACGCCCTGCCGGCCCTGCTGCGCACCCCGGTCGAGGCGATCGGCCTCGACTTCGTCGCCGGACCCGCCAACCTGTCCCGGCTCGCCGCCGCCGGACCGCTGCCGGGCAAGACCATCGTCGCCGGGCTGGTCGACGGGCACAACGTGTGGCGCACCGACCTGCGGGCCGCGATCACCACCGGCACCACGCTGACCGCGCTCGCCGACCACGTCGCCGTCGCCGCCTCCTGCTCGCTGCTGCACGTGCCGGCCGACCTGGACGCGGAGACCCGGCTCGCGCCGGAACTGCGCGAACGACTGGCCTTCGCACGGCAGAAGGTCGACGAGGTGGTGCTGCTCGGCGCGGCGCTGCGGGACGGGACCGGGCCGGCGCCCGTACCCCTGTCGCCCGCTCCCGAGACCTGGCGCCGCACCGAGGTCCGCGCCCGCCTGGCCGCGCTCTCCCCCGCCGACCGGCAGCGCGGCGATTACCGGGCGCGGGCCGCGGCCCAGCAGGAACGTCTCCAGCTGCCGCCGCTGCCGACCACCACGATCGGCTCGTTCCCGCAGACCGCCGAGCTGCGCGCCGCCCGTGCCGCACTGCGTGCCGGGACGCTCGACGCCGACGGCTACGCCCAGCGGATGCGTGCCGAGGTCGCCCACGTCATCCGGCTGCAGGAGGAGCTCGGCCTGGACGTGCTCGTGCACGGCGAACCCGAGCGCAACGACATGGTCCAGTACTTCGGCGAGCAGCTCGACGGGTTCGCGGCGACCGACCACGGGTGGGTGCAGTCGTACGGCTCGCGGTGCGTCCGGCCGCCGATCATCTTCGGTGACGTGGCGCGCCGGGCGCCGATGACGGTGGCCTGGTCCAGCTACGCCCAGTCGCTGACGGCCAAACCGGTCAAGGGCATGCTCACCGGGCCGGTCACCATCCTCGCCTGGTCGTTCGTGCGCACCGACCAGCCGCTGGCGGCGACCGCCGACCAGGTGGCGCTGGCCCTGCGCGACGAGTGCGCCGATCTGGAGGCGGCCGGCATCACGGTGGTGCAGGTCGACGAGCCGGCCCTGCGCGAACTGCTGCCGCTGCGGGCGTCCGCGCAGAAGGCCTACCTGGACTGGGCGGTCGGCGCGTTCCGGCTGGCCACCAGTGGGGTGGCGGACGGCACCCAGGTGCACACCCACCTGTGCTACTCGGAGTTCGGCGAGGTCATCGGCGCGATCGACGGCCTGGACGCGGACGTCACCAGCCTCGAGGCGTCCCGTTCCGGGATGGAGGTGCTCGGCGATCTGGCCGCCGCCGGGTACCGCCGCGGCGTCGGGCCCGGGGTCTGGGACATCCACTCCCCGCGGGTGCCGTCGCGGGGTGAGGTGACCGGTGCGCTGCGCCGGGCGGTCGCCGCCGTGCCGGGCCGCCGGCTGTGGGTCAACCCGGACTGCGGGCTGAAGACCCGCGGCTATCCGGAGGTGGAGGCCGCGCTGCGGAACCTGGTCGCGGCCGCCGCGGAGGTCCGGGCGGGCTGAACCGGTCCGGGGCGGGCGTCGCCGCCCGCCCCGGGACGCACGGCGGTCACGCGGCGGTCTTGAACCGCTCGACGATCCTCTGCAGGCCGTCGACGGAGAGCGGGGACGGCGGCTCGGTGAAGTTGAACAGCTGAGGCAGGACGTTGCCGCCGCTCACGGCCTTGAGCTTGTCGGCGCCGGGCAGGTCGGTGATCGCCTTCTGGACCGCGGCGGGGTCGCCGTCGCCGTACAGCAGGATCAGCACGTCGGGGTTGCGGCCGAGCAGCTCCTCGAGGGTCACCTCGAAGACACGCTCCTTGCTGTCGGCGAAGACGTTGGTGAACCCGGCCGCCTCCAGCTGCGGTTCGGCCATGCTCGCCGAACCGTAGGCGTAGGTGACCCCGCCGCCGACGGTCGGGTAGAGCACCGCCGCCGTGCGGTCGCCCTCGACCTTGCCGATCTTCGACACGCGCTCCTGGAGAGCACTGACGGCCGCCTCGGCGTCCTTGCCGAAGACCTTTCCATAGGTACGCATCTGCGAGTAGATGTCGTCGAAAGTGGGCTTCGTCGTGTTGCCCGGGCACATGGTGGGCTCTTCGAGCAGCGGGATGTCCACCGCGGACAGCGTGTCGCGGGACAGGTTGTCGACCTCGCCCAGCACCAGGTCGGGCTGCTGGCTGATCACGACCTCCTTGGAGATCTGCAGGTGGCCGCTGGTGTCGGTCTTGTCGGTCAGCAGCGGGATCTTGTCGATCTCGGCCTGGGTGGCGGCGTCGTAGTACTCCGTCGGGTACAGCCCGGCCCGCGCGGTGGCCCGGTCCAGCACGCCGAGCGAGTGCAGGTACGGCACGGCGGCGCTCTTGAGCAGCACCACCCGCTCCGGGGCCTTGTCGAAGGTGACCTCGGCGCCGCAGTTGGTCAGCGTCAGCGGGTATCCGCCGGCGGGCGTACCCGATGTGGTCTCGGCGGTGGAGCCGGCACCGCATCCGGCGGTGAGCAGGATCGCGGCGGCGCTGGTGGCGAGGAGGCGGAACGCCTTCATCGGCGGGACCTTTCATCGGGCGCCCGGTCAGCGATCCGACGCCCTTGGTTTGCTGTTGCCAAGGATGTGCAGCAGGCTACCAGCGGGCCGATCGACGACGGTCGGGGCCCTGGAGCGGCGACACCGAGGAGGACGACGGCGCCGGCGCCGGGACGGCGACCCGGCTCGCCCGCTCCCACCACCCGGATGACACCGCGATCACGGCCCGCCCGCCGCGTCCGTGACAGTGCTCCGGACCCGGCCCTGGCAGCGGCGGTCCGTCTCGACGGTGTCCGCCTCCGGCAGAAGCTGGTCGATCAGGGAACGGTCGGCCGGCCAGCCGAGGAACGCGACCGCCGGCTCCTCGTCGTCACCGGACGCCGGGCACAGCACCTGGCCGCCGATCCGGTCGCTGCCGACGAAGACGACCGCCCCCTCGCGGTCCATCACCGTCACCACGTGATCCTGGGCGGTGATCACGTAGCCCACGATCACCGGCGGGAACGGCTCCTGCCCCTCCTCGGTGGTCACCTCGATCGCGACCAGCGGCAGCAGCGGGGCCCGCAGGTACGACGTGGTGATCAGCATCGGCACCAGGATCAGCACGCTCAGCGCGGGCAGCAGGATCGCCGGCCGGGCCGCGAACGCCGGCAGCGGGCCGGTCAGGAACACCGCCAGCAGCGGCGGCAGGAGCAGCAACAGACCGGTGACGGCCTGGCCGTCCAGCACGGCGGCCTCCACCGCGTCCACGAAGATCAGGTAGTACTCGGCGGCCAGCACCAGCACCGGCAGCCCGACGCCGGTGGCGAGGATCAACAGCCGGTTCCCCGGGTACGCCTCGCGGAACCCGAGCGCCACGATCACCACCAGGATCGCGCCGAGCGCCGGCAGGTACCGCAGTTGCCAGGTGAGCACGGCGACGCACGCGGCCACCCCGGTCAGCCAGAGCGGCACCCGCAGGTTCAGGCCGAACGGCCACCCGCCGGACGGGTCGCTGATCCGCCGGTACCCCTCCGCCAGCCGAGCCGTGAGCAGCAGGATCGGGACCATCCAGAGCAGTGATCCGAACAGGACCACCATCAGGCCGGCCGGGCTGAGGTTGGCGATCAGCAGGATCATCGTCTGCGGATCGCCGTTGCCCATCAGCCACACCCGGCCGACGAGCAGGGCCAGCGGAAACACCGGGAGCAGCGCGAGCGCCCCCTGCGTCGCACGGCGGCGCTCACTCACGGAGCTCCCCGATCCGGAACCCCTCAGCCTCATCCTTCGGCTGCGCCGACACGGCGACCTGCTGGCCGGACATCCACCTGTCCGACGGCAGGAAGTGCCGGGCGTACGCCTCCTCCCACCGGGTGTCGTGGTCGTCCGCCCACGAGCTCTGCAACACCGACTCCACGAGCTGGCGCAGGGCGGTGTTCTCCCCGGTGTTGACCACCCATTCCTCGGGCGTGTCCACTCCGACGTCGTGGGCCATCAGCCCGTCGTGGTGCCGGGCGACGAACCCGGCCAGCAGCGCCGCGTCGCCGAGTGTCCCGGCGAAGTCGCCCTTCAGCACACCCTCGACGCATGCGGTCCAGGTCGGCCGGACGGTCACCGGG
Source organism: Actinoplanes sp. NBRC 101535 (assembly GCF_030269225.1). NCBI lineage: Bacteria > Bacillati > Actinomycetota > Actinomycetes > Micromonosporales > Micromonosporaceae > Actinoplanes > Actinoplanes sp. NBRC 101535. The sequence goes on along the minus strand of NZ_BSSY01000007.1, from coordinate 194,023 downwards.
ATGTTCATCCGCGCGGCCAGCGTCGAGACGCCGGTCAGGCAGATCTGTCCCTTCGGCAGTTCGTGCAGGGAACGCACCGCGGGGCGGCCGGACCGGGTCACCAGCGTCACCGTGGTCTTCAGGTACGGGATGGTCAGCCCGGTGTTCTTGCCCCGGTCCCCGCTGTTCGAGAGGCCGGCGATCACCAGGTCGACCGGCACCAGGTCGTCGCCGTCACGGGCCTGCATCCGGACCCGTTCCTTGCTCTCGATCGGCATGAAACGCACCTCGGACCGCTGATAACCCAGGCCCACCGCGATCATGTACGCGACGTCGATGTCGAACCCGGAGTACAGCCCGGTCGTCTTGTCGTACTCGCTGACGCCCGGCACGTCGGACAACACTCCGATGGTGAGTGTCGCCTTGCCCGCCAGCCCGGCCGCCTCGATCATCTCGTCGAACGTGGGGCCGGTGTCGCGCCGCATCTCGGCCAGCCCCACCCCCAGGATCACCACCGGAACCAGCAGCAGGGCTAGCAACCGCGCCGCCGGAATCCAGTAGTCCCGGCGCCGTTTCCGGACGACGTCCTCCGCGTTCATGCACAGCCCCCGTCCCGCCGGCCCGTCCGGCGGCGACCGAGGATATCGACCGTCGCCACAGTAGACGCGGCGGGTGCGGTCGCAGCGCCAAACACGTTTCGTGGTCAGGGTGCGAAGCCCATGCGTGTGGTGATGACGGGCGCCCTGGACACCCGTATTCACCACACCCGTGGCGGTGTGGTGAATACGGGCGCGCTGCACGCCCCAAATCACCACACCCGTGGCGGTGTGGTGAATACGGGCGGGATGGGCGGCGTACAGCTCGGGCCGCATCGGACGGAGCGGACCGCCGACGGACTCGATGCCGGGAACGTGACCGATCATGTCCTGCCACTCGACGCCCATCGCGTAGCCGAGACCGGACAGCCGGAGCAGCAGAGCCGCCCGGAGCGGACCGTCACCGAACTCGCGCGTGGGGCAGGGCTGGGCGATGACCCGCGGATCAGCCGGCGCCGCGGCGACGAACCGGGCCGCTCCGGGCGTCGCCTCGTAGATGCCGCCCTGGTGGAACAGCTCCTCCCACAGGTGCGAGACGGCACGCCGCGCGTCGCCGCGGTCCCCGATCCGGACGCATCGAAGGACGCATCGAAGGACGCATCGGACGAGTATCCGGGGCTGCCGGGCTGCCCTGACGAGCGGCCCGGCGACCCCGGAGCTCAGTTGGTCCAGATCTCGGCGCGGTCCAGGCTGACCACCGTGCCGGCCGACGCGCTGCTCTTCGTACCGGTGACACGGACCCGGACGGTGTGCGTGCCGTACGCCAGTTTCGGCGTCAGATAGGTGAGGGCCTCGCCGACCCGGATCGCGCCGTAGAAGTCGACGCTCGTCTCGGCGCCGCCGTCGACGCTGATCGCCGCGATGCCGTTGCCGGTGTCGCGGACCGAGAGCAGGCCGAGCTGGGTACCGGTGAACGTGAGGGTGGCAGTCGCCCCGGTCGCCGCGCTCCAGTGGTCGTCGCCCCAGAAGCACTGCACCCCGCAGCCGGTGCCGGAACTCCACGAACCGGTCAGCGCGAGCGATCCGTTCCCGCTGGTCCGGCCGTCGTCGTTGATCCACGCGGTGGACGGTCCGGGGTCGCCGGACGGCAGGTCCTGGGTGGCGCCGACGGCCAGGGGCCGGCCCAGGCTGGGACTGCCGTCGGCGTTCCAGCCGATCCGCTGGATCCGGCTCACCCGGTTGGTGTACGTCGTGACACTCGTCGCCTTGGCCCCGTACACCATCCACGTCTCGGTGCCGTCCGGGCTGGTGAAGAAGCCGTTGTGCCCCGGCCCGTACACCCCGGCGGCGTCGTTGCGGCTGAAGATCGCGCCGCTGCGCTGTGTCCAGCTCGCCGCGACCAGCGGGTCGGCGGTGGACGGGATGCTCAGCTGCCACAGCTGGTAGTCCGGCAGCCCGGTGTCACACGTCGAGTACACCATGTAGGTCGTCCCGTTCCGCTGCAGGAACTCGGGCGCCTCCCGGATCGTCGAGCACCCGCCGGCCGCGTTGATCGGCACCGCGTTCCCGGAGACCGTCCACGGATCGGACAACGGCGCGATCATGATGCCGTTGTGCTGCCACTGGTTGATCCCGGCGAACGCGACGTACATCCGGCCGTTCTGCTGCAGGATCGACGCGTCGATGGCGAACTTGTCGTGGTTCGGCGGCAGCAGCTGCCCCCGGAAGTGGTAGCTCCCCGCCGGATCGTCGCCGTCGGACTCCAGCACGTACAACCGGTGATTGTCGTCGATCCCGTTGTCGGCGGTGTAATACATGTACCAGCGCCCGTTGAAGCGGTGGAACTCCGGCGCCCAGACGTTCTTGTTGCGCCCGGCGTCGGTGTCCGTCCACACCGTGATCGCCGATGCTCGCAGCAGGCCCGCGACGCTCGGCGACTTCCGGATCCTGATCGAGTCGCCCTCGGTCATCGTCAGGTAGTAGTTACCGTTGAAATAGGTCATGAACGGATCCGGCTTGGTGCCCACCGGGTTCCGGAACGTGCCGGCGGCTGCCGCTTCGGCCGCCCGGGGCACCGTCCCGAGCGACAGCACCAGCCCGGCCAGTGCCACCAGGATCAGCCACAACCTGCGGGGATGAGACACGGAACCTCCTCACGCGAGCCGCGTGGGGGAAACGGCCCGCCGCAAGGAAACATTACTGATTCGCCACCCTCGATCAAAGATCCTTCTCCGGGTACGCGCTGAGCACAGTCCACAACATCCCCGCCCGTGCCCGCCCTCCGCCCCGCCCCGCACCCGCTCTTCTCCCCGCCCCGCACCCGCACCCGCTCTTCTCCCCGCCCCGCACCCGCACCCGCTCTCCTCGCCGCCCCGCCCCGCCCCGCGCCCGCACTTCTCGCCGCCCCGCCCCGCACCCGCTCCCCACCGGCCCGCCCCGCGCCCGCTCCCCACCGGCTCGCGTCCGCTTCCACCAGAAGACGGCCAGACGACGAACGGCGACCGAACCGTAGACGACGGCCGAACATTCTCGAGCCGTCATCCACGGCTCATCCGAAGGTCAGAAGCAACCCTGACCGACGGCCGACACCCCTGAGCCGTCGCCCAGGGCTGTCCCTCGCCCGCCGAACAGCCCTCTCCTACGGCTCAGGATCGCCAGCCGTCACCTACGGTCCGTTCGCCGATCGAGAACAACCCTCAGGGACGGCTGACGACCCCGAGCCGTCGCCGAGGGCTGGACTTCGCCCCCTGAACAACCACGAACAACGGCTCGACCAACCCAGCCGCCACCCACGGTCCACCCACCAACCGAAAGCGACCGTGAACGACGGCTGACGACCCCGAGCCGTCGCAGGTGGCTGTCGGACGTGGCGGGCGTGCCGTCCTCAACCACCGGATGGCACTAGACACCTCGCAGTCAGGGTCTGCCTCTGTGGTGATTTCGGGCGTCCAGCGCGCCCGAATTCACCACACCCACAACAGCGTGGTGATTTCGGGCGTCCAGCGCGCCCGTAATCACCACACCACCACGGGTGTGGTGAATTGGGGCGTCCAGCACGCCCGAAATCACCACACCACCACGGGTGTGGTGAATTGGGGCGTCCAGCACGCCCGAAATCACCACACCACCACGGGTGTGGTGAATTGGGGCGTCCAGCACGCCCGAAATCACCACGCGGATGGGCTTCGCACCCTGACCACGAAACATATCTAGCCACAACCACCGGATGGCACTGGCCGCAACCACCGGGCAGTGCCGTCCTCAGCGACCGAGGACCGGCAGTGCGTCGACGAGCCGCCCGGCGAAGGCCGCGGTGACCGGCTGGCGGGTCAGCAGTCGGTAGAGCATGGCGCCGATCAGGGACTGCGCGGTAGCCGCCGCCGCCCCGGGCCTCAACTGGCCGGCTTGTTCGCCCGCGCGCAGCCGGTCGGCGAGGGCTGCCTCCGCGGCCGCGGTGCTCTGTTCGTAGAAGCGGACCGCCACCTCGTCGCTCTCCGCCGCCGCGGCCGTGGCGGCGCGGATGAACGCGGCGGTGTCCGGGCGGTCGAACTGGGCCGCGAAGGCGCCCAGCCACACCCGCAGGTCGTGGTCCAGGTCGCCGGTGTCGGCGATCGGCGCGACGCCGTCGAACACCCGGTCGGCGAGGAGGCAGTCGGCGACCAGGGCGACCTTCGACGGGTACCACCGGTACACGGTCTGTTTGCCGGCTCCGGCCGCGGCGGCGATCCGGTCGATGGACAACTTGTCGTACCCGTGGAGGGTCAGCTCGTCCCGGGTGGCGTCCAGGATCGCCCGGCGGGTGGCCTCGCTGCGGGCGCGTCCACGCCGAACCTCCACCATGCCGAAACGCTATCAACCCCGCCCGGCCTTTTATCGAGACAAAAAGTCTCGTACATTGCCCGGACAACCGAACGAAAGTGGGAACACATGTCAGTCGTGGTGGTCATCGGGGTGGGTGGCATGGGCGAGGCGATCGCCCGACGGCAGGGAACCGGGCATCACCTGCTGCTCGCCGACTTCGACACCGGCACCCTGGAACGGGTCGCCGGCACGCTGCGCGGCGAGGGCTACACGGTGACGACCGCCCGGGTCGACGTCGCCGACCACGCGTCGGTGTCCGCGCTGGCCGGGACCGCCGCCGGGCTGGGACCGGTCACCCAGGTCGCGCACACCGCCGGCCTGTCCCCGGTGCAGGCGCCGGCCGACGCGGTCCTGCGGGTCGACCTGCTCGGCGTGGCCCTGGTGCTGGAGGAGTTCGGCCGGGTGGTGGCCCCGGGCGGCGCCGGTGTGGTGATCGCCAGCATGGCCGGCGCCCTGACGGCCGGGCGGCTGCCCGCCGAGATGGAGTCCGTCCTGGCCACCACCCCCGCCGCCGAACTGCTGGCCCTCCCCCACCTCCAGGCGGACGCCATCCCGGACGCGGCCACCGCGTACGGCGTGGCCAAACGCGCCAACCAGGTCCGGGTCCACGCGGCGAGCCTGACCTGGGGTGCCCGGGGTGCCCGCGTCAACAGCATCAGCCCCGGCGTCATCGCCACCCCGATGGGCCAGGAGGAACTCGCCGGGGCGAGCGGCGCCTCGATGCGCGCCATGATCGACGCCTCGGGCACCGGCCGGCTGGGCACCGCCGGCGACATCGCGGCCGCGGCCGCCTTCCTCCTCGGCCCGGAGTCCACCTTCGTGACCGGCACCGACCTGCTCGTCGACGGTGGCGTGGTGGCCGCCGTCCGGTCCGGCGCGCTGGCGTTGCCCGGCTGACGACGGGACCGGGCTTTCCCCGTACCCCGGAGAAAGCCGTCAGGAAGCGCGGCGGAACGTCGCGTCGGCCCGGTCCGTCGTGGTGCTGACCGGGCCGGCGCGAAGGGCGAGGCCCTGCAGCCCGCCGACCAGGTGCGGGTTCGGCGCCACGTCCGGCACGGTACGGCATCGACGCCGGTCGCCGGGTGTGGCCGATCGGCGCCCGGCGGGTGTCCTTGCGGCTGACGCCGGACGGGTGCTGTCGCATTCCGGCCAGTCCGCATCGGCACAGATCAGCGGCCCTCACACGAGTCTTTCGTGTTCTCGTCGGCTTCCCTGAACGGGGTACGGCCGTAAGCCTGTTCCGTGGTCTGTTCCGACCATGCCGTGACCACGACGGGAATGACGATGTCCACATATCACCAGAGCGTCTTCACCAACTCCGGCAACGCCCGGGTCGGCACCCAGATCGGCCACCTCAGCGGCGGCCTGCACCAGGGCGCCGCCCCCGCACTCGGTGACCTGCCCGCCCTGCTCACCGCCGCGCACCAACGCGGCGACATCGACACGGAGACGCTGACCGCCGCCGAACAGGACCTGGAGACGGCCCGGACGGCGACCGCCGACGGGCAGGTCCGCACCGCGTTACGCCGGCTGAACGGCCTGGTCGGGGACGTGGCCGGGATCGGCACGGCGGTCGCGGCGATCCTGGCGGCGGCGGGCGGCGGTGCCGCGTGAGCGAGCAGGTGTTCGTCAACGACGGGAACGCGTACGTCGACACGCAGATCGGGGTGCTGCACGGCGACGCGCACATCTACCAGGCCGGGCCGGAGCCGCAGGAGCAGTTCCGGGTGGCGGTCAACTACCTGCACGGCGGGCTGCCCGGCCTGGCCCGGCAACGGATCCGGGCGGCCGTCCTGGAAGGTGGGCTGAGCTCGGCCGAGGTCGCCTACCACTGGGCGCTGGCCGTGCTCAGCGGACGCCGGCCCAGCGACCTCGACGACGAGGACTTCGCCGCGCTGGAGCACGCGCTGTCGATGGCCGGTGACCATCCCAGCGGACGGTGGTGGCGGTCGGTCGGGGTGATCCAGTGTTTCGTCGACGCGGTGCTCGACGTCGGCCCGGACGGGCGGGGCAGCCCCGACGCGTACGCGCAGGCCCTGCACGCCCACGCCCAGCTGCCCGCCGACGACCGGCTGGAGATCGAGAACCACCTCGACCAGTTCCTCGCGCACCTGCTGCGCGACGGTGTCGAACAGCGCGGCGACGAGCACGTCCGGGTCGAACGGATGACGGGCGAGCGGCGTACCCGGGTGCCCAAGTTCTTCGAACCCGACCCGGCTCCCCCGGTCCGCAAGGTGCCACTGGCCACCCCGCCGGGCACCGCCTGGCGTCCGGTCGCCGGGGCCGCCGCGATCGTGCTCCTCGCCCTGTGGACGCTGCTCGGCGCGCTGAGCACGGCGAGTGTCCCGGTGACACTGCTGGTCCTGGCCCTGCTCGGCGCGGGTGGCTGGTATTCGGGGCGGCAGCTGGTCGAGTACGCGTACCGCAAGAGCCGCCAGTCCGCCAAGGAGGCCGAACTGACCCGCGGTGAACGGGCCGCGATCGCACAGCCGGGCACCATGGCACCGCAGGACGGGTTCTCCGACGCGGTCACCGCCATGATCCAGGCCGCGTTCTCGTCCCGGCAGCCCGCCGACCAGACCCGGGACGCGTACTGGCAGGAGACCTGGGGACTGCGGGCCTGCCTGCACGGGGATCTCGTCGACCTGTACGCGCGCTCCGGCACCCCGGCCACCGCCATCGCCTGGCTGGTCGACCACCACGCCGACGACATCGTCCGGCGCTGGCGGGCGCACGGCCTCGCCGGGTTCCGGCGTGATCACCGGCCCGCGCCGCTCACCTCGCCGCGCTACCTCGGTGGCCTGGCCGCCCTGGCCGGCGCCGCGGTGATCGCCACCGTCACGCTGCTGAACTTCCGGTTCTTCGCGCTGCTGCTGACCGTCGGCCTGCTGTATGCCGCGATCCGGGTCGGCCGCACCGGTGTCATGGTGCTGTACGGCGAGCGCCGCCGGATCGAGCTGGACACCGCCGAATATCAGGTGCGCTGGGCGGCCGAGAAGGTCGCGCACCAGCGTCGCGTGGCGCACCTCGCCGACCGTCCGACCGACGTCGAGATGGGCCGCTGGCTGGCCCTGGACCTCGCCTACTTCAAGCGATCCGTGATGTCGGACTGCCGCCTGACCAGCCACGACGTCGTCACCAACGTGGCCCTGACGGAGGCCGCGCCGGGAAGCGCCCGGGCCCGGTTCGTCGGCGGGCCGTTCCGGCATTCGGCGTACACGGTGCTGCTGTTCCTGCTCACCGAGGGCGGCGTCCGCAAGGTGGAGGCGCGTCTCGAGTTCGCCTCCGGCAAGTTCGTCGGCGAACGGCGCAACAATTTCCGGTACGAGGCCATCGTGTCCGCGGACGTGAAGGAGGTCGGTGTCCGGTTCGACGACGGGCGGCCCCGGGTGCTCAGTGACGACGAGGCGTACGCGGCGACCCGCACCGACAAGGTGGTCCGCCGGGAGGCCCTGATGCTGAACCTGGTCGACCGGCAGAAGATCCCGGTGCTGGTGGACCACTTCGACACCGGCACCGTGGACCTGCTCCGGGAGGACCCGGACGACCTGGTACGGCTCGCGAAGGACAGTTCCGGCATCTCCAGCGCGGTCCGCGTACTGGAGGCCATCGCGGTCGAGGGCCGCGACTGGATCGCCCTGGAACGCAACCGGATGTACCGCCGGCAACCCCGGCGCCGGGCCGTGCCGATCCCGCCGCAGAGCCGGCAACTGTACGGGTCCTCCCCGGTCCAGCCCTGGCGGTGACCACTGCCAGGATGGGCGGATGCGCGCCGTGGTGTTCGATGCCGTCCGTTCCCAGCCCGAGGTCCGTGAGGTCGCCGATCCGGTCGCCCCGCCCGGTGGGGTGGTTCTCCGGGTGATGGCCTCCGGGCTCTGCCGCAGCGACTGGCACGCCTGGGCCGGGCACGAGGAGGTCGCCCTCCCGCACGTGCCGGGGCACGAGCTGGCCGGGGTGGTGGCCGCGGTCGGCCCGCAGGTCCGCCGCTGGTCGGTCGGCGACCGGGTGACGGTCCCGTTCGTCTGCGCGTGCGGGCGGTGCGAGTGGTGCCGCGGCGGCCAGGCGCAGGTGTGCCCGGACCAGCAGCAGCCCGGGTTCACGCACTGGGGTTCGTTCGCCGAACGGGTGGCCCTGCACGCGGCGGACACCAACCTGGTGGCCCTGCCGCAGAGCGTCGACTTCGCCACCGCCGCCGCGCTGGGCTGCCGGTTCGCCACGGCGTACCGGGCGCTGGCCGGACGTGCCCGCGTCCGGCCCGGCGAGTGGGTCACGGTCATCGGCGCGGGCGGGGTGGGTCTCAGCGCGGTCATGATCGGGTACGCGCTGGGCGCCCGGGTGATCGCGGTGGACCGGCACCCGGAGGCGCTGGCCGCGGCGTCCGCGGTCGGCGCCGAACACACCCTGCTCGCCGGTGACGTCGCCGCGATCCCCGAACTCACCGGCGGCGGCGGTCACGTGTCGGTCGACGCGGTCGGCAGCGAGCAGACCTGCGCCGCCGCGATCCACAGCCTGCGACGCCGGGGACGGCACGTCCAGGTCGGGCTGCTGCCCCCGGTCGGCGGCCATCCGCGGGTGCCGATGGACCGGGTGATCGGCTGGGAGCTCGACGTGCTGGGCAGCCACGGCATGGCCGCCGCCGACTACCCGGAGATGCTGGCGCTGATCGGGCAGGGGCGGCTCGAGCCGCAGCGGCTGATCGAACGGACCGTCGGCCTGGCCGAGGCGGCGGCGCTGCTCCCCGGCTTCGACCGGGCCACCGTCGCCGGGATGACCATGGTCGACCCTAGTCGCTGATCCTGGCGAACCGCCGGGCCAGGTGGGCGAACGCGGCCGTCAGCTCGGGTGGCCCGACCACCTCGATGTCGGCGTCGTACCGGGCGATCGCCGCGGCGAGACTCGGCCACGACCAGGAGCCGACGGTCAGCCGGCAGCGGCCGTCGCCGTGCTCCTCGACCAGGCCCTCCCGGGTGTACCGGGCGATGGTGGCGGCCGGGGCGCCGAGGATGACGGTGCCCTGGCACGGCCAGTTCCCGGAGCCGTCCGTGGAGCCGCGGAACACGCTGGTCACGTACGTCGCGACGTCCCCGCCGGGCAGCTCCCGCGGGGTGAACCGGGGGCCGTTCGGGGTGCGCAGGACGATCCGGTCCACCCGGTACGTCCGCCACTCCCGCTGGTCCAGGTCGAAGGCGATCAGGTACCAGCGGCCGGACCAGGTGACGACGTGGTGCGGCTCGACCCGGCGCGGCGGGCGGCTCAGGTCCTCCGTGCCGTAGTCGAACCGCAGCACCTCCCGGGCCTGCACCGCCGTGCTGAGCGCCAGCAGCACGTCACCGTCGACCGGCGGGGCCGGCCGGGTCGCCGGGCGGTCGACGGCGGTGACGCTCACCGCGTTGACCCGGTGCCGCAGCCGGGCCGGCATCACCTGCCGGATGGTGCCGAGCGCCCGCTGCGCCGGTTCGGCCAGCCCGCTGCCGACGGTGGTGGCGGCGATCTGCAGTGCCACGGTCACCGCGACGGCCTGCTCGTCGTCGAAGAGCAGCGGCGGCAGCTCGGTGCCGGGCCGCAGCCGGTAGCCGCCGTCCGGACCCTTGACCGCGGAGATCGGATAGCCGAGCTCCCTCAGCCGGTCGACGTCACGCCGGACGGTCCGCAGGCTGATGTCGAGCCGTTCGGCGAGCAGCCCGCCGGGCCAGTCCCGCCGCGTCTGCAGCAGCGACAGCAGGGCCAGCAGGCGTGCGGAGGTCTTCGGCATGCCCCGATCCTCCCCGACGAAGGTGCCACTTCCTGTCACCCACTGCCGAGGGTCCCTCGCGTCAGCCGAGGTGCGCGGAGAGCATCCACGCCTGCTTCTCCAGGTCGTGGATGACGGTGTGCAGGATGTCGGCGGTGGTCGGGTCCTCGGCGTCGACGTCGTCGTGGACCTCGCGGATCGTACCGACGGCCTGCCGGACCAGGCCGGTGACCGCGACGATCGCGTCGCCGGTGGCGATGGTGCCGGGGTCGAGCGGGGTCAGCACGGTCTGCGCCGCCACCGTCTGCGGCCGGCCGTCCGGGACCACGTCGAGGGCGCGCATCCGTTCGGCGATGGTGTCGCCGGCCTCCCGGGCGATGTCGACCAGTTCGTCGAGCTGCAGGTGCAGGTCGCGGAACCCGGGTCCGACGATGTTCCAGTGTGCCTGCTTGCCGTGCAGGTGCAGGGCGACGAGGTCGACGAGCACGCGCTGCAGACGGTCGGCCTGGGCGGGGGTCGCGGTGGCGGCGTGGGTGGCCGCGGTCGTGATGGTCATGTCCCGAACACTAGCTCTTTTCTGGAATCATTCAAGAAAAGGGCACCGTCGGTCGGCAAGGTCACAACCGCGTCCAGTCCCCCGTCCCGCGCCGCCTCCAACCGGACCTCTCCGCCGCTCGACGCCGCCAGCTTGCCGACCAGCGCCAGCCCCAGCCCGGTCCCGCCCTTCGGCGCACCGGGCGCCCTCCAGAACGCCTGCACCGCCAGCCCGCGCTCCTCCTCGGTCAGCCCCGGCCCGGCGTCCACCACATGGATCTCCACCGTCGATGCCGTGACCAACCACCGCACCGCCACCGTGCTGCCGGCCGGCGCCACGTTCAGCGCGTTCGACAGCAGGTTGTCCAGGATCTGCTCCACCGCCCCCGGCACCGCCCGCGCCGCCACGTCGAACGGGCCGTCCACCACCAGGGTCACCGACCGCTGACCGGCGACCGGCCGCCACACCGCGATCCGCTCGGCGACCACCGGCCCGAGCGCCACCGGCTCCGGCGGCAACGGCAGCTCACCACGGGTCATCGCCAGCAGGTTGTCCACCATCGCCGACAGCCGGCCGGTCTCGTGCAACGCCGCCCGCAGGTTCGGCCGCCCCGGCGCGGCCACGTCGTCCTCGAGGTTCTCCAGGCGCAGCACCAGCGCGGTCAGCGGCGTCTTCAGCTGGTGCGAGGCGTGCCCGACGAACGATCGCTGCGCCGCGATCAGTTCCTGCAGCCGGGCCGCCGTCGTGTTGAACGTCGCCGCCAGCCTGCGCAGCTCCGGCGGGCCGGTCGTCGTCGACGCGGTCACCGGCGTACCGCCGTCGGCCAGGCTGCGGGTCGCGCGTTCCAGTTCCCGGACCGGGCGGCCGATCCAGCGGGCCAGCGCGGTGGCGATCAGCGCGCCACACCCGAGCACCGCCACCGCCACCGCCACCAGCGCCGCCCGGAACTGGTGGATGCGCGCCCGCAGCGGCTCGCCGGACACCCGGACCCGCAGCGAGCCCTGCGACGGTTTGCCCGGATGGATCGGCACCATCACGGTCAGCCAGTCGTCGCCGATGTGGCTGTACACCGGCGTCTCCCCGTCCGGGTCCGGCTCCCCCGGCGGGCTCAGCCGTTCGACCCGCGCGTTCCAGCGCCGCTCGGCGTCGGCGATCATCGTCTGGATCTGCTGCTCGTCGCGCAGCCACTCCGGGGTGTCGATGAACGCGGCGAGGGTCTCCGCGTCGTGTTCCAGCTGCGACAGGGCGTGCTGCTGCTCGCCGCGCTGGTACATGTAGCCCAGCGGCAGAGCGAGCGCGACCAGCACCACCAGGGTCAGCGACAGGTAGGAGAGCAGCAGACGACGGATCACGGACATGGGTACGGCCGATCCGATTCAACCGTTGAACCTTCGAACACGTATCACCACCGGGACGACGAGAGGGAACAGATGCGGGTACTACTGGTCGAGGACGACGAGTCGATCGCCGAGCCGCTCGCCGACGGACTCAGCCGCTACGGCATCACCGCGCACCGGGTGGCCACCGGCGCCGCCGCGCTGCAGGCGCCGACCGGTGACTTCGTCCTTCTCGACCTGGGCCTGCCGGACATCGACGGCATCGACGTCTGCCGCAGGTTGCGGCAGGTCAGCGACGTCCCGATCATCATGTTGACGGCCCGCAGCGACGAGACCGACCGGGTGCTGGGCCTGGAGATCGGCGCCGACGACTACATGGCCAAGCCGTTCAGCACCCGGGAACTGGTGGCCCGGATGCGGGCGATCGGCCGGCGCACCCGGCCCGCCGAGCCGCCCACCGAGAACCGCCTCGGCCCGCTGAGCATCGACGAACGTACCCGTCAGGCAAGCCTGCACGGCAGCCCACTGCCACTGACGCCCAAGGAGTACCAGCTCCTGGCCCTGCTGGCGGCCGATCCGGGCGCGGTCGTCGACCGCCGCCGCATCCTGGAGACCGTCTGGGAACCCAACTTCTTCGGCCGCGGCAAGACCCTCGACTTCCACATCGCCACCCTGCGCCGCAAGCTGGGTGACCCCGCCTGGATCGAGAACAGGCGCGGAATCGGCTTCCGGCTCTGCGTTCCCCGACACCTCTAGGGGTACGCGACGACGGGAGTCCCGTGGCCCCCAGAAACGCGATCACCCGCCCGCTCCCGGCCGCGGCGCGACACCGGCTCCCCGGCGCGGGGAGACCTCAGCGGACCGGCCGGGCCGACACCGTCCCGTCCCGGTGACCGGTGAGCAGCCACGGCTTGCGGTCCGCGGTCACCACGGTCAGCGCCGACGGCCCAGCGCCGGCCGCACCGACGGTCCCGTGATAGCCGCCGGTCCCGTAGTCGTGCAGGTCCATCCGGTCCCCGCCGGAACAGGTGAGCACCCGCCCGGCCGCCACCACCGCGTCGTCCACGCCGCCGGTGCCCGGGGCCGACCAGCGGGCCACCACCCCCTCGCCCACGACGATCTCCTTGAGCCCGCCCTCGCCGGCCAGGTACACCCGGCCGGTCTGCGCCCACACCCGCGCGGGCACCTCGCCCTGCACCCACCGCCAGCGGACCTCCCCGCCGTCGTCGAGCACGGTCAGGTCACCGCCGTGCCCGGCCAGGATCCGGTCACCACCCGGCAGGTACGCGGCCGCGCGGACCGGACCGCCGGCCAGCCCGAGAATCGTCCCGTCCCGGGCGTCCAGCTCCATCGCCCCGGCGGTCGTGGCCAGCAGCACCCGCAGTCCCCGGGTGTCGGCGCCGACCGTCGCGGCCGTCGCCGGCAGCCGCGTCTCCCAGCACAGCCGCCCGCCGGTGTCCAGGCGGAACGCCCGCCCGTCCCGGGTGGTGCCGACCACCCCGCCCGGGACCGGCGCCACCTGCCGGGTCGATCCCAGCCCGGTGACGTGGTGCTCCTCCACCGTCAGCACCCACCGCCGGCCCTGACGCAGGCGCACCACACCCACCCCGGAACCGGTCGCCCCGTACGCCACACCGACGTCGTCGACCGCGGCCCGTACGTCGCCGACCGGACCGTACGGCAGCGTCACCGCCGTCGCCGCCCGGTCCATCGCGGCCGTGCCGCCGTCCGGAACCCGCAGACCGTCGTCGAGGATGTCGGTCACCTCACCGGTCGCCGCATCCACGGTCGCCGTGCACAACCAGCTGCCCCGGACGAACTGGACGAGCAGCACCCGCCGGCCGAACTCGTACGCGAGACGCACCCCGGCCATCCGCCCGCCGCCGGCCTCCCGCAGGACCCGGTCGACCGCCGGATAGATCTCCCGTGCCGCCGTCGCCGCCTCACGCATGCCTACCTCCGCGTTCGCTGTCACGCTCTGGTGGACGTACGGACAAGGCCCCCGGATTCCTTCCCGGCAAGACCCTGACCAGGACCTGGACGATTCCTATATCTTCAGGACGGGTCCTGGGGAAAGCCGTCGGACCGGAAACCGGAAACCCCGGAATTCGGCGAGCACCGGACGATACAGTCAGAAAAATCATTGAACTCAGAAACGGAAGTTCAGCCCTGACCAGTTTCGACGAGCTGACCGCCTGGATCGAGGCCGGCGACATCGAGCGGGTCACCGGCGCGCTGCTGGCCGCCGGCGATGAGGAGCGGCGCGCGTTCACCGGCCCGCTGACCGACTTCACACTGACCTGGCTACCCCGCCCCAGCCTCGACGCCCGCCCCGGCGAGACGCCACACGACGCCCAGACCCGGCAGCAGGCCGAGGCCCACGCGTTCGAGCTCTCCGAAGCTCGACGCGAGGCCGCGCTCTGCGTCGCCGGGGTCGCCTGCCTGCCCCGCGCCCCGGAGATCGTCTCCTGGCTGAAAGCCGACCGGTTCCGCCGGCGGCTGCCCGCCGAGGCGGTCGACGCGATCGTGCGCCTGCTGCGTTCGCCCGGCCGCGCGGAGCTGCCCGCGGTCGCGACCGCCCTGGCCGACCGCCTGCGCCCGCCGCAGAACGTCCGGCTCTGGCCGGTCGTCAACCTGCTGCTGGAAGCCGCCGAACTGCCGCCGCCGTCGAGCGAGGCGGTGGTCCGCGGCTGGATCCAGAACATCCGCGAATCCGGGCGTCCCCTCGCGGAGGCGCTGCGGACACCGCGTACCCCGCTGTTCCTGCAGCACGTCTTCACCATCCCGCGGATCGGCACCGACCTCGGCGACGACTGGCCGCCCGCACTGGCCCAGCTCAGCGCCGACGGCCTCTACGACCGGCAGGCCATGCTCGACGGCTGCCTGTTGCGGCTGCGCTCGGACGACCGGCCCGGCGCCATGCGGCCCTTCGTCGAACTGCTGCGCCACCTCGACCCCACCCTCGACGAGTACGCGGCACACCGCGACGAATACCTCGACCTGCTGTCCAGCCCGCACCTGGCCATCGCCGACCAGGCCCTGCACGCCCTGCAGAGCCTGGACGCGGCCGGCCGGCTGGAGATGGACGCCATCGTCGAGGCGTCGTACGCGGTGCTGCCCCGCAAGGACAAGAAACTGGTCCGTGAGCACCTCGACTGGATCGGGGACACGCTCACCCGTACCAATGAACCGGCTCTCTTCGACGCCCTGCTCGCCGGACTCGCCAGTGAGGCGGCGGATCTTCAGGAACGGACCCTGAAGATCGCCATCCGGCATCTGCCCGCCTACGGTGACGCCGGCCGGGAAGCCCTGGCCGGGGCCGCCACACCGCTCGACGGCGACCTGCGCCGGCAGGCCCTCGCCGCCCTCGGCACCGACGCCGAGGAGGAACCGGTCCAGGTCCCGCTCAGCGTCTCCCCGCCGGCGCCGATGCCGGCCCCGATCGCCTCCCCCGCCCAGCTCGCCGACGCACTCAGCGTGCTGTTCCGCGGCACCGGCACCCCCATGCTCGAGGAGCGGGTCCTCGACGCGCTGGCCGTGTTCGCCCACGCCGACCGGCCCGCCCTGACCGACGCCCTCGGCCCGCTGCAGCCCCCGCACCCGGGACCGTGGGCGGACCTGCTGCGCGCCGTCGCCGAACGCCGCTGGACCGAATCCGATCAGGGCTGGGACGAGTTGCAGGCCCGCCCGGCGTCGGCCATGTACGCCGAACGCATCCGCGAACTCGGCCGCCAGCTGTGCGGCACACCACCGCCCGGCCTGCTCGCCACCCCGTCGACCACCGTCGGGCACGTCGACCCGGCCCGGGTGTTCGCCCTGCTCACCACCGCCGACAGCGACGGCTGGCAGCCCGGCCCGTACGACCTGTCACAAGCCCTGCTGCGGCTGCCCCGCGACGTCGACCCGGGCATCCGGGCCGCCGCCACCGAACTGTCCTCCCCCGCCGGGCACGCCTTCGCCGGCTGGCTGCGCGACGGCGGCCTCGCCGACCCGGACGTCGACGCCGTCATGGCGACCCGCCAAGCCTGCCGGCACGTCCACGACTGCGACAGCGGCCGCCAGCCGCACTGCCGCTGCCTGAACAACCGCCGGCTGCCCTGCCGCACGGTGACGTTCACCCCGGTCGGCCACCCGGCCCTGACCGTCCCACCCGGCCTGCTGGCACTCACCGAGGCCGACGCCGTCGACCATCTCGGGTACGCCTACGGCACCGCGGCCTGGCCGGCCGTGCTCCCCAGCCACCGCGAAGTCGTCGCCGCCCACCTGCAACTGGTCCTCGCCCAGGCCGGCGACGGGACGATGGCCGGCGAACTCGCCCACCTGCCCGCCCTGGCCCGCTGCGACGGCCCGTTCGGCCCGGCCATGGCCCAGTGCCTGGCGTACGGGCTTGGCGCCGCCCGCTCCGCCGGCCGCACCGCCACCGTCGACGCGTTCCTGATGCTGGCCGCCCGCGGCATCCTGGACAGCACCCT
This sequence comes from Actinoplanes sp. NBRC 101535, assembly GCF_030269225.1. Taxonomy (NCBI): domain Bacteria; kingdom Bacillati; phylum Actinomycetota; class Actinomycetes; order Micromonosporales; family Micromonosporaceae; genus Actinoplanes; species Actinoplanes sp. NBRC 101535. The sequence goes on along the minus strand of NZ_BSSY01000007.1, from coordinate 177,572 downwards.
GGTCGCCCGGGAGTTGGCCGAGCTGTACAGTTCCGGCGCGCTGGTCCTGAAACGCGTCATCGACGGCCTGGACCAGGCCCACCGGGCGGGCGCCACCGACCACGTCTGGTCGATCACCCGCGACCTGCTCCCCGCGGTCCTGACGGCGCCCGGCCCGGGAGCGCCCGACCTGCTCAAACTCGCCGAGTCGGCGGCCGCCGCCTGCCTGGCCGACGACGAGCTGCCCGAGGTGGCGAGCGTCGCCGCCCGCGGCAGGCGCACCCGGTTGGGCACGGAGGCCGCCCGCCTGCAACGAACCTTGACCGAGAACCACGGCCAGCTCTGACCCACCCAGGCCATCCGTTCACCCTGATGACCACACAGACGCCTCCACGCAACGAGCCGCTACCCGTCCCGGTCCCGTCTCATCCCGTCCGGTCCCGTCCCATCCATGTCCCGGTCCCGCCCTCGCCGAGGTCGTCCGCCCCGGACGACGGCTGGCGGATCCGAGCCGCTGGACAGGTGTCGTGTCAGCGTCCGCGTGGTGACTTGGGGCGCCCGCCGCGCCTGAAATCACCACGCCCAACGGGTGTGGTGACTTGGGGCTCTCAGCACGTCCGCAATCACCACGCCCCACCACGAGCGTGACGACTTCAGGCGCCCAGCACGACCGCAATCACCACGCCCCACCACGACCGTGACGACTTCAGGCGCCCAGCACGACCGCAATCACCACGCCCCACCACGAGCGTGACGACTTCAGGCGCCCAGCACGCCTGAAGGTAACCGCGGAACCGTGATCGACGGCTGGAGCGGCTGAACCGTCGTGCACAGCTGCCCGAGAGGCGAAACTCAGCCGCGGGCGACGGCTCGGGCCCGTCAGCCGTCAACCACGGTCGTATCCCGCTCACGAACCGACCACGACCGACGGCTGGACAGACCGAGCCGTCCGCCACGGTTCCCCGCGAGACGAAAATCCACCACCAGCAACGGCTCGAACCCACCGGCCGTCATCCACGGTCGTGTTCGGCTCGCGGACCGACCTCAGGTGACGGCTGGGGTCGGGTGAGCCGTCCTCCACGGTTCTTGAGGAGGTGACACCCAGCCACCAACGACGGCCGGACTGGTGTGGCCGCCGGGGCGTGTGGTCATCGCTGCGTGTCACCGCCGCTGTGTGTTCCGCCGCTGTGTGTAGCTGCCACTGCGTGTAGCTGCCACTGCGTGTAGCCGGCCTCGGGAACTGGACCATGGTGCGACGTGGCTGAGCATAGGAGCCCTGATCACCCAGGTCAGAGCCGGACCGGTCCGGGCGAGGCGAACAGGCGGGGCAGCGCAGAGCTGATCAGGGCAGGGCGGTGATGATGTCGGCGACGGCCTGGGGCTGGGACAGGAACGGGTGGTGGCCGGTGGGAAGTTCGATCACTGTGTCGGCTCGGCGGGCGAAGTCGCGCTGCGCGGCCGCCGGCGTGCCACGGTCGTCGGTGCAGACCACGTACGTGGTGGGCAGGCCGGGCCAGGCCACTTCCCGGACCGGCTGCTGCGTCACCGCCAGTGTCTGCCGGACCAGGCGGGTCAGGGATTCGCTGACGATGTCCGGCGGGCAGTCCTGGACGAAGGTTTCGGCGAACAGTTCGGGGCGTCCGCCGAAGGTGCCGCCGGCCGGGTCGAAGTCCAGGAACGGCGGCGGGGTGCTGGCTCCGAACGTGGACAGGGACTCGCCCGGCTCGGGCAGGTAGCTGGAGATGAACACCATGTGCCGGACCGTGTCGACGCCGACCGCCGCTTCGGAGGCGACGATGCCGCCGTAACTGTGGCCGACCAGCACGACTGGTTCGGTGGAGGCGGTCAGTACGGCGCGGACGGCAGCCACGTCGGCGTGGAGACCGTCGATGGGGACGGGGGCGCCGCCTTCGCCGCAGCTCGGCAGGCCCGGCGCGACGCTGGTGACACCCCGGGACTGCAGGATGGCGGCGGTCGGGTGCCACCACCAGGATCCGTCACGGACGCACGCCCCATGCACGAAGACAACACGCATTATTCCCCCAAAACGACCGAAAAAGAGAACCCGAGCTTCGGTATCAACGGTAGACGTAGCGTCTGTTACGTGAAAAAGTGCGGCGATGGGACGGCACAAGCAGCCCGCGATCCGCGACCGGATCCTGGACGCCTGCGTCGATCATGCGCTCGCGCACGGGCTGCCGGAGCGACTCGAGCCGTTGTCGACGGCGTCCGGGGCGTCCACCCGGATGTTGATCTACCACTTCGGGACGCGGGACACGCTGCTCCGCGAGATCCTCGGGCGGGCCCGGCAGCGGCAACGGGACTTCTACGGCGAGCTGCTTCGGCCGCGGCCGGACGAGCCGTACCCGGAGACGTTGCGCCGGGCATGGCGGGCGATGACCGGGCCCGCGGGGCGGCCCTACCTCAGCATGTTCGGCAAACTGCGGGAGAGCGCCGAGCAGCAACTGTGGCCCGGGTTCCGGCGGGAGGCCACCACCGACTGGCTACACCCGCTCGACGAGGGCCTGCCCGGGCGGGGCACCCTGGTGCTGGCGGTGATCCGTGGCCTGATCCTGGACCTCGAGGCGACCGGCGACACCACCCGCGCCGACGAGGCCTTCGACGCGTTCCTGGACATGCTCACCGCGTACCCCTAAATGGCCTGACCCGAGATGAAGGGCAACCAGCCGGCGTACCAACCGGACGATAGAGCCATCGGGCCGAGCAGCAGGATCAGATCGCGGTTGCGGGCGCGGGCCAGGGCGATCGCCGGGATGAGCAGCACCGGGAAGGCGGGCAGCAGATGCCGGCCCATCATCGAGATGTGCGCGTGGGAGCCGGCCGCCAGCACCAGGGTCGCGGCGGCGAACACGGTCAGCGGCCAGGGCGCCCGGCGGACCAGCAGGGCGAGCAGCACCACGAAACCGGCCAGGATCAGCACGGAGAGGATCCGGATCGGCTTGCCGGCGTGGTCGTCGTCGACGCCGATCATGATGTCGGTGACGGTCTTCCAGGTGGACTCGCCGTAGTCCCACCAGGCGCCGAAGGTGTTGTTGTGGATGGTGAAGTACTCGTCGACGCCGCCGAGGCGGTGCGCGGCGAACGCCAGGTAGGCGAGCAGGCCGGACGGGGCGAGGAGCATCGCGGCGTACGGGCGCCAGCCGTCCCGGCGACGGGCGGCGGCGATCAGCGCGGCCAGTCCGACCGTCCCGATCAGCGCCGCGGCGGTGGGACGGCTCAGCCCGCTCAGGCCGGCGAGCAGTCCGGCGGCCAGCCAGTTCTCGCGGAGCAGCGCGTACAACGTCCAGGCTGCCAGGGCGGTGAACAGTGACTCGGTGAACGCGCCGTTCTGCGTCATGGCGGCCGGGGCGAGCGCCCAGACCGCGGCGAGCATGATCCCGGCGCGGTGGCTGTGGACCTGGCGGCCGATCGCGTACAGGCCCCAGGCGGCGGCGACGGCCGCGACGAACGAGACGGTCAGGCAGGCGGCGACCGGGTCGACGAACGGCAGGTCGGCGAGTGGCCGGGCCAGCATCGGGTAGAGCGGGAAGAACATCAGGCGGAACGCGTACGGCACGCCGTCGGCGTCGACCGCACCGATCGGGCCGCCCAGCCCCTGCTCGGTGATCTTCAGATACCACCGGGCGTCCCAGGAGAGCAGCGCGTCCATGAACGACGTGAAGCTGCGCCACTGGTTGCCGATCGTCCCGTCCGGATAGACCTCCTTGCCGGGGCTTCGCGCGTATGCGTGCGAGGCAAGCACATACATCACCTCGAGGCTGAGCAGCCGCAGCGTGAGGTAGAGCCCGATCGCCGGTGCGGCGGAGTTCATGATCCACCGCGACGGAGGCTGCTCGATGGGGACCACCCCTCCGGTCATCGATCCCAGTCGGTGCCAGAGGCTATCGCACCGGTGCCGTTCACGGCTGTCCCGCCTCTTCGATCAGGGCGCGGATCCGCAGCGGCATCTCCTCGTGCAGGGAGATGGCGGTGCTGGTGCGGACCACGCCGGGCGCGGCGACGATGAGGTCGGTCAGGCGGTGCAGGTCGGCGGTGTCCCGGGCGACCACCTTGACCAGCAGGTCGGCCTCGCCGGTGGTGCGGTGCATCTCGATCACTTCGGGGATGGCGCTCAGGGCGGCGGTGACCCCGGCCGCGCTGGTCTGGGCCAGCGCGATCGAGACGAAGGCGACCATGCCGCGGCCCAGGTGGGCGGGGTCGACGCGGCGGGTGAACTCGCGGAGCGCCCCGGACTGGCGCATCCGGTGCAGGCGGGAGCTCAGGGTGTTGCGGGCGATGCCGAGGCGCTGGGCGAGGGCCAGGGCGGTGGCGTCGGGATCCTCGTCCAGGGCGAGCAGGATTCGGGCGTCGAGCTGGTCCATCTGAGCATTCTGGCACCATGATCAACGATCTGATGACATGGTGCGCAGCCGGGAAACGTCACATTGCGCGCCCAATCATGATCTTGCAGGGTGGCGGCATGCAAGCCGACCAGCACGTCGTCCCCGACGCGACCCCGACGATCGCCCGGCACAGCTTCGCCGAGGACGTCGTCGCCCTGGTCAGCGGAACCCTGATCACCGCCTTCGGGCTCTACCTGATCAAGAGCTCGGGCGCGGTGACCGGCGGGACGGCCGGGCTGGTGCTGCTGATCAGCCAGCTCACCTCGTGGCCGTTCGGGCTGCTCTTCACCGCGGTGAATCTGCCGTTCGCCGTCCTCGGATGGAAACGCCGCGGTCCGCGGTTCGTGGCGAGTTCGGTGTTCTCCGTGCTGATGCTCTCCGGGTTCTCGCTGCTCCAACCACGGCTGATGACCCTGGATCAGGTCAATCCGGTGTACGCGGCCCTGCTCGGCAACCTGGCCGCCGGAATCGGACTGCTGATCATTCTGCGTCACCACAGCAGCCTCGGCGGCTTCAACGTGATCGCCATCGTCTGTCAGGACCGGTTCGGCTGGCGGGCCGGATACGTGCTGCTGGCCCTGGACGCGACGGTGATCGTTCTGTCGGCGTTCACCGCGCCGCCGTCGACGGTCCTGCTGTCCGCGGCCGGGGTGGCGGTGCTCAACCTGGTGCTGGTCGTCAACCACCGGCCGGGGCGGTACCCGGCCGCGCTGTGAAACACCGGCCTCACAGGTCGGCGGACCAGTCGGCGAGCAGCTGCAGGACCGGCGCGCGGTCGGTGAGACGTTGCGCCGCGTCCCGGGTGTCGTAGGTGTAACCGGCCGTGGACGCCTGCGCCCCGGCCGACGCGACCATCCGCGGCGCGAGCCAGAAATACCGCGCCATCGCCGTCACCCGGATCGCCCGGCGCACCTCGTCCACGGGCACGGCACCGCCGAGCCCCCGCGCGTAGGAACCGGTCACGGTCTCCAGCACCTCGCCGAGCAGCGCCACGTCGATCAGCCCGTCGAGGAAGCCGTCGAGCGCGAGGAACGCCGGATCACCGCCGACGGCGCCGGGGCCGACGAACGCCCAGTCGAGCAGCACCGGCCCGCGCGGCGCGGCGATCAGGTTCATCGCCCACACGTCGTGGTGACAGATGGTCTGCGGCAGGGCCCGCGACGCCGCGAGCACCCCGAACCGCCGCTCCCACAGCCGCCGCAGTCCGCCCCGCAACGCCGGTGACCAGGCGGACGCCACCACCGGATGATCCCAGTCGACATCCTCCGGCACCGGCTGGGCCAGGGTCGCGTCGGCGAGGAAGTCCCGGGGCCACCAGGCCGCCGCGACGGGCTTCTCGGTGAGCCACCGGGCCTGGGCGGCGCCGAGCCGTTCCGCGACGTCGCCCAGCTCGGCCGGGCCCCACGACGCGCCGGGCGTCGCCGCGACGTCCTCCAGCCAGATCGCCACCGAACCGTCGGCGCGTTCCCGCACCTCGTGACACTCCGGCGCGGAAAGGCCGCCTTCGGCGAAGACCGAACCAGGAACATCCGATGTGTACGCGCACGGCTCGCGCCGCCAGTAGTTGAAGTGCCCGGGGTCGTCACTCGCGGCGAGGTGCGGCACGGCACCGGACCGGTGCGGCGTCGCCACCTTCACGACGGCCGGGGAGCCGTCCCGGAGAACCCGCCAGACCCCGCCGGTGACCTCGTTGGCGGTGCCGTGCTCCAGCCGGTCGGCGGTCCACCCGTGCTGCATCAGGTCACTGGGAATAGTCACCTTCCGAACCTAGGGCCCGCACACCCCGAGATCACGCCTGGAGTTTCCGGCCCCGCAGTGCTACCGCCGGCGCACGCCGACCCGTACGGGCTACCGGTCCCGCCGATGCGCGTACCGGGGCAGGGCGGGCGGGATCCGGTTGCGGGGCAGGGCGGGAGTGGACTCGGGTCGTACCCTCGCTGAGGAGAGAGCGACGGCGACGGGGAGCTCGCATGGCAGCGGATCAGGCGCGGGGCCGGAGGAGCGAAGAAGGCCGAGAGGGCCGGCAGGGCCAGAAGGTCGACTTCAAGAGGAGCATCGCGGCCTACCGAGCGCGCCGGGGCGAGTTCGCGCTGGTGGACGTGCCTCCGCTGCGGTACCTGATGATCGACGGGCAAGGGGATCCGAATGCCGGTCCCGAGTTCGCGGAGGCGACCGCCGCGCTCTACCCGCTCGCCTACCGGCTCAAGTTCGCCAGCAGGCGGCAGCTGGGCCGCGACTACGTGGTGATGCCCCTGGAGGGGTTGTGGTGGGCTGACGACATGGAGTCGTTCACCGCGGCTCGGGACAAGTCGCGCTGGAACTGGACTCTTCTGATCATGGTGCCGGACTGGGTGGATCAGGGGATGGTCGACGTGGCGCGGGGTGAGGTCGCGGCCAAGGGCGGTCCGCGGCGGCTCGACGAGGTGCGGCTGGAAACCCTCGTGGAGGGCCGGGTGGTGCAGACGCTTCATGTCGGGTCCTACGACGACGAGGCGGCGACCCTGGAGCGGATGCACCGGGAGGTCATCCCGGGTCATGGGCTGTCGATGACCGGACGGCACCACGAGATCTATCTCAGCGACGCCCGCCGGGTGGCACCGGAGCGGCTGCGCACCATTCTCCGGCAGCCGGTCGGGGCGCCGTAGGAACCGCGGGTTCGCGGGACCGCGTTCCGGTGGAGGCCCCGGTCATCGCGCCGACCGGGTTCCGCTGGGGTGCGTCACCGCGTCATCGCCCGATCCCAGGAGACGGCGGGACCTGCCGCCCGTGCGGGACGTTCCCTTCCGGAGCGCCAGGGGCGGGTGCTTTCGGCGTACGCGAAAAGGAATGTCACGCCTGCGCGGCGAACGCCCCGGCGAAGAATTCGATCAGCCCGTAGGGCGCCCGCTCGCCGAGGCACAGGTCCAGGATCCGGGCGGCGTCGGCATACTCCGCCTCGGTGCGCCGGAACATCGCCGCCTCGTAGACGCCCAGTGCCGCCTCCACGTCGCCGGGGTGCGCGGCCAGCGCCGAGCCGAGTTCCGCCCCGTCGAGCATCGCCAGGTTCGCGCCCTCGCCCGCCGGCGGCATCAGGTGGGCGGCGTCGCCGATCAGGGTCACGCCCGGCACCCGGTCCCAGCGGTGCCCGGTCGGCAGGGTGTGGATCAGCCGGGTGACCAGTGGCGTGTCGCTGTCGCGGATCAGCGCGGTGAGTTCCGGCGCCCATCCGGCGAACTCGGCTGCCACCCGGTCCGCGGTGATCCCCTGCGACCAGGAGGCGGGGCGGTTGACCTGAACGTACGTGTGGATGACGTCCCCTGCCTCGCGGTGCGCGGTGATGCCCTGTCCCGGGGTCAGCGCATACATCGCGCCTCTGCCGACCGCGGTGGCCGTGGCCGGATGCCGCACGTCGACGTCGTGCAGGTAGGTCTCCACGAACGTGGTCCCGACGTATTCCGGAACGGCGGCGGAGAGCACCGGCCGCACCTTGGACCAGGCGCCGTCCGCGCCGACCAGCACGTCGGCGGTGACCGTGCTCCCGTCGGCGAACCGCAGCTCCCGCCCGTCGGCCGCGGCGAGTCTGCGCCCCCAGACGATGGTGTCCTCGGGCAGCGAGTCGATCAGCACCTGGCGCAGCTCGCCGCGGAGCACCTCGGGGCGCCCGCCCTCGCCGTCGCCGGGTTCCTCGAAGAGCACCTTGCCGTCGCGGTCGAGGATCCGGGCGGTCTCCGCACCCTCGTGGATGATCGCCCGCCACTGGTCGGTCAGTCCGGCCGTGGCCAGCGCGACCTGCCCGTTGTGTTGATGGATGTCGAGTTGTCCGCCCTGGGTCCGGGCCTGTGGTGACGCCTCGGCCTCGTAGATGCGGGCTGGAATGCCGTGCAGATGCAGCACCCGGGCGAGGGTGAGGCCGCCGAGTCCCGCACCGATGATCGTGACCGTGGTCTTCATGATGACTCCCGCCGCCGTTGGAATGCCGCTCCAACAGTGCGGAACGGCATTCCAGAAGTGTCAAGATGGGATCTCCCATCCCCGGATCATCGAGGCAGCGGCGGCACCGCTCGACGAATTCGGCGAGAACGGCCTGGCGTTCCGCGCGCTCGGCGCACACTTGAGGACCGGTGCCGCAGCGATCCACCACCACACGCCGAACCGGGAGCTCCGCCGCACCACGCCGAGCGCGCCGGTTACTCTCTTGAAGATCATGTGGGGTACGCCGGGAGCGGCGTCACCCGAAGAGCGCGGCCCCGTAACGGCTCACGATGATCAGGACGAGCACCAGCAGCCACACCGTAACGGCGAGGGCGTCCAGGTCGTTGGCGATCGCGTCCCGAGCCCATCCCCGCCAGCGCGCCGGCAGCGGCAGATGCCCGTCCCGGATGTTCACGTGCGTCAGCGACACCCACACCAGCGTGGTGGAGACCGTGACCAGCAGGCACCACGGGCACAGCGCTCCGATCTCCGTCAGCGCCTGCTGGAACAGCCAGTACGCGAAGACCAGCCCGAGCGTGTACACGGTCTGCGCCGCGATCATGAACCAGCGCGGAAACCGGACCCCGCCGAGCGCCGCCACCGCCAGCGTGATCACCACGGGTTCCGCGATCAGGCCGAGGAACGCGTTCGGGAACCCGAACAGCTGCGCCTGCCAGGACAACCCGACCGTCCCACAGCTGACCACCGTGTTGATGTTGCAGGAGAGGTCCGCCGACGGGTTGCGGGCCAGCTCGACGGCGTCGACCGAGAGCACGAACGACGCGGTGAGGCTGATCAGCGCGGACACCAGCATCGTCCCGAAGATCCAGCCGTCCGCGTGCCGGACCCCGCGGACCCGCTCGAGGACGGTGCTCACCGCGCGGCGCCCGCGGCCGCGATGACCGCCTCCCGCAGCGGCCCGGCCGTGTACAGGTCGACCCCGGTCTTCACCCCGTTGATCAGCACGGTGGGCGTACCCGTGATGCCGCCGTCGAAAGCGGCCTCGGTGGTCTTCTCGATCCACGGCACGTAGATCCGGTCGCCGAACGCGTCGATCACCGCCTGCGACACTCCCGCCCCGGCGGCCAGTTCGGCGATCGCGGCGTCGTCGAGCCCGGCGCTGCCCTCATCGGGCTGGTTCGCGAACAGCGCCGCGTTGAACGCCAGCACCCGCTCGGAGTCCTTGTCCGCGACGGTGACCACCGCGTTGGCGGCCCGCGTCGAGTACCGGTTGCCCTGGGACTGCGCGTCCAGGAACGACAGCGGATGCAGTTCCAGGGCCGTCGTGCCGTCCTCCACCAGCGCGGTCAGGTCACCGCTGTTGGCCCGCTCGAACTTCCCGCAGTACGGGCACATGTAGTCCAGATAGACGGCCACGGTGGTCGCCGCCCCCTCCGGCCCGACCCGGATCCCCCCGTCGCCGGTGGCCGCGGCCGGCGTCACGAGCGCCCCGCCCCCGCCACCGGAACTCCCCCGCATCGCGCTGGTCACCGAGACGGCGATCGCCGCGACCAGCGCCACGATCACCACCCCACCGATGCCCATGATCACCCGATTGCCGCGCTGCCCGCCACGCGCCCTGGTGACCGCCTTCTGCGCCGCTTCACGGCGGTTCTTGGCCTTCTTACTCATCCGCTTCCTCCCGGTCCGAAGACAGGGTGGTCCACATCCGACCCGTTTTCGGCCGCCGGCACCGATGTCAGGCCCGCCGGCGGCCGACTCGGGACCTTGGTCCCGCCCCACACCGGGCACGAAGTCCCGTATAGCTACCGATCACCGTTCCGTGAGAGCGTGGCAGGGTGCCGGTGTCCTCGATCGCCGATCGGCAGAACACCCCCGACGTCCTGACCCTGGCCCGCGCGATGACCGCGGCCCACGCCCGCGTCCAGCGCCTCGAGGGCGGTCGCATCATCATGTCGGTCCTGGTCGCCCTGACCTCGACAGCGGCTGTCCTGGTTCCCACGCTGACCGCACCGGTGGCCACCCTGGGCGCCGGGTGGGCGCTCCTGCAGGGCCTCGGCTTCACCGTGTGGACCCAGCGCGCCCTGTCCCGGGCCGCGGCGGCACAGGAACTGTTCGACGTGACCCTTTTCGGCATCGAGTGGAACACCGCCGCCGCGGGCAGTCGCCCACCACCTGCCGAGATCAGCGACCTGGCACGACGATTCCGGGGACCGGAGCACCTGGTGCGCGACTACTACGAGGTCCGGGGAGTCGTCGACGACCTTCCGTGGCCGCTGGACGTGCTGGCCTGCCAGATGCAGAACCTGCATTGGGGAGCCCGGATCCGGCGCCGTTTCGCCGCGGCGGTGCTGGCCCTCCTGATCAGCTGGCCGCTAGCCGGCATCCTCGCCGGCACGCTGCTGCAGATGCCGATCGGGCAACTGCTGGTGATCTGGTTCGTCCCCGCACTGGGCATGCTGCTGACCGCTTCCGACCTCTACCGCAGGCAGGCCGAGACATCTGCGACACGATCACGCGTGCTGGCCCTGGTCACCGACCGTTTCCGCGAACAGCGCGACCGCCCGGCCGCCACGGCCGACCTCACCGTCCTCGCGCGTCAGGTGCAGGATGTCCTTCTTGCCACGCGGCGCACCCAGGCCCGGGTGCCGGATTGGTTCTTCCTGCACTTCCGGCCCCGCGACCGGGTCGACTTCCAGCGGGAGGTGGCGGATCTCGGCAGGTCAGCACCGAAAAGACCATCATCGCCATAGACACAGTGCAATGGTTACAGTGCGGGGAGAAACCGGGTGCGAGCCGCGGGGAGGCCCTGTGCACGAGCAAGCGACTCCTGAGGAACCGTTTCCGGAGCTGGACTCGTCGGAGTCGGCTGCCGCCGACGTGACCGGCCGGACGTTACTGGAGTTGCTCCACACCCCGGACTCCGATCTCGCCAAGTCGATCGCCGCGATCGTGGCCGAGCATCGCGATCGGCCATCCGTGGTGGCCGGCTGGAACAGCTTCAACGCCCAGTGACGGCCCGCCACCGCCTGTCCGCAGCACAGCTCACCGCCATCGCCTGGGGACGACCGGACCGTCAGGTGATCGAGGCGCTGTACCGGGCTGACGACAGCCGGCTCCTGCTGCTCGCCGCACACGCCCTGCGAAGTGTCGGCGCCGTGAACGGGGAAGCCGCGCTGTCCGTACTGGCCGAAGGGCAGCGCCGCGATCCGGCTGCGGTCGCCGCGATCCTCCGGGAAGGCTGGCTGGGCCCGTGGGCAGCCCGCATCCTGGCCGGCACCGAGAAACCGGACGCGGTCGCCGGCCGGCTCAGCGTCCTTGCGGCGGTCGCGGCCCTGCGGACCGGCGTGCACGCCGACCTGACGATTCCCGCATTCCGCGAATCGTTGCACTTCCCCGGCACCGGTACCGTTCGCCTGAACAACACCGGCGACGTCGAGGTCAGCGTTCGGGAACGTCTGATCGTCCGTTCCCCGCACGCCGGGTGGAGTCCAGCCCGTCAGCTCGTGGGTGACGGCATCCGTCTGCTCTTCGATGATCAGGACCCGTACCGGGACACGTTCCGTACCACCCCCAGCCGACGCGTGTCCGACCCCGATCTCCACAGCTGGCGAACGACGCTCCTGGAAGCCTGGGAGCTTCTCCACCGGTACGCCACGCCCGCCGCCGAACAGGTGGGCGGCGGCCTGCGCGTTCTCGTGCCCCTGGCCGCCACGCCCCACATGTCCGAGTTGAGTGTCAGCAGTGCCGACGCTCTCGGCGCGCTGGCCGCCACTGATCCGGTCGACGCGCCGGGCTTCGCCATGACGCTGGTCCACGAGTGGTCGCACTCGCTGCTCAACGGCCTGCTCGAGTTCTGTGTCCTCCATGAACCCGGCTCGCCGGCCGTGCACTTCGCACCCTGGCGGCCCGACCCGCGCCCCTTGGGCGGCCTCCTCCACGGGGTGTTCGCGTTTCTCGCCGTCGCAGAGACTCAGCAGGCCCTGTTGTCAGCCGGGGTGGGCGGGGACCGGGTGGAGAACGGGTTCGCACTCCGACGAGCACAGCTCGCCGAGGTCATGCGGACCCTCCCGGAGGCCTCCGGCCTGACATCGCAGGGGCGACGGTTCACGGCGATACTCGCGCACCGGTCCGCCGCTCTCGGCGACACGCCGGTGCGGACCACTGCCGCGACGACAGCGGCCGCTCGGGTGGCGGCCGACCGCGCCGTGTGGGAGCGGCGGCATCAGGGGTGATCGCGGTCGACCGGCCCCTCACAGCTGCGGCGGCTCGATGTCGCACTCCGGCCGGCGGCCGCGCACCGCGTCGAGGGTCGCCGGATGCTCCGCGCCCAGGACCCGCCCCAGATCCTTCAGCGTGGTGTCGAACAGAGCCTGCGCACCGTCCTCGCCGCACTCCATGCGGAGCAGGGCGGCATTGAGCGCACAGCCGAGGGTGTCCGGATGGTCCGCGCCACGCTCGACGACCGACATCTGGTGCACCGACGATGCCAGCTCACTGGCAGGCCCGACCATGCCGGCGAGGAACAGGTCCTCCACCTGGCCGCTCGCCGCCGCCAGCGTGTACGGATGAGCGGCGCCCAGACGTGCGGTGAGGCCTTCGAGCGCGGCGGCGCCGATCTGCCGCGCCTCCTCATGATCGCCGGTGGCCCGCAGCGCCACCGCCAGGTTGACCTTGGCGGCCAGCGCCAGTGGATGCTCCGCGGAGAACGTCTCCCGGTAGCCGTCGACTGCCTCACGCATGAGGGTCCGGGCCTCGACGGTGTCCGCCTTACGGTCGCAGCAGCGCAACGCGTTCGCAAAGGTGACCATGGCAGCCAGCGTGTGCTCATGGCGTGGGCCGAACCGCGTGTAGGTGTCGCGGTAGCTCTGCCGGCCGATGTCACGCGCCTCGGCGTAGAACCCGCACTTCCGTAGTCCCATCGCCAGCGTACGGTTCGCCGTCAGGGAGTCCCGGTGCCGCGGGTCGAGCACGACCTGATACTGCGGCACGACGGTCCGCATCATGGTCAGGACCTGGCTGTAACGACCCTGGCCGTAATAGTCGTGTGCCAGGTTGACCACACACAGCAGCGTGCGGAGGTCGTCGTCGCCGACCTGTTTGCTCCACCGCTGGCGGATCTCGTCGTCCTGGACCGCCGCCTCGGTGAACGCGCCCAGGTGCCGCAGACTCACCGCGAGGTTGTTCTGCGCACGCCAGGTGCCCGGCTCGTCCGGGCCGAGCACACGCAGGTGCCGCGCGAAGTTGTCCTCCTCCCGCCGCAACGCCTCGACGAACTCGCCCTTGAAGCGAAGGTTCACGCCGAGGTTGTTGGCGGTGTTGAGCGTGTACTCGTGGTCCTCCCCGAACCGGGGGTCCCGCAACAGGCGTTCGAAGGTCTCGGTGTCCAGCAAAGCGGCCCGGTCCGTCTCACCGAGCAGACGGCAGGCGTTCGCCAGATGCCGGCGCGCGATCAGGGTGAGCTCGTCGTCCGGACCGGGTGCCCCTGTCGTCCACCGCTCGACGACCGTCTCCGCCAACGATCGGCTGGCCTCGTAGTCGCCGATCACGAAGAAGTACCGGATCTGGTCGACGACCACGAGCCGGACGGTGTCGTCGGCAGCGTCGATCATCTCGGCGGGCTCGAGGTGCGGCGCGATCTCCCGGAAGACCGGCCAGTTGTCCCGGTCCTCCGGGTAGCCCGGATTGGCATACGCCAGCATGCGCTGAGCGTTGTCCCGGGCCTGCCGGAGCCGATCCTCGACGAGCTCGGTCCGCAGCACCCGCTGGGTCAAGCGGTGCACCTCGATACGCTGCCCCTCGTCGACCTTCGCGAGGCCCAGTTGCCGGATTTCACGAATGGCCCGGTTCAGCTCGATCGGACGGTCCAGCGCCTTCTTCAGGTTCTCGCTGATCCCGCTGCCCCGCCCGGCCCGCAGCATGGACACCGGGAACGCCACCGGGCCGAGATGGGCGAACAGCTCGAGCAGTTCGGCGGCGGCCGGCAACTCCGCGCGGAGTCGGTGCATCGCCAGCTTCAGCATGACGTAGAGCGTCTGCGGGTAGTCGATCGGTTTACCCTCGGAGAGCAGCTCCTCCAGATTGACGTCGAGCAGCTCCAGGTACTCCTCGATGGGCATGCCGGTGGTGGCGTGCCAGTTCGCCGCCTGCTCCAGGGCCAGGGGCAGGTCACCCAACTTCTCGGCGAGCAGGTCCGCACTGCCGTCGTCGATCGTGCGGCCCCGACGTTGGATGAGCTGGACGCTCTCCTCGCGCTCGAAGACGTCGACCTCGATCGCGTTGCCCCGGGCGGACCAGGCCGCGTTGTTCCGGGAGGTGACGATGACGTGCCCGGCCCCGGTCGACGGCACGAGACCGGTCAGTGTCTCCGGGTTCTCGACATTGTCGTACACCAGGAGCCAGCGGAACGGGCTCGCCGACAACGCCTCGATCACGAGCGCCGACGTCTGCTTCATGTCCTGACCGACCGGGATGCCGAGCCGCTGCGCCAGCTGGGCGAAGGAGCCACGCACCTGCGTGGCGCTCTCCGCCGTCATCCACCAGACCAGCCAGTACTGATCGGCGTGACGATAGGCGAACTCCGCCGCGAGCTGCGTTTTGCCGACACCGCCTTGACCGTGCAACGCCTGCGGAACGACCGACACCTCGGAATCGGCATCCAGCATCCGGCCGAGCATTCTCAGCATCGATTCGCGGCCGGTGAAGTCGGG
Organism: Actinoplanes sp. NBRC 101535; assembly: GCF_030269225.1. Classification (NCBI taxonomy): domain Bacteria; kingdom Bacillati; phylum Actinomycetota; class Actinomycetes; order Micromonosporales; family Micromonosporaceae; genus Actinoplanes; species Actinoplanes sp. NBRC 101535. The sequence continues at coordinate 162,568 of NZ_BSSY01000007.1, read as the reverse complement.
GTTCTTCTGCGGCAGTCCGCCACGGATCGGCCGTGGTTTCTCAACCGGAACCTGCGGCGTGGGGGACGAGACCGATGACGGGGTCAGCACGGTGGGTCCTCCCGGAGAGATGAATTCGGACAAAACGTCAGTTTCCTGCCGGGAGTATGGCGATTCTTCCGCCGATTGTCCCACTCGCCGCGCGGGCGTTGAGGCAGCTTCGCCCGGAAAAAGCCTGCTCACGGCCGAGCACAACTCGCGGAGACGGTCCTGCGGATAATGGAGCCGGCCCGCCTTCAGGAGCCAGGAATGCAATTGCAGACGGGCGCCTCCGGAAGACGCATGCGCCAGCCTCTCCGCGTAGATCAACAGCGATGCCATGCCCGCGACGGCGTCGATGTCCCGCGCCACGGCGGCGACGACCGCCGCGGGATCCGCCCAGTTCGGCTGGGTGACCGCGGACCGCGGATCCACCATCTCCGCGTACTGCCGGTGCAGCACGGCAGCCGGGAGCGCCGCGATCAACCGCGCCAGCGCGTCACGGCTGTCGTCGTCGAGACTGATCACCACGCTGTCCACCGCTGCCCCCTCCGGCTGCGGCCAGGACACCGGCCGCCGCAGGGTCAGCGCACCGCTCGGCGCGTACCGCTGATGCTTGCGGAGGAACTCGCCGCCGGCGTTTCCGGCCAGCCGGAAGAACCACCACCGGCCCTCATCACTGACACTGGAGAAGGAGGTGAACTGCAGAGCGGTCGCGACGATCGACAGAAGGTACTGCGAACGCCAGTCGCCCAGGTGCATCGACCGGATCGCTTCGAAGCCGGTGCCGTGGATGGCTTCGAGGGTCCGGGCGGTCAGCGCACTCAGGCGGGGCGGCGCCTTCCACGGCGCAAGGACGTAGGCGAGCAGCGACTCCTGCTCCTCGATACGCAGATCCGCGATGGTCGGCGCGATGACCGAGAGCATCAGGGTGACCGGGTCGCGGGTCACCGGCGCGTCGGTCCGGAAAGCGGAGAGGTCAACCAACCGGAACTCGTTGATCCTCGGCGCGTCGAAGGTGTTCGGGATCAGGATGTTCTCGGTGTGCAGGTCGCCGTGGGCCAGTCCGACGACGACGTCGATCGGCAGGTCCGCCGCCAGCGTTTCGTCGTGGAACATCAGCAGAGGGTTCGGGATGTCGACCGGCATCTGCCCGACGCCGTCCCGCAGATACCGGTGACCGGACCCCGCCAGCCCGAGTGCGGCCCCGAGCGCCGCGACCGGCGCACCCGTGCTCGTCGCCCGGTCGAACTCTCCCCGCAGGTATGCCCCGACCGTGGTCTGCAGGGACCGGAAAGCGGTCGGCTTCCACTGCCGGATCACGCCGTCCACCACCCGCCTGCACGCCTCGGGCAGATGCTCGTCGGCCACGTGGGAGAGCGTCACGAAGTCGAGGGTCGAGCCGGCGACCTGCTGAAACATCAGCCGCCCACCACCATCGATCGGGTAGGGCGGGTGGGCGAGATCCACCAGATGACGCTCGAAGAAGCCGGGATCGGAGTGCGCCAAGGCCTCCCGGTGCGCCCCGGTCTCCTCGGCGTAGGGTCCTGGCGGGCAGGCTTTGACGATCACCTGACGATCCGGTTCGCCGGGCGTGCTGACAACGATCGCCGCCAGGACCGAACCGGTGTAACCGCTCGCCGTCCAGCGAGGATTCGTCAACCGCACCGAGCGGTGTTCCTGCTCAGCCCACCGCCGGAGGGCAGCCGCGCCACCGCCGCCGAGGACATCCTCGAGCGACTCGGGTGCGCTGCCCGTGACCATCCGGCCCCTCACGCATCGACGGACGCCGGGTCGACGTCGTACACACCGTAGCGATGCGCCCTCACAAGCCACAACAGGCAGAAAGACTGACTCCAATCGATGTGAATTCGGCTGGTACAGGCAATTCGCACCGAACACCGCCCGAGACTATCGTCGCTGTCCGCGATAGGACAGATACCGGTCCGGTGAGTACATCCATCCGTCACCGATACGCGCCGAAGTTCAATACGACAGGACGCCTCTCATCGCGCGTCGGTGTCTCAGTTCGGTGAGCCGCAGCCGCCGCCCGCGCAAGGTCGCGATGGCCAGAGCCGTCCACCGGTCGCCGATCCGGTCGCAACCATGCCTCAGTGATCAGCCAGCGCGTCGATCAGACGGTCGACCCCGAACGTGAACGCGGCCTCCACGTCGCCGCCCAGGTTGAAGGCGCCGGCCAGTTCCATCGTGACGAACCCGTGCGCCCAGGCGGTGAGGGTGCGGGCCGCCTCCAGCGCATGCTCCGGGCCGGCCAGCGCCGCCGCCACCCGCAGCACCGGCTCGACCGCCGGGCCCAGGTAGTCGGTTCCCGGCTGCACCGGCCCGAAGATCAGTCCGTAGCCGATCGGCCGTTCGTGCGCGTAGGCGCGGAACGCCCGGATCAGCAGCGCCACATCCTGCCGCGGATCGCCGGTGCTCCCGGCCGCCGCCAGCCGGGTGCCCAGGTCGCGGACCGTCGCCGCGGTGATCAGGGCGAGCAGGTCGTCGCGGCTGCGGACCCGTTTGTAGAGCGACGGCGCCCGCACCCCGACCCGTACCGCGACCGCCTGCATGGTGAGTCCGGCCGCCCCGGCGCTCTCCAGGATGTCCCGGCCCGCCTCGACGATCTCGGCGAGTGAGGTGCGATCAGGCGTCGGCATGGAACCTCCCGGTTAACGATGGCTATTGACCATAGCCATCATAGCTACGTAAATTAGCCATTATGAAGCTCGGACCGCATCTGCACCGCATCGGGAACGACATCGTCGCCGCCTACCTGGTCGACACCACCGACGGCGTCACCGTCATCGACGCCGGACTCGCCGGCCAGTGGCGCGAACTCACCGCCGAGCTGGCCGCCATGGGCCGCACCCTCGCCGACATCAGAGGCGTCGTCCTCACCCACGGTGACACCGATCACCTCGGGTTCGCCGAACGTCTGCGCCGCGACCACGGCGTACCCGTCTTCGTCCACGAGGCCGACGCCGCCCGCGCCCGCGGCGAGGAGCGGCCCAAGGCCGCGTGGGGCACCGTCAAGGTGGGTCCGGTGCTGCGTTTTCTGGGGTACGCGATGAGCAGAGGCGGCCTGCGCACCACCTATCTGACCGAGGTGGAGACGGTCCGCGACGGTGACGTCCTCGACCTGCCCGGATCGCCCCGGATCATCGGCATGCCCGGCCACTCCCCGGGCAGTGTCGCCGTGCACGTCCCGGTCGCCGACGCGATCTTCGCCGGCGACGCGCTGACCACCCGGCACGTCCTGACCGGCGCGCACGGCCCCCAGCCGGCCCCGTTCACCGACGACCCGGCGGCGGCACTGACGTCGCTCGCCCGCCTCGAGCAGACGCCCGCGACATGGCTGCTCCCCGGCCACGGCGCCCCCTGGTCCGGCGGCATCGCCGAGGCGGTCCGGCTGGTCCGCGCGGCGTAGCAGCCACCACAGGTGAGAGCAGGTCAGCGCAGCGTGTTCGCCTCGTCGGTGTGCTGGACCACCGTGCTGCGCGGGCCGGACGAGCGCGACGCCCGGCGCTGGCGCGGCACCCGGCCCTGCTCCTGCGGGAACACGAACCGCCGGAACGCCCACAGCCGGAACACCATCGCGACGAGCGTGCCGATGATGATGCCGGAGGTGAAGTCGGCGACCTCCTGGACCGGGCGGCTCACCTCGGGCACCCGCAGCAGGAACACGTACCGGGAGATCGCCAGCGGCAGCGAGTTCAGCACGATGCCGACCGCGCTGACCGCGAAGAACAGCAGCGCCTCGTGGTGGCGTTCCCGGCCGCCGCGGGCCCGGAACGACCACTCCCGGTTGAGCACGTAGGACAGGATCGTGCTGATGATGGTGGCCACGGCCAGCGCGGTGACCGGCTTGTCGTGCAGCACGGTCAGCTTCAGCGCGTAGTTAACCACCGTCGTCGCCACGAAACACACGCCGCCGACGACCAGGAACTTGGCCGCCTCGTGGTGTTTCCGGGCGACCTGCATGATCCACATCCGCAGGAGCTTAGACCGCATCTCCCATCGGGCTTGACGCTGGGTGACGCTCGACACGGCCGCCGCGCCGGTCCCGTACGGCGGGCAAATCGGGTGTGGAGGGACAGGGCGGGGTCTAGGCTGCCCGCATGACGGCTCAGCTCTCCGCCCTCCGGTTCGGCGCCGGTGATCCCGCACGACTCGTCCGGTTCTGGGGTGCCGTGCTGGAGCGCGAGATCGACGGCCTGGTGCTGCCGCCCACCGACGACACCGGGTTCCCGATCCGGTTCGTGCCGTTCGCCGACCCCAAGACCCAGCCCAACCAGATGCACTTCGATCTGACCAGCCAGACACCCGAGGAGCAGGACCGCACGGTCGCCCGTGCCCTGGAACACGGCGGCCGGCACATCGACATCGGGCAGAAACCGGAGGAGGGCCACGTCGTGCTCGCCGACCCGGAGGGCAACGAGTTCTGCGTCATCGCCGCCGGCAACCGTTTCCTGGCCGGCTGCGGTTTCCTCGGCGCGCTGTCGAGCGACGGCACCCAGCGGGTCGGCCGGTTCTGGAGCGAGGCCCTCGGCTGGCCACTGGTCTGGGACCAGGACGAGGAGACCGCGATCCAGTCCCCGCAGGGCGGCTCGAAGATCACCTGGGGTGGCCCGCCGGTCCGCCCCAAGCCCGGCCGCAACCGGCTGGCCCTCGACCTGGCCGGCTCGCCCGTCGAGGTCGACCGCCTGGTGTCACTCGGCGCGCAGCTCACCACGGTCGCCGACGGTCACGCCGAGATGGCCGACCCCGACGGCAACGAGTTCGGTCTGCGCCTGGTCGCCTAGACACGTCTCGCGGTCAGGGCACGAAGCCCATCCGCGTGTTGATTACGGGCGCGCTGGACGCCCGAACTCACCACGCACGGTGGGGTGTGGTGATTACGGGCGCGCTGGGCGGCTGACGTCACCACACGGACCTTGATGACGAAACGTGTCCAGGTTCTGCGCGGCGTACTCCAGTCCCACGCGGCGTGCTCCACGGCACAGGACCTAGATTGACGGCGTGCACGAGGAATGGACCACCTGGCTCGCCGCGATCATGGATGATCCGGCGGCCCGGCTGCGCTGCACGGACCTGTTGACGGACCTGTTCCTCGACCTGACCGAGCTGGCCGCCCCGGCACTGTTCGTCGAGGCCGGCGCCCACGAGGCGACGGCGTCGACGCGGGTCAAGCGGCGGCTCCCGGAGTGCCGGGTGATCGCCTTCGAGGCCAACCCCTACGTCCACCAGTACATGTCCGGCCTGCACGACTTCCGCCGCGCCGGCGTCGAGTACCGCCACGAGGCCCTCGCCGACGGCCCGCCGGAGGTGACGTTCCGCGTGGTCACCGACGCGGAGGGCCTCGACGACCCCCGCTACCACGGTTTCAGCTCCCTCAATTCCCGGCATCACGATCAGGAGCAGGGCGTGGTGTACGCGAACCGCACCGTCCCCGCCACCACCCTCGACGACGTCGGTGCCGCCGTGCCCGGCCGCACGTCCCTGTGGGTCGACGTCGAGGGTGCCGCCCGCCAGGTCCTGCTCGGCGGCCCGGAGTTCCTGTCCCGCTGCGACGTGGTCCTGATCGAGGTGGAGGACGTGCCGTTCTGGCGTGACCAGTGGCTGGTCGCGGACGTCGTCACCGAACTGCAGCGGCACGGCCTGGTCCCGCTGGCCCGCGACGTCGAGTACGACCAGCAGTACAACATGGTGCTGGCCAGCAACCGCCTGCTGGAACTGCCGGCCTGCCATACCCGGACAGCAGCCTTCAAGTCGGATTTATCGGCCTTGTCCCGCCCGGCCTGACGTCCGCGCGCCGGCAGCTCACGGCCACCGGTTGACGGCCGAACAGGACAGCGATGAGACGATTCCTGGTGGCGGCGCCCCTGGTGGTGATGCCGCTCGCGGCGTGCACCGGTGGGACCACCGAACCGGCGGCAGCGCCGAGCCCGGCAGTGTCCGCCGTCGTCTCCCTGCGGCCCCTCATGTCGCCGGGCACCGGGACTGTCCTCCTCCGCGGGGAAGGCCAGACCGGGCCGTGGCAGGGCACTGCCGGAACGCGGGGCGACAGCGGTTCACTGGACGTGATGGTCACCTGCGTCGGCGGCGGCGAACTCGAGGTCACGACCACCGTCGGCGCGTCCGGAAAGACGGTGGCGACGACACCCTGCGCGGGAATCACCATGCACAATCGCGGCGAGAACACGCAGACCGGACCGGTCACCGTGAGCATCGCACCATCCGGCGAACAGCGGTGGTCGCTGCTCGTCGTACGCGACATGGAAGTCGGCTGACGGAGACGGTCAGGCCGCGGCGGCGAGGGGCGCGGGCAGCGGTCCGATGATCAGGACAGCGGTGGCAGCGGCCGAGGCGGCGACCGGAGCGGGAACTGCCGAGACCGGAGCAACAGAGACCGAAGCGGGAACCGGTGGAGCGACGGCGGGAGCGGCCGGGACGAAGACCGGCACGATGGCAGGGACGGCCGAGACCGGAGCAGCTGCCGGAGCGGCCTCCACGGGCTGGGAGGCGGTGATGAAGTCGTGCAGGCGGCGCCACTCGCCCTCCAGCACGGCGTCGTAGGCCCACGCGTCGTCCACCAGGTCACGTGACCGGTCCCACTCGCCGGCCAGGAAGGCCGTCGTCGCGGCGAGCTCCGCCTTGCGGCCGCGCGCCCAGACCTCGTCCATGCCGGTGGGGCCGGCCGGAATGCCGTGCTCCGCAACGTACCCCTCGAGCCAGGTCTTCTCGGCGTCGCTGGCCGCGGTGATCGTGGTCAGGTAGGGCAGCCAACCGCCCGCGACCTGCGAGTATCCGCATGCCCAGCGTTCCAGCGCGAGCACCAGCTGTCGTTCGCGGACTTTGGCGCGCCGTGCGGCGAGTTCGTCGTTCATGGGCCCTCCCCCGTGGTGGATCTTCAGCCGGGAGTGGCTTCCCGGTAACCGGTCACGGCTAACCCTCCCCTGGCCACAGACCGATAACGATCTAAGCTGTGCGCCGTGCGGCTACAGGCTGGAGTGCGACTCGGCGACCGGTACCTGCTGCGGGACCGGATCGGCGCCGGGGGCATGGGCGAGGTGTGGCGGGCGGTCGACGGGGTTCTCGGGCGTACCGTCGCGGTCAAGGTCATGCTGCCCGGAGTGACGGACGACGCCCGGTTCGCCGCGGAGGCGACCGCGATGGCCCGGGTCAACCATCCGGCGGTCGCGGCGGTGCACGACTTCGGGCGGGCGGACGGCGTCGCGTACCTGGTGATGGAGTTCGTCGACGGCGAATCACTGTCGCAGCGGCTCGCCCGGGACGGCCGGATGACGCCGGACGCCACGATGCTCCTGGTCGCGCAGGCCGCCGACGGTCTGCAGGCCATCCACGATCAGGGCCTGGTGCACCGTGACATCAAACCGGCGAACCTGCTGGTCCGCGCGGACGGCACCGTGGTTATCACCGATTTCGGCATCGCCCGGCACGCGGACGCCGCCCGGCTGACGGTGTCCGGCGCCATCCTGGGCACGCCGACGTATCTGTCACCGGAACAGGTCAGGGGCGAACCGGCCGGTACGCTCAGCGACGTCTATTCGCTGGGTCTGGTCGCCTACGAGTGCCTGTCCGGGGAGCGCCCGTTCGCCGGTGACAACCCTTATGCGGTGGCCCTTCAGCGCCTGCAGTCGCCGCCGAAGACGATCGGCATCACCCTGCCGGACCACGTCCGGACGCTCGTGCAGAAGGCCATCGCCACCGAACCCGCCGATCGCTGGCAATCAGCACGATCGTTCGCCGAAGCCGCGAGGTTCCGGGGCCCGACAGGCGACCGGACCGGGTCGCCGAAGCCCGCGGGAAGGTCACGTCTCGTCGCCGCTTCCCTGGTCACGCTCCTGATCCTGGTCACCGGCATGCTCGGCGTCACCACCTGGATCCTCGTCGACCGCGACACCACCACCGATCGCGGGACCGGTGATGAATCCTTCGTCGAGCGTGGGAGCGGTGTGGAACCGGCCACGCTCCCCGACGGTTTCGCCGTCTGCGACGACGCCTACTGCCCGTCCACCCCGATGTGCTGGGGCGGCCTCACCGCGATCAGCGGCACCGCCATGCCACCGTCCCGCCGCGACTGTGCCGACGCGCACGCCTGGGAGACGTTCCGCGCCGTCCCGCTCCCGGCCGGCGGCGTGACCATCAGCAGCGACCACCCACTGATCGACAAGCCGGACATCGCCGCCGCCTGTTCCGCCGCAGCGATGACCGCACGCGCCGGTTCCGCCGTCACCGCGAAGTGGGTGCGCGATGCGTGGCCGATTCCGTACAGCACGGGCACCCTGTTGCACTGCATCGCCCGTTCGCCGCTGGGCGAGACCGAAGGCCCGGCGTTCCGCTCACGCTGATTCTGGTGTACGCCTGGCGTAGCAGCGCCCTCGCCCCCAGCGGGATCCCGCCGTCCCCGCCGGACTATGCGGCGTCACCCTCACGGACCGTTGCCAGGGCTGTCCGCACGAACTCCGCCACCGCCCGGGAACGGCTGCCGGACGGCCACACCAGCACACTCGTCACGTGTGGTGCGTCGGTCAGGGGCACAGCCGTGTGCGCACTCCACAGCCACGACCGCGACGAGGCACACAGGACAGCCGCGGTGTGTCCGAGTGCGATCAGCTGTGCCAGCTGGGACAGGTCACGGATCTCGGGGCCGGGTCCCGGACGGTACGTGCCGTCCTGCTCCGGCCAGCGGGCGATCGGCAGGTCGCGTACCCCCAGGATGTCCGCCATCGTCAGCGAGGGACGCGCGGCAAGCGGGTGACCGGACGGCAGGATCGCGACCTGCTGCTCGGTGCGCAGATCCTCGCTGTCGAACCCGGTGAGGGCGTCGAAGGGCCGCTGCATCAGCGCCACGTCGGCCCGGCCGTCGCGCAGCATCCGCGCCTGATCCCCCATCCCGCACAGCACCACGTCGATCTCGGCGGGGTGCGCGTCCAGGAGTTCCCGCAACAGCTCGTGGTTGGCGCCCGCCTTGGTGGCGAGTGTCAGCCGGTTCGGCGCGGACGCGGCCCGCTGGGTGCGCCGGGCCGCGGCCGCCGTCGCGTCGAGCAGCGTGCGGGCCTCGTCGAGCAGCACCTGACCGGCTTCGGTCAGTGCCACCCCGCGGCGGTCCCGGTCGAGCAGGGTCACGCCGAGGCGGCGTTCCAGCTGTTGGATGGCCCGGGACAGGGGCGGCTGCGCGATGCCGAGACGGTCGGCGGCCCGACTGAAGTGCAGTTCCTCCGCGACGGTGACGAAGTACCGCAGTTCGCGCGTCTCCAGCGTGTCCATCGCCCGACGATACCCCCGTGATACTCCACGGGTATCACAGCGAACCGGATCGGTGTAAGAACCGTGCCCCGGCACGAGCCACCATCGGCGTCATGAACGACACGAAGACCGCGCTGATCACCGGCGCGAACAAGGGACTGGGTTTCGAGATCGCAGCCGGGCTGGGCGCCCTCGGACACCGCATCATCGTGGGAGCCCGCGACCACGGCCGTGGCACGGCAGCCGCCCAGAAGTTGCGCGCCGCCGGGGTGGACGCGGTGGCGATCCCGCTCGACGTCACCGACGACCGCAGCGTCACCGATGCGGTCGCGCTCCTCCCGAACCGCCTGGACGTGCTGGTCAACAACGCCGGCATCTCCGGTCCGACCGGCCCGGACTGGGGACAGGACCCGACCACCCTCGATCTCGACGTGGTACGCCGGGTCGTCGACACCAACGTCCTCGGCGTGATCCGGGTGACCAACGCACTACTCCCGCTGTTGCGCCGCTCCCCGTCCCCGCGCATCGTCAACATCTCCAGCAGCGTCGGCTCGCTGACCTGGCAGTCCGACCCTGCCGTCGAGGTGGGTCCGATCATGGCGGCATACTCCCCGACGAAGTCCTTCCTCAACGCGGTGACGGTGCACTACGCCCGGCAGCTCGCCGGCACGAACATCCTGATCAACGCCGCCTGCCCCGGCCTGGTGGCCACCGACTTCACCGGCGGTCAGGGCCGCCCGCCACAGGACGCCGCCGCCACCCCGATCCGCCTGGCCACCCTGCCCGACGGCGGCCCGTCCGGAACGTTCACCAACGACGACGGCCCGATCCCCTGGTAGCCGCCCGCCCCGCAAGACACCCCGCCTCCCCCGGTCCCACGTCGGCCGTGCCCCACGGTCGCACCCCAGCCGTGCCCCACGGTCCTCCTGCGCCGCCGGCTACGGCTCAAGTTCCCCAGCCGTCGCCGGCGGCCGCCGCCACCGTCACCGCCGCCGCCACCGCCAAGATCGGAAGAGGTCGAGTGGCGTTCCGACCACCCCGGCCGTCGCCCACGGTCCACCCGAGAGCCGAAGACGACCGCGGGCGACGGCCGGAGTACCCGAAGCGACCACAGGCGACGGCCGGGTGACCGCGAGCCGTCCCCGACGGCTGACTCCCACCCTCCCGATCAGCCGTGACCGACGGCTCGACCGACCCGGCCGTCGACTGCGGTCCATCCGCAAACCGAGAACAACCGTGGGCGACGGCCGGACCGACCGAGCCGTCACCCATGAGAAGGGTTGCGGAGCCGTCCTTCCAGCCACCGGCTACCCGACACGCGCAATTCAGCCGCCAACGACGGCCGGCTTTGCCCCGGCCACGTCGAGCCGCCCCCGCAGCACCCCCACCGTCAGCAACGTCAGCAATGCAGGCAATGCCAACAATGTCCGCAGCGCCCATAGCACCCGCGGAGCCGGTAACGCCTCATCCTCCGGACTGGAGGGTGGCGAAAACGACGACGTTGTCGACGTAGTGACCAGTGTCCCGGTCGAACGCGCCCCCACAAGTGATCAAACGCAGACCGGCGTGGTCGATCGGCCCGTAGACCTCACCGGCCGGGAACCGGGCCTTCGGGAAGCGGGCCACCTTCGTCACGGCGAAAGTGGCCACCAGCCCGTCGGTGCGGGTCACCCGGATCGGGTCACCCTGATCGAGATCGGTCAGCCGGGCGAACGTCCCGGCCGACCCGCCGTAGTCGACGTGCCCGGCCAGGATCGCCGGTCCCAGGGAGCCCGGGGTGGGCGCCCCGGTGAACCAGCCGACCGTGCGGGCGTCGTCCGGCACCTCCATAGTGCCGTCCGGAGCCAGGCCCAGATCCGTCACCGACACCGACACGTCCAGTGCCGGAATCGTCAGGCGGGTCGGCGGCGACGCGGGCAGCAACACGCCCCGGGTGAGAGCGCCCGACGCGGACGGCGCCGCCACAGAAGACGGCATTGCAGAAGACGGCGTTGTAAAGGACGGCGTTACAGACGACGGCGCCCCGGAGTCTCCGCAGGCGGCGACCGTGAACAGCAGGACCACCGCGACCAGGCCCCGGATCATCGCGGCAGGACGAACATGCGGCGCCGCGTGATCAGCAGCGTGGCCAGGAGGAGGATCAGCACCGTGGCCGGGAGGGTGGTCACCAGCCGACCCGGGCCCGTCCGGGTGCTCCCGTCGCCGGTGGCCACTCCGCCGACCGGCACGGATCCCGCCGCCGCCCCGGCCACCATGCCGCACAGCGCCGGGTGGGTGGCCTCCTGCGGAATGCCCGCGAGTCCTGCCGCTGCCGCGATGGTCGACTCCCCGAGCGCAGACAGGTCGTACTTCCCGTTGCCGTTCGCGTCGATGCCGTGCTGCACCACGTGCAGGTCCTTGAGGTGCGCGACGGTGCCGGCCGGCAGTTCCGCGGCCGGGATCGTGCGGTCGTAGGTCAGCGTCCCCGACTGATCGGCAACGGGCATCCGGTCGACCGCGAGACCGCTCGCGCGGGAGATGTCGCCCGCGGTGGTCAGCGAGACGAAGATGTCGCCGTAGTCGGGCACGCCCTCTTCGGTGCTGATGTACCCGTCGCCGTCGGTGTCCGCGGCGGCCACCGGGCAGTGGAAGTCCATGCCCTCCACCGATCCGTGCAGATGCTGGGCGTGCGGCGCGTCCGGCACCAGCCCGCTGGACCGGATGCTCACCCGGAGATCACCGTTGTCCAGAGCGGTCAGCACCGCCGTTCCGCGAGCACCCGAGTTGTTGAACTCCGTCAGGCTGACGTGCACGCTCTCCGCCGCCATGGCCGTCCCCGGCGCGGCGAGCCCCACCAGCACAGCCCCTGCCACCAAAACCGCAAAGACCCTAAATTTCATTACAAAGCCCCTTATCTCGTACGCGAAAAGCACAGTCACCGACCCGACCCGAACAGCGACACCAACCGACGTTGCACAGCCACCCCGGCCGACCAGTCGTCGTCCGCAACCGCCCACCGCAACAGGTAGGACTCGCCCGCACCCACCGCGACCAGCACCCGCCGTTCGTGCCGGACCGTCGACGACCCCGGCCGCCACGTGTACTCCCAGTCCGCCCCACCGCGGCGCAGCAGCAGAACGCCCATGCTGATCCGGGCGTATCCCGGCAGTTCCCCGGTGGCCAGGGTCGCCTTCTCCCGCTGCTGCCAGTACTCCAGCGGCCGCCGGGTCACCACCGCCGCCACGTTGACGGTGAACGCCCGCCGCCCCGCCGGGTCGGTGAAGCACACCTCGTTGCCGCGGGTAGCCCGCTCCCATCCGGACGGCAGTGCCAGCGCGAACCCGGCCGGATCCCGGAACCAGACCCACCCGTGCGGCAGTCCCGCCGGGACGTCGTCGGCGGCCGCCGTGATCGTCTCGGTGGCCGCCCGGTACCCGCAGGGGTCGATCCGTCCGGCGGCGACGGTCGCCGGTGGGGAGGGTGCCGGCACCGAGGACACTGGCATCGAGGACGCCGGACTCGGACCGATCGCGGCGCGCTGCCCGGCTGCCGCAGCGGCTCCCCCACCCGCCAGGGCGAGCAGCACCCCGGCCACGGCAACGCTCCGCCCTCGACGCCACCCCGGCCGAACCGTTGTCACGCCGACCACGGCGCCGGTCGTGACGCCGACCGCGGCGGCCGTGACCCGGGCCTGCCCCCGCACCGGCGGCACCGTCAGGACCGCGGTGAGACCGTCCGCCACCTCGGACGCCGACGGCCGCCGGCCCGGCTCCTTCGCCAGCATCCGCAGCAGCAGACCGCCCAGCGCACCGGCCCGCACCGGCGGGTCCGGCGGATCGGTGACCAGCGCGATCAGCGACGCCTCCGGGTTGCCCCGGGTGAACGGTGCCCGCCCCTCGACCGCGTAGTACAGCGTCGCCCCGAGCGAGAACAGGTCCCCGGCCGCTCCGGTCTCCGCGCCGGTCAGCCGTTCCGGGGCGAGGTACTGCGGTGACCCGAGACGGGGGTCCGGTCCGCCCTCGCCCACCCCGGCCGTCGTGCCGATGGTGGCCAGGCCGAAGTCGGTGAGGACCACCCGGCCGTCCGCGGCGAGCAGCACATTCTCCGGTTTGACGTCGCGGTGCAGCACCCCGGCGGCGTGGGCGGCCCGCAGCGCCGCGAGCAGGCTCAGCCCGGTCTCGGCCACATCGCGGACGGTCAACGGTCCCAGGTCGCGGACGGTCACGGCCAGCGAGCGGGAGGCGACGTACTCCATCACGATCCAGGCGCGGCCCTGCCGCTGGACCACGTCGTACACCGTGACCACGCCGGGGTGGTCGAGCCGGGCGGCCGCGCGGGCCTCCCGGATCGTCGGGGCGGCCGGGGACGGACCCGACGGCAGGAGGATCTCCTTGACCGCGACCGTCCGCTCCAGCAGCCGGTCCTCGGCCCGCCACACCCGGCCCATCCCGCCGGTGCCGATCAGTTCGAGGAGCCGGTACCGCCCGGCCACCACCTCGTCGACCGCTTCCATGCCGTCACCCCGTCCTCGTCGCCTGCCCGGTATTCGCCGCCGGCAGGTAACTGGATGGGTGTGATCGGGAAGAAATCCGTGAGTGTCAGGAAATCCTCACGAGCGCGTCGAGCGGAGTGGTCGGGGCGGCCGATCCGGGGGCCGGTTCGATCGTGACGCCCACCTCGGACGCGGTCGGCAGACCTTCCACGACCTGCACGATCGTCGACTGTCCGGCGGCCAGCGCCCCGGCCGACGAGGGTGTCCCGTCGCGGATGGTCCACAGTTGGTAGACCCGGTCGGTGCCGGGTGACGCGTCCGCGGCCAGCATGATCACCCCGGCGCCGAGCAGCGCCGACCCGGCCACCGTGACGCGGCCACCGCTGGCCAGCGGCTGCTCGCGGACCGACAGGTCGGGGGCGGTCAGCACCGCACGGACGCGGGCCTCACTCGCCTGGGCCGCGGCGGCGGCGCTCTGCGCGTCGCGTACCCGCTGATTCTGAAGAACATGGACGGCCGTGCCGGCCCCTGCCGCCGCGACCACGACGGCGGCCGCGGTGATCAGCCGGAACCGGGTGGTCCGGGCCGCGGCCGAACGGAGCGGCGGCGCACCTGGCGGCGGCAGCTGCCGGGTTTCGGTGATCGCGGCGAGCACCGTCGCCTTGAGACGCGGCGGCGGCACCGACCAGGCGCCGTCGGCCAGCCGGCCGGCCGCTTCCCGCAGCTCGTCTGCCTCGATCCGGCAGGGCTCGCACTCGCGCAGATGCCGGGTGAAGGCGGCCCGTTCGACGTCGTCGAGCGCGTCCAGCACGTAGGGCCCGACCAGGGTGTGCACATCCGGGTTCATGCGGCCACCCCCGCCGACAGGCAGTCCCGCAGGCGGATCAGGCCGTCACGCATCCGGGTCTTCACCGTCGGCAACGGTACGTCCAGAAGCTCGGAGACCTGCGGATAGGTGTGCCCCTGGTAGTAGGCGAGGGTGACCGCCTGCCGCTGCAGTTCGGTCAGCTCGTCCAGGCAGTGCCGCACCTGCTGGCGTTCGAGGCGGATCGCCACCTCGTCGGCGACCTCGTCGTAGGGCGTGTCCACGGCGGCCACCCCGGCTCGCACGGTCCGGTCGGCCGCCGCCTGTTCGGAACGCACCCGGTCGACGGCCCGCCGGTGCGCGATCGTGAAGATCCAGGCGCTCGCCGAGCCGCGGTCCGGGTCGAACCGGGCGGCGGTGCGCCAGATCTCGACGAGCACCTCCTGAGCGACCTCCTCGGCCTGGGCCGGGTCGCGCAGCACCCGCCGGATCAGCCCGTAGACGCGCGGCGCGACCAGGTCGTAGAGCCGGCCGAACGCCCGCTCGTCGCCGCCGGCAACGGCTCTGAGCAGGGCGTCCGGTTGCGGATCCGCGGGTTCCCGCGGCGTGGGCACCGGTCTGAGATGCTCCGGCATGCTGCTCCGTTCCGTCCGATGGTGCTGTCCGGAAGGTACTTCGCAGCGGTGCCCGGCGCGGATGGGCCGAGCGGTCTAGAAAACGAGATTCTCTTCCGCGTCCTGGGCGACCAGGTGCTGGTAGAGGTTGGTCACCTCGAGGACCATCCGGACCATCGGCCCGGGCCGGGTCAGCCAGAACGGGACGCCGCGCGCGCCCGACGCCCGTTGCGCGGCGACCAGCATGCCCAGCCCCGACGAGTCGAGGAACGTCACCTTCGCCAGGTCGACGTCGATCCGGTCGCATCCGCCGTGGTCCAGGACCTGCTGGATCACCTGGCGCAGCAGCGGAGCGCTGGTGACGTCCAGGTCACCGTCCGGCGCCAGGACGACGGTCCGGCCCTCGCGCTCGATCGTGCAGTCGAAGTTCATCTCCCTGCCCCCTCCGGTGACCCCGTGTCCACAGACGCGCGCGGTGTACCCCGTCGATGATCCGGATAAACCCTGGCCGGGCTCAGACGGCCGGCACGGGTTCCGATTCGGGTTCCCGCATCCGGTCGACGCTGAGCAGGTCCAGTTCCTCGTCCGCGCGGGAGCGGGTGACCAGGGCGGAGCCGACGAACGCCAGTACGCCGACGGCCGCCGCGACCAGGGTCGCCCAGCCGTCGAAACCGGCGCCGACCAGGGTGTTGTCGATGTACAGCAGATCGTTCGGTACGCCGTACAGCGTGGGGGTCAGCACCAGGAACACCAGCCGGACCGCCAGGCCGACACCCGCGCCGATCAGGGCCGCGGCCGACGTCGACCGCTTCCAGAACAGGCCCAGCAGGAACGGGGCGATCAGGCAGGCGAGCATCAGGTCGAACGCGAGGGTGAGCAGGATGCCGGTCTGGCTGACCCGCAGCGCCAGGAACACCCCGACGATCACGACCGGCAGCATCGCCACCCGGGTCCAGCGCAGCAGCGGGTCGCGGTGGCCGGGGGCGACCTCGCGGCGTACCCCGGCGATGTTGCGGACCGCGACCGCGGAGGTCGCCAGGATCGCGCCGGACGCGGTGGAGAACGACGCCGCCACGATCCCGGACAGGACCAGGACCGCGAGCAGGACCGGGGCGTAACCGTCGAGCAACTGGTACATGATCGGCGCGTCCTCGGCGGTGAGCCCGAGTTCGGCGGAGGCGGTGAGCGCGATCAGTGACCACAGCACACCGACGACGGCGGTCGCGCCCGCGCCGATGAAACAGGCCCGCTGCGCCACCTGCGGGGTCCGGGCCGCGAAGATGCGCTGCATGAAGTCGATCGCCACCAGGTCGCCGATGCCCAGCGACACCAGGGTCGCCCAGTTGACCGGCGCGCCCTGCCCGGAGTCGGTCAGTTGCCCGAGGTCGAAGGGGCCGAGACCGTCCGGGATGCTGACCCCGAACTTCACCGCCATCCAGCCGAAGAGCACGAACGTCGCGATGCCGGTGATCACCGCCTGGATCACGGCGGTGTAGGCGTCCGAGAACAGACCACCACCGATCGTGTACGCGAGGACGAGGCACACCGCGAGCACCACGCCGACGGTGTAGGACAGTCCGGTGAAGTACTCGACGAGGAAGCCCATCGCGACCAGGTTCCCGGCGAGCAGGATGGTGAACGCGAAGATCATCAGCAGTGAGGCGACCACCTCGACCGGCCGGTTGTAGCGGCGGGCGAAGAAGTCGCCGAGGGTGAACAGGCCCATCCGGTTCATCGGTTTCGCCAGGAACAGGCCGGCCAGCAGCAGGCAGATCGCGAGGCCGAGGGCGAGTGAGGCGCCGGCCCAGAACCCGTAGGCGGAGCTGAGGTCGGTGTTGCCGACCGTGGCGTTGCTGTCCACCGCCGCGGTCGTCAGGGCGACGGCGACGAGCGGGACACCGAGTTGCCGTCCGGCGACGAGATAGTTGGCGCTGTCCCCGTCGACCTTGCGGGCCACGACTATGCCGACGATCAGAACGGCCAGGACGGTCAGTGCGACCCCGGCGATGATCATGAGGACTCCTGAGGGCTGTGATGCGGTGCCGACCCGTTGAGTCGTGCGTTGATTCAGCCCGCCGTGCGTTGCGTCCTCGTTATCAGCCGTTGCGCATTCTCGTTAACCGCCGGGAACAGGCGGCCGGGCGGCTCGCGCCACCCGGCCGTCGTGACGGGTCAGACCGTGGGGAGCCGCGCCGGCAGGACGGCGACCATACGGTCGACCTGGCCGCGGATCTCCGGGACGGCGGTGGCCTCCCAGACCCGGCCGCGGCGCAGTGGGCCGACCAGCCACAGGCCCGGCTGGACCCGGCCGTCCGCGTCGAGCACCCGGCCGTCGTCGTCGGTGTCGATGCCCAGCCCGTGCGGGCCCCGCAGCGTGCTGTCGTCGCCGATCAGGGCACTGACCCGCGGGGTGACCGGACCGGGGCCGCTGCACGTGATGACCGCGCCGTACCTACGGGGTTCCTCGCCCTCGACGTGCACGATCAGGCCGCCGTCCGGGTCGGGCACGATCGCCGTCATCCGGCCGGACCGGACCCGCAGGGTGCCCTCGGCGCGCAGCTCGGCGACGCGCGCGGCGATCGGCGGGGCCATGCGGTGCCGGTGCGTCTCCCAGTGACGGAAGCAGTGCCGCAGGAACCGTTCCTGGGCGTCGGTGTCGAGCGCCGCCCACAGACGGTCGGCCTGGAAGCGCAGGTGGTCCATGACCGCCGTCCAGTCGGCGCCGTCCGCGACGGCCTGCCGGACCCGGCGGATCAGCGGGGCCAGCCGGGGCGACTCGCGCAGGCCGAGGTCGACGGCGGGCGGCGGGGTCACCGGATGGGCCTGCGGGACCAGGCCGTGCCGGGACAGCGCCTCGATCGGGGTGCGGCGTCCACCGGCGGTCAGGCTCAGCGCCACGTCGATCGCGGTCAGGCCGGTGCCGAGCAGCAGCACCGGCTCGTCGCTGGGCACGGCGTCCAGCGCGCCGACGGCCCACGGGTCGGCGACGAACTCGACGCTGCGGAACGCCGCGTCGCTGATGCCGGGGAGCCGCTGCGGCGGAGGGCTGCCGACGGCCAGGATCACGTGGTCGGCGCGGACGACGCACCCGGAGTCGTCGACGACCTCGTAGCCGTCGGGTGTCTTGCGGACCGCGGTGGCCGAGGCGATGTGCCGGCGCAGACGTCCGCCGGCTGCCGCGCTCGCGGCGGTGAACTGGTCGGCGAGATAGTCGCCGTAGCGTGCGCGGGGCACGAAGTCGGTGAGTTCGGCGGGCAGGCCCTGGGCGCGCATCCAGCGCACCAGGTGCTGCGGGTCGTCCGCGTCGACGCTCATGGCGGCCGCGCGGGAGTTGAGCAGGTGCCACGGTTCGGCGGTGCCGTACGCGACGCCGCGGCCCGGCCGGACCTCCGGGGAGACGAGCACGACCTCCCGGTCGGTGTGCTGCAGGACGGCGCGGGCGGTGAGCGCGCCACTGAAGCCGCCGCCGATGATCGCAACCACGTCGGGCTTGTCCGCGATCAGGGGCCGGCGGGCGACGATGCTGGTCACCGGACCGCGTCCTCGTTCGGTGACCAGCTGGTACAACAGGTCGGCATATCATCCTCCGCAGGTAGAGCAGCCATCAAACCACATAACCCCTAGGTTTGGTATGTTATCCGAGGTGAGTGGTCGATGCTCGCCGGGGCACGCCCGGTCTGCTGGATTCTGCCCCGCTCTTCCTACTTCTTGGGACGCGGCCTCGCCGGAGCGGCCTTCTTGGCCGGGACCGCGGGCGGTTTCGGCTTCGGCGCGGCTTTCCTCCCCGCGACCGGGGCGGCCTTCGCGGCCTTCGTGACCGCGGCCTTCGCGACCTTCGTGACCGGGGCGGCCTTTGCGACCTTCTTGACCGGGGCAGCCTTTGCAACCTTCTTGACCGCGGCCTTCGTGACCGGGGCGGCCTTCGTGGTCCTCTTCGCCGCCGGCACAGCCTTGGCACTGGCCATCCTCGTCACCACCGGCGCCTTCGACGCGGTCGCCTTCCTCACCGGCCGCGATTTGCGAGCCGGTGTCGCCACCGCCAGCGGACTTCGGCGGTACAACCCCGGCAGCCACGGCGCCAGCCCCAGCAGCAGGAACAACGCCAGCAGCGGCACCCGCCACCAGCCGTCGATCACCGGCGCGGGCGGCGACACCCCGAACCCGGTCCACGACCGGGCCGTCTTCGACCAGGCCAGGAAGGCGTCACCGACCGGGACCGCGCCGAACGCGTACCGCTTCGTGCTCGGCATGTCGAGCGGCACCCCGGCCACCTCGCCGACGTTGCCCAGCGCCGACGCCAGCGACCGGTCGCCCTGCGCCTGCGCCGCACCCATCGCGACCACCGTCGCCGACAGGCTGACACCCAGCAGCAGCGGACCGGAGTCCACGTCCGCCACGCCGTCCACGCCGTGCGGGTACTCCCGGACCGCCGGCACCAGGCCCAGCGGCCGGTCCAGGAACTGGTCACGGAACAGTTCGTACTGCTGGCGGGCGAACTTCGGGTCGACGTCCGGCAGGAACCGCTGGATGATCGCCTGCGACGAGCCGCGCGCCCCGGACTGCGCCCTGCCGGTGACCGCGTCGACCTGGTGCGGCAGCAGGCCGGTCTCCGGGTCGACCAGGCCCTTGACCCGGCTCACCCAGCGGTCCACCACCGGCGTGAAGCGGGTCCGTCCGCTGAGCCCGTCGGCGAGACGCAGCGACGCGATCGCGACCGTCGAATCACAGGGCCAGGCCTCACCGGGGTACGCCGGAAGGAACGGCGATGCGGCAGCGGTGAACGCCCCGGCCAGCGCCTCCGAGTCGGCCAGGAAACGGGCCTCCTGCTTCGGGTCCTTGCGCAGGGTGAGCAGTCCGCCGCGGAGCCAGTTCGTCCAGCCGGCGTAGAACACCCCGTAGGCGGGCGTGGCCCCGGCGTCGAACGGCGCCCGCCCGGCCTCGGACTCGACGCGGGCGAGTGCCCACTCCGCCTCCTCTGCGGCGCGTACCGGCTCGACGCCGCGCTGACCGAGTTCGACCCAGGACAGCCCGTAGAGCACGTTCAGGAAGTAGTAGCCCTCGGGGAACTGCTCCTGCGCCTCGGTGTCCGCCCCGGAGGCCAGCTCCTGCTTGAGGAACGTCAGCTGACGGCGTACCCCCGAAGGCTCCTGATTCTGGTCGTCGGGGTTGGCGGGGACGCAGAGCCGCACCGCACCGGCCAGGGCCAGCAGCGTGCAGAGCACCGCGGCGGCACGGCGCAGTTCCCGGGCCCAGTCGAGCTCGACCTTGACCAGACCCAGCTCGCCCTCGACCCCACGCATCGGACCACCCTACAAAACCTCCTTATCGGACTCCGAGCACGACTCCGTTCGCGCCGGGAGCGTCGCAGCGGACGGTCCGGACATCGGTGAAGCCGGCGCCGGGCAGCCAGTCGGCGTAATCGGCGTCCGAGTAGTCGCGGCCGCCCTCGGTCTCGACGAGCATGTTCATCCCCCTCAGCGCGGCCGGGGCCGGGCCGGTGCGGTCCGCGTCGAGCAGCAGCTCAGAGGCGCCGGTGTCGACATGCGTCCATGGGGGACGTCACAACGAGCGCGCGAAGATCCGGGTCAGTGCGTGGAAGCGGTACCCGCGACCGGCCGGTTCCAGCAGCCCCACGTCGACGAGGGTCTCGATGGAGCGGCGCACGTTCGTGGCACTGCAGCCGCGCCGCACGTCGCCGACGGTGAACTCCGGGCCGGGCAGTTGCGCCGCGACGCGGAAGACCTCGGCGTCGGCGGGGTCGAGCCGCCGGTGGACCGCCTCGATGCTCGGGCCGACGCCGAGGTCGCCGACCTGCAGTTCGTGCAGCCGGCTCTCCTCGTCCCGGAGGTACTCGACCAGGCGGTCGACCCTCCAATGTGGACGCATGGAGAGCCGGTCGGCCGCCAGCCGCAGCGCCAGGGGCAGCCCGGCGCAGAGCGCGACGAGCTCACGGACCGCCGCGGGCTCGGCCTCGGCCCGCGCGCCGAGGATGGATCCGAGCATCTCGCCGCTGTCCGCCTCGGAGAGCGTCTCGAGGGCGATCCGCTCGTGCGGGTCGAGCCCCGCGAACGGGCGGCGGGCGACGACCACGACGAGACAGCGCGAACCGGCCGGCATCAGCGGGCGCAGCTGGTCCTCGTCGGCGACCTCGTCGAGCACGATGAGCAGGTGCAGCCGGTCGCTGACCGTGCGGAAGAGGGCGCTGCGATCGGCGAGCGAGGCGGGGATGCCGGACTCGGCGACACCCAGCGCCCGCAGGAACGACGCCACCACGGCAGCGGCACCGGCCTCTCCCCCACGGCCCGCGCCGGCCTCCCCGCGACCCGCGCCGGCCTCCTCGCGGCCCACGTCGGCGAAGAGCTGCCCGTCGGGGTAGTCGGACCGCAGCTCGGTGCCGGCGGCGATCGCGAAGGCGGTCTTGCCGACACCGGGCGGGCCGTGCAGGGAGATCGTGGTCGCCGTCCGGCGCCGTCCGCGGGCCACCGCCGCGTACCGGCGGACGAGGTCCATGGCGGGGTCACGGCCGAAGAGCTCGGCGGTCGCCGCCGGCAGTTGCGCCGGGGCCATCCGGGAGCGGTCACGGCGCGAACCCGGCCGGCGGCGGGCAGCCGGCGGCTCGCTGTCCTGACCCGCCGCGGCGAAGAACCGGGTCCGGTCCGGTCCGGAGAGCCCGAGTGCCTCGGCGAGCGACTCGGCGGTGTGCCGGTGCGGTGCGCGGACCCGCCGGCGTTCCAGGTCGCGGATGGTCCGAACGCTCACCCCGGCCTGGTCAGCCAGGCCCTCCTGGGTCAGGTCGGCACGGAGACGTGCCCCGCGGAGGAATGTGCCGAACACCATCTGCCCGTACTCTCCCACTGTCTTTCCATTCGGCGCCACACGTTGTAAACGCGCGCGGCGCCTATTCTGTTGCATTATTACGCGCCGGGTACCGCACGGCCCCGGCGCGTAACTTCACGATATCAACCCAGTCAATCCGCCACCGGAACGCGACCACGCAGTTCGAGCGTGCAGCATTTGACCGCGCCGCCGGCCTTGTGCAGCTCGGAGACGTCCATCCCGATCGGCTCGAAGCCCCGGTCGGCGAGACGTCCGGCCAGGTCAACAGCGGCCTCGGGGAGAACCACGTGCCGCCCGTCGGAGACCGCGTTCAACCCGAAAGCCTCGGCGTCGGCCTCCGTAGCGAGAATCGCGTCGGGATAGAGACGCCGCAGCACGCGACGACTGTCCGCCGAGAATGCGTCGGGAAAATACACGACTTCGTCATCGTCCAGAACAGCGAGCGCAGTATCGAGATGGTAGAACCTGTCGTCCACCAGAGTGAGGGGGACAACCGGCTTCCGTAAGAATGCGAAAGCGGTGACATGCGCCGCCCGATCGGTACGGAATCCGGTCCCGGCCAGCAGGAACTCACCGGCCGTCAGCAGATCGCCCTCCCCCTCGCAGATCGCGTCGCTGACGAGCACCTCGTCGAACCCCGCGTCCCGGAACCACCGCTCGTACGCGGCACCCTCCGGCACCCGCTGCTCGTGCCGGAACCGGCTGACCAGGACCCGGCCGTCGACCACGGTCGCCCCGTTGGCGGCGAAGACCATGTCCGGCAGGTTCTCGCCGGGCTCGATGAGATCCACCCGGTGCCCGAGCGTCCGGTACAGCCGGTACAGGCGCTCCCACTGCAGGACGGCGAGTTCCGTGTCGGACGGCTTCGACGGGTCCATCCACGGGTTGATGGAGTAGACCACGTCGAAGTACGCCGGGCGGCACATCAGGTACCGCCGCGGCCGGACGGCCCGGCGGCTCATACGACCGCCCCCGGGACCAGTTCCTCGTCCGGTTCCACCTCGTCGTCGTCCTGGGCCGCGCCGTTGCCCCGCCAGCCGGACGCCCACTTGTAGGTGGCGTCCTCGAAGACCGGCGGCATGTCCGGGCCGACCGGGACGACGATGTGCTCCGGCGGCGGCAGCGTGTCGTCGATCTCGGCGTGGAACGTCTTGCCGTCGTCCTTGCAGACGAACTGCACGACGTGCCGGCCGGCCGCGGCGGCACGGATCAGGCCACCGGTGGTCGCCCAGACCCCGGACTGGTAGAAGTTGGCGAGCCCGGGCATGCCGGGGCCGTACTTCTTGACCAGGTCCTCCAGCATCTCGCCGCCCTCGACGAACGGCTGCCAGCCGAGCACGGTCCCGTCCCGGTTGCCGGTGTAACGCACCTGGGTCAGCGGCGTCGACACGTCACGGACCTTGATGGCCCGCTTGATGCCCGGGTACCGCTGCTCCAGCAGCTCCACGATCGCGTCGCGGGCCTTGCGCTTGGCGGTCTGGTAGTCACGGCCGCGGCGCGTCGGCAGGGTGTGCAGCACCTCGCCCTTGCGTTCGCGGTCCTCCTGCTCGGGGCCCTCGGACAGCTCACGCCACGGCTCGATGTCGCAGAAGTACGTCGCGTACACGATCGACGTGCCCTCCGGCGCCAGCTCCGGGTAGTGCCGGGACCGGAACTGCACGTTGATGCTCGGATGGCGGATGCCCGGAAGCTTCGCCGCCTCCTCCTCGGTGATCAGGTGCGTGGTGCACGGCTCGCCCTCCGGGAAGTCCCGCTTGAGACCGAGGAAGACGATGAAGTAGCCGGGGAAGGTCATCATCGGCTCGTTGATGACCTCGGTGTAGAGGCGGCGGTACTCCTCGTTGAGGTAGCGCCCCTTGAGGAAGCGCATCATCGTCGTCTCACCGTCGGCTGCGGACACCACGATGTCGGCCCGGAACTCGCGACCGTCGGTGAGGCGTACCCCGACCGCGGTGTCGTTCTCGACGATGATCTCGTCGACCTTCGCGTTGTAGGTGACCTTCCCGTTGAGCCGGCGGTAGCGCGCCTCCATCGACCGGGACAGGCCCAGCGAGCCGCCCTCGGGGACACCCGCCGACAGCATCGCGTGCGAGGCCATCTGGAAGTAGTTCGGCAGCACCGGGAAGTTGGGGTGCTTCTCGTACAGGATGAAATTGAAGGCCTCGCGCAGCAGCGGGTCCTGGAACTTCTGGGAGTAGTCGGCCATCAGCTTGGTGATGCTCTTGCGGACCACGTTGAAGTACGGCGCGAACGAGGCCATCATCCGGGTGCGTTCCCAGGTGTTCATCAGGCCGACGGGCTTGAGGAACGGGTAGACCGCCATCGCCTTGATGAACCGGCGCAGGCCGTCGCAGAAGTCACGGATGTGCTTGGCGTCCGCGGGCGACAGGTCCATGAGGTGCCGCTGGAGACGGTCGGGGTCGGAGTAGAAGTACACCTTGCGGCCGTCGCGGCCACGCACGATGTTGAAGACGTCGAAGTGGCGGACCTGCTTGCCCTGCAGGGCGCCGAGCTCGAGCCAGATCTGGTGCATCTCGTTGCCCGGGCCGCTGCCCAGCAACCAGCTGATGCAGCAGTCCAGGGTGTAGTCGCCCCGGTCCCAGGAGGTGCAGCACCCTCCGGGGATCTCGTGCATCTCGAAGATCTGGGTGTCGTAGCCGTTCATCTGGGCGTAGCAGCCGGTGGACAGCCCACCCAGCCCCGCGCCGATGATGATCATCGACTTGCGGGCGGGACGGGCCTGACGGGTCTTGGTACTCAACGCGTGAACTCCTGAGGCTTCGGCGTGGGAGGGGCGGGCGGGGCACGTCACGCGTGCCCCGCCCGCCGGGGGCGAGGATCAGACGGTGCCGGTGTCGCCGCCGGCCAGAACCGACCGGATCAGGCTCGCGTTCGCCACCACACACTCGCCGTCGAGCATCTGTGCGTGCTCGCCGAAGCCGGTGACCAGCGCGGCCCTCGTCCGGGAACTGCCGTACCAGCCGCCCTCGCGGCCGGAGGCGTACAGGTCGGCCTTGTTCTCGTCGCTCAGCACGGTCACCACGGCGTCCACGCCGCCGACGTTCGGCGTCCGGCTGGCGAAGAGCAGGTAGTCACGCGCCTGCTCGAGAGTGCTCGCCGAGATCACGTCCGAGCCGGTGTGCCGCAGCAGGTGCTCCGCGAGCTCCTGCTCGAACGCGACGATCTGGTCCTGCGGCATCTCGAACGCCGCACCGATCCGGTACGAGTCGAGGATGACCACGTCCGACACCGCGCGGCCGCGGCTCTCCAGCTCCTTGGCCACCTCGTACGCGAGGTTGCCGCCGAGGGAGTAACCGAGCAGCGCCACCGCACCGGCCGCCGACAGCTCCTCGATCTGGTCGGCGTAGCGCGCCACCTTGTCGTCGCCGGTCAGGTAGTTGAAGGCGATCAACCGGTGCTTGCTGAGCTGACCGGACAACTGCCGGTAGACCAGGCCGTGGCCACCGGCCGGCGGGAAGCAGAACACCGTCGGCTCGGCGGTGGCGTTGAACACCAGGTAGGGGCGGGCCCCGTCGACGTCACCGCTGACGATGTCCTGCACGGTACGGGCCATGCCCTGCAGCGTGGTCACGGTGAACAGGCGGCTCACCGGGATCTCGATGCCGAACTCGGTCTGCAGGTGGTAGATCAGCTCCATCAGCTTGATCGAGCTGCCACCGGACTCGAAGAAGTCGTGCTCCAGACCCACCTGGTCCACGCCGAGCAGCGTGCGCCAGTTCTCCGCCATCCGGGTCTCGTACAGCGTGACGGGTTCCTCGAACGACTCGGATGCCGTCTCCGCGTGCGGCGCCGGCAGCGCGTCGAGGTCGACCTTGCCGTTCGGGGTGAGCGGCAGTTCGGGCACCTCGACCAGGAACGACGGGATCATGAAGGTCGGCAGGTATCCGGTGAGCCGCTGGCGCAGCGCCCGGGCGTCGAACTCCGTACCCGGCTCGGGCACGCAGTAGCCGCACAGGGCCGCCTCGCCCCGGGCGTCGTCGACCACCGTGACCACCGCCTGTGTGATGCCCGGCGCGGCGGTCAGGTGCGCCTCGACCTCGCCGACCTCGATGCGGTAGCCCCGCACCTTGATCTGGGTGTCCATCCGGCCGAGCAGGTGCACCCGGCCCTCGCGGTCCCAGCGGCCCAGGTCACCGGTGCGGTAGAGCCGGCGGGAGGCGCCGTTGAGCTCCACGGTCACGAAGCGGTGCGCGGTCTGCTCCGGGTCGCCGACGTAACCGCCGGAGACGCCGTCGCCACCGATCCACAGCTCCCCGGTGACCCCGGCCGGCACCGGACGGCCGGCCTCGTCGAGGATGTACAGCTCGCTGTTGGGCAGCGCGGTGCCGATCGGCACCACCCGGCCCGGCTCCAGCCCGTCGACCGGCCCCTCGAAGTAGGCGCTGTCGATCGTCGCCTCGGTCAGGCCGTACGAGTTGATCACGCGGGTCTGCGGACCGCACAACGACCGCAGGCGCTCGTACTCGGCGACCTTCCAGACGTCCGAACCGACGATCATCAGGCGCAGGAAGTCGAGCCGGACGTTCTCCCGCTCGCAGTACGCCATCAGCTGCCGGGCGACCGCCGGGACGAACTCGCCGCAGTCCACCCGTTCCTCGACCATCGTGCGGTAGAGGCGGGCGGTGTCGAACAGCAGGTCCCGGTCGACCAGCACCAGCGTGCCGGCCGAGCTGAGCGCCCGCGTCACGTCTCCGGTGAAGACGTCGAACGACACGCCGGCCAGGCTGGCGTGCACGCGGACGTCGACGCCGAGGCCGTACTCGTCACGCCAGGCGGCCTGCACCGAGGCCAGGTTCCGGTGGCTGACCCGGACCGCCTTGGGCCGGCCGGTGGAACCGGAGGTGAAGATGACGTACGCCGTGGAGTCCAGCTCGATCCGCGGCAGCACCGCGTCGCCGGCGTCCCCGCGGCCGATCTCGGTGAGGCTGCGGACCGGTGCCGGCAGGTCCGCCAGCCGGCCGAGGTCGCCCTCCGGGGCGAGCACCAGCGCGGCCTGCGCGGCACCGACCATGTACGACAGGCGCTCGGCCGGGTGGTCCGGGTCCAGCGGCAGGTAGGCCGCACCGGAGCGCTGCACCGCGACCATCGCGGTGATCAGCTCGGTCGACTTGGGCAGGCAGAGCGCCACCACCGAACCGGCGCCGACACCCTGGGCGATCAGGCGCCGGGCCAGGTCGCCGGAACGGTCCGCCAGTTCGGCGTACGTCATCCGGGTCCCGCCGGGCACCGCCACCGCGACCGTGCCGGGGTGCTCGGCCGCGACCTGGGTGATCAGCTCGGGCAGCGGTTCCTCGTACCAGGCGGTCTGGTCCACGCCGCTGAGCCGGCCGGTGAGGTGGTCGAGCTCGGTCTCGCCGAGCAGGGCCAGCCGGGACACCGGCTGTGCGGCGTCCGACCTGGTCAGCCCGTCGAGCAGGTTGCCGAAGTGCGCCGCTAGCCGCTGCATCGTTTCGGGCACGAACAGGTCGGTGTTGTACTTGAAGACGCAGTGGAACCGGCCGTCCGCCTCGTCCAGGTAGGCCGAGAGCGTCAGGTCGAACTGGCCCTCCTCCTCCGGCAACTCGACGTACTCGAGCTTGAAGCCGTACTTCTCGGTGGCGACTTTGTGCACCAGCAGGATGAACATCGCCTGGAACACCGCGGAGCGGCTGGGGTCGTGGCGCAGGCCGAGTTCGTCGACCAGCATCACGAACGGGTACTCCTGGTGGTCCAGACCACCGAGCACGGTGGCGCGGACCGCGTCGAGCAGTGCCGCGACCGACGGGTCCCCGGCCAGGTTGACGTGCAGCGGCAGCGGGTTGACGAAGTACCCGTAGACCGAGGAGAACTCCTCCTGGGTACGGCCGGTCACCGGGCTGCCCACCACGATGTCGTCCTGCCCGGAGTACCTGTTGAGCAGCAGGTAGTACGCACCGAGCAGCACCATGAACGGCGTGACGTTGTGCTCGCGGGCCAGGTCGTGGATCCGGGTGGTGAGGTCCGCGTCCAGGGCGAAGAACTCCGACGCGCCGTTGTGGCTCTGCACCAGCGGGCGGGGCTTGTCGGTCGGCAGGTTCAGGTTCGGCACCTCGGCGGGCAGGTGCGTCTTCCAGTACTCGAGGGCCTTGCCCGCGGCCGGGCTCGCCAGGAACCGGTTCTGCCAGTTCAGGAAGTCGAGGTACCGCGAGGGCACCGGCTCGAGGTCGGCCGGCTTGCCGGTCCGCATGCCCTCGTAGACCGCGAAGAGCTCCTCGATGAACGTGAACGTGGAGATCGCATCCGACACGATGTGGTGGACGGCCTTCATGATCACCCAGTGGTCCGGGCCGCGCCGGTAGAGCCGGAAACGCACCAGCGGATCACGCTCGAGGTCGTACGGCTTGCGGTACTCCTCGATGATCATCTGGTAGATCTCGTCCCACTCCAGGCCCTCGGCCTCGACGAGACCCAGGTCGGGCTCCATCTCGGCGGAGATCTTCTGGACCGGCTTGTCGCCGTCGAGGACGAAGTTGGCCCGCAGGCTGGGATGCCGGGCGATGGTCGCCCGCACGGCCAGGAACATCAGGCCCGGGTCGAGCTCGGCGCGGACCTGGACGGCACCACCGATGTTGTACGCGAAACCGTCCGGGTCCAGTTGCTTGAGGAACCACTGCGCCTGCTGGTTCTGCGTCAGCGGGTACCACGACTCGTCGGTGAAGGTCTCCACCGCGGTCGCGTTGACGTCCTGCCCGTCCGCCTCGGTGAGCGCCTCCAACAGCTTGCCGATCAGCTCACCGACCGGGGCGCCGCCGAGCAGCGCGACGACCGGCAGGGTGACACCGAGGTCCGCACTGATCCGGCCGCGCAGCTCCATGGCGAGCAGCGAGTCCATGCCGAAGCTGTTCAGGTCGGTGGTGTCGTCCACCCGGTCGACGGCGACCCGCAGCACGGTCGCGACCAGCTCGGTGAAGTAGGTCGCGATCAGCTCCTGGCGGGTCCGCGTGTCGGCCGTGCGCAGGGTGTCGCGCAGACCGCCGGACTCGCCGGCACCGCCGTCACCACCGGCCGCGGCCAGCTCGGTGACCAGCGGGATCGGCATGTCGTACCAGGAGAGGAAGAGCGGCCAGTCGACGACGGTCGCCACCATCAGCTGGGCCCGGTCCTGGCCCAGGACTCGCTCCAGGACGGCCATACCCGCCTCGGCACCCAGCGACGTCATGCCCCGGCTGTTGCGGTAGTGGTCGATCAGACCGAGTTCCTCGATCATGCCGAGCGCCCACGGACCCCAGTCCAGGCTCAGTGCGGGCAGGCCCGCGGCCCGGCGGTGGTGGGCGAGCGAGTCGAGGAACGCGTTGCCGGCCGCGTAGTTGGTCTGCCCGGCCGTGGTGAGCAGCGACGCGATCGACGCGAACAGCACGAAGTGGTCCAGCGGCTGGTCCGCGAGGTGCCGGTTCAGCAGGAACGCGCCGACGGTCTTCGGCCGGTACGCGGCGTCGAACCGCGGCCGGTCCATCTCCGCGATCAGCGTGTCGTCGACCTGCCCGGCCAGGTGGAAGACGCCCCGGATCGGCAGCGCCTCCTGCTCGCGGTAGCCGTCGAGCCACGTGGTCAGGCTGGTCTCGTCGGTGACGTCGAACGAGGCCACGATCGGCTGCGCGCCGAGCGCCTCCAGCTCCCGCAGGAAGGCCACCAGTTCGCCGGTCCGCGACTGCGGGTCCAGCGTGGACCAGGTGGCGCGCTCCGGGATGCGGGTGCGGCTGTTCAGGATCAGGCGGCGGGCGCCGCGGCGTACCAGGGTGCGGCAGAGCACCTGGCCGAGGGCACCGAACGCGCCGGTGACCAGGTAGGCACCGTCGACGCGCAGCCGCAGCGGCAGCGGCCGGGTCAGCTTCCCGGCCTGGACGAGACGGCTGGTGAGGCGGCTCGTGCCGCGCAGCGCGATCTCCTCCTCACCGGTCGTGCCGAGCTCGCGCAGCAGGGCCAGGGCGTCGCCGCGTACGGACTCGTCCGTGCGGGCCGCGCGCGGCTCCAGGTCGATCATCTTGCCGCGGTTCCCGGTGAGCTCCTGGTACCACAGCACCCGGGCGATGCCCCAGGCCGAGGCGCCGAGCGGCTCCACCGGACCGGATCCGACGACCGGCTGCGCGCCGCGGGTGACCACGGACAGCGCGGCGCCGGTGCCCCGCTCGGCAAGCACCTGGGCGAGCGCGACCAGGGAGTACGCGCCGAGGCTGCCGTGCTCGTCGAGGTCGGCGGCCCGGGCCTCGGCCAGGTCGGGCAGGTCCAGGTTCCACAGGTGCACGACGGTGCCGAAGCCCTGCGGGTGCCGCACGGCCAGGTCGGTGAAGAGCGACCGCAGGTCGTCGGCGGAGGCGGGCGCCACCGTCGAGGACCGGCCGTCCGGTGCGGGCCAGTAGCCCTTCCCGGCGTGGACCAGGTGGGTCCGCAGGCCCTCCGCCTCGGCCAGGGCCGCCAGTTCGGCGCCGACACCGGAACCGTCGGCGAGGATCAGCAGGTCACCGATCGTCCGGGGCTCCGCCGGGGCGTCCGCGGCGATCTCGCTCCAGGTGGGTTCGACCAGCCAGCCGTCGATGGTGCCGAGGCCGACCGCGGCTGACGCCTTCTCGACGTCGACGGCACGGAAGCCGTCGATCCGGCCGAGCGGGGCACCGTCCTCGGTGTAGACGGTGATCTCGCCGATCAGCTCGTCACCCTCGCTGCGGGTGAGCCGGGCGTGCGCCCACACGGCCTGGTCACCGACCGGGTCGATCCGCAGCTCCTCGATGGACAGCGGCAGCCGGATGCCGGTGCCGCCGTCCTTCGCCTGCAGGATCAGCGGGGTCAGCAGGGTCTGGAAGCAGGCGTCGAGCAGCACCGGGTGCATGTGGTGGCCGCCGGCGTCCACGCCGTGCGGTGCCCGGATCCGGGCCAGGGCCTCGTCCGGTCCGACCCACGCCTCGTCGATGCCCTGGAACGCCGGGCCGTAGTGGTAGCCGATCGCCGCCAGCTCGTCGTAGCATTCCGCGCCCTCGAAGCGGCGCACCGTGCGCGCCCGGACGGCGTCCCGGTCGAGGTGCCCCTCGGCACGGCGCGGCTGGGAGACACGGACCGCACCGGTGGTGTGCACCGTGGGTTCGCCGTCGGCCGACGGCGAGGCGACCGCGAAGGTGCCGTCCGCGTCGGAGACGGTCAGCTGGACGGTCCGGGCCTCCCGGTCGGACAGGAACAGCGCCTTACGCAGCTCGATGTCGGCCAGGGCGACGGCGGTGCCGCCGGTCAGCGCGCGGACCGCCTGGATCGCCGCCTCGAGGTAGCCGGCCGCGGGGAACAGCACGTTGCCCTGGATCCGGTGGTCCTCCAGGTACGGCAGCGTCTCCGGGTCGAGCTTGGCCTCCCAGGTCGGCACCGCGTTGGTCAGCCGGCGGCCGAGCAGCGGGTGGTCCTGGTGGCCGAGCCGGACCTGGGCGACCGCGTGCGGCTCCACCCAGTACCGGTCCCGCTTGAACGGGTAGCGGGGCAGCGGGACCAGCCGGCCCTCGGGCTGCAGCGCCGACCAGTCGACCGGCACGCCCGCGTTGTGCAGCTCGGCCACCGCGATGGTGAACTGCGCGGCCTCGTCCTTGTTGCGGCGGATCGTGGCGACCGTACGCCCGGTGACGCCCTGCGCGGTGAGGATCTCCTGGATCGAACGGCCGAGCACCGGGTGCGGGCCGATCTCCAGGAACAGCCGGTAGCCGTCCTCGATCAGGTGCTGCACCGCGGCCTGGAACAGCACGCTGTCGCGGACGTTGCGCCACCAGTACTGGTTGTTCAGGTCGAGGCCGTCCGAGCGCCCGTGCTTGCCGGTCAGGTAGAGCGGGACCTGTGCCGGGCTCGGCGCGAGGCCGGCCAGCGAGTCCAGCAGGTCCGCCTTGATCGCCTCCATCTGGGCGCTGTGGTACGGCACCCGTACGTCCAGGAACTTGCTGAAGACCTGCTGTTCCTTGAGGACGGCGGAGAGCTCGGCGAGCGCGGGCTCCTCACCGGCGAGGGTGATGGCGGTGGGGCTGTTGACCGCGCCGATCGAGATGCGGTCGCCGTACGGGCGGATCGCCACGCCGGCCTCGGCCTCGGAGAGCCCGACCGCGAGCATCGTACCGGTGCCGACCAGCTTCTGCTGCAACCGGCTGCGGTGCAGGACCACCATCACGGCCTGCTCGAACGTGTAGACACCGGCCTCGTAGAAGGCGGCGACCTCGCCGGTGCTGTGCCCGACGATCGCGGCCGGGGTGACGCCCCGCTCCCGCCAGAGCGCGGCCAGGGCGATCTGGATCGCGAAGTTGGCCGGCTGCGCGAGCCAGGTCTCGGCCATCTGCGAGTCCGCCTCGTCGGCGGTCATCTCGTCGAGCAGCGACCAGTTGGCCTGCTTGCGGATCTCGGCGTCGCACCGCTCGATGACGGCACGGAAGGTGGGCTCCTCACGCAGCAGCTGGCGGCCCATCGCCCACCACTGCGGGCCCATGCCGGTGAACACCCAGACCAGCCGGCTGGCGTCGCCCTCCAGCTGGGTGCCGGTCAGCAGGTGCGGGTGGGACTCGCCGCGGGCGTACTCGCCGAGGCGTTCGGCCAGGTCCTCGCCGGTGGAGTAGACCACCGAGAGCCGCGACTCGAGGTGCTGACGGCGGTGGGCGAGCGTCCAGGCGACGTCCGGCAGCCGGTCCAGTTCACCGGCGATGCGCTCGGCGACGGTGGCGAGGGTGGTGTCGTCGCGCGCGCTCAGCGGCAGGATCCGGAACCCGGTGGCCGGTGCCCCGGTGGCCGGGCCGGACTGCTCGGCGCGCTCGGGTGCCTCCTCGAGCAGCACGTGCGCGTTCGTACCGCCGAAGCCGAACGCGTTGACACCTGCCAGGGCCCGTCCCTCGTGCTCCGGCCAGGGGGTCGGCTCGGTCGGGATCCGGAACGGCAGCGTGGTGAGATCGATCTTCGGGTTGACGTCCCGCAGGTTGATGTGCGGCGCGATGGTCTTGTTCTTGAGGCTCAGCGTGGTCTTGATCAGGCCGGCGATGCCCGCCGCGGACTCGGTGTGCCCGATGTTCGTCTTGACCGAACCGACGTAGCAGTCGGCGCCCGGACGGCGGCCGACCGACAAGGCCCGGCCGAGGGCGTTCGCCTCGATCGGGTCGCCGACCGGGGTCGAGGTGCCGTGCGCCTCCATGTACTGGATGTCGCCCGGGACCACGCCGGCCTCGGCGCAGACCCGCTCGATCAGGCTGACCTGCGCGTCGCCGTTCGGCACCGTGATGCCGTTGGTACGCCCGTCCTGGTTGACGCCACTGCCGACGATCACCGCGTGGATCTGGTCGCCGTCGCGGACCGCGTCGCTGAGCCGCTTCAGCGCGACCAGGCCGACCCCTTCGGCGCGGACGTAGCCGTTCGCCGAGCTGTCGAACGTGCGGGACTTGCCTTCCGGGGAGAGGAAGCCGCCCTTGCTCTCCGCGATGGTGTACTGCGGGGTCAGGTGCAGCAGGGTGCCGCCGGCCAGCGCGAGCCGGGTCTCGCCGCGGCGCAGGCTCTGGCAGGCCAGGTCGACGGCGACCAGCGAGGAGCTGCACGCGGTGTCGATGGACATGCTGGGGCCGCGGAAGTCGAAGCAGTACGAGATCCGGTTCGACACCATCGTCATCATCGTGCCGGTCGCGGTGTGCGCGGCGAGCGTCTCGAAGCTGAGGTCGGCGAACTGCAGGATCTTGTAGTCGAGGGTGAACGCGCCGACGAAGATGCCGACGTCGGTGCCGGCCAGTTCGGCGGGCTTCTGACCGCCGTCCTCCAGCGCCTCCCAGGCGACCTCGAGCAGTTTGCGCTGCTGCGGGTCCATGTTCTCGGCCTCACGCGGGCTGATGCCGAAGAACTCCGGGTCGAACTCGTCGAAGCCGTCGATGTAACCGCCGCGACCGCCGACGAGCCGGCCCGGCTTGTCCTTGTCACGGCTGCCGAGGGTCGTCACGTCGTACCGGTCGGGCGGGGTGTCGGTGAGGCAGTCACGGCCGGCGATGATGTTCTGCCAGAACTCGTGGTAGTCGTTGGCGCCGCCGGGGAAGCGGCAACCGATGCCGACGATCGCGATCTTCTCTCCGGCGGCCGCAACAGCCGCCGGGGACAGGTCGTTCATGATGGCTCACATTTCTTCATGGAGGGGCGAACGCGCGCGGGCGGGCAGGCAGAGCCAGGGGTCAGACGTGCCAGCTGCGGCTCAGCGGATGCACCATCGAGGAGACGATCCGGTCCGAGGCCGGGAACGACTTCGGGTTGCTCAGTCCGACGGCCTGCGGGGCGAGGCCCGGCCGCCAGGTGAAGCTGCGGAAGAGCAGGTCCCAGATCGACAGGTCGGAGCCGAAGTGACCGGCCTGCTTGAGGTTGGTGCTGTGGTGCAGGCGGTGCTGTTCGGGACCGGAGAAGACGTAGTTGATCCGGCCGAGTTTCACGTCGACGTTGGCGTGGACGAAGTAGCCCTGGGCCATCACGAAGAGGCCGACGGCGAAGACGGACGGCTCCGAGAAGCCGCACAGGGTCAGGACGAACTGGACCGAGAACTGGGTCAGCAGGACGTCGAAGACGTGGTTCACACCGTTGTTGGCCACGTTGACCTTGTCGGGGACGTGGTGCACGCCGTGCAGTCGCCAGAGCACCAGGTTGGTGTGCGACCAGCGGTGCCAGGCGTAGTTGGCCAGGGAGCCGACCAGGCCGGCGAGGACGATCTCCACGCCGAGCGGCAGGAACGGCTCCGGCGGGGTGAAGTATCCGAAGACGGCCATCACCGGGATCTGGGAGGCCGAGCTGGCGGCCACCGTCAGGACGAAGTAGACGCCGTAGAAGCGCCACTCCTGCGGGTTCGGCTGCCAGTCCCGGTCGTACGGGATCAGCCTCTCCAGCAGCAGCAGGCTGCCGAGGATGCCGACCAGGAACGACCCGCTGACCACGCCGAAGTCCCAGTCGAGGGCGATCGCCGCCCATGCGAGGCCGACGATGGCCGCCAGTTGCACCGGGTAGTAGACCCGCGAGAGCACACGGGCCCAAGCGGGACGCCCGGCCGGCGTGACCGGATCCGAACTTGTCCTCTGTTCAGCAAGGCTCATCGGCCTTCCTCCACTCGCCGAGGGATTGTTGACAGCGCGGGGCACCTCGGTGGGTGGGTGCGATACGGCCGTCGGAGCGGGCCGAAGGTCGCACAGCGGGAAACGTTCGAGATCGTGACATGAGTCACTGCCGGCGGCAGCTTGCCGAATGGTTTGCGGATCGCCGATAAGTACGCCGGACGGCGGATGCCGGCAAAACGGGAAGCGACGAGGCCGGTTGCGAATCAGAAGCTTGCAATCGGCTTCCCGAAAAGGCAGTGGGGCATGTACGAACGGGCGGTCAACCGTTCACGTTCCGGCCCGCGCACATTGTCCACCGGGGCGGACATCCTCGCCCCAGGCCTGCCCGTCCGCGCCCTGATGTCATTCTTCGTACCATCGGGAAAGATCGGACAATAGCCTTTGAAGGTGCAGTTCCATCATCCAAATCACCCGGAGTGTTACAAAGCCAACTCGGGTGGACGTTCGCGCAAAGCCTAGAGGACGTTCGGGCAACAGCTCCGGATTCAGCCGGCGACTCCGTAGTCACGGCCCGCCTGACACTGCGTGAAAAACCTCGAACCGCCCCGGAAAGCTACCGGAGGGGCCCACCCCTGCCAGCGGTGGCCGCCAAAGCCGCGGTGGCCCCTTTTTCGAAAGGGCTTCGAAGATCACGGATAGCGACGATGCCCGTCAATTGTTAACAGTATCGTGAAAGCTACTCACGAGTCACCGGCAGAATCGCGTCACTGCCGGTGCTTTCTGCCCTTGCCCGATCTGCGGGACAAACGCTTGACTGGCGGCAATTACCGGAGTACCGAGAACTGGGATTGGCGGCATGAAGCGAATTTCGGTCAGCATCCAGGCCGCCGACAAACTGGCGAAAGCCGGGCTCGTCAGCTACCTGCGGCGCATGCCTCACGTCGACCTGGTGGACGACCCCAAGCCGGGACCCCGGCCGCAGGGGGTGGTGACGACGGTGCTCGCCGAACGCCTCGACGACCAGGCGGTCCGGCAGCTGCGCGAGCTCTCCGACCGCCACCAGCGCAAGACCCTCCTGATCGTCGGCCCGCTGCGCCCGGTGGAGTTGATCCAGGTGATGGAGTGCGGCATCCGCATCCTGATCTGGCGCCACAAGCTCACCGTCGAGGTGCTGGCACGAGGACTGCAGGCGGCCGACTCCGGCGAGAGCGAACTGCCCCCGGACGCCGTCGACCTGCTGGCCGCCCTGGTCGGGCAGCCCCGCTCCCCCGGCACCGGACAGCGGATGTTCGGGGTGACACCACGCGAGGCGGATGTGCTGCGCCTGCTCTCCGACGGCCAGGAGATCCGGGCCATCGCCGAGAAGCTCGCCTACTCGGAACGCACCGTCAAAACCGTCCTGCACCAGTTGATCAACCGGCTGGAGCTGCGCAACCGGACCCACGCCGTCGCCTACGCGATCCGCGAAGGCTACATCTGATCCCCCTCGCCCCTAGTGTCCACATTGGAGTAACGAACGTGTCTAGCCGTCACCCCGCGGTCTCCCGGCGCTCCCTGCTCAAGGGCGGCGCCGGCACAGCCCTGGCCACCGCCGCCGGCGGCACCCTGCTGTCCCGGGCCACCGCCGCCTCCGCCGCGCTCAGCTCCGGCGACCACGTACCCGCCCTCATCGTCGGCAGCGGATACGGCGGCGCCGTCACCGCGCTCCGGCTCACCCAGGCCGGCATCGCCACCACCGTCGTCGAGATGGGCATGGCCTGGAACACCCCGGGCGCCGACGGCAAGGTGTTCGCCAACATGCTCAGCCCCGACCACCGCTCCTACTGGCTGCGCACCGAGACCGACCAGCCGCTCGGCTACTTCCTCGGTTCCTCGGTCAACAAGGCCGTCGAGCGGTACACCGGGGTGCTCGACGCGGAGAAGTTCGCCGGCATCCGCGTCTACCAGGGCCGCGGCGTCGGCGGCGGTTCCCTGGTCAACGGCGGCATGGCGGTGGTCCCCAAGCGGGACTACTTCCAGGAGATCCTGCCCTCGGTCGACGCCGCCGCGATGTACGGCACCTACTTCCCCCGGGCCAACAGCACCCTCGGCGTGAACACCTACGACGCGGCCTGGTTCGAGACCGCCGACTGCTACCAGTACGCCCGGACCGCCCGGCAGCAGGCGCAGGCCTCCGGTTTCACCACCACGTTCGTGCCCAGCGTGTACGACCTCGACTACATGAAGAAGGAACAGGCCGGCACCGTCACCCGCTCGGCCCTGGACGGCGAGGTCATCTACGGCAACAACCACGGCAAGAAGTCCCTCGACAAGACCTACCTCGCCGCCGCGGCCGCCACCGGACGGCTGACCGTCGCCACCCTGCACGTGGTCACCGCCGTCGAACCGGCCGCCGCGGGCGGATACACCGTGACGATCGACCAGATCGACACCACCGGCGCCACCGTGGCCACCAAGACCGTCCGCGCCGACCGGGTCTTCTTCGCCGCCGGCAGCGTCGGCACCAGCAAACTGCTGGTGAAGATGCGCGCCCTCGGCAAGCTGCCGAACCTTCCCGACGCGGTCGGTCAGGGCTGGGGCAACAACGGCAACGTCATGGTGGCCCGGGCGCTGCACCTGTGGGACCTGACCGGGGCGCTGCAGTCCGGCATGCCCGCGCTGGGCATCGACAACTGGAACGACCCGGCCGGCCCGGTCTTCGCCGAGATCGCGCCGATGCCGGCCGGTCTCGAACTGTGGATCAGCCTCTACCTGGCCATCACCAAGAACCCGAACCGGGCGAGCTTCGTGCACGACAGCAGCACCGGCAAGGTCGACCTGACCTGGCAGACCGCGATGAACCAGCCGGCGATCGACGCCGCCAAGCGGGTCTTCGACAAGATCAACTCGGCGGAGGTCACCACGTACCGGACCGACCTCTTCGGCGCCAACAAGATCTGGGGCGACGACCTCACGTACCACCCGCTCGGCGGCTGCGTCCTCGGCAAGGCCACCGACAACTACGGCCGGCTGCCCGGCTACCCCGGCCTGTACGTCATGGACGGCTCACTGATCCCCGGCAACACGGGCGTCAACCCGTTCGTCACCATCACCGCCCTGGCCGAGCGCAACATCGAGAAGATCATCACCACCGACCTCTGACCCGGCTCCCGGCGTGGCTCGCTGCGACCCCGCGCGGGCCACGCCGGTCTCAGAACGGCCGGCCGCCCCGGCACCGGCCTCCGCCAGGAACGCGTTGTAGCGGGACAGGTCGT
The DNA here is from genome assembly GCF_030269225.1 of Actinoplanes sp. NBRC 101535. Classification (NCBI taxonomy): domain Bacteria; kingdom Bacillati; phylum Actinomycetota; class Actinomycetes; order Micromonosporales; family Micromonosporaceae; genus Actinoplanes; species Actinoplanes sp. NBRC 101535. Next base: position 124,244 of record NZ_BSSY01000007.1, on the reverse strand, counting down.
CCTCCTCCCCCGCGGCGTCGGACCGGTCGGCCGCCCGGTCGAGACGGGCCTGCTCCCGCTCGTCGCTGCGGATCCACTGCCGGATCAGCAGCAGCACCACGACCGCCGCCGGGATCTCACCGAACGCCCAGGCAAGGCCCGCACCCAGGCGCTGATCCTCGATCAGCGACGACGCCCACGACGGGTGCACCGCGGTATACCAGTCGACGCCGATCACCGTGGTCGACTGGAGCAGCACGAAACCGAAGAACGCGTGCGCCACCATCGCCAGGAAGTGGATCACGGTGAGCATCGCCGGATGCACCCGTCGACGCCCCGGGTCGACGCCGATCAGCACCCAGAACAGCAGGTACCCGGCGAGCACGAAGTGCAGCACCATCGCCACGTGCCCCAGGTGGCTGCGCATCAGGGTGCCGAGCAGCCCGCTGAAGTACAGGCCGTACAGGCTGGCCACATAGATCGCCAGCGCCACCAGCGGATGCGCGAAGAACCGCGCCACCCGGCTGTGCACGATCAGCAGCAGCCATTCCCGGGCGCCGCGGACCTGCGGGTCGGCCGGCCGGCGCAGCGCCCGCAACGCCAGGGTGACCGGGGCGCCGCCGACGAGCAGGATCGGCACCACCATGGACAGCACCATGTGCTGGATCATGTGCACGCTGAACAGCACGTAGGCGTACTTCGCCACGCCGAGCACGGTGATCCCGGCGAACACCAGCAGGCCGGCCACCCACGACACGGTCCGCGACCACGGCCAGTGGTCGCCGTTGCGGCGCAGCCGGTACACCCCGGTCAGATAGGCGCCGATGCCGACGGCCGCGATCCCCGGGTACAGCATGTCCGGCAGCACGTCGCCGATCAGCCGGGCGGTGGTCATCGGCCCCGGCATCGAGAACCCGAGCAACTCGACGAGGGGATCCAGATCGGTCTCGGCGGTCGACGCCGGCGTCGGGCTGCGCGACAGCCCCACCGCCAGTCCGGCGGCCGCACCGAGCACGGCCAGCTCGCCGAGGGCCAGCCGCAGGAAGGCGTGCGGCCGTCCGGCCGCGAGCGCGGGCAGGGTGCGCTGCCGGTGCGCGAGACCGGCAAGACCGGCAAGACCAAGAGCAAAGATCTTCACGATGATGAGTACGGCGTACCGCGACGTCTCGACCGCTTCCCAGGAGCCGAGCCGCACCGCCGCGTTGGCCAGCCCACTGACCGCGGTCGCCACGAAACAGGCCAGTGCCAGCGTGCTGTACCGCCGTGCGGTGTCGGCGAACCGCCGGTGCCGCCGCACGAGGAACAGCCCGGCCAGCCCGCCGACCCACAGGGTGGCCGCGACGATGTGCAACGCCAGGCTGCTCACCGCCAGCTGATGATCGCCCGCCCCGGCCGCGTGCCCGGTGAACGCGGGCGGCACCACCGCCACGATCGCCACCAGCGTCGCCGCCGCGGCCACCCCGCGCGACACCCCGGCCCGGCTGAGTACCGCCACCAGCAGCGCCAGTCCGGCCTGCAGCAGCAGCGCCTGCCCCTGCGAGATCGAGATCGCGAACCCCGCAACAGCGGTGAACCCCAGCTCGGCAACCGGCTGCCCGAGAATGTCAGAAACGGTCAGCAGCATCAGGGCCAGCGAGCTGAGCATCCACGCGAGCGCCAGCCAGGTGGCCCGCCGCAGCAACTGCCACCCGTGCGCCGACACGCTGGGCCCGTCCCCGGGCAGCAGGAACGTTGCCGTCACGGTGACCCCGACCACCCCGATCCCGAGCAGGTCGACGAGCAGCTTGACCGCCGGCAGCCCCCACCAGGTGAGCGGCCCCGGACTCGGAATCCCCGGCAGCACCGTCTCGTCGATCGCCTGCCCGACGACGAGCGCCCCGACCAGCGCCACCACCGTCCCCGCCGGAATCAGCACCGCCGCGATCCGCACGCCCGCCTTCACCCTGCCACTCCCCTGCCACACGTCACCGTGGGTTGTCGCTCACCGATCCCGCCGAGTTCCCACCACCCCCGTGTATCCGTGATCACAAGCCTCCACCCCACAGTTCCCGGCCCGACTTCTCCCGGCCTCGCAGGTCCCGCGTGTGGGGTCAGCGGCACCACCCAGCCGTCGTCCATGGTTGTCGGTGGCGCCGGGGCCAGGCCGTCGTGGGTGGTGGGTCCGGGGGCCCGCCCGAAAAGGCAATGCCGACGAAGCGGGCCGAGCCCAGCCGTCGACTATGGTCCGCCCACGAACCGAAAACGGTCCTGAAGGACGGCCGAGCATGCCCCAGCCGTCACTCACGGTCCATCCACGAACCCAAAACAACCCTGCACGACGGCCGAGCCTCCCCAGCCGTCACTCACGGCTGAATTTCGCTTCCCGAGCAACCGCAAACGACGGCCAAGCCAACCCAGCCGTCGGCCACGGCCCAACCACGAACCCAAAACAACCCTGCACGACGGCCAGGCACCCCGAGCCGTCGCTGCCGGTCGCCCGGCAACAACAGGAGAACCGCGAACGACGGCCAGGGTCGACGAAATAACCGTGAGCGACGGCCGGGGTCGGCTGACGCGCCACTCGACCCGCGTTGACCTTGACGGGGAACCACATTGCGGCGTCAGACTGAGCCATACCGGCACGGCCGAGCACCGGCCCCGCGAACGTGACCGTCCAGCGGAACACCGAAATCGGGAGAATGTCCGGAGCCGCGGCAGGCGACCCGGCGGATCCCCGGTTCACCGCCGGGTCCCGGACCGGCGCGGAGTTCGTGGGCACGCCGTCGCCGGTCAGGGTCCGAGCCATCCGAATCGTCCGAGCCGTCCCAGCCGTCCGCGCGGCGACCGTCTCCGCATGGTGACGGCTGGCGGCGTACCCGGCAAAAGAAGTCAGTCGAGGTCGACGATCTCGCGGCCGAGGGGCCAGAGGGCGGCCGGGACCAGTTTGAAGTTGGCGATGCCGAACGGGATGCCGATGATCGTCACGCACTGGGCGATGCCCGCGGTGATGTGTGCCAGGGCGATCCACCAGCCGGCCAGGACCAGCCAGAGGATGTTGGCCAGGCCGGAGGCGAGGCCGGCGTCGCGGCGGTCGACGACCGTGCGGCCGAACGGCCACAGGGAGTAGATCGCCAGGCGCCAGGCGGCCACGCCGAACGGGATGGTGACGATCAGGGCGAAGCAGATCAGCGCGGCGAACGCGTAGCCGATGCCGAGGAGGAAGCCGCTGCCGAAGATGAACCAGAGGATGTTGAGGATCAGTCGCACCAGTTCAGCATGACAATGCCGTGCCAGTGTCGTCCCTTCGGGGCCGTTCCGCACCGATCGCGCGTCACCGCTGGGGCGGCCGGGTATCGGGTGGTCAAGCGAAACACAGCGGAGGTGCCTGATGGGACTCGACAACAAGGCCGACAACAAGGCTGAAGAGATCGGCGGCAAGGTCAAGGAGGGCGTCGGCCGGGCAACGGACGACGAGCGCCTGGAGGCCGAGGGCAAGGCCGACCAGACGAGTTCCAACCTCAAGCAGGCCGGCGAGAAGATCAAGGACGCTTTCAAGTCTTGAGATCCACATGAGGGAGGGGCCGCAGCGTAACGCTGCGGCCCCTCCCTCATGTGTCCCTAGGAGATGGCGGCGATGATCCGCGGGCGCAGCTCAGCCGCGGTGATCACCTCGTCCACCGAGCCGACCGTGACCGCCCGCTGGATGCTGTGCACCCGGTCGAACTCGGCGGCCACCTCGCCCTGCTTCTCGGTGCGCACCGAGCCGCGCAGCTCCTCGAGTTCGGCGGCGAGCACGCTGCGCTCGGCGCCGGACGCGGTGGCCACCCGGGCCTGCAGGTCCTTGATCCGCGGGTCGGCCGCGGTCCGGGCGGTGACCTCGCCGGTGAAGACGACCGCCGCCGCCGGGGCGCCGCCGAGCACCGAGGCGAACGAGCCCTCGACCGCCAGGACGGTCATGTTCGGGTTGAGCCGCTTCGAGAACACCACGAACGCGCCGCCGTGGTACCGCGAGATCACGCAGAACACGATCGGGCCCTGGAAGTTCACGATGGCCCGGCCGATCTCCGCGCCGTACTCCAGCTGCAGCTTGCGCATCGACTCCGGCGAGCCGTCGAAGCCGGACAGGTTCGCCAGCACGACGAGCGGACGGTTGCCGCTTGCCGTGTTGATCGCCCGGGCCGCCTTCTTCGACGAGCTGGGGAACAGCGTGCCGGCGGTGTAGGTGTCCGGGCCGTCGGTGGGCGGGAAGCCCCGGCGCTGCACCGACCGCGACTCGATGCCGAGCAGGCAGACGGGCATGCCACCGAGGTGGACGTCCTGCACGACGGAGGTCTCCGCGTCGGCCATGCCGGCCCAGCGTTCCAGCACCGGGTGGTCCTGGTCGGAGACGGCGCGCATCACGGTACGGATGTCGAACGCCTTCTTGCGGTCCGGGTTCGCCGTCGACGAGAAGATCTCGCCGACCGTGGTGAAGTCGCTGCCTTCGGCGGCGTGCGGGAACGACGAGACGTCCCGGTCGGCCGGGTCGCTGGTCGGCACCCGGCGGGGCCGGGTCTCGCCGGCCGCCACGTAGGTGTGGTCGTAGTGCGACATCAGCACGTCGACCGCGGCCGCCAGGTCGGGCGCCCAGTACTGCGCCTGACCGTTGGGGCCCATCACCCGGTCGTAGCCGCCGATGCCGAAGTTGTCCTCGGCCGACACGCCGCCGGAGAAGTCCAGGGCCTGCTTGCCGGTGAGCACCATCGCCGAGTCCGGCGTCATCACCAGGATGCCCTTGGTGTGCATGAGCATGGTGGCTTCGGCGTTCCAGTACGGCTGGGCGCCGACGTTGATGCCCGACACCACGATGTTGATCTCACCGCCGGCCTGGGTGAACTCGACGATGCGCCGCAGCGCCTCGGCCACCCAGTCCATGTTCTCGGTGCCCGAGTCCATCGAGATCTTCGCGCCCGAGGAGAGGGAGAACCACTCCAGGGGTACGCCCATCGTCTCGGCGAGGTCGAGGGCGGCGATGACCCGGCGGCACTCCGGTTCGGCGAGCGCGCCCAGCGACTTGGTCGGGTCGCCGAGCAGCACGACCCGGGTGACGCCTTCCGGGTGGCGGGCGGTCGGGGTGCTGACCACGCCGGCGACCAGGCCGGACCTGTTGTGGCCGCGGGGCCGGTCGACCGGGACGAGCTTGTTGTCCTCGTCCAGGTCGTGCTCGGCGAACAGACCGAGGACCCCGGTCAGCTCGTACGGGTACACCGTGTTGCGGCTGGCCGCGCGCAGCACCTTGAGGCGGTAGTCGTCGAGCGGCTCGACCGGTTCGTCGGACAGCTCGCCGAAGGTGACCTCGGCCCGGCCGGTGACGCCCTGCGAGATGCGGATCGCGGTCTTGACCAGTTCGCCGGTGGCCGCGTCGCGCCGCCGCCCGATGAACTGGATCTCCTCGAGGCCGGCACCGGTGGCGGTCGGCAGCACCCGGTCGGCGAGGGTCTGCACCTCGGCGGCGGTGAACTCGATGACCGGCCACACGTACAGCACGATCCGGTTGGTCCGGAACCGCCGCTTCGACGGGGTCTGCGCCTGCACCCGGCGGAACGAGTCGAGGCAGGTCGCGATGACGTCCTCGGTGGTCGGCAGGGCGACCAGCCGGCCGTCCTGGTCGCGCAGTTCGGTCAGGTCACGGACCTGGCCGAACGCGACGAGGCGCTCGTCGGCCGGGTTCTCCCGGGCGACGCAGCGGAACAGGTAGATCTCCTCGTCCGCGGCGGGCAGGCGGGTGAGGTCGAACCGGCGCAGTCGTTCCAGCTGCATGCGCTGGGCGATGTGCGGGTGCAGGCCGCGGATCAGGCGTTCCTCGGCCATCCCGGCGGTCTCCGGCCGGAACGTGAAGTGGTGGTGCATGACCGCGCCGTTGCGGCCGGCGACCGTGGTGGTGATCCGCTGGACCTGCGCCGGGACCGGGTTCGCGTTGATCACGTCGAGCAGCGCGGCGGCCATCGTGTCCGAGTCGTCGGACTGGGTCTCCCAGGCCAGGTAGAGGTCGGCGTCGAGGGACTCCTCACCGCCGGCCAGTTCGGCCAGGCCGCGCAGGGCGGTGCCGAGCGCGTCGAAGCGGACAGCGGCCGACACCACCCGGGAACCGGCCCGGTCGGCGACGACGAACGTGCAGCCGTCGACGTCGCGGGCGGCGATCGAGGTCAGACCCTTGTTGCCGTAGTAGCGGCGGTTGAGGACCTCGAGCATGACCGTGTTGTCGCGGTCGGCCCGGACCAGACGCTGGCCGAGCAGCCGGACCAGCGGCTCGGTGCTGCGGACCATCTCGGCGATGCGCTCGGCGCGGTCCGGGGCGGCCGGGTTCTCGTCGAGCAGCCGCAGGTGGCGGCGGACCCCGGCGTACACGTTGGCGCGTTCGCGGCGCAGCAGCGGCTGGGCGAACCAGGCGAACACCACACCGCGGGCCAGGTCGGCGACCGCCGGGAAGCGGACCTGGGTGGCGGCCATCAGCCGTTCCAGGGCCAGGCCGACGGACTCGCGCAGCGCCTCCTCCGGCGGCGGCTCCTGCAGCCAGGAGCGCAGCAGGGTGGTGACCACCGTGACGTCGGCGGACGCCCGCTGCAGGGCCAGGAAGATCCGGAACACCGCGGATTCCAGGTCGGCGGTGCGCTCCAGCTCGGTCACGCCGTAGTGGCGCAGCGCCCGGGTGAGCCGGGCCTGGAACGAGGCCGGCAGCGCGGCCCGTTCCACGTCGAGGCTCTGCAGGTAGGTGTGGAAGAACTCCCGGGCGCTGTGCACGTGCCCGGAGTGGTCCTCGCCGGCCGGCCGGTTACGGCTGATCTCGGCCAGGTCGGCGAAGACGCCGAACAGTTCCAGTTCCTCGCTGAGCGGGCGCCGGTGCTCCTCGAGGGCGACGCGGCGGGCGGACAGGTAGTCGGCCAGCACCCGGCGCTCGTCGAGCGGGTCGACGTCGAAGCCGAGCAGCAGGCTGCGCAGGTCCTGCTGGCCGCGCCGCAGACGCTGGGCGGCGGCCGCACCGGCCGGGGCCGGCAGGTCCAGCTCGACGTGTTCGGTGGCGGCGGCGGCCTCGTCCTGCGCGCCGTCGGTGATCGGTTCCAGGCGCAGCAGCGGCGCGCCGGTCTCGACCTGGCTGCCGACCGTGACGACGAGCTCCTTGAGGCGGGCCTTGAACGGCGCGCGGAGCACGTTCTCCATCTTCATGGCCTCGAGGACCAGGACCGGCGCGCCGGCCTCGACCTCGGCGCCGACGGCGAGCGGGGTGGCGACGACCAGGGCGGGCATCGGCGAGCGGAGCACGCCGCCCTCGTCCCGGCTGACCCGGTGGGTGACGCCGTCGACCTCGACCAGGTGGATCGGGCCGTGGGTGCCGACCTTCAGGCGGTGGCGGGAGCCGTTGACGGCGATCTGCCAGGTGTGCGCGTCGTGGCGGTCCAGTTCGACGTCGGCGGTCCGCACGTCGGCGCCGGCTTCGATGCCGACCCGGAACCGGTGTGCGCCGACCCGGGCGACCCGCACCCGGTAGGCGGCGCCGCGCAGTTTCAGGTCGAGGGCCTGCCCGCTCTTGTGCTGCACCTGGGGGCGGCCGCCGAACGCCGTCGACAGCAGGCGCTGGCGTTCGACGTTCTCCTGCTCCTCGTACGCCTCGATGGCGGCCGCGGCGAGCGCGACCGCGGAGTGCCGGTGCGAGACGAGGCGGCCCTCGCCGCGGACCCGGTCGATCCAGCCGGTGTCGGCGCTGCCGTCGATCACCTCGGGCTGGTCGAGCAGGTCGAGGACGAAGCTCTTGTTGGTGGAGCCGCCCTCGATGATGACGGTGGTCTCGCCCATCGCCTTGCGGAGACGGGCCAGGGCCTCGGCGCGGTTCCGGCCGTACGCGATGATCTTCGCAATCATCGAGTCGAAGTCGGCGGGGATGCTGTCGCCCTCGCTGACGCCGGTGTCCACCCGGATGCCGGGGCCGGCCGGGAAGTCGAGCCGGACGATGCGTCCCGGGGACGGGGCGAAGTCGCGGTCCGGGTCCTCGGCGTTGAGCCGGGCCTCGACGGCGTGGCCGCGCTCGGCCGGCGGGCGGCCTTCGAGCCTGCCGCCGGAGGCCACGAAGATCTGGCCCTTGACCAGGTCGAAACCGGTGGTCGACTCGGTGATCGGGTGTTCCACCTGGAGGCGGGTGTTGACCTCGAGGAAGGCGAGCACGTCGTCGCCGGGGTGGTACAGGAACTCGACGGTGGCCGCGCCGCAGTAGCCGACCCGGATCGCCAGGCGTTCGGCGGACTCCTTGAGTTCGGCCGCGCGTTCCGGGCTGAGCACCGGCGACGCCGACTCCTCGATCACCTTCTGGTTGCGGCGCTGGATCGAGCAGTCGCGCACCCCGAGCGCCCACGCACCGCCCTGACCGTCGGCGATCACCTGGACCTCGACGTGGCGGGCGCCGGTGACCAGGCGTTCCAGGAAGACGATGCCGCTGCCGAAGGCGCGGGCCGCCTCCTGGCTGGTCCGCTCGTAGGCGTCGTCGAGCTCGGCCTCGCTGCGGATCACCCGGATGCCGCGGCCGCCACCACCGGCGGTGGCCTTGAGCATCAGCGGGTAGCCGATCCGGCCGGCCGCCTCGCGGGCCGCCTCCAGGCTCTCGACCGGTCCGCGGCTCCACGGCGCGACCGGGACACCGACCTCCTCGGCGATCAGCTTCGCGCCGATCTTGTCACCGAGCTGGCGCATCGCGTCCGCGCTCGGGCCGATGAAGGTGACGCCGACACGCTCGCACAGTTCGGCGAAGGCCGGGTCCTCGGCGACGAAGCCCCAACCCACCCACGCGGCGTCGGCCTTCGTCTCGACCAGGGCGCGTTCGAGCACCTTGAGATCGAGGTACGGCCGTGCGGACGCGGGTCCGAGGTCGTAGGTGACGTCGGCCTCGCGCACGAACGTGGCGTTGCGGTCGACGTCGGTGTACAGGGCGACGGTCTCGATCGGCGTCCCGGTCTCCGCGGCCAGTTCCCTGGCAGCATGGATGAGACGCCTTGCCGCCTCACCCCGGTTGACGATCACGATACGACTGAACACCGGATCGAGCCCTTCCTCTCCACAACACGAGTGGTCCACCACGAAATCGGTTTGACTCCGGCGCGACCGGACAAGACTGTAGTGGATCTCGACTGCAGTACGTGTTCAGGCCGCGCCGGTGCGGGTTCCCCACCATTGTCACCGTAATGCGTGACAGGGTCGACTCCGCAGGTCAACGGCCATGGGGCGACGGTCACCCCATGGCCGTATTTCCTCAACTGTTATTTTGGCAAAACAGAACTCGTCAGTAAGTTGACAATCAGTAGTTCACCTCGGGCAAAAAGCGAGGAATGAGAACTTCTCACAGGCCGAACGCCAGCAACACGTTGCCGTGCTCGCTGGGATAGAACGGCCAGTAACCGGACTGGACATAGACCATCCCGCCGGAGACGACCGCCCCGCCGCTGCCGGAGAGCGCGCTGCCGAACCCGGTCAGGCCGTTCACCCCGGCGAATTCCCGCAGCGTGTCGTACTGCCACAGCACCGCGCCGGTCGTCGCCGAGTACGCCCGGAACTTGCCGTCGTTGCTGCCCTCGAACACCACCCCCGGGCTGCTGGTCACCGCCGGAGCGTGCGCGAGGACGCAGACGTCCGGGAACGCGGCCGCCCCACCGGTCGTGCAGCCGTCCGCCGGGTTCGGCGTCTGCCACAGCACCTGCCCGTCGGCCGGGTTCACCGCGAACACCGTGCCCGGATCGGCGAAGTAACTCGCCAGGTAGAGCCGCTTGCCGTCATAGCTGCCACCCCACTGCAGGCCGGAGATCCCGCCGCTGGGCAGCGGCACCCCGAGCTGCCGGCGCCACACCACGTCACCGGTGCGGGCGTCGAACGTGTGGTAGACCCCGCTCTTCTGCCCGACGCCGACCAGCTTACGGCCGCGGACGGTGAACAGGTTCGGTGTCGCGCCGATGTCGTAGTCGAGGTTCGTGCCGTCCTCGAGCCCCGGGCAGTACCCCTCGGCGTCCGGCTCGTTGCACAGGCTGCGCCAGGTGTCGGCGTCGGTGACCTGTTCCTTCCAGCGGACCGCGCCGGTCCGGGCGTCCAGGGCCAGCAGCGAGTCGAAGTCGCCCGCGCTGCCGGTGTAGTTCTGGCCGGTCCCGACGTACAGGGTGTTCGTCTTCGGGTCGATCACCGGTGAGCTCCACACGCCGGCGCCGGACGGTTCCCAGCGGGCCGCGCCGGACGGCCAGGTGCCGGCCTGCACCGGCTCGGGCACGGTCCAGAACCGCCAGACCTGCGCACCGGTCTCCGCGTCGAGGGCGTCGATGTGCCCCCGGAAGGTGCAGCAGGGGTAGTCCGCTCCCCCGGTGTTCTCCCCGCTGGACGCCCCGATGTAGATCTTGCCGTCGTGGTACAGCGGCGAACTGGTGTGCATCCCGGCCGGATGGTTCTCGGTGTCCCGCGACCACTTGAGCGCGCCGGTGCGCTGGTCGAGCGCGTAGACGAACCCGGAGCTGTCGCCGAAGAAAACCTTGCCCTTCGCGACGGCCGGCCCGTCCTGGGTCACGCCACCGCTGGGCAGCGCGAAACTCCACCGGGTGGCGCCGGTCCTGGCGTCCACCGCGTAGAACCTGGCGTCCGGGCCGCCGAAGTACACCACCCCGCCGACGACGGCCGGCTGGCTCTTGGCCGGCGCCCCGGTCTTCGGGTAGGCGAACGCCCACTTGAGCTTGAGCCTGCCGACGTTGCCCGCGGTGATCTTCTGCTCTGCCGCGTTGTGCCTGGTGCCGTAGGTGTCGCCCTGCCAGGTGGGCCAGTCTGCGTTCGGGCGCCCGGAGGCGGGCGCCGGCCCGGTCGTCGCTGCCAGCAGAGCCAGCAGCACTCCGATGAACATGGTGAGACGGAACGGGTTGTTGATCATGTCACTCCCCGTGTCGCAGTCGACTTGCGGCCCACTCTAGAGGAGCGCTCCCATCAATCTCTCCGACCTTGATCCGCAGGTGGCGGAGCTGCGTATCACCACTCGTCACCCTGAGTTCAAGGAGGTTCGCATGACCGCCGGCCGGTTCATGTCTTCTTTTCGTCGTCTGTCGAGCGCCGCACTGGTCGGTGCCGCTGTTCTCCTGTTGACCCCGGACCAGGCGATGGCCGACGTCCCGGTCCCGCCGGAGGACCTGCTGCTCAACCGCAACGGCGTCGCCGTGTCGGAGGCCGACGTCGACTTCGTCATCCGGGTCCGGCTGGCCGGGCTGTGGGAGATTCCGGCCGGCGAGATGGCGCAGAACCTGTCGGACAGCACGCGGATCAAGCAGATCGGCCAGAGCATCGCCGACCAGCACGCCGAACTCGACCAGCTGGCCAAGGACGCCGCGGCCAAGCTGGACATCGACCTGCCGGACGAGCCCAACGCCGACCAGAAGGGCTGGCTCGCCGAGATGGAGGCGGCCCAGGGCACCGAATTCGACGCCATCTACATCGACCGGCTCCGCGCCGCCCATGGCAAGATCTTCCCGGCCATCGCAACGATCCGGGCGGGCACCCGCAACGACACCATCCGCAAACTGGCGCAGCAGGCGAACCAGTTCGTCATGACCCACATGACGCTCCTGGAGAGCAGCAACATCGTCGACTTCAAGGCCCTGCCCACCGCACCCGCCCCGGCCGCGGCCACCAGCGCGGCGCCCGACCCGGTGCTGGCCGCCGCGGGCGCCGGGAACGACGGCGACCTCGGGTTCGACACCGTGAACATGCCGGTGCTGCTGGCCGCGCTCGCCGCCGGTCTGGCCGTCGGCGCCGTCGCGACCCACCAGATCGTCAACAACCGCCGTCCCGGATACCGCAACCGCCGGGCCCGCTACAGCCGATGAATCGTAGGGTGGCGCGGTGACCTCCTGGGACGCGCCACCCGCCTCGCCCGCGCCCGCCGCCTGGACGCCGGATCTCGACGCTCTCGGCGACCGGCGGGACGGGCTGCACGTCACCGGCTGGCTGCGATCGGTGCTGCCGCCCCGGCGCGGTGGCATCGACACCGCCGTCCGGCCGCTCGCCGGTCTCGACGACGCCTGGGCCGGCCTGCGTTTCTCGATCTGGGCGCAGGACCACGCGATCCGGGAGGCCTCGTCCGTTCGGTCCCGGGTGTGGGGTCTGCTGACCTCCCCGGAGGCGAGCGACCGTCGTCTCGGCGAGCGCCTGCTGGCCGTCGAGCCGCGGATCGGCACGGCCGCCGAGGACGTCGCGCTGGTCCGGGCGGTCCGTGAGAAGTTTCAATACGTGCACCAGGGCGTCGACGAGTGGCTCGCCGACTTCCTGGTCGCCGCGCACGGCCTGCCCGAGGCGTGCCGCCGCGTCCTCGACGGTTTCCACGTGGACCTGCCCTACCTCGGCACCGGGGTCTTCGGCCGCCTGCGGGAACTCCTGGTCATCGCCGACGACACGACCTACACCCGAACCCTGCAGACCCTTCTCGGGGTACGCGACGAGAGAGCCGCCGTCCTCGACGGCAACACCCGGGCCGACCTGTTCTGGGCGGTCAGTCACCTGATCCCGGTCGGCCCGCGGTCCGGCCCCGACGAGCAGCAGGCCCACGCCGAGGCCCTGCGGCACGTCGGCGAGTTCGGCAACTCCCCGGTGCACGCCTGCGGTCTGGCCTCCGGCGACCTCGACACGCTGTCCCGGTTCCTGAAGGCCAACCCGCGGGTCCGGCACGAGTTCTTCGGCACCTCCGGGGGACGGCTCCACCTGGCCGGCGTCCTCGACGTGGCGGGCGTGGCGGCCGGACCGGTCCTGGCCCGGATGCGGCCGTCCTACCCGTTCGAGGATCACCCGCACTACAACGGGGTGTGGTGCTCACTGCTCGCGCACGTCGACGACGACACGGCCCGGGAGGTGCTGGAGGCGGAACGGTCCGCGGGCCACCCGTGGGCCACGGGCTTCACGGCTGCGGACGAGCAGGCTCCGCCCGTACCCCAGGGGGTGCCGTCCGGTTTTGAATCCTTTGATCGTCAGACCGTGCCGTTGCTGGACGTGTCCGTGCCGCCGGAGATCCGGTTCCGGGACGCGGAACGGGAGACGGCCGAGCGGGCCGGGGTCTACGAGGACGCCGAACGCTGGGACGGTGTGCCGATCTCGCGGTGTGACGAGGCGCAGGTCACGGCGTGGCTGGAACATCGGGAACACTGGCGGATCCCGGCGACGCTCCCGGCGCTGGCCCTCGCGCCGCGCTGGACGCACGAGCGGCTGATGGCGCTCGGATTCGACATCCAGCAGTACTGGATCCGGTCGCTGATCCCGTTGCTGCTGCTCCGGCACGGGGTGAGTCACGTGGCGCCGCTGCTGGCCGCGTTCGGGGACCGGGACCACGTCGACGCGGCCCTGGAAGCGGCACAACCGGTCGGGCACGTGTCGCTGACCGCGCCGGTCGCCCGGGCGTTCGCCGGCAAGAAGCACCGTCGCCTGGCCCGGTCGTGGCTGCTGCAGCATCCCGCCCACGCGGCGGCCGGGGCGATCGCGATGGGCACCGGCGATCCGGCGGCCGCGCGGGTGCTGCGCTACCTCGACACCCAGGGCCACCGGCCGCTGCTCCTCGACCGGGACCCCGGCTTGGCCGCCTTCCTCGACGAGGACCCCCTCGACGCGCCCGGCGCCGTCCTTCCCAAGATCCCGGCCTATCTCACTGCCTCTGACTTTCTGGTACGCCTGGCGTCGTGCGACGCCGACTACGTGCACCCGGCCGTCCTCGCGGCCCGGACGAACGGCGACCCGGTGGCGCTGGCCGCCCTCGCCGACACCCTGTTCGAGAAGTGGCTCGCCGCCGGGACGCCGCCCGCCGACAGCTGGTGCATGCAGGCGGTCGGCCTGATCGGCGACGACGCCGGCGCCCGCAAGCTGGCGTCCTACGCCCGGCAGTGGGCGGGCACCAACGCCGCCGCCCGGGCGCAGGCCGCCCTGGACGCGCTGCGGCACCGGGGCACCGACGCGGCGCTGATCGAGATCAGTCTGCTGGCCGAACGGTCCCGGTTCCCGGTGTTCAAGAGCCGCGCCCGCGAACACATCGAGGCCATCGCCGAACGACAGGGGCTGACCGCTGACGAACTGGCGGACCGGCTCGTACCGTCGCTGGGCCTGTCCGGTTCCGACACCCTCGATGCGGGCGGCGGCACCTGGCGGATCGGGTTCGACCATCAGCTGCTGCCGGTGCTGCACGGTCCCGGCAAGCCCCCGCGGAGCGTGCCGGGGCTGGCCGCGCTGCGGAAGGAGGCGCGGGCGTCGGCGTCCCTGCACATCACGCGGCTGGAACGGGCGATGTGCACGGAACGCCGGATCCCGGCCGCCGTGTTCCAGGACCGGTTCGCCCGGCACCCGTGGATGACGCACCTGGCGCAGCGGCTGGTCTGGGGTGTCCTCGTCGACGACACGCTGGTGTCCACGGTCCGGGTCGCCGAGGACGGTTCCCTGGCGACCGTCGACGACGATGCCTTCACCCTGCCTCCGGCCGCGTCGCTGGTCGTCGCGCATCCGGTGCGACAGTCTCTCGACGAGTGGGGACCGGTGTTCGCCGACTACGAGTTGTTGCCGCCGTTCCCGCAGGTCGACAGACCGACATACACCGATTTTTCGGCTTTTGACCGCTACATCGGCCTCGCGACGACTTATGGGGCTCTTCGCGGTTTGGAGCGGCACGGCTGGATCCGCTGGTACGACGCCTCGGTGCAGATGGCGAAGCCGCTGCCCGGCGGCGGCCACGCGATCCTGCGCACCGACCCCGGCTGGCACGCCTCGGACACCGTGGACTCCGCTCCCCCACAGACCGTCGTCGGCCTCTCCTACGATTCCGCGCCCCCGGTGGCCTTCTCCGAAATGATCCACGACCTGCGCACCCTCAGCTGACCAGAGCGCTCACCTGGTCACGGATCGCCACGTCGAGATCGGTAGCGGTAAGGTCGAACGTCTTCATGGTCTCGGTGGCGTCCATGACGAGCGGGGCGTACCACTGGTAGTCCATCTCGGCGATCTCGCGGGCCATCGGCACGACCGTCCCAGCCAGGCGCATCGCGAAGCGGGGCAGCGGGATCAGCCTGATCGGCGGCTTCCCCGCTGCGGCGGCGTAGCGGGCGGCCAGTTCGCGGAGGGTTACCGGCGGCGGGGACGGCACGTGCCAGGCGCGGCCCCAGGCGCGGTCGTCGGCGGCCAGGGTGACCAGGGTGCTCGCCACGTCCCGGTTGTAGGTGAAGGTGTGCGGCATGTCCAGGTGGCCGGGCACCCAGGCGGTGCCGCCCTTCTTCAGGGCCGGTTCGAGGATCATCGCGTAGTAGCCGTAGGCGTCCCTGCCGATGAAGTCGGAGCTGCGCGCCTCGAAGGTACGGATGCCCGCTGCTAGGGACCGTTCCCAGTTCTCCTTGCGGAGCAGGCCTTTGCGCCCGGTGGCGGACAGCGGGGTGCGCTCGGTCAGCGTGCCGGGCTGCGGCCCGTACGCATAGGTGCTCCCGGTGTTGGCGAGGACCGCGTCGTTGGCCTGGGCTGCGGCGATGGCCGCGGTTTGCAGCGGCGGCAGGAGACGGTGCCAGGTGGTGTACGACGCCGGGTTCGCACAGTGGTAGATCACCTTCGCGCCCCGGGACAGCGTGGTCAGGCGCTCCGCGTCGGCGGCGTCGGCGGCGACCCGCTCGATCAGCGGATGGTCCGGCCCGGCGCCTCCGCGGGTGACGATCCGGACGGTCTCGCCGCGGTCGGCGAGGAGGAGCGCGACGTTCGAGCCGATCGATCCGGCACCGAGGACGACATGGTCAGGCATGATCCGCATTCCTTTTCTAACGTTGTTAGATCTTCTAACGTCGTTAAGCTAGACATGCACCGACAGCACTGTCAAGGAGGGTCACTACTGTCTGAGTCCATGCCCACCAGCACACGACGTGCCCGCGAACGGGCCGGCATCCGCGACCGGATCTTCACGGCCGCGCTGCAGGTCCTGGAGGAGGAGGGCGCCGCCGCGCTGACGGTCCGGCGCATCGCGACCGAGGTGGAGTACACCGCGCCGGTCGTCTACCAGCACTTCGCCGGCAAGGACGGCCTGATGCTGGAGCTGGTCACGCACGGCTACACGCTGCTGCTGACCGAGGCCCGCGCCATCGCCACGGCGGAGACCGATCCCGATCAGCGGCTGCTGCGCGTCGCCGCGGGCTACGTGCGCTTCGCCGGCGACCACCCGCACCTGTACGAGGCGATGAACGGCACCGCCGTCGGCGCGGCCGGCCGCCTGGAGGCCGCCCAGCCGACGATCGACCTGCTGGCCGAGCTGCTGGCCGCCTGGTCGGCGGTGCACGGCGTGAAACCGCCGGGCGACAACGCCTCGTGCGAGATCCTGTGGGGCACACTGCACGGGATGGCGACACTGGGTCGGCTGGAGGCCGTCGGCACCGAACGGGCCCAGCACCTCGCCGAGCAGGCCGTCGACGCCATCCTCCTCGGCTGGCGGCACCGCCCCGGTCTGCCTGCGTGATGACTTCGGGCGTCCAGCGCGCCCGTAATCACCACACCCCCACCGGTGTGTTGACTTTCGGCGCCCACCGCGCCCGAAATCACCACACCCCCACCGGTGTGTTGACTTTCGGCGCCCACCGCGCCCGAAATCACCACACGCGCGGGCTTCGCACTCTGAACACGAAACGTGTTCAGCCGACGGCTGCCCGGTGCAGGCGGGCGTAGGCACCGTCGGCCCGGCCGACCAGGTCGGCGTGGGTGCCCTGCTCGCGGATCCGGCCACGCTCCAGGACGACGATGTGGTCAGCCGTCGCGACCTGGGTGAACCGGTGCGCCACGATGATCGCGGTCCGCCCGCGGATCGCCGCCCGGACCGCGGCGTCCAGGCTGCCGCCGGCGCCGCCGTGCGCGGTGGCCTCGTCGAGCACCACCACCACCGGCGGGTCGGCGAGCAGCACCCGGGCCAGGGCGATCTGCTGGATCCGGGCGTCGTCCACGAGCGGCCCGAGTGCGGTGTCCAGCCCGTCCGTGCCGGCGCCGACCGCGTCCAGGGCCGCCACCAGCGCCCCGTCGGTGGCGTCCGGGTCGGCGAGCCGCAGGTTGCCGGCCAGGGTTTCGGTGAACACGCCACGACGTGGCCCTGCTGGAGTGTCACAAGGCGGTCGGCTGATCCCAGCCTCCGCCCCGGAGACGCTCATACCGTCGGATCGAAGCCGTACTCGTGTAACGACCGCACGCCTCCTAGGCTCGGCACGTGCGCGATGCAGCAGAAGACCCGGATCTGATCAGTGAGAGCTTCCGGCTCAAGGTCACGATGCCGTTCCTGCTGATCTCACTGCCCGTCAGCATCGGGGCCGTCGGCACCCTCGTCACGCTCTGGCCCGGCGAGGGCTGGGCGTGGCGATCGGTGTCCGTGGCGATGGCCCTGCTGGCGAGCTCCGGCACCGTGCTGGGCGTGACGATGGTCATGGACAAGCGCCTGAGTACCCTGCCGTGGCGGCGCATGCTCGCGGTTTCGGTGGTGCCGGCTTTGACCTTTGGCCTGGCGGTAGCCCGCGACCAGATGCTGTAGTCGGGAACCACAGCCTGAGTGACGATAGTGCGGTCCTGACGGGACTTGAACCCGCGACCTCCGCCTTGACAGGGCGGCGAGCACTCCAACTGCTCCACAGGACCTCGATGTGAAGGCGGCGCTTGTTGCTCGCTGCCTTCGTTGTAAAACTTACCAAAGCCCTCCGGCGCCCCTCGAGGGGACCCTACCGGCGCCATCCGCGGCGGCGCCTCCTGCTCGGGAGGTGCCCGGCGGGACGGCTCGGTTCGTTCCAGCCCAGATATCGCAGCCCGCCAGGTGCTGCAACAGCACGGCGTCGACGACGGCACCCGGCTCTCTTACAGGAACGAGGCCATTCCCCTTCAGGAGGCGTAGGGGAATCTCATACAAAACGCCGCACCGGCTGACGACTGGGCAGAGCCGTCAGCACGGGCGGCGACATGACAAGAATAGCCCGCAAGGCACCCGCCACAGGAGTCCCCGACAGGCGGTTCACTCTTCAGCCGGAGTCCTCGAAGGTAGCCGTCCTACCGTTCGGCGAGTGCGGCCAGCTAGCTGAGAAGATCAAAGAGGAACCCAAGAGATCGTGGTGAACCATGCCGAAGAGGCCTTTGAGCTGCTCGTCAACCAGCGAACACGACGCTTGCCGGGAACTCCCCCCGCTCACGCCGGAGGCCCTTGATATTCGATGCGATGGCGCCCAGTATCCAGCCAAAGCGCCTGCCATCAGGACTGATCCCCCATGACTCCTTGTCGATGGTTAACACCCGATCGAAGTCTTCACCGAAGACAGCTCATACCGCATGGTCCCGCAGACCAAAGCACGTGGCATCCGGCAGGATCCGAACTCGCAGCCGAGGAATCATGAGTCCCCTGATCAGGGGGCGTAGCCGCGCAGCGTGAAGGCGATCGTCTCGCGCAAGGCGTCCTCGGCCTTCGCGTCCGGCAAACCTCCGTGCGAGGTCAGGTCGGCCAGGCCCTGCAGGACCGCGGCCAGCGGCACCGCCAGCTCCAGCGCCGGCCCCGCACGCACCTCGCCCCGCCGCTGGCCGTCTTCGATCACGCCCAGGGCCAGGCCCATCAGCCGGTGCGTCGCGGCGATCAGCTCGGGCGGGGCGGACGGGTCGTGTTTGCGGGAGAACATCAGCTCGTGCAGGGCCACGTTCTCCGTCACGAAGGTGACGTAGGAGCGGATCAGCGCGTTCAACCGGTCCGCGAACGAGCCTCCGGTCAGGGCCGGGCCCAGCACGGCGGTCAGCCTGTCGTAGCCCTCCATCGCCAACGCGTCCAGCAATGCCTGTTTTGTCCGGAAGTGCCGACTCGGGGCGGCGGGGCTCACCCCCACCTCGCGGGCCAGTTCGCGCAGTGACAGCTCGCCCGGGCCCCGCGTGCGCAGCGCGTCCTCGGCCGCAGCCAGCAGGGCCGCGCGCAGGTCTCCGTGGTGGTAAGCCATGCGAGCCACCCTATCAAAATGTTGGCGTTGCATACATTGTTATCGCCGCCTACATTAGGGGCATGACGACGAAGAACCCGTCCCCGGCCAACATCGCCGCGCAGATCGGTGCGAAGGCGAGCGGCTCACGGCGTACCCGGATCCAAGCCTCTCCGCAGTTCGACGGTGGCAAGTTCCGCAACAGTGTGCCGACCAGCAACTCGCTGTCGCTGAGCGCGATTCCGCGGGTCGCCGCCGGGGCGCTGTTCGGCGGCGAGGCACGGCGGCCGAAGCATGACATCCCGGTGGTGCGAAGTAGCGGCGGCGACGCGGACGGCCTGCACATCACCTGGTACGGGCACTCCAGCGCGCTGATCGAGATCGAGGGCAGCCGCGTGTTGCTCGACCCGCTGTGGAGCGACCGCTGCTCGCCGTCGCAGCTGGCCGGGCCGAAGCGGCTGCACGCGGCGCCGATCGCGCTGCACGAGCTGCCGCCGGTCGACGCCGTGGTGATCTCGCACGACCACTACGACCACCTGGACATGGCGACGATCCAGCAGCTCGCCGCGAACACCGAGCACCCGGTGACGTTCGCGGTGCCGCTCGGAGTGGGCGCGCACCTGGAGCGCTGGGGTGTGCCGGCCGACCGGATCGCCGAACTCGACTGGAACGAGAGCGTCAGCGTCGCCGGCGTCGAGTTGATCGCCACGCCGGCCCGGCACTTCTCCGGGCGCGGGCTCAGCCGCGACGACACCCTCTGGGCCAGCTGGGTGATCAACGGCCCGTCCCGGAAGGTCTTCTACTCGGGTGACACCGGCTACTTCCCCGGGTTCGCGGAGATCGGCGCGCAGCACGGGCCGTTCGACGCGACGCTGGTGCAGATCGGCGCGTACAGCCACGACTGGCCGGACATCCACATGTTCCCCGAGGACGGTGTCGCCGTGCACCGTGACGTCCAGGGCGGACTGATGATCCCCGTGCACTGGGCCACCTTCGAACTGGCCGCCCACCGCTGGGCCGAGCCCGTCGAACGCGTCTGGCAGGAGTCGAAGGCTCATGGGGTACGCCTCGCGGTCCCGCGTCCGGGCGAGCGCATCGACGTGGACAGCCCGCCGGAGTTCGACGCCTGGTGGGAGCAGATCGCTTAAGGGGTCATCCCCGGCCCGATTCCGGGGTCTGCTCGATCATCTTCCTGAACCACGGCTGGAGAGGACCGTGGCCAGGGGCCAGAGCGACTGCGCGCCGGCGGCTACCCGTTCGGCCAGGCCTACATGGTCGCCGGTGGTGAGGGTGACGGCGAACCAGCCGATCAGGCCGAGCAGGACCAGGGCGGCGGCGGACGACACCGCCGGGCGCAGCGCCGCCGGGCCGGGGCCGCGACGCCAGGCCAGCGCCGGCCACACGGCCAGGGCGACGAACGCGGCGGTGGCCACCGTCATGTGGGCGGTCGTGGAAGCGTCCGGTGCGAGCGGGAAGGCCGCCACCAGCATCGTCGCCACCCCGCCGAGTCCGAGGACGATCCGGCCCGCCGGCGCCGCCCGGGACAGTCCGAGCGCGGTCACCACGTGGGCGATGCCGACGCCGACGAGGGCCGCGGTCATCAGCCACCGGTCGGTGGCGTCCAGGGCGGCCAGCGCGCTGATCGTGTCGACCGTGCTGTCGAAGCCGGCCGGTTGCCGCCGGGCGGCGACCTCCCAGCCGCCGATCAGCAGCACCGGCGCCGACGCCGACGACAGGACCGCCCACCACGGCACGGACGATGATGTCATCGCGCCATTCAACCGCTGCCGACCGGGACGCCGATCGGCAGGGCCGGGCAGCCGGCCGGTCAGCCGGTGATGCCGTGGACCGCGGGGACGGTCAGGGTGCGCTTCTTGGCCGTACCCCCGATGATGATCTTTCGCAGTGAGGTGTTGTTCTTCGTGGTCAGCTCGGCCAGGTGGTTCGACGGGTTGGCCTTCACCTGGATGTAGTACGTGCCGTTCTTCAGGTTGGTGATGTCGAACGACTGGCCGGGGCGGTCCTGGCTGTAGGTGTCACCGTTGCCGATGTCGAGGACCTCACGCACCGCGACGACCGTGTTCGCGCCGCAGGACGTGGCCAGCGACGTGTTGTCCGGACGCCACTTCGCACCCTTGATCGTGTAGTCGACGGCATCCGTGTTGGCCAGGCAGAACGCCTCCTTGCCGCTGCGGACGGCGAGTTTCTTGTCCGCGGCCAGCAGGTTGTACTGGGCGAAGTCGGTGAAGTGCCAGTGCATGTGACCCTCACGCGGGTCCCACTGCATGGTCCCGGCGGCCTTCGAACCGACCTGCTTGCCCTTGGCATCGAAGAAGTACTGGTAGGCGTCCATCTTCTCGGTGCCGGTACGCCGGAAACCGTCGACGACGAGCGGGGACGTGCCGGCGTTCCACACGGTGGCGCCGAAGTTCACGTACCACTTGCCGTTGGTCTTCCCGGTCTTCTCGTCCTCGCCCTGGGTGAGCGAGATCCCCCAGGCCGGCAGCGACCGGAGGTCCGGCTTCGGGCCCTGCGGCGTCGCCTTCACGGTGGCGGGACGACTCGCGGCAGCCCGGAACTCGGGCAGGTACGACGAGACCTGCCGGCTCGCGTCGCCCTGTGCCGCGTGCAGCCCGTGCTCGTCGTGACCGGCGGCGGTCACCGGCCCGGCGGCCCGCGCGTCCGCGGCCCGCGCCGCCTCGATCCCTCCCTCATCCGTCTTCACGTCGACGACCTTCACCGCGACCGTCGCCGCCGCCTTCCCTGCCGGGATGCCGAACATGCTGCGGTACTTCTTGTTGACGGTGGCGGTCGCGGTGTACGTCCCGGCGGTCAGCTTCGACAGTTGTGTCTCCGACCGCGGCCGGTCGTCGACGGCCGAGTCCCAGCCCGCCTGCACACCCCAGACCGCGCCGAGGCGGAACGGGTTCGGGCTGTACCCGCCGCAGTCGGCCGGGTAGGGGCTGGTCGCCGGCGCGTCCCGCCGGGTCCGGCCGGTCGAGTAGGAGTTGCCGCAGAACGACGTCTGGTACGACGTGACCGTCTTACCGGCCTTGTCCTGGATGGTGATCGTGGTGAAGTCCTTCAGCCCGGTGAAGTCCTTGACCGTCCCGGCCGGCAGCTTGACCTGCGTCTTCCTACCGTTCTTGACGACCGTGCGGGTCGCGGTGATCGGCTTGTCGTACCCGGCACGCTTCGCCCGCACCTCGAAGGCGTCCCGGCCCGCGATCAGGTGCATGCCCAGGTCGAGGGAGACGTACGCCGGCTCGCCCTTGACGGCGTACCGCTCGGCGGTCACGGTCCCGGTTGCCGCCACCATGCTGAGCGGAGCCGGCGTGGTCGCGGCCTGCGCCGGGCCCACCGCGAGTCCGCTCAGCACCAGCGTTCCCAGCGCCACTCCGACGGCCGGCCAGCGGCTTCCCCGGTACTCGATCAAGCGTTCCTCCACTGCTCAGGCCGGTAGGAGCCGGTCACGTGGAGAACATCTCAACCCAGAACCTGAGAAGAAGCTGTAGGTCTTTGGTGCCGCAGCTGTCAGCCGATCGGAGCCCGCCACCAGACCGGCCGGTCCAGTCGGGGCGTTCGGTCCGGCCGGGCATCATCTGATCCTCCGGGCGGGTCTGCCGGTGTGGCTGAGGACGGATCCGGCGCTGAGGACGCGTACCACGTCCGCCGGCCGATCAGCCCCGCGCTCGATGACCTCCGGTGACGCCGTGGGCGGCGTCGGTGAAACGGCGCCGGTACGTGGAGGCGCTCAGGCCGTAGTGGGCGCGGAACCGGCGGGCGAAGTAGTTCTGGTCCGGCCATCCGACGCTCTGCGCGATCTGCGTGATCGGGTCGGTGGTGTGCAGCAGCAGGTGGGCGGCCGCCTCCACCCGGTGCCGGGACAGGTAGGCCACCGGGGGCAGGCCGGTCGTCGCCTTGAAGATGCGCACCAGATAGCCGGGGCTGAGCCCGAGCCGGCCGGCCAGGTCCGCAAGGTTCCAGGGACGGGCCGGGTCGGTCTCCAGCAGGCGGATCGCCTGGGTCACCGCCGGGTGGGTGGCTGACGTGCCGGGCGGCGGGCCGGGCATCGCCCGGGACAGGACGGTCAGGAACAGGATCAGGCGGCCGATCACGTCGCCGTGGTCGGGGCCCCGGCCCAGCGCATCCAGATGGTTCGCGGCTTCCGCCAGCGCCGGATCGGGTAGCCGGCCGGTGAGGATTCCGCGGCGCTGGGACGCGTAGGGGCCGGTCCACAGCAGGTGGCCGAGCAGCGGTTCCTCGCGGGTCCACGCTAGTTCCCGGTGCAGCAGGTCGGTGGAGAAGCCGCAGTTGTACAGGCGCAGACCGTCGCACGACTCGTAGCCGTGCCACACGCCGGGGCGCAGCAGGATGACATCGCCGGTGGCCAAGGGGCGGCGGCCGGTCATCGAGCGGTGCACGCCGGTGCCGCCGACGATCAGGGCGATCTCCACGAAGCTGTGCGTGTGGTCGGGGTGCCGGTCCTGATGCAGGTAGGGGCCGGCGAAGGCCAATGCCCCGTCGGCCAGGAACACCAGGCCCCGGGTGTCCTCCACCGGATAGTCGGTCATGCCCGCCCACGGTAGACGTCCCGATCGTGCTACTCCAGGTGCAGCTTGGCCTATCCGAGCCGGGGCGGCGACACCACGATGGATCTGCGCCCGCAACCGTGTGGTAATCCGGGGGAAACCTCGCGGGCAGGCGCACATCGTCCTGACACGAGGAGCCCCATGCGCCCGTCCGCCCTGCGCCTCGAACACGACAGTCGATCCGTTCTCGGCACCGGCACGCCGCGTCTCTCCTGGATCGTCGAGGAGGCGCCGCCGGGTCATCGCCAGCGGGCCTATGCGATCGCGATCGGCGACGACGAATACCTGGTCGACGGCGCCGAACAGGTTCTGGTGCCGTGGCCCGGGCCGCCGTTGTCGTCCCGCGAGCGGGCGACCGTGCGGGTGCGGGTGCGCGGCGAGGACTGGAGCGAATGGTCGGAACCGGTCACCGCCGAGGTGGGGCTGCTGCATCCGGAGGATTGGACAGCCGTTTTCGTCGCGCCGGAGAACGACGAGGACAATGCGCTGCAGGGCCGGTTCACCATCGACGGCGGTGTGGTCCGCGCCCGGTTGCACATCACCGCCCACGGCCTCTATCGCGCGCACCTCAACGGCATCCGGATCGGCGACCACGAACTCGCTCCCGGATGGACCAGTTATCACCACCGCCTGCGCTATCAGACGCATGACGTCACCGCGCTCCTGCGCAACGGCGACAACAGCCTCGACGTGCTGCTCGGCAACGGCTGGTATCGCGGTCGCCTCGGATTCCAGCAGGGCCGCGCCCTTTACGGCGACAAGCGCGCGCTGCTGGCACAACTCGAACTCACCTTCGACGACGGCACCACCCGATCGGTGGTCACCGATGACAGTTGGCGTTGCGGTCCCAGTCGGATCAGATTCGATGATTTGTACGATGGACAACTCACCGATCTCCGTCGATCGGTCCCGGCGCGTTCACCGGTGAACGTCATCGGTGCCGACCTCGGCAGGCTGGTCGCGGCGGACGGTCCGCCGATGCGCGTCACCGGGGTCCTCCCCGCCGTCGCGGTCAAGGGCACTCTGATCGACTTCGGGCAGAACCTGGTCGGCTGGGTCCGGCTGAAGACCCGCGGCCACCGGTCCGGTCACGAGATCACGGTCCGGCACGCCGAGGTGCTCGAGGACGGCGGGCTGGGGGTGCGCCCGCTGCGGACCGCCGCCGCCACCGACACCTACCTGCTGGCCGGCCCGGACGAGATCACCCTCGAGCCGGTCTTCACCTTCCACGGTTTCCGGTACGCCGAGGTCAGCGGGGTGCCGGACCTGCGCGCCGAGGACGTCGAGGCGGTCGTCGTCGGCTCCGACCTGCGGCGTACCGGATGGTTCGCGTCCAGCCACGACCTGCTGAACCGGTTCCACGAGAACGTCGTGTGGGGCATGCGCGGCAACTTCCTGGACGTGCCGACCGACTGTCCGCAGCGCGACGAGCGGCTGGGCTGGACCGGCGACATCCAGGTGTTCGCGCCGACCGCCACGTTCCTGCACGACAGTGCCGGTTTCCTCACCTCGTGGCTCGCCGACCTGGCCGCCGAGCAGCTGCCGGACGGTTCGGTGCCGTTCGTGGTGCCGGACGTGCTGCACGACGACGGTCCGGCCGCCGCGGCCTGGGGGGACGCCGCCGCCCTGGTGCCGTGGACGCTCTACCAGCGGACCGGCGACCGGGAGCTGCTGGCCCGTCAGCTGCCGAGCATGCGCGCCTGGGTGGACCGGATCGCCGCGCTGGCCGGCGACGACCACCTGTGGACGGGTGGTTTCCAGTTCGGCGACTGGCTGGATCCGGCCGCGCCGCCGGAGAACCCGTTCCAGGCCCGTACCGACCCGGACGTGGTCGCCACCGGTTATCTGGCGCACTCGGCGCGGACCGTGGCGGCCGCCGCGGAGGTGCTCGGCGAGACCGATGTCGCCCAGCGGTACCGGGAGTTGGCGGACCGGGTACGCGACGCGTTCGCCGCCGAGTACGTGACGGACGGTGGCCGGGTGCTCGGGGACACCGCCACGGCGTACGCGATGGCCCTGGAATTCGATCTGCTGCCCGGCGCGCGGCAGCGGGAACGGGCCGGGCAACGGCTCGCGGACCTGGTCCGGGCCTCGGGGTTTCGGATCGCGACCGGGTTTGTGGGCACGCCGCTGATCGCCGACGCGCTCACCACGACCGGTCACGCCGAGGTGGCGCACCGGCTGCTGCTGCAGACCGGCTGCCCGTCCTGGCTGTACCCGGTGACGATGGGTGCGACGACGGTCTGGGAACGCTGGGACAGCATGCTGCCGGACGGCTCGATCAACCCCGGCGAGATGACCTCTTTCAATCACTACGCGCTCGGTGCGGTCGCGGACTGGATGCACCGCCGGGTCGCGGGGCTGGCCCCGGCCGCCCCCGGGTACCGGGAACTCCTGGTCGCGCCGGTGGTCGGCCGCGCGCTCACCGCGGCCCGGGCGAGGCTGCTCACGCCGTACGGGAGAGCGGAGGTCTCGTGGCAGCGGGCCGGCGGCGAGCTGCGCCTGGATCTGCGGGTGCCGGTGGGCAGCGCCGCGACCGTGCGGCTGCCCGGGCAGGGCGACGTCCGGGTCGAGCACGGTGATCACTTCTGGACAGTGCCGGACCCGGTGACCCCGGTCGTGCACGGCACGGTCCGGGACGTCCTCGACGACGAGCCGCTGTGGCGGGCGGTCGTGGACGCCGCTGTCGGGGCCGGCGCGGCCGCGGACGAACCCGCGGCCGCCGCCCGGCTCGGCCGATATCTCGACGCGCCGGCCGCCCGGCTCGTCGATGCCCTGACCGCTTTCGGGTTCGTGCCGAACGCGGCGGAACTGCGCACCCGCCTCCAGGTTCTCTTGACCGAGGAGCACTGATGAGAAGATTCCTGACCGCCTCCGTCGTCCTCTGCCTCGCGCTGACCGGCTGCAGCGCCGGCAGTCTCGGATCCAGCGAGGACGACGGTGACGGTGTCACGCTGACATTCCTGGTCGACAACTCCGACACCAACCGGAAGCTGGGCGAGGGCCTGGCCACCGCATTTGCTGCCGCCAATCCCGGCATCACCGTGAAGGTGGAGATCCGGCCGCAGGGCACCGAGGGCGACAACCTCATCAAGACCCGGCTGGCGACCGGCGACATGACCGACGTCTTCCAATACAACTCGGGGTCGCTGATGCAGGCCCTGGCCCCGGCGAAGAACCTGGTCGCGGTCGGCGACCAGCCGTGGGCCGCGCAGCTCGACCAGAACTTCACCACCTCGGTCACCGCCGACGGCAAGGTGTACGCCGCGCCGTTCGGCAACTACAACGCCGGGGCGATCCTCTACAACCGGGCCGTCTACGCGAGACTCGGGCTGACGGTGCCGGTCACCTGGGCCGAGTTCGAAGCGAACAACGCCGCCCTGAAAGCGGCCGGGATCGCGCCGGTCGTCCAATCGTACGGCGAGACCTGGACGTCGCAGCTGTTCATCCTCGGCGATTTCCACAACGTGTCCGCCGCCGATCCGCGGTTCGCCGAGAAGTACACCGCCAATCAGGTGAAGTACGCGTCCACCCCGGCCGCGGTCGCCGGATTCCAGCACCTGCAGCGGGTGCACGACGCCGGCTGGACGAACGAGGACTTCGCGTCCGCGAAACTGGACGACGCGATCGCCCTGCTCGCCGAGGGAAAGGGCGCGCACTATCCGATCCTGTCCGGCATCATCAGCCAGCTGGCCGGCACCTTCCCGGACAAGGTCGACGACATCGGCCTGTTCGCCGTTCCGGGCACCGACGCCGCGAAGAACGGCCTGACGGTGTGGGCGCCGGCCGGCGTCTATCTCCCGGCGAGCACCACCGATGCGAAGCGGGAGGCGGCGCTGAAGTTCCTCGCCTTCGTCGCCAGTCCGGCCGGCTGTGACGCGCAGACCGCGGCCGCCGCGCCGCAGGGACCGTTCGCCCTCACCGGGTGCACGCTTCCGGATTCGGTGCCGCAGGCGGTGAAGGACATGCAGACCTATCTCTCCACGCCCGGCAGATCCAGTCTGGCCCTGGAATTCCTGTCCCCGGTGAAGGGCCCGGCCCTCGAACAGATCTGCGTCGAGGTGGGTTCCGGCATCCGTGACGCGAAATCCGGTGCGGAACTCTACGACGAGGACGTGAAGAAGCAGGCGCAGCAGCTCGGGCTCACCGGATGGTGAGGCGGTCCGTCTATCCGTACTGGTTCCTGCTGCCGGCCGCGGTCGTCTACGGCGTGCTGTTCCTGGCGCCCACGTTCGCGTCGTTCTGGTTCAGCCTGACCCGGTGGACGCTGTTCGAGTCGCATTTCGTGGGCCTGGACAATTTCGTCACGTTCTTCCGGGAGCCGGCGCTGGTCAAGGGGTTCGTCAACACGCTGATCTACGGGGTGGTGACCTCCGGCGCGAAGGTGGTGCTCGGGCTGCTGCTCGCGGTCGTGCTCACCTCCCGGATCGTCGCCCGCGGATATCTGCGGTCGGTGGTGTTCTTCCCGGTGCTGGTCAGCACGATCGGCGTCGGCCTGACGTTCACCGTGCTGATGAACCCGGAACGCGGCCTGATCAACCAGGTGCTGGGGGCCGCCGGTGTCGACGGCCCCGGCTGGCTCACCGATCCGTCGTGGGCGCTGCTGTCGGTGGCGGCGGTCGACGTGTGGAAGGGCGTCGGCCTGGCCACCCTGATCTACATCGCCGGGATCGTGTCGATCCCGCAGGAGTACTTCGAGGCGGCCCGGGTGGACGGGGCCGGCGCGTGGGCGAACTTCCGGCACCTGATCCTGCCGCTGGCCCGGCCGGCCACCGTCACCGTGATCATCCTGTCGCTGATCGGTGGTCTGCGGTCGTTCGACCTGATCTGGGCGATGACGCGGGGCGGTCCGGGCTTCACGTCGGATGTCATCGCCTCGGTGATCTACAAGCAGTACCAGGCCGGGTTCTACGGGCTGTCGACGGCGGGCAACGTGGTGCTGTTCGTGGTGGTCACCGCGATCGTGCTGCCCCTGTCCCGCTTTCTCAACCGGAAAGAGGTCGAGATTTGAGAAAGTCCACTTTTTCCGGAGTTATCGCGATTGTTGTGTCGTCGGTGGTCTTCCTGGTGCCGTTCGGGTTCATCCTGCTCACCGCCTCGAAGGATCAACGGCA
Source organism: Actinoplanes sp. NBRC 101535 (assembly GCF_030269225.1). Lineage (NCBI taxonomy): Bacteria > Bacillati > Actinomycetota > Actinomycetes > Micromonosporales > Micromonosporaceae > Actinoplanes > Actinoplanes sp. NBRC 101535. Next base: position 95,621 of record NZ_BSSY01000007.1, on the reverse strand, counting down.
GGCGGCGCGGCTCGACTTCTCCTGGCCGACCGAGTTCCACTTCGTCGACAACCTGATCACCGTCCTCAAGGCCGACGACTATCTGCTGATCATCGCGTACATCAACAGCACGATTCTGACTGTCGGCAGTGTCTCGATCATGGTGGTGCTGGCCGCGATGGTGGCGTTCGTCCTGCAACGCCGGGCCAGCCGCTGGAACGGGATGATCAACTTCCTGGTGCTCAGCGGGCTGATCATCCCGCCCGCGGTGGTGCCGACGATCTGGGTGCTCGACGGCCTCGGCCTGTTCCGCACCATGGCCGGGCTGATCGCCGTCGAGGTCGCGTTCGGACTGTCGTTCTGCGTGCTGCTGTTCCGCGCGTTCGTCGCGACGATCCCCCGCGAGCTGGACGAGGCGGCGATCCTGGACGGCGCCGGCCCCGCCCGGCTGTTCTTCCGGGTGATCCTCCCGCTGCTGCGACCGGTAGTGATCACCGCGGTCGTCGTCCAGTCCGTCACCGTCTTCAACGACTTCGTGAACCCGCTCTACTTCCTGCCCGGCTCGGAGAACGCGACGGTGCAGCTGACCGTCTACAACTTCGCCGGACAGTTCGGCACGCAGTACCACCTACTCTTCATGGACATCCTGCTGGTCACGATCCCGCCGCTGATCATGTTCCTGTTCTTCAACGGGCGGATCGTCGCCGGGATGACCGCCGGCGCGATCAAGGGCTGACCGACGCCAGCATCACGGCGGTGGCCTCCCACAGGCGCCGCTCCCGCTCCCGGTCCTGGGCGACCGGCTGCACCTCGGTCAGCCGGTCCTTCAGCACGAACGCGCCGCCCCGCAGATGTGCCCACCGCGTGTCCAGAGCCGTCGCCGCGAGCAGCGGACCGGACCGCTCCGGCGTCGACACCCCCGGGATCCGCCCCAGCGCCCGGCCGATCGCCTGCGCCGCCGCGGGCGCACCCCGGCCCAGCGCGGTACCCGGCATCCAGCCCGGCTCGAACACCGACACCCGGATCCGGTCACCGGCACGGCGCTGCAGCTCATGGGCGTAGTACAGGATCGCCAGCTTGGCGGTGGAGTAGGCGGTCATCGGCGAGCGCCCCGCCGCCGGCCGGGCCAGTTCGACCGGGTCGGCCCACTGCGCCGGGGCCACGCCGAGCAGCTTGCGCCAGACGTTCGCGTGGTAGGTGTTCGACCCCAGCAGCACCACGCGCCCCTCCGGCGCGAAGGAGTCCAGCAGGTCGCCGATCAGCTGCGCGTGTGCCAGGTAGTTGACGGCGAAGGTCGGTTCGAATCCGTCGCCGGTCGCCTGGCCGCTCTCCGCCGCGATGACACCGGCATTGGCGATCAGGGCCTTCATCGGGGGTACGCGACCAGAGTCCACCAGTGATCGCACCACGCCGGCGGCCGCCCGCACGTCGGTAAGGCTCGCCAGGTCGCAGCCGATCTCGTGCACCGTGGCACCGAGCGCCCGCGCCTGCGCCGCCACCGCCGCCAGATCAGGCCCGGCACGCCCGACCAGCAGAAGGGTGGGCCGGTCGGCGCGCGGCCGGCGGGCCATCGCCAGGACGGTGTGCCGCCCGAGGTTCCGGGTCGGGCCGGTGATCAGAACAGTTCCGGGTTCGTTCATGGGACCCAGCGTGCGGCGGTCCCCGGTCCGCAGGCAGTCGTCCGGTTTTCGTAGGACCACCAGTACCACGACAAGAGGCGACGGTGCGGGCAGACTGGACCGTGTGGAGACGTGGGAGTTCGGCCGGACCGTCCGTCGCTGGCGGGACCGGGTCACCCCGGAGGACGTGGGTGTGCCCGCCGGATCGCGGCGCCGTGCCACCGGCCTGCGCCGCGAGGAGCTCGCCGCCCTGGCCGGCATCTCCGCCGACTACCTGATCCGCCTCGAGCAGGGCCGGGCCACCGCACCGTCCGCGCAGGTGGTGGAGGCGCTGGCCCGCGCGCTGCGGCTGCCCGACGTCGAACGCGACCTGCTCTACCGCCTGGCCGGCCACGCCGCCCCCGGCCCGGACGTGGTCCCGTCCCGGCTGTCCCCGAGCGTCCAGCGCCTGCTCGACCGGCTGTCGCACACACCGGTGGTGGTCTACGACGCGACGTGGACACTGGTGCTGGCGAACGCGCCGTACGACGCACTGATGGGCGACACCACGGCCTGGCACGGCCGGGAACGCAACGCGGTCTGGCGCACCGTCACCGGCCTGCCGTCGCGGGTCGTCCACACCGATCGGGAACACGCCGACCACGAGACCCGCCTGGTGGCCGACCTGCGCCTGACCGCCTCGCGGTACCCCGCCGACCGGGCCCTGCGCCGCCTGCTCGCCGACATGTCCGCGGCCAGCCCCCGCTTCGCCGAGCTGTGGGAGTCCCCGTCCCCGCCGGTGGTGACCGAGCCGTCCCGCCGCAAGACCGTCGACCACCCGGCAGCCGGCCGCATGACCCTGGACTGCGACACCCTGCTGGTCTCCCTGGACGACCTGCGCATCACCGTCTACACCGCCGAACCCGGCACCGACGACGCCGACCGCCTCGCCCTCGCCGTCGTCCTGGGCACCCAGTCCCTGGTCAGCGCTTCGCAGCCCGACACCGACGCAGCAGCACGGTGATCCGCGCCGCGTCAGGCTTCACGAGGAATGCGCCGGATCCGGCCCACCGACAGGTGGGCGGTCCGCCGAATATCCGGGCGCAGGAACCAGCGCCGCGGCGAGATCGTCACGGATCAGGTCGGCGGCCCGCCGTTCCCCGTCCGACGTGGGCGGTCGGGGAATGGCGGCCAGCCGCGTGATGACCGACAGCAGGAAGTCCGGGTCCTCCATGTGCCGATGCTGAGCGTCAGCGCCAGGTGTCGCTGACCCGCTGGGAGCAGGCAGAACCGATCTTGAGGGTACGGTTCGCGCCCGTCTCCCAGGTGACCGTGTCGCCTTCCTTCTTCACGTACTTGTACTCGATGCTCGTGTTCGCGGGCAGGTCGACGGTGCCGGACCAGACCGGGTAGGAGTCGGCCGACAGCGTCACTCCCCCGGTGGTCTTCCACGTGCTCAGGGCGGCGTTGTCGCCGAGCACGACGACGTTCTCGCCCCACTCGGTGGTGACGTTCGCGTCGAAGGTGACGGCGACCGTCGTGCAGGTCGTGGCGCCGGTGCCGGCCTTGGCGTTGACGTCGATCGCGACCGCGCTGTTCGCCGGGATGGTCACCGAGGCCTTGCCGCCGGAGACGGTGACCGTGGTGCCGGCGCAGCCGCTGCCGGTGGCGCCGCCGGTGACCCGGTCGCAGTACGTGCCGTCGGCCAGGCCGGTGGTGTAGGTGGCGGTGGACGCCTTGCTCGAGGCGTTCAGGCCGGCCCAGCCGAGCGAGCCGCGGCGGAATCCGATGATGTTCTTCGCGGTCGCGGTGAAGTCGGCGGCGGTGGTCGCGTCCTGGACGGTGTTGTGCCAGGCCACCATGCCCTTGATGCCGGTCGACCGGGTCAGGCACTGCCAGGCGCCGGTGGTGCAGTCGGTGTCGCTGACGTACCCGTTGCTGTCGGCGGGCGGCGACTGTCCGGTGTTGTCGTCGGAGAAGGTGAAGCCGTCGTACAGGAACGGCTTGCCGTGCGGGTACGCGAGCAGGAAGTAGTTGGCCAGCGTGTAGGTCGACCCGTCCTGGTAGCGCAGGGTGTTCTTGTCGCGTTCGGTGTCGTGGTTGGCGACCATCGCGGCGGTGTTCGCGCTCGGCAGGTCCAGGCCCCAGTTCGGGATGCCGCCCAGTTCGTCGAGGGTGCCGTCGGTGAAGTGGTTCTTCAGTGCGTCGGCGTAGGAGAAGCCGAGCACGTCACCGTTGGCGATGTACTGCCGCGGGGCGAGGGTGCCGGTGCCGCCGTTGGCGACCTCCTGGGCGATGTACGGGGCCTTGCCCTCGGCCGTGGTGGTCTTCAGTCCGGCCACGATCGCCGCGAAGTCGGCCTGCGGGATGTGCTTGGCGGCGTCCACCCGGAAGCCGTCGACGCCGAGCCCGACCAGGTCGTTGAGGTAGCCGGTGATCTTGTCGCGTACCCCGGTGGAGGAGGTCTTGAGGTCCGAGAGGCCGGACAGTTCGCAGTTCTGCACCTCGGCGGGGTCGTCCCAGGCGTCGATCTGGCCGTCCTCGTCGGCACAGGACCCGTCACCGGCGTGGTGGAAGTCGGCCGTGGTGTACGGGACCGCCGGGTAGTCGTAGCTCTTCGCGGTGAAGGTGCTGCCCGCGTAGCCGGTGGTCAGGGTGTTCTTGCTGCCGGCGGTGTGGTTGATGACCGCGTCGACGTAGACGCGCACGCCCGCGGTGTGGCACGCCTCGACCATGGCGGCGAACTGCTCGCGGGTCCCCAGACGACTCTCGATCTTGTACGAGACCGGCTGGTAGACCTCCCACCACGGGTGCGCGCCGACGACGCTGGTCGGCAGTGTGACCGACTCCTGGGGCGGGGCGACCTGGACCGCGCCGTATCCGGCCGGGCCCAGTTCGGTGGTGCACGCCGTGGAGATCGACGTCCAGTTCCACTCCCACAGGTTCGCGGTGACGTCGCTGTCGTTGAGGCGTTCGGCGGCGTCGGCCTGCTGGGTGAGCACGACCGCGGCCAGCCCTCCGGCGGCCATCAGAGCCACGCCGGAGGTCCGGGCGATGGCTACTCGCAGTTTTCGGTTCACGAGGGTCCCCTCGGTCGGTTCTGATCTTGGCGAGGGTGCATGAGCTGCCCATTCTCGTCAATGGCCCGCGGCGCCGAATCCGGGAGCCATTCGCACGGAGAGTTACTTGAACATTCACGTGCTGACGCGGAATGGTCGAAACGCCCGTTATCCCGGCGATTTTTCCAGTGGCAAAGGTCTCCCCGGAGAATGTCCGCTGTTCCACCCGCCGGGAGGATCCCCGGCCCGTGAGGGCCATCACTTGTGCACCGGAACCGGGCACCGCTGCCGATGAACGCGGTACTGCGGGACATCCCCCTCCCCGTAGTGGACGGAGACTGGATGCGCCGCCGCCGGACCACCGCGACGATCACGCTGCTGGCGACCATCACCGCCACGGCCGGTGCCGTGCCGGCGCCACAGGCCGCCCAGGCCGCCGCCGGGAGTGCGACCTCGTACACGTTCATCACCCAGACCGGCGGGAAAGGTGCCATCGCCCGGTGGGATCCCTGCGGCGGGGCCGTCACCTACCGGGTGAACCTCGACAGGGCACCGAAGAAATCCCTGGCCGAGGTCAAGGAGGCGTTCAGGCGGGTGGGCACGGCCACCGGGCTGACGTTCCGGTACGCCGGAGCCACGAGCACGGTGCCGCAACGGGACTCGGGGTCACCGGAACCGTTCGAGGAAGCCGACGTGGTCGTCGCCTGGGCGGTGCCGGGCAAGCAGAGCAGCATGCTGCCACGGGGCGCCACCCAGGCCGGCCAGGGTGGGCCGGCTTACGTCAGCGCGTACACGAAGAATGGTGACAAGGCCTGGCGGATCTTCCGGGGGTCGGTGGTCCTCAACGCCACCGTGACCACCGAGATGGCACGCGGGTTCGCCGCCGAGACCGGCGGGACCACCGGGCAGCTGCTGATGCACGAGATCGGGCACGCGGTGGGGATGGGGCACGCCGCCTCCGACCGCAAGCAGATCATGTATCCGATGCTGACCGGCAAGGCCGCCCGATGGGGCGCCGGGGATCTCCGCGGGCTGCGGATCCTGGGCAGGGCCGGTGGGTGCCTGACCACCACGAGCAGCGCGGGGAGCACTCCGGTCTACGGCGAGGACGTGACGCAGGACTGACCGGCGGCGTCACCGCAGCACCAGGGTGATCACCACCATCACCGGCAGGCAGGCGAGCGTGGACAGGAAGATGGCGTCGCGGATCAGGATGACCGCGGCGCCTGCCTGCTGTGCGTACACGAAGAGGTTCTGAGCGCACGGCAGGGCCGCCAGAACGGTCACCGTGTAGACCGCCTCGCGGGACAGGCCGAACGCCCAGGCCAGCAGGAACGCGACCACCGGCATGGCGAGCGTCTTCAGCAGCACCGCCACGATCGTCGGCAGCCGTTCCGGGCCCGGGGCCAGCACCCGGCGGCCGGAGAGCGACATGCCGAAAGCGATCAGCACCACGGGTACGCACGCCTGCCCGATCGTGGTGACCGGGTCGAGGACGACCGCCGGCAGCGTGAGCCCGGTCGCCGCCACGACGGCGCCGAGGGTCACCGCCACCACGATCGGGTTGCGCAGCGGCAGGAGCAGCACGCGGCGCCAGGAGACGTGGTGCCGGGTGCCGAACTCCAGCAGCGCCATGGCGACCGTGATGATCACCAGTTGCACGAAGACGATCGGGACCACCAGCGTGGCGTCGCCCAGCACGTAGGTGGCGATCGGCAGGCCGATGTAGTTGGCGTTGGTGTACCCGCCGGCCAGCGCCCCGATGATCCGCGTGCCGGGATCGCGGCGGTGGAAGATCACCGCGAAGACGGCGAAACACACGATCGCCGCGAGCGTCGACACCAGCAGCGGGGTGCTGAGCAGCAGACTCAGGTCCGCGTCCAGCACACCCTGGAAGAGCAGACACGGCGCCAGCACCAGGAACGCCAGCCGGCCCAGGGTCGCCTCGGTGTCGTCCGGCAGGTCGCCCCAGCGCCGCAGCGCCCACCCGACCAGCACGATGACGGCCAGCAGGGCGAACCCCGACAATGCGTTGATCATGCGGGGACGGTGTCACACCCCGGCAGACCGGACACGAGTCCTGTGGCGTAGGTCGCCCCGATCGCCGACCCGGCGAACACGATCCGGCCGTGCCCGCCGGGGGCGAACGCCCCCGGTGCCGGGTTGCGCCGGTTCCGCGGTGCCCTGGGAAGGTATCGGCGTGCCCGCCCGGTAGAACGGTCCGTCGATGGCCCCACCAGGTCTAACGGCAACCGTTCGGTGACCGGCCACACCCACCGAAGACCTCCGGGAACCCCGGAACCCGGCCGAACGTGTCCGGCAACTTCCCGCAGTCCGGGGAAGGAGCCGTGCCCCGGACGCCGAGTCCTGCCCGCCGGGCGCACGTAGATGGTCGATACTTCCGAGACATTCGACCGGGCAGGAACGGGGCACTCCCCGTGGGCGGGTCGAAGGACCCGGGAACCTCGTGGCCCATCGCATCAGCTCCCTCCTGCGTACCATCGTCCCCCTCGCTCTCGCCGCCGCGTTGATGATCGGCTTCTCCCCCGCCGAGGCCGTGGCAGCCACCAAGACCCCCACCGCCGAGCAGACCGTCGAGGCCAGAGGCCTGAAAGTGGTCGCTTACGCGAAGGCCCTCAAGGGCAGGCCCTACCGCTACGGCGCCTCCGGACCGGGCGCCTTCGACTGCTCCGGCCTCACCGGGTACGTCTACAAGAAGGCGCACGTGACGCTCCCCCGGACCGCGAACGCCCAGTACCACAAGGCCCGCAAGCTCGCAGCCTCCGAGGTGCGCCCCGGCGACCTGGTGTTCTGGGTCAGCGGCGGGCGCGCATACCACGTGGGAATCTACGCCGGCGGCGGGAAGGTGTGGCACGCCCCCAAACCGGGTGACCACGTCAAACTCGCCGACATCTTCTCGCGCAGCCAGGTCCGTTTCGGACGGATCGGTTAACCACAGACACCGCGATGGGCCGCCTCCCCGGCTGGGGAGGCGGCCCATGCCGTTTTAACAGACCCGTTCGGCACCCGGGCGGAAACCGAGGAATCCCCGGCCCAGAACCTTGAGTGCCGTCGCGGATTGCCGACAAACATGGGGACCGCCCATGCAGGGTAGCCAGGAGGACACCTTGACCCGTTTGTCCCGACGGTTCGTCGGACCCGTCGCCGCACTGCTGACCATCGGCCTCGCCGGATGTGGCAGCACCGCCGCGCTCGTCACCACCAGCACGCCCGACCTCGGCACCATCGGCATCGCCATGCCGACGACCGGCAGCGCCCGCTGGATCGCCGACGGTGACAACATGGTGAAGCAGTTCGAGGCGCTCGGCTACAAGGTGGACCTGCGCTACGCCGAGGACGACCCGAAAGAGCAGCTGTCGCAGCTCAACGAGATGATCGCGGCCGGCGACAAGGCCCTGGTCATCGGGGCGGTCGACGGGTCGGCACTGACCGACGCGCTGGACAAGGCGGAGGCCGCCGGCGTGCCGGTGATCGCGTACGACCGGCTGCTGCGGGACTCGAAGAACGTGGACTACTACGCCACCTTCGACAACTTCAAGGTCGGCGTCCTGCAGGCCCAGACGATCGTCGACAAGCTGGGCCTGAAGAAGAGCGGCGGCAAGGCGCGCACCATCGAGCTGTTCGCCGGTTCGGCGGACGACAACAACGCGAAGTTCTTCTTCGACGGTGCGATGAGCGTGCTCAAGCCGTACATCAAGAGTGGTGCCCTGGTGGTGCCCAGCGGGCAGACCTCCTTCGCGAAGGTCACCACGCTGCGGTGGGACGGCGAGGTCGCCGGCGCCCGGATGGACAAGATGCTCGAGGGCGCCGACGAGGACGTCACCCTGGACGCGGTGCTCTCGCCCTACGACGGCATCAGCCGCGGCATCATCACCTCGCTGCAGAACCACGGCTACGGCACCAAGTCCAAGAAGCTGCCGGTCGTCACCGGCCAGGACGCCGAACTCGAGTCGGTGAAGCTGATCAAGCAGGGTGTGCAGGCCGAGACGGTCTACAAGGACACCCGTGAGCTGGCCAAGGTCGCCGTCCAGATGACCGACAAGGTGCTCTCCGACAAGACCCCCGACATCAACGACAGCACCACCTACGACAACGGGGTGAAGGTCGTCCCCGCGTTCCTGCTCCAGCCCGTCAACGTCGACAAGTCCAATCTCGTGACCGTTCTGGTCGACGGCGGCTACTACAAGGAATCGGAGCTGAACTGATGACGACAGCCACCCTGCCCCGGCGCCGGTTCGGCGCGTTCTTCCTGGACCTGCCGGTCGCCGTCAAACTGACCGCCCTGGTCACCGTCAGCCTGCTCGCCCTGGCGATCTGCCTGGGGGTCAGCGCCCACTCCTCGTCACGCTCCGGCGAGACCTCCGACCGCCTGGAGAGTCTCAACCTGGCCGGCAGCTACATCCAGCAGCTGGACCGCCTGGCCAGCGAGCTCAAGGCCAACGGTCTCGAGGCCATCGCCCGTGACGAGCCGGCCGACCAGGTCACCCCGCTGAAGAACACCAGCGCCGCCGCCACCGCGCTGCTCGACAAGCTCGGCGCGGTCAGCCTCCCGCAGGCGCAGCAGGCGCAGGTCACCAACCTGCGGTCGGTCTACGACGAGTACATCGCCGTGATCACCCGGTACGTCGACGGCGCGCAGAGCGACCCGGCCACCGCCCGCCTCGGCTGGGCGCAGATCGGCGTGGACAACTACCTGGTCTCCGCGGTGCTGGAGAAGACCCGTACCTCGTTCGCCGCCCTGATCACCGCGTCCGAGGTGGCCGCGGACGAGCAGCGCTCGACCGACAACCGCATCATGTGGGTCACCGTGCTCATCGCCGGCATCATCGTGGTCGGCCTGGCCTGGATCGTCGTCGTGTCGATCACCCGGCCGCTGACCCGGGTCCGGGAGGCCCTGCAGGGTGTCGCGAAGGGCGACCTGACCTCCTCCGCGGACGTGCACTCCCGTGACGAGGTCGGCCAGATGGCCCGCGACCTGGACGTGGCGATGACCGACCTGCGCCAGGTGGTCGGCTCGGTCACCCACGAGGCGGTCGCGGTGGCCACCGCCGCCAAGCAGATGTCGGACGCCTCCTCGTCGATGTCCGGTGCCATCGCCGACAGCACCCGGCAGAGCGAGATCGTCGCCTCCACGGCCGGTGAGGTGTCGCGCAGCGTGCAGACCGTCGCCGCCGGCGCCCAGGAGATGGGGGTGTCGATCGGCGAGATCGCCCACAACGCCGCCGAGGCGGCCCGGGTCGCGGCGCAGGCCGTCGCCATCGCGCAGCACACCACCGACCAGGTCGGCAAGCTGGGCGAGTCGTCCGCGGAGATCGCCACGGTGGTCAAGGTGATCACCAGCATCGCCGAGCAGACCAACCTGCTCGCCCTGAACGCCACCATCGAGGCGGCGCGGGCCGGCGAGTCCGGCAAGGGCTTCGCGGTCGTCGCCGGCGAGGTCAAGGAGCTGGCCCAGGAGACCGCCAAGGCGACCGAGGACATCTCCCGCCGGGTCCAGAAGATCCAGAACGACACCGCCGGCGCGGTCCAGGCGATCAGCGAGATCAGCGTGGTCATCTCGCAGATCAACGAGTTCCAGACGACCATCGCCAGCGCGGTCGAGGAGCAGACCGCCACCACCTCGGAGATGAACCGGGGTGTGGCCGCGGCCGCCGACGGTGTGGGTGGCATCGCCGCCAACATCGACGGCCTGGCCACCGCGTCGCGGATCACCAACCAGGGCGTCACCCAGTCCCAGAAGTCGGTCACCGAGCTGAGCACGATGGCCGACCGCCTGCAGAACCTGGTCAGCCACTTCAAGGTCTGACACCACACCTGAGCAGCACACTCCGCCCGGCGGCACCATCGCCGGGCGGAGTTTTCTCGCTAGCGCCACCCGGGATTCAGGAAACGTCCCGGTAACCGTTACCCTTCACCGGCCACCCGCACGATTGGAAGAGCGCTATGAGCGACATCTCGCTGGCCCAGCCTCGGGCCCTGCGTCACGCCCTGCTGACCGCCGTCACGATGGCCGTGGTCATCGGCCTGATCGGCGTCGCACGGCACTGGACCGGCGAGGCCTGGGTGTTCGGCGTGCTGGTCGGGGTGCTCTCCACCGGGTTCTTCATCGCCACACGCAAGCGTCGCGCACACCACTGATCCGCGGTTTTTCGAACGCTCAGGTGCACCCGGGGCACGCCGATATCACCTGGCGTGTTCACCCTAGACGCGGCGACTGAAGTCCGGAACCGGGCCGTGGACGCCACCGCGCTGGCGTACCTGCACGTGGACCGGGCCGGCATGATCCGGGACTGGAACCCCGCCGCGGAGCGCCTGTTCGGCTGGACCCGCTCGGAGATCATCGGCCGGCGGCTCGCCGACACCCTGGTCCCGGCGGGACTGCGGTCGGCATACAACGCCGCCTTCGCCCGCCGCCTGGTGACCGGCGACGGCGACCTGGTCGGCAGCCGGGTCGAGGTGCCGGCGGTGCACCGGGACGGCGGTGAACTCCAGATCACCATCAACATCGACGAGCTCGGTGCGGACGGGTTCTTCGCGTACGTGTCGGACCGCACCGACTGGCACCGGGCCCAGCAGGAACTGCAGCGCAGCACCACCCTGATCACCGCGATCCTGCAGCACACCACGGCGGTGGTCTTCGCCAAGGACCTGCAGGGCCGGTACCTGTTCGTCAACGGCGAGTACGAGCGGGTCTTCCAGGTCGCCGCCGCGGACGCCGTCGGCCGGCTGGAGGCCGAGGTGCTCCCGGCCGCGGTGGCGGCGGTCGGCCGGGCCCACGACGAACAGGTCGCGCGGACCGGGGTCGCCGGGACCGCCGTCGAGGAGGTTCCCACCGGCGACGACCTGCGGCAGTACCTGGTCACCCGGGTGCCGCTGACCGAGCCGGACGGCACCGTCTACGGCATCTGCACGATCGCCATCGACGACACCGCCCGCCGGCGCAGCGAGGCCGCCCTGGCCGCCCGGGAGAAACAGTTCTGGACCACGGTCAACAACGCGCCCGGCATGCTGTACCAGTTCCGGACGGGCGCCGACGGTGACAGCGGCTTCACCTTCGTCTCCGAGGGCTGCCGGGACATCTTCGGGCTGGAACCGGGCGACCTGATCACCTCGATGCGCCGGCTGTCCGAGGTCATCGCGCCGGAGGACCTGGAGTCGTACCTGGCCAGCGTCCAGGAGTCGGCGCGGACCCTGCAGCCCTGGTCGTGGCGGGGCAGCATGATCTGCCGCGACGGCAGCCGCCGCTGGCTGTACGGCGTGTCCCGCCCGCACCGCGAACCGGACGGCAGCATCATCTGGGACGGGATGATGCTGGACCGGACCCGGGAACGGCACACCGAGGCCGACCTGGCCGAACTGCGCCGGGAGATGGCCGGCCTGACCGAGCAGCTCGCCGTGCTCAGCCTGGTCACCGGCGCGGACACCGCCCCGGCCCCGGCCCTGACCACCCTGGTCGAGGCGGCCGAGCACGAGACCCTGGACCGGATCTGGGCGGCCGCCCGGGAGGGCAACCCGGCCGACATGCGCTGCGCCCGGGCGGACGGCCGCGGGCGTCTCTGGGTGCGGTTGCGCCCACGGGTGGAGGACGGCGAAGTGCTGATCGAGGTGGCCTGCTTCGACCTGGGGCGGATGGCATGAGCGCCCGGAAACTCGGCGAGGTCGGTTATCCGGCCACGCCGGTGCTCGCCTGCACCCCGATCGGCGAGGTCGAGTCGGCCCTGGCCGCCGACGACCGTACGCCCGCCGTGCTGATCGCCTCCGCCACCGGCCACCGGGTGATCACCCGGGCGCTGCTGACCCGCTGCGCCAACCGCGGCACCGCCCGGGTCGCCGGTGACCTGCTCACCGACGACGCCCTGGTGTTGCCGGCCGGCCTCGAACTGGAGCTGGCGGCGGAGGCGGCGCTGGCCCGCCCGGCGGCGCTGCGCGAGGAGCCGGTGCTGGTCAGCTGGCCGGACGGCCGGTTCGGCATCGCGCCGATGCTGGACCTGCTCGCCGAGATGGCCGGCCGGACCGCCCGGCTGGCCCGGACCGACCCGCTGACCGGCCTGCCGAACCGGGCCAGCGCGCAGTCCGAGGGTCAGCGCCGCCTGGACGCCGGCACCCTGACCGCGGTGGTCCATCTCGGTCTGGACCGGTTCCAGGACGCCAACGACGTGCTCGGCCACCACGGCGCGGACACGCTGCTGAACCTGGTGGCGGCCGCGCTGCGGGACGCCCACGGATCGGGGAATCTGGCCGCCCGCATCGACGGTGACCAGTTCGTGGTGCTGCTCTCCGACCTGCCGGCCGGGCAGAGCCCGCAGAGTGTGGGCCGGCGCCTGGTGGCCGGGATCCGCGGGCCGCACACGGTGGACGGCCTGCCGATCAGCGTGGAGGCGAGCATCGGCATCTGCCCGGCCGACCACCAGGACGTCAGCGTGCTGATGCGCCGGGCCGCGGCGGCCATGCGCCGCGCCAAACACGAACGCACCGGCCTGGTCGAATGGCATCCCGGCCTCGACACCCACCAGCGCGTCGACCTGCGGCAACTCACCGAACTGCGGGCCGGGCTGCGCACCGGGCACCTGCGCCTGCACTACCAGCCGCTGCACGAGGCCGGCAGCCGGCGGATGCACGGCGTGGAGGCGCTGGTCCGCTGGCAGCACCCGCAGCGCGGGCTGCTCCCGCCGGGCGTGTTCCTGCCCGACGCGGAACGCTCCGACGTGATCCTCGAACTCACCGACTGGGTGCTGGCCGAGGCCCTGCAGCAGTCGGCCCGCTGGCGGCGCGACGGCGTGTGCCTGCCGGTGTCGGTCAACCTGCCGGCGGCGTACCTCGCCCAGGACCGTGCCGTGCCCACCATCCTGACGCTGCTGGGGCTGGAGGGGGTGGCGCCGAGCCTGCTCACCGTGGAGATCACCGAGACGGCGGTGCTGACCAATCCCGATCAGGTGGCGGCGCAGCTCGCCGAGCTGCGGGCGAAGGGCATCCGGGTGGCGATCGACGACTTCGGCACCGGGTACACGTCGCTGGGGTTGCTCCCGCGCCTGCCGATCGACGAGTTGAAGATCGACCGGTCGTTCGTGGTCCAGATGCACGATTCGCCGGCCCACGCCACGATCATCGACTCGGTGATCGCCATCGCGAAGGCCCTCGGCCTGACCGTGGTGGCCGAGGGCGTCGAGGACGAGCCGACCGCCGCGGACCTGGCGGCGGCCGGCGTCGACCTGCTGCAGGGCTATCACCTGAACCGTCCGGCGCCGCCGGACGCGATGCCGTTCGCCAAGGCCCCGGCCCGCGATCCGTTGCCGGCGGCCGCCTGACCGCCCGGAGCCCCGACCTCAGACCGGGTCGAAATCCTGCGGGGCGGCGGCGAGACGCTCCTCGAAGGCGGCCTCGAGCCGGGCGCTGTCCGGGACCGTGGCGTGCCAGGCGGCGGACAGCCGCTCCTCCGCCTCGTCGTCGTCGCTGCTCCCGGCCGCTTTCGGCAGTTCCTCGATCAGGCCGGCGAGGTCGCCCATCCCGAAGTAGCGGGCGCCCACCGCCGCGGCGGCGAGCTCGTCGGTCGAGCAGCTGTCCGCGGCGTGGTTCGCTCCGCCGTTCTGCACCATGCCGTCGACCAGCAGCAGGGCACCCAGGTGCCGGTCACCCGTCCCGGACCCGTCGCCCCCGGCCGCCCGGTTCCACACGGCCCGTACCACGTCACGATCAGTCACCCGATCAGTCTGCGCCTCCCGGCCGGCCGAGCCCGCCGTTTCTCCGGGGATCAGCGCTCGTCCGCCCGCCGGTAGTCGTCGTCGGTGACCGGCTCCAGCCAGGTGGTCGGGTCGCTGCCGTCACCGGCCGACTCCAGCATCGCCAGGTGACTCATGAACGTGCCGGCCGCGGCCCCGTGCCAGTGCTCCTCGCCGGGCGGGCAGAGCACCGTCTCCCCGGCGTGGATCCGCAGCACTGATCCGTCGCGGACACCGACCAGGCCGACGCCCTCGGTCACGTGCAGGGTCTGGCCGACGGCGTGCGCATGCCAGTTCGTACGGGCCCCGGGTGTGAACCGCACCAGCGCCACCGTCATCCGCGACAGCCCGGCCGGCTGGCGGATCCGTGTCAGGTAGGCATCCCCGGTGAAGGCCTGAGCAGGCAGCTTGACGGTCGGTCGGACAGGCAGAAGTTCCATGCCCTTCATCAGAGCCTTCCGGGGTACGCGACAAGAAGTCCCTGCCGAGACGCGTACCGGCAGGGCACCCCGGGATAACCGCTCGCCCGCACCATGAATGCTGTGACAGGGTGCCGTCTCGTGCAACGGGAGATCCGCGCCGACTTCGACGGCGACACCATCGTGATGTACCAGGCCTACTCCCCCGCCGTTGCGGACGCCGCGCTCGCCGCGGGCCGTTTCGTCACGCCGTTCTCGTTCACCCGGATGACCTGGATCAAACCGTCGCTGCTGTGGCTGATGCACCGCAGCAACTGGGCCGCCAAACCCGGCCAGGAACGCATCCTGGCGGTCCGGATCACCCGGGCCGGCTGGGAGCGGGCCCTGTCGCGGGCCGTCCTGACCGCCCCGGTGCCGGCGATCCACGGTGGCGCGGCCGCTTGGAACAGGGCGTTCGCCGAGGCCGAGGTGCACGTCCAGTGGGATCCGGAACGGTCGCTGCGCGGCGCGGCCCTCAACCACTACAGCATTCAGGTCGGCGTCGGCCGCACCCTGATCCGCGAGTACGCCGAAAGCTGGATCACCGCCGTCGCGGACATCACGCCCACCGTCCGCCGGATCGCCGACCTGGTCCGGGCCGGGCAGCACGCCAAGGCGCGGCGCCTGTTGCCGCCGGAACGCTCGTACCCGCTGAATGCCGCCGTGGCCCGCCGCATCCAGGCCGACGCCTGACCGCCCGCCCGCTTCCCTGGCCAGGCGGGTCGGGGACAGCCTGTGGTTCAGCCTGCCGGCGCCCGGATCTCGCGGGCCGGGGACAGCCTGTAGGTCAGCCGGCCAGGGCCCGGATCTCGCGGGCCACCGTGGGCCAGACCTCCCGGGGCAGGTCGTGGCCGGTGCCCGGCAGTTCGACGTAGCGGGCGCCCGGCACCGACGCGGCGATGCGGCGGCCGGCGGCGGGCCGGGCCAGCGGGTCCTGCGCGCCGTGCAGCACCAGGGTCGGCACCCGCAGGTCGCGCAGTCGCGGGCCGTGCCAGCCGGCGCTGACCTGCCGGGCCTGGGCGCGGCTGTCGCGGACGCCGCTGGGCAGGCCGGCGTCGAGTTCGCGTTCCACCCGCAGGCGGGCGTCCTCCTCGTCGAACGGGTGACCCGGCGCGTGGATCATCCGGGCCAGGTCCAGACCGGCTGCCACGTCGCCGTCGCGGCCCTCGGGGTGCCGCAGGCGCGTCAGCCGGGCCAGGAACGGCAGGTGCACGTACCGCAGAACGGCGGCACCACGCACGTCGCTCGACACGGCGGCGAAGGTGGTGAGCGTGTGCACCCGGTGCGGGTGGCGCAGGGCGGTGCGCTGCGCGACCAGGCCGCCCAGGGAGACGCCGAAGAGGTGGGCGCGCTGCCAGCCGAGCGCGTCGAGCACGGCAACGGTGTCGTCGGTCATGTCCTCAGCGGTGTACGCGAGGGGGCGCCGACGCAGCAGGCCGGTCACCGGATTGCCGGACGGCACGTCGTCGAAGTGGGTGGAGCCGCCGGCGTCGCGCCCGTCGAACGCGGCGACGCTGAAACCGGCATCGATCAGGGCGGCGACCAGGCCGTCGGGCCACCAGAAACGGGACACGCCGAGGCCCATGACCAGCAGCAGCGGGTCACCGCCGGCGCCGCCGAGGTCGTCGACGGCGAGGTGCACGTCGCCGTTGCGCGCGGAGTACGGGATCCGGATCATCGTCGCCTCATCCATTCGGGAACGCTGTTCGCGAACAACGTTATCGAAACGGTAGGGTGAGCGCAACGGAGAGAGAAGGAAGTGTCATGGAGACGACGCCGGTGTGGCTGCGGGAACGGCGTAGCGGAGTGGGCCGGCCCGCCGAACGCTCCCGGGCCGAGGTCACCGCGGCCGCGATCACGCTCGCCGACCGGGAGGGCCTGGCCGCCGTCTCGATGCGCCGCATCGCCGCCGAGCTGAACACCGGCGCGGCGTCGCTCTACCGCTACGTCGACAGCCGCGACGACCTGCTCGACCTGATGACCGACGAGGTCGCCGCCGGATACCACCTCTCCGCGCCGGGCGGCCCGTGGCTGCCGGCCCTGCTCGAGGTGTGCCGGCAGGGCCGCGACCTGATGCTGCGGCACCGCTGGCTGCCCGAGCTGGTGCTGACCCGCTCCCCGCTCGGCCCGCACGGCGCCGACCTGCTGGAGCACGTCCTGGCGGTCCTCGCCGACCACCCGGCCGACACGGGCCGCAAACTGGAGGCGTTCGCCGTGATGACCACCCTCACGGCCGCGCTCGCCCTCAACGAACTCAACGCGAGCACCGGCGCCCGCGAACGACAGGGCGCCTACCTGGCCCACGTCGTCGCGGCCGGCCGGCACCCCCACCTGACGGCAGCCCTGCTCAGCGGCCGGCCGACACCGGAGCCCCGTTTCGAGGACACCCTGTCCCGGGTCCTCACCGGCCTACTGACAGTTCAGTGATCAGAGCGCGGTAGGCGGCGGCCGCCGGCTTCGGGCGGTACCCGGAGTCGAGCAGGCCGAGCTGGAACAACGGCTCATTCGCCCCAGCCGTCCAGGGCGAACGGCTGGTGGGAGGCGATCCGGGCCAGGGCGGCGGCGGTGTACGGCACGGTGTCCGGCGGCGGGTCGGTCGGGTCGGCCCACAGCAGGCGGGCGCACTTGTGCGGCTCCCGGTTGACCGGCGGCCCCTGCCAGCGGTCGGCGACGAAGAAGAACCCGATCCGCGGATCGTCCCGCCCGTTGCGGTGGTGCACGACGTGGACGAAGTGCAGATCGTCCTCGCGAACGTCGACGCCGGTCTCCTCGGCCAGTTCCCGGACCGCGCCGGCCGTCACCGACTCGCCGGCTTCGAGGTGGCCGCTGGGCGGGCAGAGCAGGCCGTCGGCGTACCCCGTGCCGGCTCTCTCCATCAGCAGGATGTGACCGTCGGCGCGGCGCAGGAGCACGTGAACGTCGACGATGCTGCGATAGCGGCTGCTCATGTCCTTACGAGTACTCGACGTTGCCACCGCGAAGCTGTCGGCCACCCGACGGCGCCGGTCCTCGGTTCACCCGCTCGGAGCTTCAGTTCACGACCCGCGGGGGTGGGCGGGCTCGTAGCCTCGACGGGTGCGCACCCTCTGGACGACCGGTTCGGGGCCGGATCCGGCACTGCGGCAGGTCTCCACCGGGCAGCTTCCGTCGGCTGTCGCGACCGCCACGGTCGGCGGGGCCGAGGTCATCGTGACACTGACGGAACGGCACGAGGATTTCGACTGTCACCTGGCCGACCTGCATGCCACGCGGTGTCCTCGGCCGGGCATGCGGATGCGGGACCGGGCCACCGGGGAGCTGATCCGCACCGACCGCTATCCGCTGGAGGCCGACGCGGAACAGCTCGCCGTCGTCGGTGACAGGGCGCTCGCCGTGGTCATTCTCGACCCGGGCGGCGCTCCCGTGCCGGTCGACCTGGAGACGGGACGGCGTATCGGCGGGCTTCCCGGTCACGACGACGCCAAGTGGGTCGAACACCTCGCCGCCGTGGACACCGACGACGGGCCCGTCGTCGTGACCGCACCGTGTCCGTCGTCGACGTGGTGACCGGGCGGGATGTGGACCGGATCACGCTGCCGTATGCGGCGCGGGCGCCGGCCTGGGGTCCCGGCGGCCGGCTCGTGATCGCCTGCCGCCGGGACCTGTACTGCGCCGAGGTCGCTCAGGCCAGGTAGTCGCGGCGGGTCGGGGGCATCGTGCTGGTGCCGTCGCGGTGCGGCTTCACGGCCAGGACCTGGTTGACGCCGATCTGGGCGAGTTCGAAGGCCAGCGCCGACGCGGCCATGTAGAGCCTCCACACCCGGGCCCGCCCGGGACTCGTCAGGCGGACGGCGGTGGACCAGTCGGATTCCAGGTTCGCGACCCAGGCGCGCAGGGTGCGGCCGTAGTGTTCGCGGAGCGCCTGTACGTCGCGGACCTCGAAGCCGGCCTTCTCCAGCAACGAGACCGTCGTGCCGATGGAGACCAGTTCACCGTCGGGGAACACGTACGCGTCGATGAAACTGCGGCCCGAGGACGGCGACGGGTCGTGGCGCAGGGCGGCGATCTGGTGGTTGAGCAGGCGGCCGCCCGGCTTCAGGTGGTGGTGCAGGATCGTCGCGTACTCCTGGTAGGGGCCGGTGCCGACGTGCTCGGCCATGCCGACGCTGCTGATCGCGTCGAAGGCGCCGTCGTCGAGGTCGCGGTAGTCCTGGACGCGGATCTCCACCTGGTGGGCGAGGCCGGCCGCGGCGACCTGTTTGCGGGCGTGGTCGGCCTGTTCGACCGACAGGGTGATGCCGAGGACCTGGACGCCGTACTCGCGGGCGGCGTGCACGGCGAGGCCGCCCCAGCCGCAGCCGACGTCGAGCAGCCGCATCCCCGGCTGCAGGCCCAGTTTGCGGCAGATCAGGTCGAGTTTGTCGCGCTGGGCGTCGGCCAGGTCGTATCCGGGGGTGTCGCCGGTCCAGTAGGCGCAGGAGTAGACCATGCTCTCGCCGAGGACCAGGCGGTAGAAGTCGTTGCCGACGTCGTAGTGGTGGCTGATGGCCTGCCGGTCGCGGCCGCGGCTGTGCCGGGTGCCGGTGACCGCCATCTCCTCGGGCGGCGGCTTCGGGCGGCTGCCGATGAGGCCCAGCCGCAGCGCCTCGCCCATCACGTTGCGTAGCGGCATCTCGGTGGGTTCGGCGGCGCGCCAGAGCAGTGGGGCGAGTCGGGACAGCACGTCGTAGAGGTCGCCCTGGACGTCGATCTCGCCGGCCACGTACGCGCGGGCGAGGCCGAGCTGGTCCGGTTGCCAGACGAGCCGCCGCAGCGCGCGCCGGTGACGCACGATCACCAGGGGCGCGTCGGCCGGTCCCGCCTCGGAGCCGTCCCAGGCTCGCAGGCGTACCGGAAGAGGGGTGTGAAGGAGGGTTTCGAGGAGTGTCTTGAGCCTGGTCGCGGTGGCGGGTTCGGCTCGGTTCAGGGTCCGCATCGGGTTCTCCCGGGGTACTGCTCGGCGGAGGCTCCTGCCGGGGGTTGGCAGCGAGCGCAGCCGATCTTCGACCCTCCCACTATCTGCCCGCGCAACTATTTACATAAGGTCCTTCTGTAACTTTGTGTTGTAGAACTCAGCGATCAGGTGTGCAGGCCGGTGAGCAGGTGGGTGACCATCTCGCGGGCGTTGTAGCGGGGGTCCCAGCCGTCACCCGCGCACAGGTTGCCGACCGCGAGGATCAGGCCGAACGGCTCGACCGGGCGGAGTTCGCCGGCGTCGGTCGCGGCCGCCACCAGGTCGGTCGCCACCGGGAGCAGGCGTTCGACGAACGAGGCGTGCAGGGCCTCGAACTGCGGGTCGCCGGAGCTCAGGGCTTCGGCCAGGCCGTGTTTGGTGACCAGGAAGTCGGCGAACATGTTCACCCAGGCGACCAGGGCCGCATACGGCGACGGTGACGACGCCAGGAGCGCCGGGCCGGCTTCGGCGCATGCCTCGACCTGGTGCTTGTAGACGGCCACGACCAGGTCGGCCCGGGTCGGGAAGTGCCGGTAGATGGTGCCCACACCCACGCCGGCCCGGGTGGCGATGTCGCGGACCGGGACGTCGATGCCGACCGCCACGAAGGCGGCCGCGGCCGCGTCGAGCAGGGACTTCTCGTTGCGGCGGGCGTCGGCGCGTTTGCGCGGGACGGCGGGCATGGGTCTCCCGGGGTTGCTAACCGGAACCAGGTTCCGTATCTTCATAACCGGAACTTGGTTCCGCTTGAACATTCTCTCCGAGGAGCCATTGTCATGCACTCCACCGAAAGCACCACCACCGCCATCGTCTCGGTCCGGCCGGTGACCATCCCGGCCCCCGCCGGCCGCGGCGTCGACCTCCAGGTCCGGGTCACCGCACCGGTCACCGGGCGCGACCTCCCGGTCATCCTGTTCTCGCACGGCTTCGGGCAGTCGATGGACGCCTATCAGCCGCTCGCCGAGCACTGGGCCGGACACGGTTTCGTCGTCGTGCAGCCCACCCACCTGGACTTCCCGCCGCTCGGGGTCGGTCCGGACGACAGCCGCACTCCGGAGATCTGGCGTTTTCGCGTACAGGACATGGTGCTGGCGCTGAATCACCTGGATCTCCTCGAAGCGTCCGTGCCCGGCCTGGCCGGGCGCATCGACCGCAGCCGTGTCATCGCCGCCGGCCACTCCTACGGCGGCCAGACCGCCGGGATGCTGCTCGGGGCCCGGATCGTCGGCAGCGACGAGGACCTGTCCGACGCCCGGGTGACCGCCGGAGTGCTGCTCACCACGGCCGGGACCGGCGGCGACGACCTGACGCCGTTCGCCGCGGAGCACTTCCCGTTCATGAGCCCGGACTTCAGCACGATGACCACCCCGGCCCTGGTGATCGCCGGTGACCAGGACCGGTCACCGCTCACCGTCCGCGACCCGGACTGGTTCGCCGACCCCTACCACCTGAGCCCGGGGTCGAAGACGCTGCTCACGATCTTCGGCGCGGAGCACACGCTGGGTGGGATCGTGGGGGCGAACCACACGCAGACGACCGACGAGGACCCGCAGCGGGTCGCTCTGGTGCAGCGGGTCACCACCGCCTACCTGCGCGGCGAGCTGACCGGGGAGCACGTGGGCGACCTCGGGAAGCTGGAGTCGCGATGACCGCACCGACCATCGGGATCATGACGGCGCCGATGAACGTCGGCTACCCGGACGTCCTGCGCGTCTGGCAGGAGGCCGACGAGCTTCCGGAGATCGGGCACGCCTGGCTCTTCGATCACCTGATGCCGATCGGCGGCGACCCGACGGGCCCGGCCTTCGAGGGCTGGACGCTGCTGTCCGCACTCGCCGCACAGACCCGGCGGCTGCGGCTCGGCCTGCTGGTGACCAGTAATCGTTTCCGGCCACCGGCGATGCTCGCCAAGATCGCGGCGACGGTGGACGTCGTCGCCGGCGGCCGGCTCGACTTCGGCATCGGGGCCGGGTCCCGGCCCGGACACCCCATCGCCCGGCGGGAGTACGAGGCACACGGCCTCCCCTTCCACGATTTCCGGCACTCGGTGCGCAGTCTCGACGAGTCGCTCACCGTGATCCGGCGCCTGTGGACGGCGGAGCAACCGTTCGACTTCGCCGGCGAACACGTCCAGCTGACCGGGGCGTTCGGCAATCCCAAACCGATGCAGCGCCCCGGACCGCCGGTGATGATCGGCGGCCGGTCGGACGCCCTGCTCCGGGTGGTCGCGCGGCACGCGGACCTGTGGAACATCCCGGGCGGGGATCTCGCCGACGCGGTGAGCCGCAGCGCGCTGCTCGACCGGCTGTGCGAGGAGATCGGGCGGGACCCGGCGTCGATCACCCGGTCGATGCACCTGGGCGTCTCCTACGAGCGGCCGGACGAGACCCGGCGGGCGATCGGTGAGGCGGTGGAGGCCGGATTCGGGCACATCGTGCTGGGGTTGCCGGCGCCCTACCCGCCGGGCGTGGCGCACTGGGTGGTCGACACGCTGCTCTAAGCAGCTACGAGCTGCTCTGAGCGGCTTCCAACAACCGGGCGGCGAGCACCCGGCAGCGCTCGGCCAGCTCCGGCGGGTCGAGAACGGTGAAGTCGTGGCCCAGCAGGACGACGTGCATCAGCACGAAGTCGAGGCTGTCCGCCCCGCTGACCAGCTCGCAACTGTGCTGGTCGACCGGCTTGACCACGGCCGCGCCGGCCGGGATCCGCTCCCGGATCGTGGCGGCCGGAGCGCGTACCAGAAAACGGGCCTGATGCCGGTAGGCGCGACTCGCGATGCCCTCCTGCACGTAGGCGGCGGCGGGCGGAGCCTCCCGGGGACGGAAACCCCAGGTCCGGGCGGCGACATCGGACATCCGGTCCAGGCGGAACGTGCGCCAGTCGTCGCGGTCCAGGTCGAACGCCACCAGGTACCACCGGCGGTCCGAGCTGACCAGACGGTACGGCTCGACCCGGCGGCGGCCGGACGTGCCACCGGACGGGTAGTCGAACCCGGCCTCCACCTCGTCGCGGCACGCCCGGGCCAGGGTCATCAGCACCTCTGCGTCCACCGGGGTGCGCCCGCCGCCGAACGAGTCGACGGCGCCGGCGAACGCGCGTACCCCCGCCTTGAGCCTGGTGGGAAGCACCCGGTCGAGTTTCGTCAGCGCCCGCAGGGCGGCGTCGCCGGATCCGGCGACGCCGCCCGCACCGGTCAGCAGCGCCGCCGCCGTCGCGACCGCCTCCTCGTCGTCGAGCAGCAACGGCGGCACGTCCCGGCCCGGTCCCAGCCGGTAGCCGCCGCCGGTGCCCTGCCCGGCGTGCACCGGGTAGCCGAGCGTGCGCAGGCGCTCGACGTCGCGCCGGACCGTGCGGGTCGTGACGTTCAGACGGCCGGCCAGCTCGGGTCCGGTCCACACCCGGCGCTGCTGCAGCAGGCCGAGCAGGGTGAGCACCCGTTCGGTGGTATCTCGCTCGTCGCCGCTCATGCCGACCAGTCTGCCCGGCCAAGCGGACCGATCCTGTCCGCCCCGGATGTCAGGGTGGACTCATGGCACACGACTGGAACAACTCCCTGCGTGAGCAGTGGCACTGGCACTGGACCAACCAGATCCGGCCACGCCTCGAGGGCCTGACCGATGACGAATACTTCTGGTCGCCGGTCCCGGACGCCTGGAGCGTGCGGCCACGCGGCACGTCGACGGCCCCGGTGCAGGGCGGCAGCGGCGACGTCACCATCGATTTCGCGTTCCCCACCCCGGAACCGGCCCCGTTCACCACCATCGCCTGGCGGCTCGGGCACGTGATCGTCGGTGTCCTCGCCATGCGTAACGCCGCGCATTTCGGCGCGCCGCCGGCTTCCTACGAGACTTTCCGGTACGCGGAGAGCGCCGCTGAAGCCATGGCCCAGCTGGACGAGCAGCTGGAGACGTGGCTGGACGGTGTCCGTGGGCTCGGGGAGGACGGTCTGCTCGTCGCGGTCGGTGACAAGGAGCCGTATCCCGAGCTCACGATGGCGGATCTGGTGCTGCACATCCATCGGGAGTTGATCCACCATTTGTCGGAGGTGAGCCTGTTGCGGGATCTGTATCTGCGTTCTTCAGCCGAAGAACTGGTAAAAGTCGACCCGCCGGGGATGTTTCATAATCCGGCCTTCACGCAGGGGGTGATCGCCCCGTCCGGCCGGACCCTCTACGTCGGCGGACAGCTCGGGTCGGACGGCAGCGGGCGTCTCCTGGACGGCATCGAGGAGCAGACGAGACAGGCCATGCGCAACGTGCTGACCGTGCTGGGTTCGGTCGGGGCGACACAGGAGCACGTGGCCAAGCTGACGATCTATATCGTGGACGGCGTGGACGCACAGGTGGGGTACGCGGCATCACGTGAGGTGTGGGGAGACCACCGCACGGCGATCACGGTGGTGACGACGGCCGGGCATGCCCGCCCCGGCGCCCTGGTGGAGATCGACGCGACGGCTGTCGTCCCCGGATAGGCAGCATGTTCATCAGGGCGGTCCGGCTGGACGCGGCACCGGGCGACGGATATCCGTTCGACCTGCCGGTGGTGCGCGCCCTGCACCGGCGGGGCGGCATCGCCCTGCCCGGACCGGTGACGCTGCTGGCCGGCGACAACGGCAGCGGCAAGTCGACCCTGATCGAGGCGATAGCGGTGGCGGCCGGCTTCAACCCGGAGGGCGGCACCACCGCGTTCACCTTCGCGACCCGTCCCAGCGAGTCGGCGCTGGGCGGGCACCTGACCCTGTCCCGGGTGGCCGGCCGCAAACCGCGGACCGGCTTCTTCCTGCGGGCAGAGTCGTTCTACAACGTGGCGACCGAGATCGATCAGCTCGGCGTGACCGCCTCCTACGGCGGCCAGTCTCTGCACGAACGGTCGCACGGCGAATCGTTCCTGGACCTGGCGGAGCACCGGTTCGGCCCGTCCGGGCTGTACCTGCTCGACGAGCCGGAGGCGGCACTGTCGGTCCAGGGCTGCCTGGCGCTGCTGGTCCGCATCGGTGAGCTGGTGGCGCTGGGCGGACAGTTCGTGATCGCCACCCACTCGCCGGTTCTGTTGGCGTACCCGGGCGCGACGATCCTCGAGATCGGGACGGACGGCGCCATCAACGAGGTGGCCTACGACCAGACCGAGGCGGTGGCGATGACCCGCACGTTCCTGGCCGACCCGGCCCGCATGCTGCGCCACCTCGGCCTCACCTGACAGACCGGCGTGGTTCCCCGGCCTGCCCACCCTCACCACATCATCGAGGTGTACCTGACCTCGCAGGATGAAGACGGCTCAATCATGTTGTCCGGAGCATTGCAAGCTCCCCTACTGCCGGCAATATCTCCGGCATGGCAACTATCTCTGTCACCCTTCCCGATCGATTGGCGGGTGAACTGGACGCCGAGGTTGCGGGCGGAAACCGGTCTGCCACGGTAGCCACGGCAGTAATCTCACCCGCCCTGATGGAGCAGGTCGACGACGGCCTCAGGCGATTGCTCGACCTGGCACATCGGTAACGAACCGGCTGGCGCCCTGCATGCACGGGCGCCGGCCGGTGTTCGTGGCGTGTGATGCGCACCTTACGTCGAATAAGCGCTCCGGATCGCCACCAACGCATCGAAGCATTCCAGCGTCGCCTCGATGACCGAGGCCAGGCTCGTCTCGTCCTCGGCGGTGAGCCACTTCTCGTAGGCCGTGAAGAACACCTGGGAACCCACCCGGGACGCCAGCTGCGCGGTGCCGGCCTCGACGCCGCGCTGCCGCAACGCGCCGGTGAAGGCGGACGCGATGGCGTCCCGCTTCATCAGGTCACGTTCGTGCAGTTCCGGGTTCGCCGCGATGATCGCATGCCGCCGGCGCTGCGACTGCCATCCCATGGCGCTCCAGTCGAACCCCGCCAGCACCTCGATGACCGCCGGGAACGGCCGGCTGACGTCGGCCTCGAGGATGCGGCCGACGAGCGCCTCGAGCAGGCTCTCCGCGTCGGCGAACAGGACGTCACGCTTGTCGGGGAAGTAGCGGAAGAACGTACGCGTGGTCACCCCGGCCCGCTTGGCGATCTCGACGACGCTCGTCGCCTCGACGCCCTGCTCGGCGAAGAGCTCCATGGTGGCCTTCTTCAGCCGTTCTTCACTGCCGACTTCCCAACGGGGCATGCGCCCATGCTACCTGCCCACCGGCTTGTTGTCGCGCCGCGACATCACTGCTGGTCATCGCCGAGGAGAAGTCGATGGCGCGCAAGCTCGGCGAGGCCATCCCCGTACTCATCGAGCTCGAGCGCCGAGGCACGTCCAGCGGCGGCAAACTGATCATCCAGCCCTGATCAGCTCAGGTGTTCGTACTCGCGGGTCTCGTCGTCCACCGCATCGGTGATCCATTCCTGTTGCCGGACACCGTCACCGGCAACCCTGGGATCGGCCTACATCCGCGCCCGGTGGGCGAGTTCCGCGGCATCCGCGGGCGCGGTCGGGAAGACATCCATGTCGAAGAAGCGGGCGAACGGCAGGGTCTGCATCGTCTGCGCCACCCCCTCCTCGTCCGCGGCGATGATCTCCACGAAGGTCGTCCCGCGCGCGGGTGAGACGTAGTGGGCGCCGACCCGGCCCTCGGCGCGGAGCACCTCCAGCTGCCGGTGCTCGTCTGCCCGCAGGGCGCCGAACTCCGCCATGTCCGTGCCGGCGTGCAGCGTGCCGACCACCATGAACGTCCGCTTCGCATGTTCTGACATTGCCTGTCCTTCTCCGTCGGCGGGCTTGTGGATGCGGCACGACATGATGTCTCGCCGCGACATCAGAATAGCGATGTCGCGGCGAGACATCAAGGGCTGCGTGGCTACCACCACGAGAGACGCGCGGCGAACGGATCGGCGGCGGGGAAGACTTCGGTGCCGCTGATCCGGGTGGTCCGGGCCGCTCCCGGACGGTGGGCGGAGAACGGCGCGGGCGGGACGTGGTCGCGGATGAACGACGCCCAGATCTCATGGACCACGCGGGCCGCGGCCGGGTCGGCCGGGCGCTGCCGCGGCGGGACCGTGGCCAGGTGGCCGGGACCGCGGTACCAGACCGATCCCAGCTCAGCGCCGTGTTCCGCGCCGAGTTCGTCCGGTTCGATCGGCCCGTACAGGTAACGGAAGACCGGCAGGCCGGACGCCGCGGCGTGGTCGGCGAAGCGGGTGGCCGGGTTCTGGAAGACCAGGTCGCCGCCGACGGCACGCCAGATGCCCAGGCCGGTGTGCTCCGGCAACCCCGCCCGGTAGCGCGCCACGATCTCGGCGCCGGTCAGGCCCAGCGGGACGACACGCTCGTGCAGCAGGGACGCCGCGTCGGTGAAACCGAGATCCACGGGGTGCACGGTGGCGTGGGTGCGGTACTCCGCCGTGGTGCAGCCGATCATCATCGGGACCGGGGCGAGATCCGCCCGTATGGGGTGCACGGGGAGCGAGACACCGTCGATCACCGGCTGGAAGGCGACGCCCAGCATGGCCACGTCGCCGTCACGGTCGGCGTCGTGGGCGGTGTACGACTCGTCGCAGACCGCCTTCTGCGCTCGCAGAACAGCGCTTATGTCCGAGATATCAGGAGATGAACTGAAGAAGCGCCCGGATACCCTCGCCGCATCGGCGGGACGCAACACGGCCACCGACGCGCCGGACTGCGGGAGCGCCGCGTGGAACAGGCCACGGGCGGCGGGCATCGCCATCAGGGTCGCGACGGCGAACCCGCCGGCGGACCGTCCGGCGAGCGTCACCCGGTCGGGGTCGCCGCCGAACGCGGCGATGTTGTCGCGTACCCATTCCAGGGCGGCGATCAGGTCGAGCAGGCCCCGGTTGTCGGGCGCGTCGGGCAGGTGCAGGAAGCCGAGCGCGCCGAGCCGGTGGTTGGCGGTCACCTCGACGATGCCGGATGCGGCGAACGCGCCGGTCTGCAGGGCGCCCTCGTTCGCGGAGCCGACCGCGTACCCGCCGCCGTGGATCCAGAACAGCACCGGCGCCCGGCCGCCGACGTCCGGGGTGCGGACGTTGACGGTGAGGAAGTCCTCTCCCCCGGTCAGCGTGGACGCCGCCCGGGTGCCGACCGGGCCGTAGGTGGGGACCTGCGGACACACCTCACTCAGGGCGGTCGCTTCACGAACACCGGACCACGGGGTACGCGCCTGAGGCGCCCGGAAACGACGGGAGGCGGTGATCGGCTCCGCGTAGGGGATGCCGAGGAACTCCCCGATGCCGTCCCGAACACGTCCCCGCACGGTGCCCGCGGTGGTGGAGACCTCGACGGCGTCGTTCACAGGACCGCCTCGCCGAGGGTCATCATCAGCCGGTTGGCCCAGGCGAACATGGCGGCGACGGCCAGCGCGTCGCGGATCGCGTCGTCGCCGAGACCGGCTTCCCGCAGGGCCGTGACGTCGCCGGCGCCGACGGTCGGCGGGGTCGTGGCGGTGTGGGCGGCGAGCGCCACCACCGCCTGCTGCAGCGGGTCGCCGAGCACCGACGGGCCCTTCTGGGCGAGCAGGACGCTGGTCCCGGTGTCGCCGGAGAGCTGGATCTGGCGGCGGCCGTGGACCGACGCGCAGTATTCGCAGCCGGTGACCAGGGAGGTGCCGAGGGCGGCGAGTTCCCGGTCGGCGCGGCCGAGCGCACCGGCGACGCCGGGGCTGCCGGTCATGATGGCGTTGTAGAGGGCGGTCCGTTCGGCGAGGACGGCCGGGTCGTGCAGCAGGGTGAGGTAGAACGGTGACCATTTCGCCGGGGTGCGGCTGTCCGAGCCGGGTTCGACGCCGGGCACCCGGGCCGGCGGCACCCACGGATCCCACCGGTAGACCGGGAATTCGGTCTCGTCCGGGCGCAGCGTCGCGGTGAAGTGCGGCGGTTCCGAGGCCGCGAGCTGCGGCTCCGAACCCACGACCCGCGGCGGCGCCGGGGTGGTGTCCGGGTTCTCGTCCAGGGCGGCCAGGCCGCGCAGCAGGCGGACCAGATAGCTCACGTAGGCGACGACCTGCGCCACCGCCACCGTCTGGGGTGCGTCCAGGCCGAGGTCGCCGAGCAGGTGGACGTCGTCACGGCCGAGGTCGCGCGGGTCGAGGGCCATCTGTTCGGCGTGGGCGAGGATCCCGGCGGCGCGGGGGCCGAGGCCGGCCCAGTGGGACGGGTCGCCGACCGGTCCGGCGTCGCCGCCGAGTTCCGCGGTCCAGTGCGCGGCCAGTTCGCGGTGGTCGTTGACCTGCGCCACCCGCAGGGCGATCCGCAGCCGGTCGGTCCGGGACAGCCCGCGCTCGTCGACCGGCCGCAGGACCAGGTCGTCCAGGGCCAGGGTGGAGGCGCGGACGTCGTCGCGCAGTGTACCGAGTGCGGCCAGTGGATCGTCCCCGACGAGGGTGGGGATCGCAGAGGTGGCCCGTGGCGTGAGCGGCGGGGCCGGTTCGTCACTGATCAGGGCGACGACCGAACCCTCCTGGCCCGCACGGCGCATCCGTTCGATCAGCCGCAGCGCGGCCCCGAGACTGTCGGAGACGGTGACGACCTCGTCGACGAGGGGTGCGTCGACGGTGGCGGCGATCAGCGTGGGTCGCTGCTGGAGGCGCAGGCGACGGCCGACCGGTGCGCTCACCGTGGTCGCGTCGGCGCCGAGCACGAGCCACGTGGGTTCCGGGTGCGGTTCCAGGGCGAGCTGGTCGAAGAGGTCGTCGAGGCCGAATTCGGGACGCCCGTCGAGGACGTACCAGTGCGGGCGGGTGCCGAGGTCGATCGCCGCGGCGGAGACGGAGTCGGCCGGGTGGAGACGGCCGCCGTGCCGCCGGATCAGGTCCAGGACGGCGGCCGGGGTGTCGCGCGGGACGACCGCGACGAAGTCGAGGTCGAGCAGCCGGGCGAAGTACGCGAGCGCCGCGGCCGTGGTGTCGCCGCCGGCCCGGACGAGGGTGGTGCCGGGACCGATGTCGCCGTTGGCCAGGCCGAAACGGATCAGGGAGCGGGCGGTCCGGTGCTGCACCGAGCCGGTGGGCTGCACCGTCTCGTCCTTGAGGTAGAGCCGGATGCCCCAGTCGGCCGGCAGCGGGAAGAGCCGCAACGGTGTGGTCCCGGTGCGGTGGGTGTCCGCCTCGATGGCGCGGATCGCCTGGTGAACCCAGGTGCGGTCGGCGGTGGGCATGGCGGGACTCCGTCCGTGGGGGCGCCGGGGAGGACCGACGGGGTGCGGGAGATGACCGACATTAGCTGAGCTGATACCCCAACTGGTTTGATGGTGCGCATGATTGAGGTACGTCACCTGCGGCTGTTGCAGGCGCTCGCCGCCGAGGGCTCGATGTCGAAGGCCGCGAAAAGGCTCGGCACCACGCAATCGGCGGTGACCCAGGCGGTGAAGCTGCTGGAGGAGCAGTTGGCGACGCCGCTGCTGGTGCGTACCCACGCGGGGATCCGGCTGACCGACGCGGGCGCGGTGTTCGTCCGGCACGGCGAGCAGATCCTGACCCAGATGGCGCAGGTGGAGGCCGAGGTCGCCGCGGTCGCCGGGCTGCGGGCGGGCACCGTGCGGATCGCCTGTTTCCCGAGTGCGGCGGCGACGATCCTGCCGCGGGCGCTGGGCCGGGTCACCCGGTCGCATCCGCAGTTGCGGTTCACCCTGACCGAGGCGGAGCCGCCGCGGGCGCTGCAGTTGCTGCGCCGGGGCGAGTGTGACATCGCGGTGGTCTACGTCTACGCCGCGGACAGCGATCAGGAGTTGGGCACCGGCGCTCCGGTGCCGGTGCTGCAGTCGGACGAGGTGGCGGTGCCGCTGGTCACCGAGCATCTGCACGTCGGCATGCCGGCCGGTCATCCGGCGGCCGCGGCGACGTCGGTGGACGTGCACGAGCTGGCCGGGGAGCGCTGGATCGCGGGCTGTGTCGAGTGTCGCGGCAACCTGCTGTCGCTGTGTTCGGCGGCCGGTTTCCAGCCGGAGATCGGGTTCGAGACCGACGACTACGTGGCATTGCAGGCGCTGGTCGCGGCGGGTCTGGGGGTGGCGCTGGTGCCGGATCTGATGCTGGCCGCGGTACGCCCGGATCCGGGTCTCGCGGTGCGCCGGCTGGTGCCGGTGACGGCCAGGGTGGTGAGTTCGGTGACCACCGAATCCCTCGCCTCGGTGCCGGCCGTCCGGGTCACCTCGGAGGCGCTGGTCGAGGCGGCCGCCGAGGTTCGGGAGGCCATCGACGTGTCGTTCGCCTGATCACATAACCGTCGCAGCGCTTGCGCGGTGCAGGTCAGTGCTGGGTATCGTCTCGCCTTATAGGGGCAAGCAGTGCTCCGTAAAGCATGGTTTGACGATAGGAATGGCATGTCTACGCCCCGATGCCGGGTCGCCGTCATCGGTGCCGGCCCCCGCGGTCTCGCCGTCGCGGTCCAGCTCGCCGGACGTCCCGGCGCCGAGGTCCACCTGATCGACCCGCTGCCCGGCGGCGCGGTCTGGGACCCGGCGCAGGACCCCGAGCTGCTGATGAACTCGCGGACCCGGCAGGCCACCGTCTTCGCCGACGACACCGTCGACGCGGCGGCCGGCGGTGAACCCGGTGTGCACGGACCGTCGTTCCACGAGTGGCACGTCGCCGCCGGTGGCGAACTCGGGCCGGACGACTTCGCCACCCGCGCCCACTTCGGCGAATACCTGCGGTGGGTGGTCAACCAGCTGCGCGACCAGGGCGTGCACATCCATCCGCACCGCGTGACCGCACTCGCCGAGCTTCCCGACGGCACGCAGGCCCTCACCCTCAGCAACCACCGGATCGTGTACGCGGACAGCGCCGTTCTCGCACTCGGGCACCTCCCGGCCGCGCCGGACGACGACGGGACCATGCTCAGCGCGTACGCGAAAAGCCACGGCCTGCAACACGTCGGACCGGGACCGGCGACGGCGGCCGCGCTGCGCGGGGTGAGCGCGGGCGAACCGGTGGCCGTGCTCGGTGCGGGGTTGAACTTCTACGACGTGCTCGCGCTGCTCACCGAGGGCCGGGGCGGCCGCTACCAGCGTGACGGAGACGGCCGGCTGCGCTACGTCGCGTCCGGTGACGAGCCGGTGCTGCTGATGGGTTCCGGACGCGGCGTGCCCTACCTGGCCCGCGCGAACCGGCCCGGACCGGTGACCCTGGAGATCGTCACCGACGAGGTGGTCGAGCGCTGGTCGGCGGCCGACGGCACGCTCTCGTTCGCCGAGGACGTCTGGCCGCTGATGATCGCCGAGATGTCCCGGACCTGGACCGTCGCGGGCGGCACCGGGGAGTTCGACCTGGACGCCCTGCTCGACCCGTTCGCCGGCGGAGCGGACGGAGCAGCCGGGCCCCGGGACGTCGCGACGCTGACCGCCCGGCTTCGTGACCTGCTGACAGCCGACCTGGACTCGGCACTCGCCACCCCGCGCGGCCCGGTCACCGCGATGGGCGAGACCCTGGCCGTGCTCAAGGACCGGGTCCGGACGGTCGTCGCCGCCGGAGGCATCTCCCGGGAATCCGTGCTGACCGACCTGCAGGGCTGGTTCCGCAGCGCCGGCGCCTTCCTCGCCGCCGGGCCGCCCGCGCTGCGCGTCGAACAGGCCCTCGCGCTGGTCGACGCCGGACTGCTGAAAGCACTCGGCGCGGGCATCCGGGTGAGCACCGCCGACGGCCGGTTCCTGATCAGCGGACGGGACCTGGCCACACCGGTCACCGTCCGCGCGCTCGTCGAGGCCCGGCTGCCCGCCGACGACGCGGAACGCACCGCTGACCCGTTCGTCCGCGCCCTGGTCGACGACGGGTACGCCACTCTCGCCGACGGTGGACTGGTGGCGTCGCGTGCCCGTACCGGAGAAGACACCGCCTGCCGGTTGCGGGACGCCCAGGGTGAGTTCAGCGCCCGCCGGTTCGTGATCGGACTGCCGGTGCAGCCCCAGGAGTGGAACATCGCCAACCTGCCCCAACCCGGACGGGCCGACCGCACCCTGCAACAAGCACGGTCCATCGCCGACCAGATCGTGCCGAGGAGAAGCTCGTGACCACCACCGTCATCCGCCACGCCACCGTGCTCACCGCCACCGTCGAGCAGCCGGTACTCACCGACGCCCGCATCGTCGTGGTGGACGGGCAGATCACCGAGGCCGGACCGGACACCGGCGCGGTCCCGGCCGGGGCCGTCGAGCTCGACGCCCGCGGCTGCACGGTGGTGCCCGGCCTGCACAACCTGCACGACCACGTGGCCCGCAAGACCCTGCGGATCTCCCAGCGGACCAGCAGCTACCGCTCGCAGAGCGACATCCTGATGCGCCAGCCACCGGAATATCTCGCGCTGCACACCGCCGCGAACCTCGCCGCGCAACTGGCCTCCGGCGTGACCACGATCCGCGACTTCGGGCTGCCCGGCGCGGGCGGCATCCAGGCGATGCGGGCGGTCCGCGACGGCGTGATCCCGGGGCCGCGGCTCTACTCCGGCGGCGACCCGATCTGCATCACCGGCGGGCACAGCAGCAACTGGGGTGCGATGGAGGCCGACGGCGAGGACGCCGTGGTCCGGGCGGTCCGCACCCAGATCGGCCGGGGCGCCGCGGTCGTCAAGTTCATGGGCTCCGGCGGGCTCGGCACGTACCCCGAGGAGGAGCCGGGCATCCCCGAGTTCACCGAGGCGGAGCTGCGGGCCGGGATCACCGAGGCGCACAAGTTCCACAAGCCGACCGCGACGCACGCGTACTCGACCGAGGCGATCCGCAACGCCGTCCGCGCCGGGTCGTCGACCATCGAGCACGGCGCGTTCATGGACGACGCGGTGGTCGCCGAGATGGTCGAGCACGGCACCGCGTTCGTCCCCACCCTGTCCAGCGTGGCCGGGATCGGCTGGCAGCACCGCCTGTACGGCAACGAGTACCTGTTCGGCCGGATCCAGAACGAGATCGTCGGACGGCACATGGCCAGTGTCGCGCTCGCCTGGAAGGCCGGTGTCCCGGTGGTCACCGGCACCGACACCAGCGGCGAGGTCGTCGAGGAACTGGAACTGATCGCCGAGGCGACCGGCGCGGACCTGCTCGACGTGCTGGCCGCCGCCACGCGTACCGCCGCGACGGTGGCCCGGCACGACGACATCACCGGCACGATCGTCCCCGGCCTGCGCGCCGACCTGCTGATCGCCGAGGGCGACCTGCTCACCGAAGGGTTCGAGGTGCTGCGCCGGCCCCGCTGGGTGCTGCGCGACGGCGTCGTCACCCCCGGCACACCGCTTCCGCTCGGAGTCCGGCTCAGCCAGCTCCGCGGGCTCGTTTAAGAAACTCCGAAGGGAAACATAGTGACCATCAGCCGTCGTTCCGCCCTTTTCGGGGGCATCGCCCTGCTCGGGCTCGCCGCGTGCAGCACCTCCGCGACCGACTCCTCGCAGCAGGACTCCTCGGCCGGCGGCGACGCCCTCACCATCACCGGCTTCTCCGGTGCGTTCGCCGACCAGTTCCAGGCCGAGGTGATCGACCCGTTCCAGCAGGCCAACCCGGGCACCAAGGTCACCTACACGCCGGCCACGAACTCCGCCGAGCTGCTCGCCGGACTGCGCACCAACACCGGCAAGGCCACCTACGACCTGGTCATCATGGACTCGTCGGTGTCCACCACGGCCAACGCCGAGGGACTGTTCGAGAAGCTGGACGCCTCGATCGTGACCAGCCTGGCCGACCTGGTCGACGCGGCGGTCATCGACGCCGGCTTCGGCCCGGCGATCACCATCGACAGCCTGGCGTTCATCGCCAACCCGGCCAAGTTCGCGACCCTGCCGTCGAAGTGGACCGCGCTGGCCGAGGCACAGTACAAGGGCCAGCTCGCCCTGCAGATCGCCGACACCCGCGGCATCGCGCTGATCGCCGGCCTGTCCAAGGAACTCGGCCTGGACTACAAGACCTCGATCGACGGCCAGCTCGCCGAACTGAAGAAGTTCGCCGCCAACACCCAGACGTTCTCGCCGCAGCCCAACATCTACGACGCGATCCGCTCCGGCAGCGTCGGCATGGGCGTCGGCTGGAACGCCCGCGCGCAGGCCCTGCACGACGAGACCCCGAACGAGCTGATCGTCGCCGTCCCCACCGGACTCGGCGTCGCCCAGATCAGCACGATCAACCTGGTCAAGACGTCCACCAGGAAGGACGTCGCGCAGAAGTTCGTCGAATTCGCCATCGGCGCCGAAGCGCAGAAGCGGCTCAGCGAGTCGGCGTTCTACGGCTCGGTCAACAAGACCGTCACCGTCGCCGAGGACATCAACGCCCGGACCGCCTCCACCACCGGGCTGCTCGCCGACGCGGCGCCGATCGACTGGAACTGGATCGCCCCGAACTACGCCGGCTGGGTGCAGCGGATCCAGCGTGAGGTCATCGGTGGCTGAGCTACAGGTCGCCGGGCTGACCAAGTCGTACCCGGGAGCGGCGTCACCCGCCGTCGACGGGGTGGACCTGACCGTCGAGCAGGGCGAGATGCTCGCCCTGCTCGGCCCCTCCGGCTGCGGCAAGACCACCACCCTGCGGATGATCGCCGGACTGATCGAGCCGACCGCCGGCACCATCAGCGTCGACGGCCGCGACCTGACACGTACACCCGTGCACAAGCGGGGCATGGGCATGGTGTTCCAGTCGTTCGCCCTGCTGCCGCACCTCACCGTGGCCGGAAACGTGGCGTTCGGCCTGGACATGCGGCGACTGCCCGCCGCCGAGAAGAAGAAACGGGTCGCCGAGATCCTCGACCGGGTCCGGCTCGGGCACCTCGCCGAACGGCGGATCGGGCAGCTCTCCGGCGGCCAGCAGCAACGCGTCGCGCTGGCCCGCGCCCTGGTGGTCAACCCGAGCGTGCTGCTGCTCGACGAACCGCTGTCGGCCCTGGACGCACAACTGCGCGAGTCGCTGCGGACCGAGATCCGGGAGATGCAGCAGAACGCCGGGATCACCGCCGTGTTCGTCACCCACGACCAGGACGAGGCCCTGTCGATGGCCGACCGGGTCGCGGTGATGGACAACGGGCGGGTCGCGCAGATCGGCACCCCGCAGGAGATCTACGAGAACCCGGCAGACGTGTTCGTCGCGACGTTCATCGGCCGGGCCAACCTGTTCGACGGCGAACTCACCGCCTCCGGTGTCGTCGTGCCCGGACTGGGGACACTGCCGGTCACGTCGGACCGCGCGCACGGGCCGGTCACCGCGCTGCTGCGACCGCAGGCGATCCGGCTCGCCGCCGACGGGCTTCCCGGCACGGTACGGTCCGCGTCGTACACCGGCGACCAGGTCGCCTACCAGGTGGACGCGGCCGGGCACACCTTCCTGGTGGACACCGTGGCCGCCGGGGCGCCGCTGACCCGCGGCGACGCCGTGCACCTGGCCTGGGACGACACCGCCGTCCGGGTGCTGCCGCCACGGGACGCCTCGTGAGCCGATCCTGGCGGCCGCCGGTGGCCTGGGGACTGCTGCTCCCCGGACTGGGGGTGCTGCTCTTCGCGTACGCGATGCCGATGCTCTGGGTGTTGCGGATGGCGTTCAACCGGTTCACCGGCGGGGGCGGCATCGAGATCACCCTGACGCTCGACTCGTTCGCGGACGTGTTCACCGACCCCTACTACCTGCGGGTCGCGTGGACGACGGTGAAGCTCGGTCTGCTGGTGGCGGCGATCACGGTGCTCGTCGCGTACCCCCTCGCGTTGTTCCTGGTCCGGACGACCTCGAAGTGGCGAGGCCTGCTGACCATCCTGGCGATCGCACCCATGCTGGTCTCCTCGGTGGCCCGCACCTACGGCTGGATGGTCGTGCTCGGCAATCAGGGCCTGCTCAGCGCGGTGCTCACCGGGCTCGGCCTCACCGACACTCCCCCACAGCTGGCCAACCAGTTCGCAGGCGTCGTCATCGCCCTCGTGCAGATCTTCCTGCCCTACGCGGTGCTCGCGATGACCAGCGGATTCGGCAGGCTCGACGCCACCCTGGAACAGGCCGCCGCGTCGCTCGGCGCCGGCCGGATCACCCGGTTCCTGCGGGTCACGCTGCCGCTGACCCTGCCCGGCGTGCTCACCGGCCTGCTGCTGGTCTTCGTGCTGACCATCAGCGCCTATGTCACCCCGCGCCTGATCGGTGGCGGACGTGTCTTCGTGCTCGCCTCGGAGATCTACGACCAGGCCACCAACCAGCTCAACTGGCCGCTCGCCGCGGCACTGTCCCTGGTCCTGGTGATCGTCTTCGGCATCGCGGTCACCGTCTTCGGACTCCTGCAACGCCGGGTGGAACGGTGGGTGAGCGGACGATGAGAACCTCCGGCTGGGTGCAACGCACGGTCGTCTCTCTGGTGTACGCGTTCCTGTGGCTCCCGATCCTGGTGGTCGCGGTCGTGTCCGTGGACACGTCCACCTTCCTCCGGTTCCCGCCACAGGGGTTCTCGCTGGAGCCGTACCACACGGTCTTCACCACCCCGGAATTCACCACCGGTCTCGTCAGCTCGCTGATCATCGCCGTGTTCACCACCGTGGTGACCCTGGCCGTGGCGATCGGGGCGTCCCTGGCCTTCACCCGGCACACGTTCCGCGGCTCCGGGGCGGCACAGTCGTTCTTCACCTCGCCGCTGCTGGTGCCGAACATCGTCCTCGGCCTGGCGTTACTGCTGCTCTTCGCACCCCTGGGACTCACCGACACGTACACCGGACTGGTCCTGGCCCATGTGGTGCTCTGCCTGCCGTACGCGATCCGCACCATCACGGTCAGCCTGTCCACGGTCGACGTGGCCGGGGAGGACGCGGCCCGGGTCCTCGGCGCCTCACCGTGGACGACGTTCCGCCGGGTCACGCTGCCGCTGATCCGCCCCGGCGTGGTGGCCGGCGCCGTCCTGTCGTTCCTGGTGTCGTTCGACGAGGCCGTGGTCTCCCTGTTCCTGTCCGGCTTCGACATCACGCCGCTGCCGGTGACCCTGCTCGACCACCTCGAGACGCAGGCCGGCCCGGAGGTGGCCGCGCTGTCGATGCTGCTCATCGCGTTCTCACTGGCCGCCGTGCTGGCAGTGGAGCGGGCCCTGGGCCTCGGCCGCAGCCTGCGCGCCTCCACCTGAGCCGGTGGGTCCGGCCCCGCAGCCGGACCCACCTGTCAGACGCCGAGGGCGGAGCGGGCCGCGTTGATCTCGGAGAAGAGTTCCTCGTGGCAGTCGAAGCCGCGGTCGATGCAGTCCAGGTCGACGCCACACTCGCGCTGCCGCTGACGTAACAGCGGGTAGTGCGTCACCGACGGCGGGAACGCCAGCGGATCCGCGTCGCGCGGTTCGCCGACCTGCAGCCGGCCGTTGAGAGCATCGCGGCTGATCAGCCCGGCGGTGATGGCCGACGCCCACGTGGTGAACAGGGACGCCACGCTGTCGGCCGCCCGGACCGTGTCCCAGGCGTCCGGGGTGAACTCGTAGCGCCAGACCTCGCCCTCGTGACCCGCGCCCAGCACGAACGTGAAGAGGATCAGGTCGAACCGGAACAGCGGAACCTGCTGCCGCCACGGGAACGGCGTGCCGATCGCGAAACCGAGACTGTCCAGCGCCTCGCCGGGGTCGGCCGGCCAGGGCAGCAGTTCGCCCCCGTCCGGCAGGAGCCGCCGGGAATGCCAGGGCTGCGACTTCAGCCAGGTCAGCGACGCGGGAATCCGGTCGACGGCGAACAGCTCGTGCACGAACGGGTCCGGCGGCGCGGCCGGGGCCTCGGCCGGATCCGGCCAGGCGAGACCGGCGCCGGTCGCCGCCGCCCGGTAGGCGGCGACGGCAGCACGCAGGTCCTGCGGGTCATCGAGCATCAGGGGGCTCCCGGCGCCTGAGGTGTCATACACAGGCTAGCCCCGCCCTGGGAGACCCGGAATCCGAAACTCGGCCCGTTCGCGGCGACCCACGGCTTCACCGGCAGCACGATGAACTTGTCGCCGTCGTCCACGTCGCACTTGCGGTAGAAGGCGGACAGGTCGCTCGCCTGCGGCAGGGACTCCGTGGTCGGCACCGGTTGCAGCGAGGCGACCTGGCCGGACAGGTCGACCGCCTGGTCGGTGGTCCAGAACGGGAACTCGTCGCAGGTCTTGCCGGCGACCCGGCCGGTGCAGGTGTTCGGGATGTAGGCGGCCTCGGTGTCGTACCAGCTGCGGGTGTGTCCCGCGGCGGTGGCCTTCTGTCCCTTGAGGCTGCGGCCCGGGTAGAACCACACCGCCCGGGTCGGCGGCTGCGGGTAACTGCCGTCGCCGAGGGCCACCACGATGTGGGTGCCGGTCTCCTTCATCGGGCGGAGCTGGTAGTTGGTGCCGCCCGGGACGTAGACGGCCAGGTCGTCGTCGCATCCGGCGGTGCCCTGGGTGCCCCGCTGGGCGGTGCACGCGGCGTCGATGATCCGCTTGAGCCGGGCGTCCTCGGCGGAGTCCCACGCGAACGCGAGGTTGTGGTCGACGGTCAGCAGCTTCGTCGTCTTGACGACCTCGGCGTACACCTTGAGGCTGTTGTACCACTCGCCCTCGTCGGCGGCCCAGTTGTCGAAGGTGTCGAAGTCGACGTCGTGGGAGATCGGGTACTCCAGCAGGCCGAGGATGCCGATCTCACCGGGGAACAGGATCTCCAGCAGCGCCCACAGGGCCAGCCCGATGCCGATGCCGGCGGCGGCGACCACCACCCACGAGGTGCCGGCTGCGGCCACCGGGGCGGCGGTGACGAGTTTGACCGCCTGAGCGGGCGGCGACAGCAGCATCGTGCAGGCGGTCGCGGTGCACCAGGTGACGGGCACGACCGGTGCCGGCGCCAGCTTCGCACCGATGCCGGTGCTGGTGGGCAGGGACGCGATCACCGGTCCACGGCCGGTCGGCGCCGCGCCGTACAGCAGCTGGGTGACGTTGTCGGTGCAGTCGAGGACCCGGTCCCCGGACGGCGGCAGGAAGTCGTCGACGCAGCTGCTGTCCCCGGCGGTGTAGCAGCCGGCGAAGAGCAGGGTGCTGCCGGCCGGGACGGTGACGATGTCCCGCGTGTCGGCCGCGATGTAGAAGTCGCCGCCGTTGGAGGCGCACTGGGAGGCCTCGCTGGCCGACAGCTGGACCGCCGAGACCGGGACCTCGTCCACATTGATCATGGTGGTGAAGGTGCCCTCGAGTTCCCGGACCACCGTGCCGTCGGCGGCCAGCGCCTCGACCGAGAACGCGTACAGCGTGTACTCCTCGAGCGGCTCCACCGGGTAGTCGACGGTCGTACACGGGCTGTCGCAGAAGTGGTCGGCGGTGAACTCGTCGTAGAGCAGGCCGTCGAGGTAGACGCGGTAACTCGCCTCGGTGTCCGGGGCGGCCGCCCAGGTGGCGGTGGCTCCGCCCTGTTCCGGGTCGAAGGTGAGGTCGGCATCCGGGTCCGGATCGGCCGGTGCGGCGGTGGTGGTGAACGACGTCGTCGCCGCCGTCTTCGAGCGGTTGCCGGCCAGGTCGACGGCGACCACCGCGACGGTGTGCGTGGAGGACGGTTCAAGACCGTCGATGGTGTACGCCCGGGTGCCGACCGTGGTCCGCTGCGGGGCGCCGCCGTCGACGCTCACGTCGTACCCGGCGAGCCCGTAGTTGTCGGTCGCCGCCTCCCAGGTCGCCTTCGCCCCGGTGGCGGTGATCGCGCTGACCGCGAGCCCGGTCACGTTGCTCGGCGGGATGAGGTCGACGACCTTGACGGTACGGGTGATCTTCGCGTACTTCCGGTGGTCGCCTTCGGCGCGGGCACACAGCACACTGGCGCCCAGGTGGGCCGGGCGCAACCGGGCGGACCAGGAGACGTCGTCGCCGGTCGAGTCCAGGTGCGGGTCCGGGTCGTACCGGAAGTCGGTGGTCGACGCCCGGTCCACCGCAACGTCGATCATCTCGGCGTGGCGGCGCAGGCTGCCCCGAAGGTCGATCTGGCCGTGTTTGTCGACGGCGAGGGTGGTGCCGTCGCGCGGTCCGTCGAGCTGGATCGACGGGTGGTTCACGTCGCGGTCGGTACAGGCCGGCGGTGGTTCTCCCGTCGCCGCGGCGGCCGGCTGGACGACGGCGGTGAGAGGGAGGAGGATCGCGACGGTCAGAGCCGTCGCGCGCAGTGTTCTCCGGAAGGTCACAAGCACACCCCGTTCATTGAACGGCATCAATGTGTACGGGAGCGTACGCCGCCCTGCCGGTCCTCGTTGTCACCTGGGGGACAGTCCTGACCGGATGGACTCCGTCAGTAGGGCGGGAGTTCCACGGGGCATTCCGCCCACTCCCGGCGGCGCAGCTTGCGCAGCAGCAGGGTGTCTCCGGTCCGGGTCAACCGGTCGCGTGTTGCGGCGCGTAACGCCCGCAGGTCGCCCGCGTCGGCGGAGCGTCCGGCGGCGTGCAGGAGATTCACGGCGTACCCGAGAGTGAAGGGATGTTCGGGGCCCTGAACAGCGGCGGCGCGCTCGTGGGCCTGGCGCAGCAGGCGGACGGCGGACGGGCGGTCACCGGCCACGTGACGGTCGACGCCCTGGCCGGCGACCGCGCACAGCGACACCCAATGGTCGGCGCCGAGAACCCGGGCGGCGGCCGGAACCGCCTCGTCGTCGTGGGCAGCGGCGCTCCGGTGATCGCCGGTGTGCCGCTCGGTCGCGGCCGTGTTGATCAACGCTGCGATGGTGGCCGGGTGCCCGTCGCCGTCGATCTCCCGGTGTGCGGCCAGAGTGTCGCGGGACAGCGCCAGCGCCTCGGCGGGGTGACGTTCGCGGAGCGCGTTCGCCGCGGTCATCGCCATCGCCAGGGTCAGCGGATGGTGGTCGCCGCGGTCGTCGCGGCAGCGGGTGAGGGCGCGCCGGGCCAGCGGGATCGCCGCCTCGCTGTCACCCTGGGCGGTCAGCGCCGCGACCTGGGTGCGCATGGTCAGCAGGACGAAGATGTGGGTCGGCCCGATCTGCGCCTCCGCCGCGGCGGCGTCGTCGTCGAGCATCCGCAGGCAGTCCCGGTAGCGGCCCAGGTGATAGAGGTCGATGGCGCAGTTCAGCCGGATCACGACGTAGTCGGGTCCGCGGGCGCCCACCAGTTCCTCCTCCCGCGCCAGGTTCTCCCGGTCCCGGGTGAGCGCCTCCGCGAAACGGCCCAGCATGCGCAGGTTGACCACGAGGTTGTTGACATTGCGCATGGTCTCGGCGCTCGACGGTCCGAAGGTGCGGCGCGAGTCCTCGAGGGTGCGGAGGTCGATCTGGTAGGCGCCACGGTAGACACCGGCGATCCGCAGGCTCGCGCCGTAACTGTTCGCGGCGTACAGGGTGGTCCGGTGGGCGTTGCCCAGCCGCCGGCGGGCCCGTCCGAGGATCTCCTCCAGGAGCTGCTTGGCATATCGGGTGTCGCCGAGTGAACGGGCCGCGTTCGCGAGGACCACCGCCACGGTCAGGGTGTCCTCGTGCCCCGGGCCGAGGCTCTCGGTCCACAGGCCCCACGCCTCCTCGGCGAACTGGCGGCTGCTGTGCAGGTCACCGCGGAACTCCAGGTAGCCCAGATGATGCAGGACCAGCTGCCGGATCCGGTGGCCCGGGCCGGCGAGACAACCGGTGAACCGCAGATGCGGGGTGACCATGGCGTGCACCGGCCAGGTCGCCGGGTCGGCCCAGTCCGGCACGGACGCGTCCGCCGCCGCCAGCAGCACCTGCGCCGAGGTCCGCAGGAGTTCCTGGCGTTCCTCCCCGGCGCGGGCCCGGACCGTCGTGCGGACCAGCCGGTGCAACTGGACGGTGCCGCGTTCGGCGTCGAACCGGGCCAGGGAGAGCCGGCCGATGCTCGCCAGGGCCTGATCGAGCCGCAGCGGATCGGCGAGCAGGTCGCGGGTCTCCGGTGGCAGGTCGTCGTCCGCGCCGAAGGCGAACAGCCGGCGGTCGACGGGTTCCGGGCCGAAGAACGCGGCGAGCTCGAGCAGCCGCACCGCGACCGGATCGGTGCCGGAGAGACGGTCCAAGGTGACTCCCCAGGTCGCGGCCACCGACATCGGGTAGTCGGTGGCCTGGTTCGCGCCGAGCAGGTCCGTGGTCCGGTCGGCGAGGATCCGCAGGTAGTCGCCGACCCGGGTGCCGGACGCGTCCAGCCAGGCCGACGCCTGTTCCAGGGCCAGCGGCAGGTCGCCCAGCTGTTCGGCGAGCCGCACGGCGTCCCGCTCGATCACCCCGGGGTTGCGCCTGTGGACCAGGGCGACGCTCTCGGCCCGGCTCAGCACCTCGACCTCGACGGCCTCCGCGTAACTCGACCAGGTCCGGTCCCGGGACGTGATGATCACCCGGCCGGTCGAGGCCGGTGGGGCGGCCTCCGGGACGTACCGGCGCAGCGCTGCGGGTGACTCGGCGTTGTCGAAGACGATCAGCCAGCGCCGGAACGGCACACCCCGCCGCAGACCGTCCCGGACCCGGGCCACCGTCCGGTCCGAGCTGTCCGGGTCGGCGATGCCCATCGCGGCCGCGATCCGCTGGAACGACGACCGCAGCAGCGCCTGCTGTTCGGCGGGGATCCAGGCCACCAGGTCGAACGACGACTGGTGGCGGTGGGCGTACTCGATGGCGAGCTGGGTCTTGCCGACACCACCGAGACCATGCAGGGCATGGGGTACGAGAACAGTCGCGGTGTGGCTGCCGATCGGCTGGCGATCCAGGGCGGCGAGAAGGTCACCGCGGCCGGTGAAGTGCAGCCCGCGGGGCGGGACGTCGAGCCAGACCGCCGGCGGACCCGGCACCGGCTCCGGGGGCGGCTCGGGCGTGGGCGCCACCGTCAGCTGCGGATCGGTGGCCGGGCGGTCGGCGGCGACCGTGAGGACCACGGTCACGGCGACGATCGCCACCAGCCCGCCGAAGAGCCACGGATCCCAGCCCGAGGTGAGCACGTTCGTCAGCCAGCCACCGACGGCGACGAGCACCGGCAGGGTCCCGACGAGCAGGGGTTTGCGGAGGTGGCGGGACAAACGCGTCATCCTCCCCCGGGGCGACTGACGGCGACCAATATACGCGGCCGTCCGGCTCAGGTGGGGTGGATCATCTGGTGCAGGAACGCCACCCCGGCCGGGACGGTGGCCAGTCCGGCCAGCAGGGACTTGGGGACGTTCTCGCCGGAGACGTAGGTGAGACCGCCGACCACACCGCCCGCCAGCAGGGAGATGCTGAGGATGACGGTGGTGCGCAACGTCAACAGGCCGGGTCGGGTGGGGGTGCTCGGCATGGGGGAACCTTCCTGCGAAACGGGGACGGCACCTCCTGTCGGCGGGACTCGGCGGGTGTTCATGGCGACCGGCTGTCGACAAGCCGACAATGGGCCTCTGGTCACACGTACCGGAGCGGGTTTGGCTTCTGTCGTTGATCTTCCTTAGGTTTGGGGTGAGATGCGTAGACACACCCTCGGCAAGCTGCTCCAGCACGTCCACGTGAACGGGCCGCTGTCGCGTGCCGCCCTCGCCGAGCGGATGGGGGTGAACCGCAGCACGATCCTGGCGCTGACCTCCCAGCTCGCCGCCGCCGGACTGGTCCGGGAGGAACCGCCCACCGACACCACCGGGGCGGGACGGCCGTCGTTCAT
The DNA here is from genome assembly GCF_030269225.1 of Actinoplanes sp. NBRC 101535. Taxonomy (NCBI): domain Bacteria; kingdom Bacillati; phylum Actinomycetota; class Actinomycetes; order Micromonosporales; family Micromonosporaceae; genus Actinoplanes; species Actinoplanes sp. NBRC 101535. The sequence goes on along the minus strand of NZ_BSSY01000007.1, from coordinate 51,339 downwards.
CGTGCTGCCGCAGTCGCAGCGGGTCTACGTGCTGGCCTTCGACGTGGCGGTGGACCGGCTGGTCGCGGCCCGGGTCGGGCTCGGCGGGCCGGTGCTGGACCGGCGGGAGACGCCGCGCACCCGGGCCGGGGTGGACCTGGACACCGTGGTCGGCAACCTCGCCGCCCTCGGCGAGGAACTGCTGGCCGCGGCGCCACCCGGGGCGGTTTGTGTGGGAATCGGGGCGTCCTACTGCGGGATGATCCGGCCCGGCGACGGAATGGTCCGGTACGGGCCCGAGATGGGCTGGGTCGACCAGGCGTTCGGCGCCGAACTGGAACGGGCGCTCGGCATCGGCCTGCCGGTGGCGGTCGGCAACGAGGCACACATGGGCGCACTCGCCGAAGCGGCCCGCGGCGCGGGCACCGGCTCCCAGAACCTGATCTACCTGCACGGGGACGTCGGGGTGGGCGGCGGTGTCCTGGTCGGCGGGAAACTGCTCGGCGGCGACGGCGGGTACGGCTGCGAAGTCGGGCACATGGTCGTCAACCCGGTCGACGGACGGCCGTGCCTGTGCGGGTCACAAGGCTGCCTCGAGGCGGAGACCGGCGAACACGCGCTGCTGGAGGCGGCCGGCCGCGCCGACGGCCGGACCGGACGGCAGGCGGTCCGGGCGGTGGTCGACGACGCGGCGGCCGGCGACCCGGCGGCGTCCGCAGCGGTGGCCCGGATCGGCGACTGGCTGGGCATCGGCGTCGCCAACCTGATCAACCTGTTCAACCCCGGGGTGGTGATCTTCGGGGGGATGCTGCGTGACGTGTACCAGGTGGCCGAACCACAGGTCGCCAGCCGGATCAAACGGCACGCGATGCCGGTGTCGCGGGACCGGGCCCGGCTGCGACTGTCCGGGCTGGCCGACGACGCGACGCTGATCGGGGCGGCGGACCTGGGGTTCGCGGCGCTCATCGCTGATCCGCTGCGATCCTCCTGAGCCGCGCCGACACGTCGCCGGTCAGAGATGCGCCGTCGCCGCGGTCCTCCTGAGCTGCGCCGAAGCGTCGCCGGTCAGGGGTGCGCCGTGCCCGAAACAGGCGATGCCCACGTCGAGGGCGGCCTGCCGGCGCAGGGAGTCGACCGCGCGGTCGTGGTCGACGTTGAACACCCCGAGGATCACGGTCCCGTCCGGCAGGCGGGCGACGGTGTCACCGGTGAACAGGACCCGCGGCTCCGGCAGGTAGTAGGCGACACTGCCCGGGGTGTGACCGGGCACGTGCACGGCCACCGCGTCGACGCCGCCGAGGTCGATCGTGTCGCCGTCGGTGAGCTCCCGGTCCACCCGCACCGGGCCGGGCAGGACCCGCGGCGGGAGCTGCTCGAACAGCGGCCGTTCCCAGTCGCGCAGGACCGGCGGCGGGCCCGGTTCGAGTCCGCGGATGATCGGGGTCTCGGTGCTGTGCGCGTACACCAGAACGTCGCCCCACCCGGCAATCGCCGCCGCCGAACCGACATGGTCGTCGTGGAAGTGGGTGAGCAGCACCCGGCGCACGTCGCCGGTCCGGAAGCCGAGGCCGGCGATGGCGTCGGCGACGGCCGGGGCCTTGCCGACCTCACCGGTGTCGATCAGGGTGAGGCCGTCCTCCCCCACCCACAGGTAGGCGTGGCCGACCGGGAAGGCCAGCATGTGCAGGCGTGGTTCCAGCGTGACGACGTCCATGCGAGCGACCCTAGGCCGGGCGGCGCCGATCAGCCGCCCCCGTCTGCTGACAGGCGAAATCACGTCTGCCCGGTCGAGCGCGACTCGTCGAGGAAGGCGTCAACTGCCTCGTTGCCCGCGTGCTTTCGCAGTTTGCGCCGCAACAGAACCACCCGATCATCCGCCCGCACGGAGCCCGCTCGGCGGGACAGCCGCAGCGACTTGAGCGCCGCCGCCGCGGCACGGTCCGGTTCGTTCGCCTGTTCCAGAGATTCCGCCATCCATGACTGGTACAGCGCGGTCTCGCGGCCGGTGTCGTCGCCGTAGCCCTCAATGGCCCGTTCCAGGATGGGCACCGCCCGGATCGGGCGGCGCGTCTGAGTCCAGACCCGGCCGGCCATCACCTCGACTTCTTCCGTGGACAGCCAGTACACCCAGTGCGGGTCGACGTCGGTGGCCTTCTGGGAGGCGTAGTCCTTCTCGACTTTCACGAGCGCGGTGTCGGCGGCTTTGACGTCCCCGGCCTGGGCCGCGGCCCAAGCGACCCGTTCGGCGAGCAGCGCTCTGGTCTTGGGGGTGGCGCTGTGGCGGGCGCCGGCGTAAGCCGAACGGGCCAGGTCGAGGGCATGCGTAGCCCTCCCGACGTTCGCGAACTGGTAGGCCAGCGATGAGAGGTTGTTCGCCGCCAGGGCTGCATCGCCGCCGGCGTGCGCTGCCCGCATGCCGATCAGGTAGATCCGCTCGGCCTGCGCATACCGTCCCGCGTCGGAGCTGGTCCAGCCCGCCAGCTGTGCCAGTTCGCCCACCGCGACGAGCAGGCGCCTGCCGACCTCCTCGGGATAGGACCAGTCCCGGAGCAGGCCGATCGTGGCGGCCAGTTCGGCCGTGACCATGGCGTAGGTATGGCTACCGCCTACGTGGTCGTCGAGGAGTCGCAGCTGTTTGACCCGCTTCTGGACCTTGCGCACCATGCCCATACCGATCCGGCGCCCGGCACGGGACTCGGTTACCTGAGGAGACTCGGCGAGCAGCCACTGATGGGCCAGTCGGGAGGCGTTCTCGGCAGTGGGTCTGTTCGCGACCAGATCCGCGGAAAGACGCTCGGCGTCGTCGGGACGCCACAGGCCGCCGTCACGGATCCATGGCGGGCTCAGTATCGCGGCAAGTTCACCGCCAGTGCCAAGCGCCTTGTCGATCAGCTCAACCGTGACCATCGCTGGTGGTGGCCGGGTCCCGCGCTCGATGCGGGTGAGGTGGCCGGGATCGATGAGCGCGGCACGGCCAAGGGCACGCAACGACAGGCCACGTGCTTCGCGATGTCGGCGCAAAGCCGATCCGAACGTCTCCACAAGCCGCCCCCTGCGCTGAGTGTTGCCATTGTTGCCACCTGTGCGCCACCCCGTGTGGCAACGCGGATGCACTTTTGTTCCTTCCGGGTGGTCGGAAGGCTGAAGCAGGGAGCATCCCCACAGAGCTATCCGTACAGGGAGAGACCATGCAGACAGAGGGAATGACCAGCCAGCCGGTCCCGCTCGACGTGCACGTCATCGGGAATCGGGGCGCGGCGATCTTCGCCGCGGTCCAGGCCCACGAGCTGTACGCACGGCTGACCGAGTCGTCGCTGGCCTACAGCGACTGCTGGTTCACCAACACCGGCTTCGCCACGGTGTCGCAGTGGGACCAAGAGAAGGACGCACCCGTCCTGGCAATCGAGGGCCTGAAGGTGCTGGCGCTCAAGGCGGCCGTGTTCGAGGCGACCGGTGACGAAGTGCGAGCGGAGCTGCTCGTGCCGAGCCCGGTCGACGAGATGATCCACGCGATCCTGGCCCAGCCCAACGTGCTGCGCCGCATCGAGGCCGACCTCCGCGTGCAGTTCGTCCACGCGACCGAGCTCGAAGAGTTCAGGTACGAGTTCGGTGGTGAGACCGACGCGCTCTATGAGACCGCCGGCTTCGGGCCGAAGCCGCTGCGGTACTGGCTGCCGGCCTCCGAGGTCGGTCGCCGGCTCGCGGCCATGGAAGCCGGCCTGGAGACGGCAGGCGTGATCGGCTTCGGGAAGCGGACCACGCACAGGTTCGACGACACGGTCGCCCCGGCTGCGGTCTGAACCGGACGGTCAGCGCCGGGCGAGTTCCCGGGAGAGCACCTTGCGCATCGCCGTGACCACCTCGCGGCTCGGGAACCTCTCCAGGGCTTCGCGTTCGGCGCGCGCGACCGCGCCGAATATCTGATCGGGTTCGGCGGTGCGGAGCTTCGCTACCAGCCAGCCCTCCAGGTCCTCGAGGCGGTCCGGTAGTTCCAGCGCCTCCGCGGTGGGTTCCGGCACCGGTGTTGTCTCGGCCGGCATCGGCGCCCCCGCGGAGGCGTACGCGCCGGCTGGCAGGCCGACCCGGTACGGATGCACGCACACCGGGACGCCCCGGTGGTCGGCGCGGTAGCCGAGATCGGGGCGATACGGCATCTGGTGGCCGGGCCTGGCCACCACGTCGAACGCCCCCGGTCCGAGTGACTGCGCCGGGCAGACCCCGCAGGTGTCGTCCGCCCAGGACGGCTTCGGCTCGCTCACACCCTCATCGTAGAAAGCGCCCGGGAGCCTCGACATGACCCAACCGCCCCTGCAACACCCACTCGTCCTCGCCGCCATGGCCGACGCCCGTCGATGGTGTACAGGACACCTCATCGAGGAGAGGCCGGCATTCCGGCACACAGTCGCGGTCGCCCGGACAGTGCTCGAACACGGCGGCACGTCACCGGAGCTGCTTGCGGCCGCGCTGATGCACGACGCTCCCGACCTCGCGCCGGGCGACCTGGACCTCCCGGCATACCTGGCGACGGCGTACGGCCCGGTGACGAATCGCCTGGTCACCGCCCTGCACCAGGAACACGTGGCGCTGAACGAACCCGACCCGACGGTGGACGTCAGTGACCCCGAATTGGTGCTGCTCTCGACAGCCGACAAGGTGGTGGCGTTCCGCGGCAACCTCAGCCGGGCCGATCTCACCGGCGACCGGCCCGCCTACTTCGGTGCGAAGACCGCCATGGTCCGGCTACTCCCCTACTTCCATGAGTTCCAGCGCGCAGGGGTTGGCCTGGTGCCTGCTGCACTGAGTACCGCCTTGGCGGATTCACTCTTGCAGGTGGACGCCGCGATCGCCGAACGCCTGCCGTGATGGCTCAAGCCGGCGCGTGCTTGGCGACGTGCACGGCGAACGGGTCCAGGCCGACTTCGGCGCGCCGCTCGTCCAGGCGGTCCGGGTCCTCGGACGGCCACGGCAGCGGCCGGCCGTTCTCGACACCGGCGATCTGGGTGCCGTAGCGCTGCGGACGCCCCTCGTTGACCAGCACCCGGTCGTGGAGCATGGCCAGCTGGGTGCGGTCGGCGTCGCCGGCGTCCACGGCCGCGGTCATCAGTGCGAGGGCCCGCCGCTGCACGTCGAGTTGCCGGTCCGCGTGCTGTGCCACCAGCCACGCCCGCCGGGCCGCCTCCTCCCCCACGAGGCGCACGCCGGGCCAGCCGTGCTCGTCGATGATCTCGCTGAGCCGGTCGGCGTTGCGGGTGGTGACCCGGCGGTGGGCGAGTTGCGCGGCGGGGTCGCCGCTCAGGGCGCCGGCCTGCAGTTCCCGGTCCTCGTCGGTCATCGTGACCAGTTCTTCCGCGAGTGTCATCGGCCCACCGTAGAACCCCCTTGATCCACTCAAGTCGATAGCCGAGAAGGAATCGATGTTCGTCTTTTTCATAAGCTTGATGAGGCCCCGGACTCCAGATAGACCTCCACGTCATAGAGGAGCCGGACCGGCTCGCCGTTGGTGACGCCGACGAAGACCGGCTCCGCGGCCGGCGTCCGCCCCAGCCGCCAGACCTCGTCGCGCGCGGCATCCCGCGACTCGCGGTGCACCTTTCCCGCCCGATGCAGGTCCAGCACGCGGCGCGCGGTGGCCCTGTCGGCGTCCAGCTGAATCCGCATCACTGGCACGACACACCTCCTTACCAACGTTAAACTGGTTTACCACTGTAATAGGATGCGGGACATGACGGTATGGCTGCGCCCGGAACCGGAACGTCCCCGCCGGGGAGTGCCGCTGACCCGCGACCGGATCGTCGCGACCGCGGTGACGCTGCTCGACGAGCAGGGTGCGGACGGCCTGACGATGCGCAGACTGGCCGAGCGCCTCGCCGTCACGTCGACCGCGCTCTACTGGCACGTCACCACGAAGGACGACGTCCTCGACCTGGCGCTCGACCATGTCTTCGGCGAGGTGTCGCTTCCGGACACCAGCAACGACTGGCGCGCTGACGTGCACGCCCTGACCGCGCGGTGGCGCGCGGTGATGCTCCGCCACGCGTGGGCGCCGGGGCTGATCGGCCGGCCCATGCTCGGCCCGAACGTGCTGGCGCGCACCGAGTTCCTGCAGGCGGCGCTGGTCCGCGGCGGTTTCGCCGACCGCGCGCTGGCCGTGCTCACCCGCGTGGTGGCCAACTACGTGATCGGCGCGGCCGTCACCGAGGCCACCGCGCACCGCGCCGACGCGCAACGGCAGGTGGCCGCCGACCCCGAGACCTACCCGACCCTGATCGCTTCCGGGCATCTCGACGTCGGCCGGTGGAGCGACGACGACCTGTTCGAGCGGGGTCTCGCCGCGATTCTGGCAGCGCCTCAGCCGGGCCCGGAGAAGTAGGCGACCGTCGCGTCGTCCGGGAACCTCAACTCCTGGACCCGGCGGACGACCTCAGCAGGCCCGTCCGTGTCCAGCAGCCTCAGCAGCTCCGGCCAGTCGGTGGCGTGGAAACGGTCGACCAGGCTGCTCGCCCCGTTGCTGAGCAACGCTGCCGACCTGAACGCCGGGCGACTGCCGACGAGCGCCTCCTCGACGACGCTCGGATCGTCCTTGACCACCCAGAATCCGCCCGGACTGTTCCGCCGGGACCGTAGTTCCGCGAGCAGTTCCGCCCGGTCCTCGACGCCCGCATCGAGCCGTTTCTCGATGTCGCCGGCGATGACGACCTCGCGCGGGTCGTGGACCACCACCGGCGGGCCGTCCGGGACGTCGATCAGCGCCACCGCGTCCCCGAGCACCAGCCACTCCGCCCGCCCCTCGGCGAACCGCAGCATCGCCACCGCCCCGAAAGGGCTGCTCCCGTGCGTGACGTCGCACGTGTCCCGGTGCATGTCGGCGACCGCCGTGATCCCCTCGGCCAGCACCTCCCGCAGGCCGGCCGGCTTTCCCAGCCCGCCGGGAAGCAGGCCGGCCGACTTTCCCAGCCCGCCGGGGAGCAGGCCGGCCGGCTGGGACAGCCCACCGAGGAGCATGCCGCCGAGCCGGCGCGCGAACCAGGCCACCCCGTGCCGGCAGACCTCCGCCGCCCCGGGAACACCTCCGGCGCCGTCGACCAGGACCATTCCTCCGGGTACGCCTCCGGCAAAGTCCTCATTGGCCCGCCCCGGATGCCCTCCGGCCGTGGCCATCCGCAGCATCAACGTTTCCCCGCCAGCTCGTCGAACTGTTCCGCCGTCAGCGCCGCCACCGGCAACGCGGTGAGACCGGGCCGGGCCCGCATCCCGTCCAGGATGATGGTCAGGTATCGCCGGTAGAGCTCCGGCCGGACCGGCTGGGCGAACGCCTCCACCCCGCCGAGCATGGTCTCGATGATCGGCAGATCGGTCGGTTCCACGTCGGGCCGCAGCACGCCCGCCTGTTGCGCCCGCCGCACGACCGCGTCCATGGCCGGCACGAACCGTTCCCGGATCCGGGCCACCCGATCGTGCCCGTACGTGTTGTGCAGCAGCACTTCCCGCAGCCCGTGGTCGGCGGCCATCAGCGCGCTGAACCGGCGGAACATCTCGGCGAACCCGTCCCAGGTGTCCGCGCGGGTCAGGGACTCCTCGGCGAGCGCGATCATCCGGTCGAGCTGGTCGTCGAAGAGCGCCTCGACCAGCTCCTCCTTGTTGGCGAACCGGCGGTAGACGGTGCCGACGCCGACACCGGCGTGCCGGGCGATCTCGTCGAGGGTCACGTCCAGTCCACGCTGGGCGAACATCTCGCGGGCGGCCCGCAGCAGCAGCTCACGGTTGCGGGCCGCGTCGGCGCGCAGTGGTCTCGGCGGGCCCGGAGTGCTCATCCCCACACCCTATCAAGCGGAGAGGCAACCTCCGCTTGAGTGCTACGGTGGCGAAGCGGAGAAAGTCTCTCCGCTAAGAGGAGACCCCCATGACCGCTGTCATCGACACGAGGCGAACCCGGCATTTCGCGCTCGTCTACGCCGCCCTGCTGACGGCGATGCTGCTCGGCGCGCTCGACCAGACCATCTTCAGCACCGCCCTGCCGACGATCGTCGGCGAACTCGACGGCCTGGCGCACATGGCCTGGGTGACCACGGCGTACATCCTGGCCGCGACGATCGGCATGCCGGTCTACGGCAAACTCGGCGACCTGATCGGCCGCAAGGTGGTCTTCATCGCCGCGATCGGCTTCTTCGTCGCCGGATCCGTGGTCGCCGCCCTGGCCGGCGGCATGGGGGCTCTGATCGCCGGACGTGCCCTGCAGGGCCTCGGCGGCGGCGGCCTGATGATCATTTCGCAGGCGATCGTGGCCGACCTGGTCCCGCCGCGCGAGCGCGCCAAGTTCCTGGCCCCGATGGGTGCCGTCTTCGGCGTCGCGTCGGTCGCCGGTCCGCTGCTCGGCGGCTGGTTCACCGACGAGCACTCGTGGCGCTGGGCGTTCTGGATCAACGTGCCGCTCGGCCTGCTGGCCATCGCCATCGCCATGGTCGCGCTGCGGCTGCCGTCACACACCGGCGAACGCCCCCGCCTCGATTACCTGGGCACCGTGCTGATGGCGTCCGCGGTCACCTGCACCGTGCTCTTCGCGACCTGGGGCGGCACCGAATACGCCTGGTCCGACCCGATCATCCTCGGACTGGCCGCCGGGGCCGTCGCCGGCTGGGCCGCGTTCCTGCTGGTCCAGCGTCGCGCCGCCGAACCGATCATCCCGCTGCACCTGTTCCGCAACCCGATCTTCGTGGTCGCCACCCTGCTCGGCATGCTCGTGGTCGGCGTCGCGATGTTCGCCGTCGTCGGCTACCTGCCCACCTACCTGCAGATGGTGCACGGCGTCTCGGCCACCGAGTCAGGCCTGCTGATGCTGCCGATGGTGGTCGGCATCATGGTCACCGCCCTGACCTCCGGCGCGCTGCTCGGGCGTACCGGGCGCTACAAGATCTATCCGATCGCCGGCACCGCCCTGCTGATCGTGGACGCCGCCCTGCTCTCCCAGGTCACCGTGAGCACGCCGCTCTGGGTGATCTGCGGATACCTGATGCTCACCGGAGCCGGCATCGGCCTGATGATGCAGACCCTGGTCCTGGCCGTGCAGAACGCCTTCCCGGCCCGCGAGGTCGGCACGGTGACCTCGGCCAACAACTTCTTCCGCGAGATCGGCGCCACCCTGGGCACGGCCGTCGTCGGCGCGGTCTTCGCCGACCGGCTCACCGACCGCCTGGCCACCGCCCTCCCGGTCGGCGCCTCCGGCACGACAGACTCCGCCTCCCTCACCCCGGCACTCGTGAGATCTCTCCCTGACGGGGTACGCGACGCGGTCATCACCGCCTACTCGGACGCTCTCGTCCCGATCTTCGGGTATCTGATCCCGGTCCTGGCGATCGGCCTGATCCTCGCCGTCATGCTCAAGGAGAAGCCCCTCGCCACCACCACCGAGAACTGACCGCACACTCCAACGGCTGGTTCCGCTGTCCCGAACGCGACAGTCCGTGGCCGTCGAGCACCGTGACACCCCAGCTTGAGGTGTGCATTTTCGGCCCTCAACCCGAACCGTCGCGGTGTTCGCCGGCATCGTCCTCTTTACCGCGGGCGCTGCTCTCCCCACCGTGGTCTCGTCGGCGGTCTCCCCACGGGACGTCCCGGTGTCCGCATCCACGGCCGGGACGTCCGCCGGGCTGGTCACCCGCTGGCGACGTCCGATCGGTGACGCCGAGGTCGTCCTGGACGCGCGGTCGGCGAGCCTGGCACTGGTCGGCCTCGATGCGGGATTCTCCGGACGGAACCCCATCGAGGTCGTCGACACCCGTACCGGCGTCTCCCGGTGGACCGGAACGACCGCCGGTACTCCGGTCCGGGACGCGGACTGGCAGCCGGCCGTCACCGCGGGCGGGCTCGCGCTCCTCGCCACGCCCACGACTGTCGAGGCGGTCGATCTCGCCACCGGCCGGAGGGCCTGGGCGACCCGGCCCGGCAGCGGCGCGAATCCGGCCCTGCACCGCGACCTGCTCCGGCAGCACGACCTGGTCCTCCTCGAGACCGGCGACGGCGCCGACGCCCGGGACGCGGAATCCGGTTCCCCACGCTGGAACTGGCGGCACCACGACTGCATCGACCAGTTCTTCGCCGTCGTCACCGGCACGGACGAACCGACGATCCGCTGCGGCGCCACCGTCACCCGGTTGCGGCCCGCGGACGGGACCGAACGCTGGTCCCGGCGGAGCCCGGCCGGGTGCGCACTCGTCGGCACCGCCGGCGGGACCGGTTTCGTCGCGCTCGCCGAGACGTGCGGGAACGTCCCGTGGATCCGGGTCCTGGACGCCGCGACCGGCAGGGAACGCTGGTCCCGCACGACACCGTGGGAGACCGACGACCTCCTGCGCGGCGCCGAGGGCCTGTCGGCGGTCACGGCGGGAACGACGACGCTGCTCCTGACCGGGGAACAGCCGGACGTGCTGTACCGGGCCTCCGACGGCACGGTGGTCCTGCTCCCGACCGGCTCCGGCCCGCTCCCGCCCAGCGGAACGACGCAGGGCGGAACGACGACGGATGGTCTGATCGCCGCACGGGCGGATGGGCGGACGACGACGCTGACCATGATCGACACGGTGACCGGGGCAGCACGGTGGACGCGCGAGGTCCCGTTTCCCGAGGTGGGGCCCCCACTGCGTACCCCCGAAGGGGTTCTGCTCTTCACCGGAGCCGCACCACCGCTGTGGCCGGACCTTCTCGCCCGGGTCGACGAGGACGACGGCGGCCTGACGTTGTCGGCGACCGGCGGCGCCTCCGCCGGCCTGATCGGAACCGGCGCGGACGGAACGCTGCTGGTGGAGACCGGGGCACACGGCCGGAAGACCATCGCCGCGCTGGCACCGGGCGTCGCGGCGGACGGTTTCCTCGACACCCCGGTCGCCGCCGGACGCTGGCCGGACGCCTGTGCACTGCTGACCGCCGCGGACCATCAGGCCGCCTACCGGGGCGCGCGACCGGTGATGCGGCCGGAACCGGTGCTGGGAATGCCCGTGCCGGTCGGCTGCCGGCTGTTGCCGCCCTCGATGGACGGCACCACGGTGACGACGGTGGGCTGGCTGGCGGCGGACGACACCGAGGCGAGCGCGGCGGCGACGGCCCAGGACCGTTCCGGGCGGGCGCCGGAGCCGGTCCGTCTCGGCGCCGCCGGACGGCCGGGCTGGACCTGGACCGGTGACGAGTACGGCGACGACGAGGATCGGAGTGCGCTGTCGGCCGCGGTCGGGCGGTGTGTGGTGACCGTACGCACGTTCGGGGATGGCGGACCCCTGCGGCGACTGGGCGGTGTCGTGGTGGACCGGCTCGCCGCCGACCCGGTCTGCGCGGCGGGCCGGTCGCGATGAGCCGCCGACGGAGAAGGGGTGACCGGGGCGCGGGCCGGCCGGCACCGGAGACGGCCGTGCCCTGGTGGCGGCGGATGCGGACGACGGTCATCGGGGTGATCGTCGCGAGCGTGACGGCGGCGGGCGCGGCCCTCGCGACCGCCGTGGTCAACCAGATCGTGCCGCCACCGGCAGTGCCGGCGACACCGGAACCCACACCCGCGCCGGGCAGCGGGTTCCAGGCCGCGGTGGCCACCATCCCCGACTGCGGGCAGGTCTACGCCCTCGACCGGGTCGTCGATCCGCGTACCGGCGCCGCACCGCTGCTCGCCCTGGACGGGTCGTCCGCGCCGGCCTTCGACGACTTCCTGGCCCGGGAGAAGGCATCCCCGGTCGGGCGGATCACCGTCGAAATGGTCTTCACCGGCCTGTTCCCCAGCCCCACCCGCATCCTGGGGGTCCGGGTGGACGGCCTGCGCCAGGGCCCGAACAGCGCCGGCACGAGCATGACCACCGCCTGCGAGGGTGACTCCTCGACCCGGGCGGTCACCCTCGACATGGACACGGCGCCCCGATCGCTGCGGCAGGCGGGCCGACCGTACTTCGACGGGCACGACCTGGACGTCTCGATCGTGGACCGCGAGACGCTGCGGATCACGGTCACCGCACGCCGGCACGGTTACAGCTGGTTCTTCGCGATCGACCACATCGACGGCGCGGGCAAGCAGGTCACCGATTACCTCGACGTCCACGGGACGCTTCACGGCGAGCGTCACGAGGTGAGGGAGGACGGCCGCTTCCGGATCACCGGCACGGCGGGCACCTACGGGGCCAGCTACGTCGAAGACGGCGCGCGATTCCGGCTCAGCAGCTGAACCGGCCCGCCGAACGTGTACGTGTGGCGACCCTGCTGTACCGGCTGGGCCGGTTCTCGTACCGGCGGCGGAAGCTGACCCTTGCAGGTTGGGCGCTGCTGCTCGTCCTGTTCGGGGTCGGTGCGGCCACCCTGTCCGGTCCGACGAGTGCGGCCTTCAGCATCCCCGGGACCGAGTCGTCGCGGGCGATGGACGTGCTGGCCGACAAGTTCGGGGCCGGCTCTGATGCGGCCTCGGCCAAGGCGGTGTTCACCGTCGGCGCTGGTGCCACGGTGACCGGCGCGTCGGAGAGGACCGCGATCGAGGCCGCGGTCGCCGCCCTCGGACAAGCGCCGAAGGTGGCCGCGGTGTCCGACCCGTACACCAGCCAGGCGATCTCGCAGGACCAGCGCACCGCGTACGCGACGATCACCTACTCGGTGCCGGTGACCGACGTCAGCGTCGCCGAACGGGAGGACCTGCTCGCCGCCGGGCGCAGTTCCGGGGCCACCGTCGAGTACTCCGGCGAGGTCACCAAGACGGTCGAGGAGAGCCACGCGGCCGAGGCGATCGGCATCCTGGTCGCCGCGCTCGTCCTGGTCGTCACGTTCGGTTCGCTCGTCGCCGCTGGACTCCCGCTGGTCACCGCCCTGGTCGGGGTGGGCGTCGGGATGCTCGGCATCCAGATCGCCACCGGTTTCCTGGACCTGTCCAGTTCCACGTCGGCGCTGGCCACCATGCTCGGCCTGGCGGTCGGCATCGACTACGCGCTGTTCGTGGTCTCCCGCTACCGCCACGAGATCGCCGAGGGGCACGACGGCGAGGAGTCGGCCGGACGGGCGGTCGGCACGGCCGGCTCGGCCGTCGTCTTCGCCGGCCTGACCGTGATCATCGCGTTGGTGGCGCTCTCCGTCACCGGGGTGCCGTTCCTGACCGCGATGGGCGTCGCCGCCGCGGGCACCGTGGCCGTCGCCGTGCTGATCACGTTGAGTCTGGTGCCGGCCGTCGTCGGCTTCGCCGGGCTGAGGATCCTGCCGAAGAGGCACCGGGCCGACCCGGCCGCGGTCGAGCACCGCTCGAAGGTGCCGTTCGGTGAGCGGTACGCCCGCAACGTGCTCCGGCACCGCTGGATCGCGCTGGCCGGTGCCCTGGTGGTGATCGCTCTGGTGGCCGTCCCGGCGATGGACCTGCGGCTGGCCCTGCCCGACGACAGCACCGCCGCCGAGGACTCCACCCAGCGCAAGGCGTACGACCAGCTGGCCGCCGCATTCGGCGCCGGGTTCAACGGGCCACTGATCGTGGTCGTGGAAGCCGCCGCCGGGGCCGCGCAGACCGCCGCCGAACAGGCCCAGGAGGTGATCGCGGAACTCGACGACGTCGTGCTGGTCACCCCGCCGACGCTCGCCCCGGCCGGCGACACCGCGATGCTCACCGTCATCCCGAACAGCGGCGCCACCAGCGAGGCCACCAAGGACCTGGTCCGCGACATCCGCGACCACGCGAAAACCGTCACCGGCGCGACCCTGGCCGTCACCGGAGCGACAGCGGTCAACATCGACGTGTCCGACACGCTCACCGATGCGCTCATCCCGTACCTCGGCATCGTGGTCGGTCTTGCCTTCGTGCTGTTGATGCTGGTGTTCCGCAGCATCCTGGTGCCGCTGAAGGCGACGATCGGGTTCCTGCTCAGCGTGGCGGCCGCGTTCGGCGCGCTGGTCAGCGTCTTCCAGCAGGGGCATCTGGCCGGGCTGATCGGGCTGACGACCACCGGGCCGTTGGTCAGCATCATGCCGATCTTCCTGATCGGGATCCTGTTCGGCCTGGCCATGGACTACGAGGTCTTCCTGGTGACCCGGGCCCGTGAGGAGTACGTGCACGGCGCCGCCCCGGACGACGCGGTGATCAGCGGCATGCGGCACGGCGCTCGCGTCGTCACCGCCGCCGCGCTGATCATGATGAGCGTATTCGCGGGCTTCATCCTGGCCACCGACACGATCGTCAAGTCGCTCGGCTTCTCGCTGGCGTTCGGGGTGGCGGTCGACGCGTTCCTGGTCCGGATGACGATCGTCCCGGCCGTCCTCTCGCTGATGGGACGCGCCGCCTGGTGGATCCCGGCCTGGCTGGACCGGATCATGCCGGACGTCGACGTCGAGGGCGAGGAGTTGACCCGGCGCCTGGCCGCATCCGGTCAGCCGCACGGTCACGGGGATCCGCAGATGCCCGCGGCCGCGTGATGCGCCACCTCCCCCGGCTGGCAGCGGCCTTGTTGCTCCTGGTCGCGGGCTGTTCCGAGGCGCACCCGGCGGCGTCGCCCTCCGCGGCGGCGTCGGCACCGGCCTGCCGCACCGAGTTGCCGGAGACGACCAGCGGGCTGCTGCAGGTCCGCCAGGTCTGGCCGGACAGCCCGGACGACGTCCATGACTACTCTGCTGCGGCGTACGATGCGGCGGCCTGCACGGCGACGCCGAGTCCGGTCGACTGCGCCCACCCGTTCCCGTGGATCGCCGGGACCGTCACGCAGACCGATGCCGTCCTGGGCGCGATGGGTGTGGCGTACGTCCACGAGGCCACCCTGACCCGGGGATCGTCGACGGTCCGCGAGGTGGTGCTGACACTGCGCGGCACGGCCGAGGCGGAGGATCACCCGTTGATGCAGGTCGGGCTGCGATGCGGGGCGATGACCCACGATCTGCCGGTGCTGGCGTTCCAGCTGCCGGTGGGGTCCGACGACACCGGCGGCACCGGAATCCTGGCCGCCTCCAGTGACAAGATCCTCTGGCTGGCGTTCACCGAGGGTGACTGGACCGAGGCGGAGGAACTCCGCGTCACCAAGCTTGCCCTCAGCGTTCTGTAGCGGACGACCGGTAGCGGCCCGGCGCGGCTCCGTGCGAGCGGGTGAAGGCGCGGCTGAACGCGGGCACCGACTGATAGCCGACCGCCGCGGCGATCGACTCCACCGACTGGCGGGTGCGGCGCAGGCGGGCGGCCGCCAGGTCCATCCGCCACTGGGTCAGGTAGGCGCCGGGGCTCTGCCCGACGGCCGCCGGGAACCGCCGGGACAGCGTCGCCCGGGACACCGCGATCGCGGTGGCCAGCGACGCGGTCGTCCACGGCCGGGCCGGGTCGGCGTGCAGGTGCTCCAGGGCGCGACGCACGATCGGATCGTCGAGCATGCCCAGCCAGGTGCCGCGCTGCTCGGCCGGCCGGGTCGACAGCCAGGCCCGCAACAGTTGGATCATCACCACGTCGACCAGGCTGTTCAGGACGGCGGTGGAGGCGATCTGCGGGTCGGCGAGTTCCCGGCCCAGCATCCGGACCGTGTCGTCGAACCCGGCCGCCCCCGCGTCGGCGCGCACGTGGATGAGCTCCGGAAGCGTGAACAGCAGCTGGGTCCGGGCGGTGTGGTCGCAGTCGTACTGGATGGTGACGGCCCGGGTCCGCGGAACCCCGTCGCCGAGCCGGATCGCCGCACCGGTCCGGCGGGCCTCGGCCAGCGCCACCGGATCGCAGACCACCGGCAGTGACCGGGGATCGTCACCGAGGGTGTGCGGGATCCCGGCCGCCAGCAGCACCACGTCACCGGCGAGCAGTTCGAGCGGTTCGTGCCCGGACCGGGTCAGCCACGCGCTACCGGCCGTGATCGCGTGCAGCGCCGCACCCGGGTAGTCGTCGTTGAGGAGCGCCCAGGTGCCGCCCGCCTCGATCCGGGCGCCGATCGTGCCGGTGACCCCGGAGACCTCGAGCACCTCAGCAACCACATCCATGAGGCAGAAGGATAACTCGTTGACTCAGATGAGCATCGACTGATGCATCCGGTGCTTCGTACGGTTCTCTCATGACCGACAAGACGATGAAGGCCCTGGTCGCCACCGGCTACGGGCAGCCCGAGGAACTCGCGATCGCGGACCTGCCGGTGCCGCACCCCGGACCCGAGCAGATCCAGGTGCGGATCGCCGCCGCCACCCTCAACCCGACCGACATCCGGGCGATCACCGGCGCCTTCGGGGAGGCGTTGCGGCTGGAGTTCCCGTACGTGCTGGGCAACGAGTTCGCCGGAACCGTCACCGAGACCGGGCCCGGGGTGACCGCCTACCAGGTGGGCGACGAGGTGTTCGGCCAGGCGCTGCCCCGCTCGTTCGCCGGACTGCTGCCCGCGGAGGACGCCTCGCTGAGCACCGGGGCGCTGGCCGAGTTCGCCGTCTTCGAGGCCGGCACACCGGCGCTGGCGCGACGCCCGTCCGGCGTACCCCCGGAGAAAGCCGCAGCCCTCGCGATCGCCGGAACCACCGCCCTGTCGATCATGGACGCGGCCGCGCTCAAGCCGGGCGAATCCGTGCTGGTGATCGGGGCCACCGGCGCGGTGGGCACGACCGTGCTGCCCCTGCTGGCCGCCGCCGGAGCGAAGATCACCGCCACCGCCGCGACCGAGGACGGCGCCGCGCTTGTTCGCCGCCTCGGCGCCGACGAGGTCATCGGCCACGACCCGGCCGGCTATCCGGCCGGCGTCGACGCGGTGCTCAACCTGGTCCACTTCGCCGACCGGCTGCCGGACGCGGCCCGTGCCCTGCGACCCGGCGGCCGACTGGTTTCGATCATCTATCCGGAGCCGACGCCCGAGCAGCTCGGACGCGACGACGTGGAGCTGCACTTCATCTGGGACATGGGCGGGATGAACCGGGTCGCCGAAGCGGCGGCCGCCGGCGAACTGGCACCGGTGATCGCCCGGTCCTATCCGCTGGCCGAGGCGGTCCGGGCCGCGGTCGACTACACCCGCGGCCACCCGCTGGGGAAGATCGTCGTCACGGCCGGCCCCGGAACCGCTTGATCGTCCGCGACAGCCAGGACTCGCTTCCGGCGAGCAGGGCGTCCAGCTTCTCCGCCTCCTGCCACTCCTCCAGGAGGATCGCCAACACCTCACGCTCGTCCTCGGACAGCAGCTCCGGCTCGGCGGTCAGCGACGGCACCGCCGCGGACCGCAGGGCGGTGAACTCCGGCAGGTCGGCGTCCAGCATCGTCAGGGCGGTCATCCGGGCCATCACGCGTACCCCGGGAAGGTCGTCGGTGAAACGGCCGGCCACCGCGGGATAAAGCTCGATGAGGTGCGGCCGGGCGTCGTCGGCCTCCGGGTTCTCGCCCTCATCGTTCAGCAGGATCGCCGCGGCCACCCGGTCGAGCCAGTTCAGCAGCGACCAGCGCACCGGCTGTGGGGTGTCCTCCCCGGTCTCGGTGAACACGAAGGCGGTGCGGGAATCGGTCAGCACCCCGGCCACGTAGCGGGCGGCGGGCAGGGTCGCCGAGTGGACCAGCTGCTCGAAGAGCAGGGTGTGGTGCAGGAACGTGATCGCCGCGTCGACCTGCGCCGCATCCTCACTCAGCAGCGCCCGCAACCGCTCCGGCACGTCACCGGCGGGCCCGTGGCCGTGCTCCAGCCCCGCCCAATCGGTTTCGGCCAGGATCTCCTGCGCATTGATCATGACCGGCAATCCTAGACGGTGGAGTCCCGCGCCGGTCTGCCTGATGATCACGCAGGTCCTGTCGCTCCCGTTGGCCGACGTCAAACGGGAGCGACAGTGACGTCGTCGTGCCCGCCGTACAACTCCGGGTACCGGGTGACGATGATCGCTCGCATGGAGCGGGCCTCGGACAGGACCTGCGCGGCCTGAAGCGGGCCGCGCATCTCCGGGTGCACGGGATGGTTCGTCAGTCGCGGCCGGGCGAGGTCGCCGGTCGCGACAGCGGTGTGCACGGACAACGGGAGCTCGGTGACACCGTGACAGGTCAGGATGTAGTCCCACATGGCCGGGGTCGTGGCTTGGACACGCGGTCAATGGCTCTTCAGCGTCCAGCTGGTGCAGGCGGCGGGGTCTGTTCGGCATCGAGGGCGGCTTGCGCATTGTCGCCGGCACGCATCCACGCCTTGAAGTCGGCGACATCCACGGCGGTGAGCTCACGAGCGGGCAGGCCGAGCTTCGCAGCGAAACCCTCTGAGGGGCGCGGCTGACGTTCCTGGGTGCCGGTGGTCGTCACGTGGTCCAGGATAGGCGGCAGGCCACGACCGGGAAACGCCCGATTCACCCGATCGAGCAGATCACCCGTGGTTCCGCCTGCGAAGGTGGACGGCACCGAACGTCGTCAACAGGTCGAATGGAACAGGCCGCCGACCGCCTCGGTCTCGGCCAGCTCGTTGTAGACACGAACCGCCTCCTCGGTCTGCACCACATGCACCGGCACGCCGCGCTCCGCCAGCAACGCGAGCGTCCGTGGGTCCACCTCGAGCTTGAGATCCATGCCGCGGGACAGCACGACGACGGTAGCCCCGTGCGCCAGCAGCTCCTCCACGTCGGCGGGCTGGATGCCCGGGCTGTGCCGGGTGCCGCTCACCGTCCAGTCCCAGGGACGCCCGCCACCCGGGTAGAGCATGTAGTCCTTGCCGTCCGGCAGCCCGTCGACCCGCATGCTCCCCCACGAGATCGACACCACCGCCGGTGATCGCTCCACCATCATCGTCCTCCGCTCGCCCGGCCCCCACAGTAGAACCAACTCGTGGCACCCTGAGCCGTGTCCTACACCACGGTCGTTTTCCTCGCGGCGCCGATCATCACCGGCATCCTGATCGGGTACGCCGTGGGCGGCCGCCCCTCCGGCCTGGCCACTCTGCGGCCCCGCGCGTTGTGGCTGCTCTGGACAGCGGTGGCCGCGCAGGTGGCCACACACTGGATCCCGGCCGCGTTCGCCCTGGTCATCACCTGGATCGCGGTGAACCTGCGCCAACGGCGGCCGGTGCTCCGCGCGGCCGGGGCGGCGATCCTGCTCGGCGTACTCCTCAACGGCACGGCGATCCTGGTGAACGGCCGGATGCCCTACTCCCCCACCGCCGCCGCGGCCGCCGGGGCGTCCACCCCCAGCGAGACGCCGAGGAACGAACCCGCAGACGCCGACAGCCGCCTCACCGTCCTCGCCGACGTCATCCCGGTGCCGGTCCTGCGCGCCGTGGTCAGCCCCGGCGACATCCTGATAGCCACCGGTGTCGTAGCGGCCCTGGCCGGCGCGATGCACTCCGCACGCCGGCGCCGCCCACCCGGCGCCTGCGTCGCTCCCGTCGTCCCTGTCGAGAGGAGGTGATCCCATGAAGTCCAAACTGCTCGGCGCCGTGTACGTCGCCGCGTCCCTGGCCACCCTGCTCTACACGGTAGGCGCCCCGAAACTCCACGGCGGCTGACCGGATCGGCCGCACCGGGTCGTGGCATAGTCCCGGTGTGGCCGACGACGAGGACGCTCTGAGCCTTGACGACCTGGTCCCGATACCCGGCGGCAGCTGGGCCGGCCTGCTCTTCGACAACACGGGAATCGGTCTGCCACCCGCGTTGACGTGGAGCTTCCGGTTCCCGTTCGCCGAGGTCGAGCGGGACTACGGCGACAGCCCGGTCTTCCTGGACGTCGACTGGCTGCCGCTGCCCGGCGCTGACTGGCACGCCATGACCGGCCAGGTCGTCAAGGCCCTCGGTGAGCCCGCCGAGTGCAGCGTCTACTTCTTCCAGCACCACCAGTACGACCTGATCGACCTGGAGGTGCTCGACCAGCGCGGGACCGACCTTCACGTCCGCGCCACCCTGACCGGTGACCTCGACGGCCTCGGCATCGACCCGATCAGCGCCGACGCCTGGCTCCCGTTCGGCGGCCTCCGGGTCTCCCTCGACGACGTCACCACCGCGGAGGCGGCGGAGGCCAGGCTCGCGGCTCTCGTCGACATCAACGGCCTGGTCGTCCCGCCGTCGGCGTACCACTCGGCATTCCATTTCCAGGCTCGGTGCGACGAGGCCGACGAATAGCCGAGAACGGTCAGGTGGTGAGGGGCAGGGCCACTGCCAGCGGCCAGGCGACCACCGCGGAACCGGTCAGGGCGATCAGCCAGGTGGGTGTGGCGAAGCGGCGCAGAACGACGCTCCACAACGCCTGCCAGATCAGCAGGGCGATCATCGGGGCCACGATCAGCGCCACGAACCCGCTGGTCAGGTTGACTGCGGCGGCGGCCACCAGGACGACCACGACCACCGCCGCGATGGGCAGCAGGAGCAGCGGGTTGTCGTCGGCCGACAGTTCCGCGCCGTAGGCGAGCAGCGCGAAACCGGCCCAGACGATCGGAAGGAGCCACCAGCGGGGGCCGACCGGCCACGCGTGGGTCAGGCCGAAATGCACCGGGGCGCCGGCGGCGAGGATCGCATACGGGAGCACGACCAAAAGCTGGGGCCGGTTGCGCCGGGTGCCGCGGGATCTCTTTCTCGCGTACGCGAAAAGCAGCGTCCCGCAGACGGCGGCAAAACCGGCGACGTAGCCGGCAATCGCCAGAGGCAGGTGATTCGTCGGCAGGAAACGGGCGATCACCGCGCTAGGCACGGCGGCCGTGGTCGTCACCACTACGACGCGGACCGTGGCGGCCAGAGAGGGGAGGCGTGGCCACGGGGTGCCGGGTGTTCCGCCGAGCAGCGACGCCAAGGGGTGCAGGCCGATGAAGAACGCCAGAACCAGCAGCATCGCGCCCGTGAGCCGGCGGCCGGGAAAGGGGATCGCGCCGTTGTCCGGCGCACCGCCGAAAGCGTTGTCGAGCCACGCGGCCGTTTCCCGGTGCGTTTCGGGGGCGAACAGAATGGTGATGTGTTCGACGCCGGAGACGATCCGGGCCTCGCGGTCGGCGCGGGCCCCGGCGACGCTGGTCGCCACCGCGCGGAAACTGGGGAATTCCAGCGCGCCGGCCATGGTGAGCAGGCGGGCCGGCTGTTCGGCGGTGGCGACTGTCGCGTCCGGCATGGAGATCGCCACGGTCGCGGTGATGTCGGGGTGGCCGGCGGCGTACCGGGTGACGGCGCCACCGCCCATCGAGTGCCCGACCAGCGCGATCTTCGACGGGTCGACGTCGGGCAGCGACCGCAGGTGGGCGACGGCCGCGTCCAGGTCCGGCTGCAGCATGTCCGTCGTGCCGGGAGCCATCGGCCGGGTGTTCGCGCCGTGGCCGGTGAAGTCGAGCATCACCACCACGTAGCCGCGGGCGGCGAGACTGTCGCCGAACGGGGCCATCATCCTCGCCGATCCGGAGTAGCCGTGCGCGACCACGACACCCGGCCGCCGGCCGTCCCCGGACGGGTGCACCACGTCGAGCGGAACCCCGGTGGCGACGACGTGTTCACGCCGCAGGCCCTGGTCCGCGCCGGCGATCAGCCAGGCGCCGGTTGCCGCGAGGACGAGCAGCAGGAGCAGCGTACGTCTCAACGGATTTGCTCCTTCGAAAGCGGAGCCGGATCTTATCGCCGTGGCCTACGGCCGGGATGCCGCGGTCTGTACGGTGCCCTCCTGACGCAGTTCCACGATGCCGGGCCCGGGAAAGCGGATCGCCAGGTCGAGTCCCGGGTGGTGGTAGCCGTCCGGGGTGGATGTCAGTACGACCGGGCGCTGACCGGGCGCGGCGAAGGTCACGCCGTCGTCGGTGACCGTGATGTCGACCGGGTAGTCGTCGCGCAGGAAGTACCGGCCGGCGGTCGCGGTTCCCCCGTCGACGGGCGTGACGGCGTAGAGCCGGTCGGCCGCGGCACGGACAGCGGCCAGCACCTCCCAGCCGTCCTCCGAGTTCGTCATCACGGCGACGGCGATGCCGCGGTCCGGCCACACATAGGAGAAACAGGTGTACCCGACGTTCTGCCCGGTGTGCCCCCACCGCTCGCCGGTCTCGGTGCCCAGCCCGTAGCCGCCACCCGGGATCGCCGGCGTCCGCATCTGATCGGCCAGTTCGCGGTCCAGCAGCGTCGATTCCCCGGCGACCGCGCGGGCGATCTCCAGGTCGAGCCGGATCAGATCGGCGGGCGTGCTCCACAGCCCGGCCGCCGCCTTCTCCGGCTGGGTGCGCCGGCCGCCGGGCACCGGGACGCCGCCGCCGTGGTGGCCATGCGCCACCAGATCCGGCCGGCGGTGCGGAAACCCCTGGTCGAAGCTGCTGCCGCTCATCGCGAGAGGTTCCAGCACGAGGGTACGCATGAGCTCCTCGAACGAAGTCCCGGTCGCGTCCACCATCAGTTGTTCGAGCACGGTGTAGTGGCTTCCCGAATACCGGAACCGGCTCCCCGGCAGCATCGTCGCCCGGACCGGCGGCGTGGTCACCGGCCCGCTGCCGTCCAGCACCTGCAGCAGTGTCGGCATCTGATCAGCGGGATAGCCGCGGTACCAGGTGTCCGACAGTCCCGCGGTGTGCGCCAGCAGCTGCCGGACGGTGGCGTACGCGGGACGGCCGGCCCGGTCGCGGAGCCGCCACGAGGTGAGGTGCCCGCCGATGTCCCCGTCAAGGTCGAGAACACCCTGCTGGACCAGCCGCAACGCGCCGAACGCGGTGACATGCTTGCTGATCGAGCAGGCCGCGAACCCGGTCTCCGCGGTCACCGGCCGGCCCGTGCCGGCCGTGCCGAATCCGGTCGCCCACACCTCACCGCTCAGGTCCCCGACGGCGAAGCTCACCCCGGGAACCGCATAGACACCCATCAGCTCCGCCAGCGTCGCCGTATCCGGCGAGAGCCGGCCGGACGAGACGTTCCGGTCGAGTCGCTCCAGTTCCCGAGCCCACTCCTGGGCGATCATGCCGGCGTGAGGAGGCAGAATTCGTTGCCCTCCGGGTCGGCCGTCATCACCCACGACACGTCGTCACCCTGCCCGATACAGTCGAGACCGGCCGGCTCCAGGTTGGTCACGCCAGGCCCCTCGCTGGACGTCTCCCAGCCGAGCGCCTGCGCCCGGAACGCGCCGAGGGTGGCGTCGTCCCTAGCCTTCATGTTCATCTGCACCAACCGCGTCGCCATGCCGACGATGCTAGACGGATCGATAGGGTGGCCCGGTGGCGGTGATCGACGAATCCGGGGCCGGACCGGCCGGCGATTGATCAACACTGCTCCCGCGGGCGTTACCGCTCGCCGGGGGCCTTCGCCGGCCTTGACTCTCGACCTGGTCGAGACTCCACGGTGAACGCATGACAACCGACACGATCATCGGCCCGGCGATCGACCTGGAACGGCTGCGGCCGCTGCTGCGCGCCGCCTGGGGCGCCGACACCTGTGACCCGCACGACCTGGCGGACTGGCACCCGGGCAACCCGGCCCGCGGCCAGTGCAACGTGACCGCACTCGTCGTCCAGGATCTGCTCGGTGGCGACCTGATCCTCGGCGAGGTGCTCGTCGACGGCGTCAAAGTCGGTCACCACTTCTGGAACCGGCTGCCCGACGGCCGGACGGCCGACCTCACCGCCGACCAGTTCCACCCCTACGAGACGGTTGTCGGCGGGGCGCCGCTGCCCCGCCCGCCGGCCGGGCCGTGGCGGATCCGCGACCAGTACGAGACCCTGAGCCACCGGGTCCTCGCCGCCCTCGCCACCGACTCCCCGCCGGCGCCCTCGGAGAGTTGACGGGCGGTGTGACGTCCCGGGCGGAAGCCGCGCCCCGGCGCTCTTGCGGCCGGGACGCGGCTCTTGTTCCGGCGGCCTTCAGCGACACATGGCCGGCGGCGCGGGATCAGCGGATCGGGTTCCAGCCGTCGGAGCCGGCCAGGTACGCCGTCGGGACGTACTGGGTGGCGGTGGACGCCGTCATCTGCGGGCGGTTGCTGTTGACCACGGCGCCCGCGCCGGTGCTGCTGTACTCGGAGAACCGGGCGTCCTTCCACGAGAAGCCCGACATGTCGGTCCACGGGTCGTCGCGGATGTGTGCGCCCATGCTGACCCCGCGGTACAGCACCTGACCACGGGCGTTGACGTCGCCGCTCGGGTGCCAGGGACGGCCCAGGTAGACCGTTTTCGCCGGGGCGTTGCTGGTCAGCGTCGTACCCCAGAAAAGGTATCCGAATTTGTTGTTGATGTCGGTGGCGGCGGCGGTGATGTAGCCGTTGTTCGACGACGATCCGCGGGTCAGTGAGTGCACCGTCCCGTTCTGGAAGACCATCGTGCCGCGGCCGAAGATGAAGTCGACGTCGCCTTCCACGTACGAGTTCCGCACGTAGAGGCGCCGCACCGTCGACGCGCTCGGCGAGTTGACCAGCAGGGTGTCCTGGTTGCCGAGGATCCGGACGTTGTCGAACTGGACCCGGTCGCCGGAGGTGTTGACCGCGACCGCCTGTTCGGCGTCGAGGTTGTACGCCGCCTCGTTGAAGTCGTTCGACATGGTCAGGTTGCGGATCACCGTGTCGTTGGCGTTGACGAACACGGTGGCGCTGCCGGACGTGCCGTAGGTGCTGCCGTCCGACTTGGTCTGTCCGGCCGCGTGCCCTTCGACGATCACCGACTGGGTGGAGGCGGTGCCGGTGCCGACGAGGGTGAGGTACGGCTTGGTGGCCGGGATGGTGACGACGCCGCGATACGTACCCGGCTTGATGTTGATCGTCACGGCGGTGGTGTTGCCGGCCGCGACGGAATCGACCGCGGCCTGGACGGTGGTGTAGTTGCCGCTGCCGTCGGCGGCGACCGTGATGGTGGTGGCCGCGAATGCGGGTGGGGCGAACAGGAGCGTGGCGGTGAGGGCCGCGCACGCGGACAGGGGGACGAGCCTGTCACGTGGGGACATCGGAATCTCCATGGGGATGGGGAGACGGTGGAAGGCGAACGTTAACATTGATGTTTCTCGATCAGTAGTCTCGGTGCATTTGTCACGCCCGGCCGTGTATCGACGGATCTGCCGGTGCCCCCTCCCCCACTTCTAGCGTGATCGTCATGAATGACCTGGCGGTACGCCTCACCGGAATCACCCGCCGGTTCGGACCGGTCCGAGCCGTCGACGACGTCACCCTGTCGATCGCGAAGGGCAGCCTGGTGGCCCTGCTCGGGCCGAACGGCGCGGGCAAGACCACCACGATCGCCGTCATGCTCGGCCTGATCGGACCGGACAGCGGCACCGCGACCCTCTTCGGCGGCCCGCCCGCCGACGCCGTCCGGGCCGGCCGCATCGGCGCCATGCTGCAGGACGCCGGCGAGAGGGTCATCGATCCGGCGCTGGCCGCGGCGGCCCTGTCGGCGGGGCCGAACCCGCTGACCGACCGGGAACGGGACGTGCTGGCCGCGGGCACGGGTGGCGCGACGGTCGCCGACATCGCGTCCCGTCTGCACCTGTCGGAGAGCACGGTCCGCAACTACCTGTCCGCGGCGATCGGCAAGACCGGCACCTGCAACCGGATCGAGGCCGCCCACCGCGCCCGGGACAACGGCTGGATCTGATCGTCTCGGGCGCGGTTCTCGTCAGATCAGTCTCTCCAGCACCTGGGCGGGGCTGTCGGTGCGTGCGATCTCGGCGGCCACCGTCCGGGCCGACGCACGGTAGGTGTCGTCGGCGAGCACCTTCGCGACCGCCGCTCCGATCTCGTCGGGATCGTCGACGACGAGGGCGGCCCCGGTCGCGGCCGCCCGCTCGGCGTTGACCGGCTTGTCCAGGCCGAGCGGCAGCAGCACCATCGGCAGCCCGGCGGCGAGCGTGGACAGCACGGTACCGGCACCCGCGGCGGACACCACCAGGTCGGAGACGGCGAGCAGGTCGTGCATCGGGACGAAGCCGGCTACGCGTACCCGTGCGGGGTCGATCTTGTTTAGATCGAGGTCTTCCGCGGTGTGCGGGGCGAGCAGCACGTTGACGTCGAGGGCGGTGGTCGCCGCGACGGCGCGGGTGAGCACCGCCGGATCCTCGACGACCGTCCCGAGCGTGAGCAGCGCCGTCGGGCGATCCTCTCGGCCGGTGAAGACCGGCGGGACCCACGCCGCGCCTTCGCCGGTGTGCGGCTCGGGCCGGATCGGGATGCGTGGGGCGAAGTAGCGGTCGCTGTCCCGGATCAGGCTGTCCGGCCACGGGTCGACGTAGGCGAACGCCGCGGTGGGGGTGACGCCGTGGTCGGCGAACCGCTCGGCGGCCCGCGCCCCGAACTGGGCGGCGAGCGGCTCGATCAGGGGCAGGGTGGCGCCGTGCGCGGCCCAGCGGACCCCGAGGGCCGCCGCCACGAACTGGCCGAGATAGTCGGACATCTCCGCCACGACAAGGTCGGGCCCGAAATCGCGGGCGGCGCGCAGAGCCTCCGCGGCACCGGCGCGCAGCCGGGTCTCCACGAAGTACTCGACGGCGAAGGCCGCCATGTCGGTCATCGCGTCGCCGCCGGTACGCCGGGTGACGTCGGCCAGGATCTCCGGCGTGCTCGGGCCGCCGGGCAGCAGCGGGATCGACGGCGCCGCCGACCCCATCGAGGCGTGCGTCATCAGAGCCACCTCGTGGCCGGCCGCACGGGCCGCCTTGGCGAGCGGAAGCAGGGGCAGGACATGGCCGAAAGCGGGCACGGCCGTGAACAGGATTCGCATGTCGGTGGACTGTACTCCACTCACTTGACACCACTCTAGTGAGTAGGATCTCGGAGTGGGCACCAGACGGGCGGAGAACGCCGAACAGACCCGGCGGGCAATCCTCGAAGCCGCACGCCGGCTCTTCACCGAGCAGGGCTACTTCGCCACCAAGGTCGGCGACATCGCGGCCGAGGCCCGCGTCTCGGTCGCCTGGGTGCACGCGGCCGGCGGCGGCAAGAGCGGCCTGCTGCGCGCCCTCATCGAGAACGGCGTCGACACCGACGACAACGCCGCGGCCGTCGCCCACCTGGCGACGATCAGCGACCCGGCCGCCCTCGTCGGCTTCCTGATCACCGCCACGCGCCAGCGGTTCGAGGTGTGGTCGGGGCTGATGCGCCAGGTCGCCGCCGCCGCACCCCAGGACGACGGGGTCCGGGAGATCCAGGAGATCGCCCACGAGGGCCTGCGGGGCGCTCTGCGGGTGACCGCGGACCGGCTGGCCGAGATGGGCGCCCTGCGCGACGGCGTCGACGCCCGGCACGCCACCGACCTGCTCTGGCTGCACCTGTCCAACACGGCATACTTCTTGCGTACTGACGAGCTCGGCTGGACTCTCGACGAGTCCGAGAAATGGCTGCACCAGGCCGTCCCTGCCGCACTCTTCACTCCATGACGGCCGCGATGTGTGTCGCACGTTCCCGGTGACGCCTGAGACTCTGGACATCAGGGACACCGATCGTTTGGGGAAACATGATCGCTCGACGCCTCACGCTGGGCTTGACCGTCATGACGCTGCTGGCGGTTGCCGCCTGCGGGTCGCCCGACGACCCCGCGGAACCGGCTCCCGTGGTCACCACCACGGTGGTGACCACATCCGCCGCCCCGGAAAGCACCACGACCTCCGCGCCGGCGCCGAAAGCCGCGAAGATCAAGGTGCCGGACGGGGTCGGCCTGGACTACCAGTCGGCGCAGGACCTGTGGCGTGCCGCGGGCCTGCACGTGGCACCGGCGAAGGACGCCACGGGCGCGAACCGGCTGCCGGTGATCGACGCGAACTGGGTGGTCCTGTCGCAGGATCCGAAGGCGGGCACCACGGTCGAGGCCGACTCGTTCATCACCGCGACCGTGAAGAAGAACACCGACGGCTGATCACGCCCCGACGTCACCATCGTCGCGGCGTCGTCCGCGCTCGCATCCGGGTTGAGCCGCCGATAGGTCCGCCGGGCCGCGGCGAGCAGACGATCGGCGGCGCCGACCGTGAAGTCGTGTCGTATCCGAACGGACAACCGCATCCCGTCGGCCGGCGGGCCGTCCCCCACCGCTCCGCCCTCGTCCATTCCGGCACGATACCGATCGCGCCGGTCAAGCGTCCTGCCTGGATCGGCGCCCGGTGAGTCCGGCGACCATCAGCAGGTACGCGGTCATCTCCAGGGCTGTCGTCAACGCCGGCATCGGCTGAGGCAGTGACAGGGACGGCCTGATGAGATCCCAGCCGAACAGCCCGGTGCTCTGCTGGACGTTGTAGGGCAGCAGAACACCCGCGATGCTGGAATCGATGTTCGGCAACGCGACGACCGTCAACAACAGCGCGCCGGCCGCAGCCAGCCGATCCCCTGTCCCCGCCAGCACCATCGCGAGGGCCAGGCCGGCCAGCCCGAGCGCCACGGCAGGCAGCACCGCCAAGCTCACCGTCCACACGTCATCGGCGCTGCCCGAGGCGGAAGCCCGTACCGCTGCATAGCCGGTGACCAGGAAACCCGTGAGCAGCGCCGCCACCGCAACCGCCCGCGACGGGCGGGGCCAGGGGCGCCACGCGATCAGCAGCAGTACGACCGCGACGATCGGCGCCCAGCATGCGGCCAGCGCGACCTCGAACCCGGACGGCACGTCAGCGGCGTCACCGGGGCTGAGCACCTGCCAGCCGTAGGAGTCGCCGGGCACGGCCGGAACAGTCCGCACCGCATCCACGAGCAACACCGTCAGGAAGGCCGGCACCGCCCACCGAGGTGCGGGCAGCCCCACCAGCACGGCATGGACGAGAGCCAGCCCGAGGCTCGCCACCTCCGCGTAACGCCAGACCGGCACCGCCAGGAGTACCCCGGCCACATGCGCCGCGGCGAACAACGTCGAAGCCGCCAGAATGAAGGGTCCAGGACGCACGGCTCGCATCGTGCCACGGTCATCGATCTTCTGATGCCTGCCGCACCGGGCCGGCGAGGGTCTCGATGGCGAAATACGTGCGCCGAGGCTTGTCGCGGGTGCGGCTGATCAGCTCCTCTGCGGGTTCACCCCCGTCCCGGACGGCATCGACGTAGTCCTTGACCTCCAGTAGTGACAGCTGCGGCACGGCTCTGCGCATATGCCGGAGCGCCGCCATGGCGCCGTCCCGCTGGAGGATGCCGCGGACCACGGGAAGCAGCGGATCGGGCGGCCGGAGACACGCCCCCTCAACGCGATTTCGACGGGTGGACGGGGAGGGGCAGACTGACGTTCGTGCGGACTCCTTTCCCGCTTCTCCACGCCATGCCGCCGGCGCTCCACGCCGTGGTGCTCGACTTCCTGTGGGACCGGGAGCGCCTGTGGAGCCTGGAGCTCCCGGTGACGCGGGTGCCCACCGCTGATCTCGCATGGCATCTGCGACTCCCCCTGTGGTCTTTCGGAGGACGACCGTTCGTGCTGACTCCCGAGGCCGTCGCGCAACACCCCACAACCTTCACTGTTCAGTACGCGCGAACGACGTCAGCCGATCTGGCGTTCCCGATCCACGTCCTCCAGCGTCCGACCGGGCTCACTGTCCTGGACGGCATGCACCGCCTCCTCAAGGCACGTCTGGAGGGCCACCCGACCGTGGCGGCGAAAGTGGTGCCGTTCAGCCGCCTGGACGACTTCGCCCAGTTCAGTCCGGACCCGGTCAGCGACGCACCGGGCCGGTGGTGACCTCACCCTGCCACGTGTTCAGGGTGATCAGCCGGCCGTCGAAGTCCAGCCGGAGACCGGTCACCTCACCGACCTCGTTGTGGATCGGTTCCAGGCTGGTCAGCCGTCTTCCCAGAACCGGCAGGAACGGCGACTCGCGGGAGGCGTCCCGTACCGACCACCGCGACCCCTCCACGTCGTAATCGAATCGGGCACGCCACGCGTCGTCTTCCCGCGTGGTCTCCGTCATCTCCAGGGACCAGTCGCTGCGGCCATCGATGAGAATGCCGCTGCCGTCCGCGAACAGCAGGTGCACCGGACCGGCGCTCGGATTCTCCGGCTCGCCGATCTGACGCCAACTCCACCGTTCCACCTTTGCCAATGCGCTCAACACGAATCCTCCCCCGCCGGGAAGGCTACGGGTGGAGGAAGTCGCCGGGGTCGGGGCGGGCGGTGCGGCGGCGGTATTCGGCGGCCATTCCGGGCCAGTTCGTCACGACGCGGCCGGCTGCGGTGCGGTACCAGCTCTGGCATCCCGTCCACACACTTCCGGCCAGGCGGGACTGGATTTCGCGGTCGTAGGCTTCGGCGCGCTCACGGCGTACCTCCAAAGGGGCCGACGCCAACCGCAGAGCCTGCGCTATCCACCGGGCCTGCGCCTCGTGGAAGTAAATCACCGACGTGTTGCCGGTGTTGGTGTTCGGGCCGTAGATCAGGAACATGTTGGGGAATCCGGGAACCGTCATTCCGAGGTGGGCGTGGGCGCCGTCGCGCCATTCCTCCGACAACAGGAGACCGTCGCGACCGGTCACCGTGATCGGGGCCAGGAAATCAGTCGCGGCGAATCCCGTGCTGTAGACGATCACGTCGCACGGATGGTCGGCGCCGTCCGCGGTGCGGAGGCCGGTTTCGGTCACGGCGACGATCTTCTCGGTGGTCAGGGTGACGTCGGGGCGGGCCAGGGTGGGCAGCCAGGCGTTGGTGAAGAGGACCCGTTTGCAGCCCATCGGCTCGTCGGGGGTGACCTTGGCGCGCAACGCGGGGTCGCGCACCTGAAGTCGGCGCTGCGCCGTCGACACGCCCCTGATCAGGGCGAGCGCGACCCGGTCACCGGTCACCGCCCGGCCGGTCGCCCAGGTCATGGCCCAGGTTCCGGCGCGGGCCGCCTGCATCAGGAACGGCATTCTCGTGTACGCCGCCCGCCGCACCCGCCCGTAGCGACGGTCCGGTTTCGGCAACGTCCAGGGGGCGCTGCGTTGAAAAACGGTCACGTGCCGGGCGCGGTCGACGATCGCCGGGACGAGTTGAATGGCGCTGGCCCCGGTGCCGACGACCGCGATCCGCTGCCCGTCGACCGGCACGCCAGGATGCCATGCGGCGGTGTGGACGGCGGTTCCCCGAAACAGTTCCGCCCCGGGGAGAACGGGTGTCGACGGGCGGGACAGCTGGCCGACCGCGGGGATCAGCACGTCGGCGACGGTCTCGTCACCGGCGCCGGTGCGCAGTCGCCAGTGTGCGCCGTCCCAGGTCGCCGCGGTGACCTCCACACCGAACCGGATCAGCGGAGTGATGCCCAGGTCGGCAGCGCAGGATTCCAGATATCGCTGAATCTCGTGGTGCGGCGGGAAACGGCCGCTCCACAGCGGATTCTGCGCGAACGAGTACGAGTAGAGCGGCGCCGGAATGTCGCAGGCGCATCCCGGATAGGTGTTGGCCCGCCACACCCCGCCGATCCGGTCGCCTTTCTCCAGCAGCACGATGTCGCGGAATCCGGTGCGCAGGAGTTCCGCGGCGGCCGCGATCCCGCCGAACCCCGCCCCGATGATCGCGATCCTCATGAGCGGGGCCGTAACGCTGCCGGGGCGTGCGCGGGGACCGCCGGGGTCCGTGGCGCGACCGGGTCGACCCGCCGGTACGGTTCCCCCGGCGCCGGACGCGGATCCGGGTCGTTCAGATTCGGCCACAGCGCGACGGCCCGCTCCGCCAGCGCGGTGATCGTCAGGGACGGGTTGACGCCGAGGTTCGCCGCGACCACCGAACCGTCGATCACGTGCAGGCCGGGATGGCCGGACAACCGCAGGTAGGGGTCGACCACCTCGCCGATCGCGCAGCCGCCGATGAAGTGCCCGGTCACCGGACGTCCGACGAGTTCGGTCGCCGCGCCGATGGCCACCCCGTCGATTTCGGACGCGACCTTGCGGGCGACGTCGTGCGCGGCGGGCACCCACACCGGGTTCGGCGAGCCGATGCCGGGCCGGCTGGTCAACCGGCCGCGACGGCGGAACACGGTGATCGAGTTGTCGAGCGGCTGCATGGCCAGCAGCACGATCGTCTCCCGTGACCAGTGGCGTGGTGAGACGTACAGGCGCAGGTCACGGCCCGCCCGCGCGAGCCGCCGCAGCGCCTCCCACCAGCGCGGACGGCCCTCGTCGACGAGCACCGTGGCGAGCAGCGCGAGCAGGTTGCTGCCCGGCCCGTAGCGGACCGGTTCCACGTGCGTGACCGGGTCGGGGTGGATCGAGGAGGTGATCGCGACGCCGTGCGTGAAGTCGCGGTCACGGTCGCGGGTGCGCGCGCCCAGGATCGACTCGGAGTTGGTGCGGCTGAGTTCGCCGAGCCGTGCCGAGACGCGCGGCAGAACGCCCTGGTCGCGCATCCGGTGCAGGAGCCGTTGGGTGCCGAGGGCGCCCGCGGCGAACACCACCTGACCCGCGGTGAACGTGCGCCGCCCGCGCCCACCGGTGCGACGGGTGCCGATCGCGTAGCCGCCGTCCGGGAGCGGGCGGACCGTGCGGACGGTGGTCAGCGGATGCACCGTCGTACCGGCCTGTTCGGCCAGATACAGATAGTTCTTCACCAATGTGTTCTTGGCGTTCTCCCGGCAGCCGGTCATGCACGCGCCGCACAGGGTGCAGGTGCGGCGGGCCGGTCCCGCGCCGCCGAAGAACGGGTCCGGCACGGCGGCCCCCTCGCGCTCTCCGAAGATCACACCCACCGGGGTACGCCGGAACGTGTGCGCCACCCCCATCCGCTCGGCCACGGCGCGCAGCGCGTGATCGGATGCGGTCTCGACGGGGTTGACGGTCACTCCCAGCATGCGCTTCGCCTGGTCGTACCAGGGGGCGAGTTCGGCTTTCCAGTCGGTGATCCCGGCCCACTGCGGGTCGGCGTAGAACGCCTCCGGCGGCTCGTAGAGGGTGTTCGCGTACCCGAGGGAACCTCCGCCGACGCCCGCCCCCGACATGATCATCACGTCTTTGAGCAGGGTGAGCCGCAGGATCCCGTAGCAGCCGAGCGCGGGCGCCCACAGGTAGTCGCGCAGCCGCCAGGACGTCTTCGCGAACTGGTCGTCGGTGAAGCGGCGGCCGGCCTCGAGGACGCCGACGCGGTAGCCCTTCTCGGTCAGGCGCAGTGCTGTCACGCTGCCGCCGAACCCGGAGCCGATGACGAGGACGTCGTAGTCGTACGACATCGGCGTACCATCACATCGCTATTGGCGGCGTGTCAACAACAGGTTTCCGGGTCTTGCCCACAGCGCGAATCCGGGTCCATCGTTGACCGGTGAGCGACCTCGCGTATATCCGCACCGGCTACGGTGCGCCGCTCGTCCTGATCCACGGACTCGGCAGCCATCAGG
The DNA here is from genome assembly GCF_030269225.1 of Actinoplanes sp. NBRC 101535. NCBI lineage: Bacteria > Bacillati > Actinomycetota > Actinomycetes > Micromonosporales > Micromonosporaceae > Actinoplanes > Actinoplanes sp. NBRC 101535. The sequence continues at coordinate 18,300 of NZ_BSSY01000007.1, read as the reverse complement.
CCGTGTGGGCGCCGCTCCTGCCGCTGCTCACCGCCGTCCGCGAGGTGATCACCCTGGACCTGCCCGGTTTCGGTCACTCTCCGGGACCCGGGACCTCGATCATGGGGTACGCCGACCGCCTCGCCCAGTTCTTCACCGAGATCGGACTGGACCGGCCCGCCGTGGCCGGCAGTTCCCTCGGCGGCGGCGTCGCCCTGGAACTCGGCCGGCGCGGGCACGCGCGGTCGGTCACCGCCTTCTCCCCCGTCGGCTTCTGGACCGTGGCCGGACGGCGATGGTGCCAGTCCAGTGTCACCGCGGCGCGTGATCTCGCCGTACACCTCAATGGTCTTCTCCCGAAGCTGATGGCGTCCCCCGCAGGCCGCACCGCGCTGTGCTCGCCCTTCTACGCCCGGCCCGGCCGGCTCGATCCGGGCGCCGCGCTCGCCGACGCCCGCGCGCTGGCCCGCGCCCCCGGCTTCGACGCGGCCCGGGACGCCTTCACCGGCCTGCGGCCCTGGAGGTTCGACGCGCCGGGCGCGCTCACCCGCACCCCGGTGACCATCGCGTGGGGCGACCGCGACCGCATCCTGCCCTACCGCAGCCAGGCACGACGCGCCCGGACGGTGCTGCCGGCGGCCTGCCACGTGCGGCTGCCCGGCTGCGGCCACCTGCCCTTCAGCGACGACCCCCAACGCTGCGCCGACGCCATCCTGCGAACTTGATATTTTGGCGGCGGTATCCGGTAACCGCGGGAAGGACGGCGACATGTCGGGGTGGACGGACGATCTGACGATTCCGCTGCCGCCGGGACGCACCCCGGCCGACGTGGTCGACCTGATCGCACGGCTGGCCACCCACCCGGATGCCTTCGACGACGTGGTGCGGGCGCTGACCGCCGAGTTCGGGCTTGCGGAGGACGACGCCGAGTTCGCCTTCGAGCGGTACGGCGGCGGCCTCGTCCGCGCGTCGAGCCGCATCCCGCAGAACTGCCCGCCCGCCGACAAGGACCCGATCGCGTGGGAGGCCTTCCAGCGCGGATTCGCCGACCCGCAGCTGATCGCCGCCCTCTACCCGCAGTTCGCGTCTCGCCCGGAGCAGTGACCGGCCGCTCTCACGCCTTAGTGCGGCCTGCGTCCACCTCGCGGACGGGGTCTGCACCCACGGCACCTACGACGCGATCCTGCAGCCCGGCGCGAACACCAAGTCGGCCTTCGGCTGGGACGAGGCGTTCGGGGCATACATCGGCGGCGGCTACCGCGGTGACGGGGCCGCACCCGGGGAGGACGGCTTCAGCATCCTGGGGCCCGGCTACGTCGCCCACCTGACCGGCGGAAACTGGACGGTCAACGCGTACTCCATCGCCTGAGGACCGACCCTGGACACGTTTCGTCATCAGGGTCCGTGTGGTGATTTCGGGCGTCCGACGCGCCCGTAATCACCACACCCACCACGGGTGTGGTGATTTCGGGCGTCCAGCGCGGCCGAAATCACCACGCGGATGGGCTTCGCACCCTGACCACGAAACGTGCCTAGCGCCGCCGACGGACCTTGCGTTTGTAGCGTGGCAACGACACCTTCGACTCCGGAGCGGGCGGCTCCGGCCGGGCGGTCCGGATCCCGGCGACCCAGAGGAACGCAACCACGGCCGTGCTGACCAGCGCCACGATGCTGTACGCGGTCAGCGCCGCGTCCTCGACACTCGCCACCGGCCGCAGCGGCGGGCCGTGTTTGCCGGGGGTGCTGTGCGGCACGATCACCGCGATGGCCAGCAGCACCACGGTGAACCACTGCCACGGCATGATCTCGCCGAGGCCGTGGCGCAGCGTCCGCCCGATCCACCCGGCGCTCGCCAGGATCCCACCCAACGCCCCGGCGATGGCCCCGGTGCGCCAGTCGACGCTCCCGGCCGCCGGCGACCCGAAGAGGCGAACAGTGCAGTAGGTGAGCAGGGCCAGGCCGAGCACGACAAGAACCACCCAGGAGTACGAATCCCACCGCCGCGACCTCATGACAGTCGACGGTATCGATGCGCCGCCAGCGGGCAGCCCCGTCCACCTGGAGTCCGTGGCCGGCCCCGAAAGACCCACGACGGCGCAGCTGTCGATCTCGATGCGGCTCGTTCGACGGGGTGGCGACGGACGACATGAGGAGACAGCCATGGCCCAGTACGCAGTGTTGATCTACGCCGCGATGGCGGGCGACGCCGAGGCGCACGACCGGCACGCCGAGGAGCTGATCGGGTCCGGGAGTCTCCGGGCCGCGTTCGCGCTGGAACCGGAGGTGACCTCGATCCGTGGCGGCGTCGTGACCGACGGACCGTTCACCGAGACGAAGGAGGTCGTCGCGGGCTTCTACGTCCTCGAGGCGCCCGACCTCGACACCGCCCTGCGGATCGCCGCCACCAACCCGGCCGTCCAGCAGGGCGGTGGCGTCGAGGTCCGGCTGGTCGCGGGCGGGTTCACGCGGGGATAGCGGCGTTCGGCCCCGAACGTCTCCGCGGCCGGGGCGCGGGCCGGTACCTTCCGGTAGGGGGACCGCATGTGACGACAGAGAGGTGCCGCCCGTGCGCCGACGGATCCTGGCAGTCGCGGCGAGTGCCCTCGCCGTAGCCGGCTGCTCCGGCACCAACCCCGTCGTCCCCGAGCCGACCACCTCGACCAGCCCGGCGCCGTGCACCGATCCGGTGTTCACCTGGACCGGTGTTCAGGCCACTCCCACTCTCAGTGCCGTCGGCGAGGTGACCGAAGCGGCCTCCGGCGCGGATCTCGAACTGGACCTGAAACCGATCGGCCGGCTTCGGGACGGTGTCTCCGGCGACATGCTCATCGTCGAGGTCGACACCCCCGGCGTCGACCCGGAGGTGGCCCTCACCTCCCTGGACGCGAAACTCGCCGCCGACAGGATCGAGAAGATCGACACCGTCGCCCGCAACGCCGAGCACACCGCTGACACCGTCAGCACCACGCTGACGGTCACGGACGTCGCTGCCGGGCGGTACGTCGCCTACACCGCCTCGTACGTGATCACCGCCAGGACGACGTACACCTGCGCCGGGGAGCCCTCGGCCCGCACCGGCAGCGTCGCCACCTGGTCAGACCTGGTCACCGCCGTCTACGACTGTGCGTCCTCACCGGGCACCGGCCCGGTCGGTGTCGTCGAAGCGGAGGTAGCCCGGTTCAAGTGCACATAACCTTTAAGGCGATTTTTCGTGACATGCCGTTTTTGGTGGTACGCGGCGATGGGCCGCAGCTTTATCGTGGGCGGCGTGATCAAACACGCGCCCGGGGGCGAAGGCTCAGCCGGCTGACGCACTCCACGGTCCGCCGGCGCCGTCCTGCTACCGGGCTCGGACGATCATGACTGCCCAGCCGGTGAGGAGGGCGGCAGCGATCCCCGCGGGCACCGCCACGCTGACGGCATCAGAGTGCCGGCTTCCGACGAAGAAGATGATGCTGTTCATGGCCGCCCCGAACGACAGCCCCAGCGCACCGAAGTAAGCCGCGAACCGGTACCTCGACAGCGTCGAGGCCGTTCCCCAGATCGCCCCCTGCGGAACGGGGATCTTCCCCATGGCCACCGGGACCATGATGGCGAAAAGGACGATTCCCGCCATCATCATGATCATGAGTAGGCCGAATACCGGAAAGCTGTGGTTCATTTCTCTCCTCCGAGCGGGGCGCCGGCACTGTTTCTGCAGGTCACATGGCGCGGTCACCCAGCAGGGGGTCGTTCAGCGGTAAGCGCGTTCGTGCAGCCGGTACGCCACCGCATAGTCACCGTCGGCCGCCATCAACTCCGCGTGGGTGCCCTGCTCGCTGATCCGGCCGTCGCGCAACACCACGATCAGGTCGGCGGACCGTACCGTCGTGTAGCGGTGGGACACCAGCACCGTCACCGCGCCCTCGGCCCGCGCCGCGGCGGCCTCCGCGGCGAACCGCTGGAACAGTTCGTGTTCGGCGAGCGGGTCCAGGGCCGCGCTCGGCTCGTCGAGGAGCACGCACAGCGGACGGCGCGCCCCGGCCACCGTCCGCATCAACGACCGGGCCAGCGCCAGCCGCTGCCACTGGCCGAGGGACGGTTCGACACCGCCGAACGCCGCGCCGAGCCGTTTCTGCAGGTCGTCGCCGTACGGTGCGCCGGCCAGCCGGATCGCCTCGGCCACCACCGCGGTGTCCCGGACGTGCGACACCTGGCCCACGCCGACCGTCTCGCGGACCGGCATCCGGAGCTGGGCGAAGTCCTGGAACACCCCGGACAGCCGTGATCGCCAGGCGTCGACCGCGAGGGCCGGCAGCGGGCGGCCGTCCACCGTGATCGTGCCCGACGACGGCTCGTACAGGCCGATCAGCAACTTGATAAGGGTGGATTTGCCGGCCCCGTTCTCCCCGACGACCGCGACCGTCGTGCCGGCCGGCAAAGTCAGGGTGAGCCCGTCGAGTGCCGCGCGGTCCGCGCCGGGGTAGCGGAACCGGAGGTCGTGCAGGGTGATCCCGGTGGTCAACCGGTCCGGCGGTTGCTCCCCGCCGCTCGGGAACGCCGCCCGGTATTCCCGCAGCCACCAGTGGTGCGACACCGCCCGGCCCGCCTCGGCCGCCGAGGTCAGGCTGACCAGCACCATCCGCCACTGTCCTTCGAGCTGGGTGGCGAGCGAGACGACCAGTACCGCCTCGCCGACGGTGGCGTGCCCGCCGCGGATCAGGCCCGCGACGGTCAGCAGCGCCCCGGCGAACCCGGCCGCGTACAGCAGCCAGGCCAGGGACTGCCACGCGGCGCCGCGCAGCCGGGCGATGGTCTCCCGGCGGGCCGCCTCCGCCCACAGGGCGCTCGCGTCGTCGTCGAGGGTGTACGCGCCGAGCAGCACCTCCTTGGCCGGTTCCGGCGTCACGCACAGTTCGTGGAGGCGGCGTTCGCGGCGCAGCAGTTCGGTGGTGTCGTCGCGGGCCGCCCGCAGCAGCGCGTCTCCGCGCCGGCCGGCCGCGTACACCGGCAGGCCGAGCAGGGCGAGCAGGCTGAGCGCCGGGTCGACCGCGGACAACAATGCCACCGTCACGCCCAGGCCGGTGACGGCGACGACGGTGTCGAGGGTGGACCACGGCATCGCGGCGATCGCCTGCGAGTCGCGGAACAGCCGGTCCCAGCGGTCGATGTACGGGCCGTGTTCCAGGTGGGTGAGTGTCGGGATGCCGGCGACGTCGCGCATGACCCGCTCGTTGGCCATCCCGCGGACCCGGCTGACCAGGAACGTCAGCAGGTTGCCGCGGATCCGGCCGGTGCTCAGCGACACGCCGTACGCCAGCGCCCCCAGCGTCACCGCCACAGCCGTCTCGCCGTCGACCAGCAGCCGCAGGCTCACGCCGATCCCGGCGATCACCGCCGTCTGCCCGACCGTGACCGCGGCAAGCAGGATCGACGCCCGCCGGTCGGCGCGCAGCGTCAACCGGGTGACCTCGGCCAGAAGCCGAAGCCAGGCAGTCACGTCGACTCCCCCAAAGAAGTCGACTCTCCCAAAGACGTCGACTCTCCCAAAGACGTCGACTCCCCGAAAGACGTCGGCTCCCGGAACGCCGCCGCCTGCGTGGTGAAGAACCGCGCGTAGTCGCCACCGCGGGCGAGCAACTCCTCGTGGCTGCCGTCCTCGGCGACCCGGCCGTCGCGGAGCAGCACGATGCGGCCGGCGGCCCGGACCGTGGACAATCGATGCGAGATCAGCATGGTCGTGGTGCCCGCGGACCGGCCGATCACCCGGTCGTGGAAGGCCGCCTCGGCGTGAACGTCCAGGTTCGCGGTCGGCTCGTCGAACACCACCAGGCGGCGGCCGGCGCGGGCCGCGTACAGGGTGCGGGCCAGGGCCACCCGCTGCCACTGCCCGCCGGAGAGATCGGTGCCGCCAGCGCCCTCGAGCCACAGCGAGGTGGACAGGTCGCTGGGCAGGCCGGTCGCGCCGGCCTGCTCCAGGGCGGCACGCACGTCAGCGTCGTCGTGCGGCGGCGGCACACCGGCGGTCACGTTGTCGCGCACGCTCGACGGGTAGTGCACGAAGTCCTGGAACAGCACGGTGATCGGCGGGCGGCGCGTCCGCGGGTCCACGCCGTCGACCGTGATCGTCCCCGCGGTCGGGGCGTAAAGACCGGCGAGCAGCTTGACCATCGTCGTCTTGCCGGCCCCGTTCTCGCCGACGACCGCGACCGTCTCCCCTGGCCGGAGGGTGAGCGAGAAGCCGTCGAGCACCGGCCGGTCGCTGCCGGGATAGTGGAAGCTCACGTTCACGAACCGGATTCCCGGCGCCCGCGCGACCGGCTTTGCCGGGGGGATCCGGCCGGTGGTGACGGCGAGTTCGTCGGCGGCCAGCAGACCGCGCAGGCCGTACTCGATGTCGTAAGCCTCCTGGCCCATCTGGCTGATGCTGAGCACGCCGATGCCGGCCAGCACCACGGTGATCAGCCGGCCGTCGTCAAGGGTCAGCGCCGGGAAGCCCAGCACGGCCGCCGCGGACAGGGCGCTGACCGGGCCGGCCCACCACAGGCGGCGCAGCACGTCGAGCATCGCCCGCCACACCGGCCCGTAGGTCCGCGCCACCGATGACCGGAAACGCCCACCGAAGAACCCGCTCAGCCCGAAGAGCCGCACGTCCTTGGCGGCGCCCATCACCGCCTGAGTGGCGACGTAGTACTCATACCGCTGACCGGCGGTGTCCGCGTCCAGCTTGTCGATCACCGCGATCCACTGGCGGCGCAGGACCGCCCGCAGCCACAGCGAGACACCCAGCACGGCCACCGCGAGCAGCACCGAGAAGGTGGCCAGCAGCACCGCGGCGGCCAGCGCCGACACCATCCGGAAGATCAGCGTGACCTGCCCGGTGATCGCGTTGCCGGCCGACCGTTCCCGGGCGACGCCCATCCCGGGATCCACCGCGCGCGCCGCCCGATCCTGGAAGGCCGCGCTCTCCAGCACCTCCAGACCGGACGATCCGGCCGCCGCGGCGCGCACCCGGGCCCGGAGCACTCCGTCGACACGCCGCGCGACGTGCGCCTCGGTCACCTCCAGCAGCAGCCACCCCACCTGCTGGACGACCAGCAGTGTCACCACCGGCAGCACGGTCGGCAGTGCGGCCCTCCCGGCGACGAACGCGGACACCATGCGGCCCACCGACCACGCCGATGCGGTCGGCACGACAGCCAGCACGAGCTGCAGAAACACCAGCACGGCGGCGGCCTTGACGCCACCGGCCGGCAACAGACGAACCAGACGCAGACGCTCGCTGATCATCCATGACCCCCGATGCCTCCACCATAAACCGGTCGGGTCGCGCCAGGTGCGCCCGCTGCGGCTTCTTCGGGGGTACGCGTCAAAGCATGCCCGTCGTCGACCGTGCTCCGGGCGTACAAGATGGCGGTGGGGAATGGTCTTGCGGGCTGTCAGGCCTTGGCCAACCAGGTCACCACCATGATCGCCAGGAAGAGCAGGCCGGTCACGATCGTCACCGCGCCGACCAGGTGACTCACGTTCGCCTCCGACCAGTTGGGACGGGCCGTCTCACCCGGTGGGCCCGGGGCGGTCCAGTCGCCCATCGTGGTCAGCATCCGCGACCCGGCGTACCGCAGTCGACGCTTCCACAGTACGGCGGCGGGCGCACGCCTGCGGCCGCTCACCGCTCCTCCACCGTGGACATCCGGCTTCTCCCCACTCGGCGCTTCCGCACACCGATCCCGCTCGGCGCTTTCCGACACCGATCCCGCTCGGCGCCTCTCCACACCGATCAACGACGCCGGACCGGATCAGTGATGCGCGACGGGACTCGTCCGTGCTGGAATACGCAGCGGAAACGGGAGAGGATCGAATGGATCGCATACGAGATGCCGCCACCATCCTGAGTCAGGCGAAGCGGGTCGTCGTGTTCACCGGCGCCGGGATCTCCGCGGAGAGCGGCGTGCCCACGTTCCGGGACGCGCTGACCGGCTTGTGGGAGCGGTTCGACGCTCAGGCACTGGCCACCCCGCAGGCGTTCGCCGACGATCCCGCCCTGGTCTGGGGCTGGTACGAGTGGCGCCGCACCCAGCTCCTGCGGGTCCGCCCGAACCCGGGACACGACGCGGTCGCCGCGCTGGCCGGGCTCGTCCCCACCCTGACCGTGATCACCCAGAATGTGGACGACCTGCACGAACGTGCCGGAAGTGTGGATCCGCTGCATCTGCACGGCAGCCTGTTCGCGCCGCGCTGCTCGGTGTGCGCCGCGCCCGCCTCGCCGGTGTCGCCCACGGTCACGTCTCCGGGAACCGCACCGGGTGCGTCTCCGGGACTGTCGCCGGAATCGGCGTCAGGATCGGGATCGGGATCGGGATCGGCGTCAGGATCGCCCCTGGGGTCGACTCCGACTGCCGGTGTTGCGGACGAAGGCCGCCGCATCACCCCGCCGGCCTGTGAGCGCTGCGGCGGGGCGATCCGGCCGGGAGTCGTCTGGTTCGGTGAGGCGCTGCCCGAGGACGCCCTGGAAACCGCGGTGCTGGCCGCCTCCGAGTGCGACGTGCTGCTCACCGTCGGCACGTCCGGCCTGGTCTACCCCGCCGCCGAGATCCCCCGGGTCGCGGCCCGTTTCGGCGCCGCCGTGATCCAGGTGAACCCGCAGGCCACCCCGCTGGACGCGCTCGCCGTCGTCAACCTGCACCAGTCCGCGGCGCAGGCGCTGCCCGCCCTGGTCGAAGCACTTCAGTCCTGATCCACGGGCCAGGCGGCGGTCTCGGCGGCTCCGGCGCGGACCGCGGCCCAGTCGACGGTCCGCGGCAGGCTCAAACGTTGCCGTAGCCAGGTGCTGCGCTCATCATGCTCCCGCCGCAGCTGCCGCACGTCGAGGTCGACCCCGGGTGGTGGGCCGCTCCGCTCCAGGGCGGCCACCCGCTCGTCCATCGCCGCGATGAGCCGCCTGTCGAAGTCGTCGACCGCCGCGAAGAACTCCGCCGTCGGCACGTCGACCTCCAGCACCGGCGGCCCCTCGTAACAGTCCCGGGCCCGCTCCCCGATCCGCTGGCTGACCGTCACCACGTCCCGGCCGTCGACGATGTGCCGCCAGAACCGCACGGCCGGCGGCCGCTCCAGGTAATGCAGCGGCAGATCGAAGTCACCCTGGAGATCGATGGCGGCGTCGACCTCGGCGGACCAGTCGCCCTCCGGCCACTCACGGCGGGGCTCCGACCCGTCCACGAACCACCGGAGATCCTCCGGGACCGGCTCCTCCAGCACCTGCCGCAGGACGATCACGTCCTCCCACAGGCGGACGACGTAGTAGTCCGTGTCCGGAAGGATCCGCCAGCCGTCGCCGCTGATCCCGAACCGGCCGTCGGTCAGTCCGAACCAGTGCAGCGTCGGCCGGTCGCCACCCCACGGTGCAACCTCGTCGAGGGTACGCAGCACGAACTCGAACCTCAGCACGACGCCATCCTGCCCGACGCGGGGCCGCGCCACCCGTGAGTTCCACGGCCCCCACATCGAAACCGGCCCGAGGGTCAGGGCTTGCGGGCGACCGCCCCGTACATGGCGATGTCCTTGTCGGCGACGTCGGTGGGCTCGGAGCCGTCCGGACGCCACTTGTGCACCTGCACCAGGCCCGGCTCGACCAGCTCCAGACCGTCGAAGAACGACAGGGCGGTCGGGCGCTTCCGGAAGATCAGGGTCTCGCCCAGCCGGTTGTACTCCTGCTGCACCTTGGCCAGCGGGATCGGGTCGAACTCGTCGGTCGCGATCGACATCGCCAGGTAGCTGCCCGACGGCAGCACGTCGAGCACCTGCCGGACCACCTTCAGCGCCTCGTCGTCGTCCTCGATGAAGTGGACGATAGCGATCAGAAGCAGTCCGACCGGCTTCGTCAGATCGAGTGTCTCGATGAACTCCGGAGCGGAGGTGATCGTCTGCGGGTCGCGCATGTCCGCATCGATGTAGGCGGTGCTGCCCTGCGTCGTGCCGAGCATCAGCGCCCGCGCGTGGGCGAGCACGAGCGGGTCGTTGTCGGTGTAGACGACCTTCGCGGTCGGGTCGACCGACTGGACGATCTCGTGCAGGTTGGGCCGGGTCGGCAGGCCGGTGCCGATGTCGAGGAACTGGCGGATGCCCGCCTCGGCAGCCAGGTAGCGGCCGACGCGGTGCATGAAGGCCCGGTTGGCGTGCATGTGCGGTTTGAGCGCGGGCCACATCTTCAGCGAGTTCTCACCGGCCTCGCGGTCCGCGGCGAAGTTGTCCTTGCCGCCGAGGATGTAGTCGTAGATCCGTGCGCCGTGCGCCCGGTCGGTCTGCAGGTCGACGCCGCGACCCTCTTCCTCATCACGTGCCACCGAGCAGCCTCCGTAAGACGATGCCGTCACCCGTGTGGGCGACCCTACACCGGTCACTCAGCGTACAGAGATCCACTATGGACTGAGTCCGGTCAGATCAGATTCGGTCATGCAGAAGCCAACATGTGATCATCGACGGCAGTGGAACCGGCAAGCGAGGCGGTATCGATGAAGAACCTGTGGCACGAGGCGGTCCACGGCGACGGCTGGCGCGGACTGGCGGCGTCCGTGGGCTTCTTCGCCGTCGTCGGTGTGGTGTACGTGCCGCTGCGGTGGTTCACCGGCGGCGAGGAGGGCCTGTCCACCGCCCTGTGGAACATCACCACACTGAGCGCACTCGTCACCGTCATCCGGCTCGTCGGCATCCTGGCCTCCGGCCGCCGCCGCAACGACGCGCCATAGATCAGAGGCGCCGGGCCGCAATAGCGAGGACGTGACGGCAGCAGGAGCTCAGCGAAGCGGCGGCGTGGTGAGGGCGTCGAGGTCGCGGACGGCGTAACGGAGGTGGTCCCACTCCTCGTTCAGGATCGTGTGCACGCAGGACAGCACGCTCGTCATGTCCTCCGGCGCCCACGGATGCCGGCGCGGTGACGCCAGCTCGAGGGCCGTCACGGCGGACAGGAAATCGCCGACCATGGCGAACCGTTCGGCGCGGACCGCGAGGACCTCGGCGTAGGTGGGGTTCGGGTGGGAGAACACCGACATGTCGTAACCGTCGGCCTCGAACTCGCCGTTCGGGATGCCGATCGGATGGTACGGGTACGGATTGCGCTGGACGGCCCCGCGGAACCACGTGTCGGTGGCCATCACCAGGTGGCGCAGCGTCTGGGCGAACGACCAGCCCCCGTTCACCGTTGCGTCGGCGGTGCCCGGCGGCATCGCGTCGACACGGGTCAGGGTGCTTTCCCACGTACGAGAAAGGGAAGCCCACGCCGCACGCAGGCCGTCGGGATCGGTGGCCCGGCGTCGTTCCCGGCCGGGGAATCGGCGATCGAGTTCGGCGTCGACGAACGGCAGCACGTCGACGCCATTGACCAGTAGAGTGTTGCCGTCCTCGAACAGCCACGGCGAGTCGATGTCGGCCTTGTGCAGAACGACGTCCCGCATGACCACGCCGGACAGGTGGGCGCCGATGAACTGGGCGCCGTTCAGGTTCGTGCCGACGAAACGCGGCCGGTCGTCGTCGCTCACCGGAACGTCCGGGCGGTGCGGCGCCGGCGGCTCAGGACGAGGATCGCGGCGCCCGCCGCCAGAAACGCGAAGGACCAGCGGGGACGGTGCCGTGACGTCATGCGCGGCAGTATGGCACCCGCAGGGTCACGTACCCGTGAGAATGGCCGGACGGGGCAGCAGTTCGAGGATCCCCGCCGCGTCCGTCGGATGCGCCAGCACGAACCCCTGGGCGAACTCGCAGCCCAGTTCGCCGAGGACCGCCAGGTCGGCCGGGTCGTCGACGCCCTCGGCGACCGACATCATCCCCAGCGCGTGGGCCATCGACACCATCGCGTCGACCAGGTTGCGCCGGGACGCGTCGAGGCTGATCCCGGTCACGAACGTACGGTCGATCTTCACGATGTCCCAGCCGTGGTCGGCGACACGGGCCATCGACGAGTAGCCGGTGCCGAAGTCGTCCACCGCGATCTGCACGCCCGCGCGCCGCAGCGGGCCGAGCGCCGCGTCGACCGTCTCCGGGGACGCCAGTCCGGTCTCGGTCAGCTCCAGGGTCAGTGACCCGGCCGGCGCGCCGGTGAGTTCCAGGGCGGTCAGCACCATGTCGGTCGTCTCGTCGGAGATCTGCCGCGGCGACAGGTTGACGGCGACCGGGATCCACCGCCCGGTCTGCTCGTGCCAGTCCCGCTGCTCGGCAAGCGCCTGACCGAGAATGATCGTGAACAGCTGGCCCACCGTGCCGGTGGCCTCGGCGACCGGCACGAACTCGGCCGGCGGCAGGATCCCCTCGGCCGGGTGCCGCCAGCGGGCCAGCGCCTCGACCGACGACAGCGTCCCGTCGTCGACCCGGAACACCGGCTGGTAGACGCAGAACAGCTCCCCCGGATGCGCGAGGGCGCGGCGCAGGTCCGCGTCGCGGCGCAGCCGTTGCGTGGCGTCGGCCCGGCTGCGCTCGTCGAACCGGACCATCCGTCCCCGGCCGGCGGCTTTCGCCTGGTACATGGCCATGTCGGCGTCCTGGAGCAGGGTGTCCGGGTCGGCGTTCGGGTCGGCCGTGGTGCGCAGCCCCACCGACAGCGACGCGAAGAACTCGCTGCCGTCGGAGAGCAGCATCGGCCGGGCCAGTTCGCCGGCCACCCGGTCGGCGACACCTGTCGCGTCGTCCTCGGTGATTCCCGGCATCAGGATCACGAACTCGTCGCCGCCCAGCCGGCACACCACGTCCGAGTCGCGGACCGCGCCGCGCAACCGGCCGGCGATCGCCACCAGCAGTTGGTCGCCGGCGTCGTGACCGAGACTGTCGTTGACGTTCTTGAAGTGGTCCAGGTCGCAGAAGAGCAGGCCGACCCGGGCCCGGCCGTCGGTCGGCAGCGACCCCAGCGACAGTGACAGCCGGTCCATCAGCAGACTGCGGTTGGCCAGACCGGTCAGCGCGTCGTGCCCGGCGCGCAGGGCCAGCTCGTGGATCGGGGCGGTGAGGCGGACCGCGACCAGCGCGATCGACACCCACGAGCCGGCCACCAGCGCCATGTCGTCGTCCGAGCTCCACAGCAGGTGCAGGGTGGGAAGCAGCAGCGCGGCGCCGAACAGCACCAGCGCCCGCCGGACGGTCAGCGCACCCAGTGCGGACCGGCGCGGGGTGGTAGCCGACATCGACGGGTGCAACGCCGCCGCGGCGATCAGGATCGGCATGGACATCCAGCCCAGATCGATCAGACCACCTTCGGCGTACGTTCCGGTCAGGCTCTGATGGGTGTAGAACGCGTCCGAGACGAACCAGGCGAGCAGCCCGCCGAGCAGCAGCCGCACCGCCGGGGGCCGCAGCTCGATGCCGAGCGCCAGGGCGAGCGCGCAGTACACGACGATCAGCGTGTTCGCCGGGGCGGTGACCGCCACGAACTGGGCCGTCACGCTGCCACCGGCCGCCGTCGTCGGTTCGACGACCAGGATCCAGGCGAGGCTGGCGAGCGGCGTGACGATCACCGCGGCGTCGATGAACGCGGTCCGGCCGGCCCGCGCGGCGAGCAGCGCGACACCGGCGGCGACACTGAGATGACCGAGAAGGTAGAGCACGTCCGCGGGTGAGGGGAACGGCGGCGCCTTTCCCGCGGCGAACAGCACGTCCCCGATCCCGGACAGCACCAGACCGATCATGATCAGACGCCAGCTGCCCCGTTTGCGGGGCGCGTGCCGGCGGATCCCGACGGCCACGGCGAAGGGGGCGGCGACGTTGACAGCCACGTAGATCCAGCGCGTGGTGTCGCTGAACGGCCACACCAGGTACACCGCGGCCGCGGCACCGGCGACGAGCAGGTAGATCCACCAGACGTGGCGGGCGCTCGGTCGCATGCGTGACGTATCGGCCGGAGCACCCCGGAGGTGAGCTGTTGTCCCGGCCCGGTCTGTGAGAGTTTGAAGGGCATGGATCGACAGACTGTGACCGTGAACGGCCTCGACGAACTCCGCGCCCTGACCGGCCGCGACCTCGGCACCGGCGAATGGCTGGAGATCACCCAGGAGCGGGTGAACACCTTCGCCGACGCGACCGGCGACCACCAGTGGATCCACGTCGACGTCGAGCGCGCGGCGAGCGGCCCGTTCGGCGGCCCGATCGCCCACGGATACCTGACGTTATCGCTGGTCATCCCGCTGTTCGGCACGTTGCTCAAGGTCGAGGGCATCAGCATGGGCGTCAACTACGGCCTGGACCGGGTCCGGTTCCCCTCCCCCGTGCGGGTCGGTTCCAAGATCCGCCTGCGCGCCACGGTGGTCAGCGTCGAGGACGTCCAGGGCGGCGCCCAGGCCACCTACGACTTCACCGTCGAGCTCGACGGATCGGCGAAACCCGCCTGCGTGGCCCGCCCGGTCTACCGCTATTACCTCTGACAGATCCCTTTCTGAGGGGTACGCCGACAGCAGCGTCCCGTCGATGTCCCTAAACTCGGCGGGTGACGCTGAGCAACCTGACCTACCGCATGATCGACGGGGAGCGGATCGAGGGCACCTGGCGTTCCGTGTTCATCAATAACGGCGGCAACTACTTCTCCACCGACCTGCTGATCTTCGCGGACGGGGCGCTGCGTTGCTGGGGAGACTGGACGGACCTCGACGGCCTCCGAGAACTCCTCGACCGGGGACGGATCGTCACCACATTCAAGCCGGGCGCGGACGTGTACGCCCACGACTTGACGCTCTGGGACGTCGAGCACGCGGCCATGGGGACCAACGCCGAGGATCTGCTCACCGAGGTGGCCGACGCGATCGACGAGTTGAACGGCAGGCCCGACTCGATCCGGCGGTGCCGGCTGGCCCTGGACCGGTTCCTGGAGAGCCGCACCGAGCAGGACCGGACGGCGCTGCGCACGGCATACCTGGCAGTCAGCGAATACTGGCGGCCGGCCGTGCTCCCCGACCCGGACGTCGACGACGAGCCGGTGCGGATCCTCTGCACCCCGGTCGGCGAGGTGGAAGACCACGGCGAACTGGTGACCGAGTCGGATCACGCCACGGCGCTGGAGTACTTCGCCCGCAGGCCACGCCTCGAGCCCGCCGTGGCACAGCGCCCGGCCGTGACGCTGGACCGGGTCCCGGCCGAGTGGCCTGCCCCGCCGACGGACATCTGCCTGCACAACGAGTACCCGGTGCCCGTCACCCTCGACGACCGGACATACCCGTCAGCGGGCCACGCCTACTGGTCGCGGGCGGTCACGAACGACGACGCGCGGGCCCGGATGGCCGCGGAACCCTTCGTGTTCGACGCCGAGAAGATCGCCGTTGCGGGCCCACCGCGCCCGGATTGGCCCCTGATCCGGATGGCCGCGATGCACACTGTGCTGCGCGCCAAGTTCACCCAGCACCCGCAGCTGGCCGCCGTGCTGCTGGCCACGGGCAACGCCCGGATCGACTACCCCGACGACGACGCAGGCCGCCTCCTGGAACTGATCCGCTCCGCACTGGCCGCCGCCGCAGCCCGCTGACCTGGCCCGCCCTGCCCGGTCGCGCCACTCTCAAGATCGAAGCCGGTACCCTGCTGCCGTGACGAATGTTCATCCCGTGCGTACGGTCCAGGTCGGTCAGCGCAGCGCGGAGATCGACGAACTGCTGGCGCCGGCGGTCGAGGCGATCTGGCGGAACGGTTTCCAGACCTTCACCAGCTGCCAGGACGCCGGCGAGAGCAACGTCAGCTGGCTGGAGAAGCTGCCGCACATGGCCTCCTACGTCGAGTCGCGCCGCGGGTGGGCGTTCCTCGACTTCCCGGTGCAGGACGGCCTGCGCTTCCTGACCGCGGTGGCGCAGGCCGGGCCACGGGACGCGTTCTACGTGCAGATGACCCACTGGGCCGCACCGCAGTCCTGGGACGTCAGCATCCGGCCGATGGACCAGGCGATGTTCGACGAGGCCGAGGAGTCGAACTTCGACTTCCGCCTGCTTTGACGGCAACGTCGACACGCAGCCACGGCCGCCTGCACACATGGCGTGCACCCCGGCTACTCAACGCAACCGGGGTGCCACATGGCGGCCAGACGAATAGCGTTCCCGCTCATCAAATTCGTCGCAGGACGATCGCTAGCCAACCAAATAAGCTAGCTAGTCAAGATCAGAAATAAGTCGCCGCCTGGCGGCTTCGACTCGCTCAGTGTAGTCCGGGGCGAACACTGCCACCAATTTCTTCTCCAACGCCGCCCCAATTCGACGGAGTGGCGTCCGAACCGCCTCATCATCCAGCAGCAGGTCCCGATCCTGTAAATTATAGAGCCAGTCAGAAAGAACAAGTCCTTCATCTGCCGTTAGCTTGATCTCGAGGAATATGTCCTGATCCATGTACTTCCTCCACTAAAGCACACCGTCCCGCATGAGGTAGGTGAACTGATCCGTAGAAGGCTCCGACTTCCATCCACCCAAATACTTCCCAATGTCGGCCCCATCGGCGGTATAAGAGGCGTGGAGCCCCGTTTCTGGGTCGACATAGTGGATGGCCTTCTGCCCACGGAAGGTGCCTCGGAATGAGATTGTACCAGCGGCCTTTACGAACTCCTGAATTCTCGCCAAGAAGTGCGCTCGCGTCTCATTCGTAGCCTTACCTGCTACGCCGAAATCGAGGGCGTGTTCAAAGTGATGGTTTACCTTTTTCGGGTCCATCCACAGGCGCGGGCAGGCACCTGTGTTGTGCACGAGCACCGGGGAGTTGCCAGCGAGCACATAGAGCCATTCCGCGCAAGTTTTTGACTACTGACGGTGGTCATGCGGTGCGGTTGTGCTCGATGTGGAGGATGGCCAGCGCGGCGGCGGTAATCTTGCCGATGCGCCAGGGGTTGAGGCTGACGTTGCGTAGTGCCTTGAAGGTCATCTTGAGGAGCGAGTTGCCGCGTTCGCCGATGGCGCGCAGGCTGTTGTGGGCCTTGTTGAGCTGCTGCTGGATGAGGTTGAGCTTGCCGTTCTTCGGCTTCTTGAATGCGACGGTGATGGTGCCGGACTCGCCTTCGTAGCCCAGGTCGCCGAGGGTGCGCAGGTCTGTGCCGGCGGTGGTGAGGGCGGGCAGGATCTCGGCGTGAGTGCGGACCGCGGTGGTGTCGTGTTCGCGGCCGGGCCGCACGTCGGAGGTCCAGATCGGCCAGCCGTCGGGCACGGTGACGACCTGGACGTTGCCGCCGTGGTTGTCGTGTTTGCCGGACCACCACAGATCGACGCCCGCGGTCGGGCCCGGGGTGCGGCAGCGGTCGGTCTCCACGAGGATTCCGTCGATGTTCACGTAGTCATGGCCAGCGGCTTTCGCCGCGAGTAGGGCGCCGTGCAGGCTCGGTGACCGGGCGGCGAGGACATCGATGCCTTCGTGTAGGTAGTCGTAGCCGGTGGAGAGGCTGATCGCGTTGTCTCGGGCGAGTTGCCGCATCCGGGTGCCGTCGAGGAACCAGCGCAGGATCAGTATCGCCTGGTCACGGCAGGTCAGAGACCGGGTTCCGGCACGGGTGCCGCGGCGGGCGCGTTCGGTGGTGAGCAGTCCGGCGAGTACGTCCACGGTGTGTTCGCGTACCGGCAGGACAGCGGTGTATGTGACGCTCATCGTCGGCGCAGGACCTCTATGAAGTTGAGCTGTAGGAGGCCACCTTCTTATCGAGGTCCTGCGCCGTTCCTACGTAGCCGTGATCATCCGGCGCGTCTCCGACTTTCTACGCATCTCGCCAGCTACGGACAGCAACCGAGACGTTGCGCGGAATAGCTCATAGTACGTGTGAAGGTCATCGACGGTTATGTTGTGGACGGTTACTTGCGGGTTTACCCAGCGTTCAAGTGCCGTGATCTGGACCCGCGTGCCGGTACCGGTTCGGAGCCACTGGCCGGCCCGCAGATCGGTGGCGTCGACCCACTCGTTCAGACCGGAGACCCAGAAGGGATGCTTGTCGGTCGCGATGACCTCGGCGGTATCAGATCCTTCACCGCCGTCGATGGTGACCTTGACCAGGTTTTTGGAACCGCTGCCGACGATAAGCGCGGTGACCTCTTCCGCGCGGGTCTCGCCGGTTTCCGGATCGGTGGCGAGGACCAGGTCGCCGACGCGCACATCGGCGATCGCCTTGGTGCTGCCGTCCGCCATCAGGACCACGGTGTCGGCGGTGAAACTGTTGCTTGTAGCACAGCTTGCACCTTTGGCCATCGCGGCGAGTTGCGCATTGCCGACCATTGTCGCTGATCGCGACGCTTTAATACTCCAGCAGGAGATCCGTTTCAGGGTTCGGTGAGGGCTTGTCGTTCGTAGTGGCTGGTCCTGGCAGCGTTTTGGTGGCGGCGTCGGAAGATGGACCATGTGATCACGGTGGTGATGTTCGCTGCG